>JBGCFR010000001.1:0-177798 GCA_045107045.1 Crocinitomicaceae bacterium
AAATTGTTGTTTTGCACGGTGGTTGGTATTTTTGATAGTTTGCAAATTGGGTAGGTTGATATAACCCATAGACCAATTCGATTGCACAAAGAATCGATTAAAAAAATCGGCTCTCAGTCCAGTATGAACTGATCCTCCAAAGCCTGATATTTTAAGATCAGTATTATAGGATACATTATTCCAATTAAAGTCTGTTTGTGTAACAACTCCACCAAGTCCAAGTCCGAATCTGTATTGTAAAAAATGTTTTCTATTTTTCGATCGGTGAAAATAATTCGTATGTTGAATTTGAGCGGATATATAATTTAGGCCGTTTGAATTTTCGTAGTGAATAGCATTTGGAGTTAATTTTTTTGGACTATTTTGATATTCTCCACCAAGATATGCGTTTTCAGACGGGTCAATTGAACCTGTCAGTTGAGCAGTTTGATTATCGGTCATCACATACTTCATATGATCATAACCAAAAGAGATATCATATTTTTCTTTATAGTAGTAGCCTAAGCGAATATTAAATTGAGGTACAGAAATAGTGGCAGGGTTAATATAAGTTTTAATATCTCTAGATGGATTGTCATGTGCTGTAGCATTGTCAACTAAAAAGTCATAACCTGGGCCAGTAAACTTGATATCACTTTTGCTATAAATGGATCTATTATAACCCCAAAAAAAGTATATGGCCCCTTTTTGAGTGCTCTGCTTTTTCTTATAGGAGTAGTCTTGCTGACTAATTACAGGGATTGCAAGGAGTAAAGTAATAATAAGAAGCCAATTTTTCATAAATTCGTTTATTGAATAACGCAAATTCTGTTTAAAATTACGAACTATTTTTTACCTGTATGGCGAATCATAATGAAATTGGAGAAAAGGGGGAAGTTTTAGCAAGTGCATATTTGGAAGAAAAAGGATATGCCATACTTGCGAAGAACTATCGTTATAAAAGAACTGAGATAGATATTGTAGCAAAAGTAGACAATGTTTTAGTGGTGGTTGAAGTCAAAACAAGACAAAGTGATTATTTAGCAGGACCAGAAGATACTGTTTCAAAAACGAAACAAAAGCATTTAGTCACATGTGCAAATGCATTTATTCAAGAAAACGAAATTGATTTAGAAGCAAGATTCGATATCATCTCAATTATTCTTAACAGCAAAGAAAAAAGGATTCACCATATTAAAGATGCATTTTACCCCCAGATTTAAGAAAGCCACCAGTCTCAGACTGATGGCTTTTAATCTACTATTTATTTAAACTATATTCTAACTTACTTTGGCCATTGAATTTTTTAAGTTTTCCCATTTTACTAAATGCATTTTTAAAGATCCAACTTTAATTTTTGCTTTGGCTAAAATTGGAATTCTATTAGCATCATCTGTAATCCAAACTGTCAGGTCTTCAGAGCTATTAAATACACGTCCTTCTTGCACAACTGGTACAAATTTCATACATCTGTATTTACTACCCTTAATTTTAACATTTTGCTTACCTGTATATTTAATTTTTGTTGGGTATAATTCGTTATCCAAGAATATATTCACTGTAAAAACATCTCCTATTTGAGCATTATCGTAGTTAATAGTTCTAGCATAGTAAAAGGCAGATATCATATCCTGTACCATTGTTGGTACTTTATATTTTTTACCCTCACCATTGTCTACTACTTTTTTATGTTGGTAGAAAGTATAATCTTGATTGATTTTATAACCACCTTCATTCACACGTCTAATAAATAACCACGGAAACATACCTTCGGCATCCATATGTGATTCATAAACATCATGTACTTTATAAAACCATTCGAAAGCTGAAATTGTTTTTCCAACACCTCTTACTCTCCATAGTTTTCTCCCTTGGATAGACTTTTTTGATTCATCAACAGTTAAAACTGCTTCTCCTGCATCAATTACACCGTATGATAGTCGGTAGGTTAATTTTTCACCAGGTTGAAAAGCCTTATTTGTTACTTTATTGAAGCTAGGTAATTTTGATGGACTTGCTTGTGCAACAAAGGTTGCAAAAACGAGTGAAAATATGAATGTTAATTTTTTCATGGTTGTAAATTTTAAGTTATCTATGGTGGATAAAAACAAAATCAATGCCAAACTTATTTCAAGACCAATACTAAACTTATTCGGAGTGAATTTTCTTTTATGGGATTTTTTCCTTACATTGTAATCGAGTAAGTAGTTTTTTTCATTTCAAGCGGAAGAGTTCAATATTATATTGGACTCTTTCAATGTCCACTAATTTCTTCTATCTTTTCTTTTACTGACTTTACGGTTATATCTAAGTTTTGATTTCGTTCAGATTCATGCTTTTCTTCAATCACATTAACTTTTGAACCCAAAGGTCGCCATCTTCCCGAATGAAGAGGTCTTCTGGTGGTAAACAAACCAACACAATTAATGTTACATAATCCTGCAATATGCAATGGTCCGGTGCTTGCCGCTACTAATATCTCGCAGGCATTAATAAAGGCTATCAGCTGTTGCAAACTCATTTTACCCGATAAATCAATAATATTATCTTGTCTGGGGAGTTGATTTCTAAAATATTTAGATTCATCTTCAGTGCCGGTAAAAAAGATTTGAAACTGATCTTGAGAAAGAGACTCTGCCAACTTTATAAATTGATTAACACCCCATTCAAGCGCACTTCCTTTAGATTTAGGGTGCAGAATGATTTGTTTTTTGCTTTGATCAATCATCTGATCAAACTGATCTTCTAGTTTTTCAATTTGATTAAATTGAAGATATTGATGAAGTTCTCTAAGGCTAAAATTGTGAGTTATCGCTAACGGCTTTAGTAGTTTAGTATTTAATTGAGCTTCGTGTAGATTAGATTTTTTTCTAGAAAAATTAACCCTATGATTACAGGTAAGCATATGAAATAACCTATGCGAAGTACCTATACGGTGTTTAATTTGAGCCTTTTGAGCCAAGCGGGCAATTTCTCTTCGAGGAAATACGTGTATAAAGACATCTACATTTTGACTTTTCAACCAATTGACTTGTTGTCGGTCTTCCATTTTTTTGAGCTCAGCCCATGACCATACTTCATCAATATTATGAATACAATTAATAATGGGCTCAGTATAAGTATTACCCAAAAAAATGAGTTTCACATCAGTAAATTTCTCTTTCAGAATACCAACTAAAGGTAATGTTAAAGCTACGTCACCAATACTATCAGTTCTACTAATTACTATTTTTTTCGCCTCCTTTATTTTCACTATTTAATTGTCTTAGTCTTTTGTATTTGTATATATTTGAGTAGGCAGAAATTTGAGCAATTTTAAACCCTTTAAATCCATCCAAAAACCCAAGGTGAATAACAAACATGCTTATAAATCTAACAAAGGCACTTAAATAAGGCTTAAAAATTGATGCTTTTTTCCCAGCTTGATGCATTTTTATTGCGGTTAAATTGGAGTATTTATCGGCCCTTTCTCGGTGTTCAATATAGTTATAGTACGTGAAATGATGCAAATGCCCAGACAGTTCAATTACTTCCAGTGATTGATCAATTTCCAATTCTTCGTGAACAAGTTGGCCTGACCATTGACTAGTATCTTTCGGAAAAATGCGTATTTTTTTATCAGGATACCAAGTTGAGTGTTTAATCCATTGTCCACAATAATTTACAAGTCTATTTAAAACATAAACCCCTTTAAATCCATTTTTTTTTAAGTTTTGAATTTCATTCTCTAATTTATTATCAAGGGATTCATCAGCATCTAAAGATAATATATAACTATGTTTTGCTAAAGAATTGGCAAAGTTTTTCTGCTGACTGTAGCCTTCCCACTTTCTTTGAATAAATGTGACATTAAATTTTTGACAAATGCTTTTAGTTTCGTCTGTTGAATAACTATCCACTATAATGATATCATCACTGATATTAATTACTGATTTAATAGCACGTTCAATGTTTCGGGCTTCATTAAAAGTAATAATGACAACAGATAGTGGTTGCACAATCGTAAATTAGTTGACTAAGTTAGCGGTATATTGATGATAGCTATCATCAAAAAACACGTTTTTATCCAATAATACTTTTTCCAACGACTCGAAAAATGCTTGTTGTTGGTTATGGGGTATAATGTCTAAATTCAAAAAAAGATTTAAGTCTTTTTTGAATTTAAAGTTAATCATGTTCTGATATATTTCAATGCGCTGCATTCCTTTGTAATAGTATAAATGCATTTCACGGTCGAAATAGGCAATAAATTGAGGACCTATTCCAATTTTGAAAATCGAGTGGTTCAATCGAAAATAAACTAAGTATATTATATTTTCAACCACTAGACCAGTGACAATAATCAGAAGCGGTAATATGAGATTTTGAACATCTAATCCAATAATTTTAACTAGAATAATTATTAATCCAACTCCAAAAACGATTTCAATCCCTAAAAAAACGGTTGAATTGTTAATCGCTACTTTCGATATTGGAGCACTAAAGGTAAAACCTCTATACTTCTTAATATCTTTTCTGCCTTCAAATCGCCTTTTTACTCTAATTAACCCTAGTAACAGGATTAAAAACGATAAACCATAGGCAATAGGTTTAATATATGGAATGTCGTTTACTTCATAAACAGAAAAACCTAAGTCGTATATTGATCCAATAGCTAAAAAAGCAAAAATGCTGAACAATAACAAACTAAATAAGTTGATGACTTTATTCATTCGCTTTCTTGATCGAAATTGTAAAGTGCTTTTAATTTGGCTTTGTAAGAATCTACAGATTTACCGATACCTTCTATTTGAGTTTTAACGGATTTAAGCATAGGGCTATTTGGGTCTGAATTCGCAAAGAAACTCAAGTTTGTCTCTACTTGAGTCTTTTCTTTAATTAGATTATCAATTTTATTTCTAATAAAGAAGGCCTCTTTGTCAAGCTCTCTTTCCATATTCGGGCTATTGTAGATTGATTCGATTTTAGCTGAATAAAGAATTGCTTCTTTTTCGGATTGCTCCATATCTAGGTCATTATACTTGTTGTCTAATGCCGCTTTATAAGCTTTGTAAATTCTATCTTTTTCTTTAAAAGGAACATTACCTATAGTGCTAAATGATTTTGAAAACTCTTGAAGTTGGGCAATACCAACTTTTGCGTCTTTAGGTACCTTATAGGCTTCAATTTTTTTTATCAAATCTTCTTTCAATGATAGATTCCCTGCATTAGCTTGGTCTAAGGCTTCAAAATGTCCATCCTTCTTTGCAAAAAAGGCATCAATTGGCTCTCTGAATTTTTTCCACAGCTTATTTTCATTGCGCTGACCAGCTGATCCCAATTGTTTCCATTGTCTTTGTAAATCAACTATTAATTTAGTAGTGTCGTTCCAATTTTCAGAATCTTTGATACCATCTAATTTTTCAATCAAGGCCTCTTTTTTTGCCTTTACTTTATCAAAATCAGCGTTAATGTCTTTAAAAAATTCATTTTTTGCATTAAAAAACTGATCACATTTAGCTCGAAAACCTTTCCAAACAATTTGATTTTCTTTTTTAGGTCCGAAACCAATCGTTTTCCATTCAGCTTGAATGCTTAAAATTTGATCTGTAGCAGTTTTCCAAGTTTTATTATCTACTTGTTCGATAGCAAGTACTTCGTCAATTTTATCTATTAATGCTAATTTTTTAAGGATGTTTTCTTTTTGCTCAGCGCGTCGACCATCATAAAAGTCTCTTATTTTTCCGTACAGTCCATTTACCGTATTCCAATAATTTTCTTTTAATGTCTCCCAAGCCTCTGTTGTTGTTCCACCAATATCATTCCATTCATCTTGCAATTGGTGCAGTTTCTGTTCTAACACTTTCATGCTTTTTTCACTCTCTAAGGCTTTCAATTTTCCAATTACTGTTTCTTTCAAAGCCGCATTTTTAGTTAAATCGTGTCCTTTTATCTCCTTATAGATATTAATATTATACTGAAATTCATCCATTAAATTTGAATAATCTTTTTGGATGTCTTGCCTTTTATCTCTAGGAATTGGTCCTACTTCACGCCAGCGTGATTGTATATCTTGAATAGCTTTAATGGCTTTGCCAATATGCTCTTCATTTGCGACTAATTCTTTTAATTCAGAAATTAGACTTTTTTTAGTGCTTAAATTTGTTGCTTCTTCGGCTTTTTTTGCCTCAATTATTGCCTTGCGTTTTTCTTTATAATTTTGAACAGCTGCATTAAATTTTTCTAAAAGCTCATCAACAGGTTTTAGGATCTCTTCAGTTTTTTCTCCTGCTTCAATTCGTTCCAATTTTTCAACTTCAAAAAGGCGCTCTTCTTCATTTACGATTTTATAGAATTCGTCCGTTAATGACTTCATTTCATCACCAACACTTAATAAATCTTCATGATTTGCTAAGTTTTCTATTTTTTCAATAATTTCTGTTTTCATGCTTTTAAAGTTTATTCAATAGTGTTTAAACCATTGATAGGAAAAATCACCTATTATATTTGAGGTGACTGGATTGTTTTATTTATCGATTTTAAAATCTACTAAATCTACGAATTCTAACATTCTATCATAAATTTCAGTTTGCGTCAAACTTTCGATTCTTTCCGTTCCGAATAACTCAACACAGAAAGAAGCCATAGCAGAACCTGCAATGATTGCTCGTTTCATGTTTTCGAAAGAAGTATCATCAGTCTTGGCAATGTACCCCATAAATCCTCCAGCGAAAGTATCACCAGCTCCAGTAGGATCAAACACTTCTTCTAAAGGTAATGCTGGTGCAAAAAACACTTTCTCATTATTAAATAGTAACGCGCCATGCTCTCCTTTTTTAATAATTAAAAATGAAGGCCCCATTTTCATGATAATTTTGGCAGCTCGTCTCAAAGAATATTCACCTGACAATTGTCTGGCTTCCTCGTCGTTGATAATTAAAACATCAATTAGCTTGATTGTCTTTTTTACCTCATCCATCATGATGTCCATCCAAAAATTCATGGTGTCCATAGCAATTAACTTTGGACGCTCTTCCAATCTTTCAATTACTTGACGTTGAACAGAGGGTGCTAAGTTGCCTAACATTAGATATTCAGACCCTTGATATGCATCTGGCATTATTGGATCAAAATTTTCTAAAACGTTTAATTCAGTTATTAAAGTATCTCTCGAGTTCATATCATTGTGATATTTACCGGACCAGAAGAATGTTTTTTCTCCATCTTTTACCTGTAAACCTTCAATATCAATTCCTCTATTTTTTAAATCAATCAGGGTCTCTTTTGGAAAATCGTCTCCAACTACTGATACTATTTTTTGATCTTTGGCAAAATATGAGGCAGATATTGAAATATATGTGGCAGCACCACCTACAATTTTATCTGTTTTCCCAAAAGGGGTTTCAATGGCATCAAATGCTACACTTCCTACTGTTAATAATGAACTCATTTATGTAAATTTTAATGCAAATATAAGCACTTTTTGAACTGTTTTAGCGATTGACTCTCAAATATCATTATTTAATTATCTTAGCTATTATTTAAGTTTAAATATAGGGAAATGAATATAGAAGAACTGGATCAGTATTGCCTAGATAAAAAAGGAGTCACCGTTTCCACTCCATTTGATGAGGTAACGCTGGTATACAAAGTGATGAACAAAATGTTTGCCTTAACGAATATTGATAATTTTAAAAGTGTGAATCTAAAATGTGATCCAGAATATGCCTTAGAATTGAGAGCAGAATATGTTGAGGTGCAACCTGGCTATCATATGAGCAAAAAACATTGGAATACAGTAGTTTTAAATGAATCGTTAGCTGATGTTAAAGTTTATGAATTAATTGACCATTCTTATAATTTGGTGGTAAGTGGCTTAACCAAAAAGGTTCAGAAGGAATTAGAAGAAATGGCTTAAAAAAATAATAAATGAAAGAAAAAGACATGAGGTTTGGCACGAAAGCTATACATGCCGGTGTTCAGCCCGATTCAGCAACTGGAGCAATTATGACACCAATTTATCAAACGAGTACTTATGTGCAAGATGGAATTGGAAATCATAAGGGCTATGAATACTCTCGATCACAAAATCCAACACGGCATGCCTTAGAAAAAAATTTGGCTGCGCTTGAAAATGGAAAGTATGGTGCTTGCTTTGGATCTGGCTTAGCTGCTATTGATTGTGTTTTGAAAATGCTAAATCAAGGTGATGAAGTAATTTCAACAAACGATTTATATGGGGGGACTTACCGAATATTCAAAAGTATATTTGAAAAATATGGCATTAAGTTTCATTTAATTGGAATGGAAAATGCCGCAAAAATTGAAGAATATTGTAATGAAAGTACCAAATTGATTTGGGTTGAAACACCAACCAATCCAATGATGAATATCATTGACATTGAAACTACAGCTGCTATTGCTAAGAAACACAATATAATGTTAGGAGTCGACAATACTTTTGCGACACCCTATTTGCAGAACCCATTAGATTTAGGAGCAGATATTGTGATGCATTCGGTTACTAAATATTTAGGAGGACATTCTGATGTAGTGATGGGAGCTTTAGTCTGCAACGACGATAAAATTGCAAAAGAGATTTATCGAATTCAAAATTCATCAGGTGCAGTGACCGCGCCTATGGATTCGTTTTTAGTTTTAAGAGGTATTAAGACGCTACATTTAAGAATGCAACGGCATTGTGAGAATGGCGAGGTGATCGCGAAGTTTTTGGTATCACATCCAAAAGTTGATAAAGTATATTGGCCAGGTTTTGAAAATCATCCTAATCACCGTATTGCTAAAAATCAAATGCGTGGTTTTGGGGGGATGATTTCTTTCAATTTAGTAGGTAACCATATGGCAGATGCTCATGCTGTTGTGAAAAAGGTAAAACTATTTGCTTTGGCAGAATCATTGGGAGGTGTAGAATCATTAATTGGTCATCCTGCCACCATGACACATGCTTCTATTCCAAAAGTGGAACGTGAAGAATCTGGTGTAGTGGATTCTTTGATTAGGTTGAGTGTAGGAATTGAGGATGCTGAGGATTTAGTTGCTGATCTGGAACAAGCGTTGAATTAGGATGAATCCTGGTTTCTATAAAAAATTTGAACAATTACATCAGATTTACCGTAGAACAATCATAAAAATTACACAGATTTACAAATGATAGCATACATTACAGGTGCCTCTTCGGGCATAGGGAAAGCATTAGCTGAAATATTATTAGAAAATAGGCATCAAGTTGTGGGGCTGTCACGAAGTCAAAGTATCAAACATCCAAATTATTCGCATGTTACTATTGACTTATCTGATATTAAGCAAATAAAATCGTTTAGCTTTCCTGCAAACAGTAAAGATGATATCATACTGGTGAATAATGCCGGAATGGTTGGTCCTATTAAGCCTATTGGTCAGCAGATAACGGAAGAAATTGTAGAATTAAATAATTTAAATAGTGTCACCCCTCAAATACTAAGCAATAGGTTTATTAATCAATATCAAGAAAATCTAAAGCCAAACTATCAAATTATTAATATCAGTTCAGGGGCCGGAAAACGACCTATTGATGCTTGGGCAACTTATTGTGCATCAAAGGCTGGCTTGGATTTATTTTCAGAAACGATTTCAGAGGAGTTGTTGGCAAGAAAACGATTTAATTGGCATATATTTTCAATTGCCCCAGGAGTGGTTGATACCAAAATGCAATCTAATATTCGCCAATCGAATCCTAAAGATTTTTTGAATCATCAAAAATTTATAGAATTAAAAAATAATGACGAGTTGTCGAGTCCTAATCTGGTTGCTAGTCAATTAATGTCGATTATTGATAATCCGAAGATGCATTTGAGAGTCGTTTTCAGCCTAAGAGATTTGACATAGGTTGTAAGTTTGAGGCGATTTCTCGTACTTATATATAAAGGGTTGTTATGATTAGCATTCCTATTTATTATGTTTTAATATTGAATTGTTACCTATTTATTATCTATTTTTAGAAACGAAAAACAAGCTTACAGAAAAATGAAAAAATTTGCTTACATTTTATTCATTCTGTTACCATTTGTGGCTATGTCACAAAACAATTGGTGCGGAACTGACGCTATGCAATTGGAGGCATATCAACAAAACCCAGAATTAGAACAAAGTATTTCTGATCACCTAGGAAGAATGCATCAATTGGGTGTAGCTTCCGATCGATCTGATTCAATAATTATTCCTGTGGTTTTCCACATTATTCATGATAATGGTATCGGAAATATTTCTAATGCTCAAGTTTTTGATGCCATGAGGATGTTAAATGAAGATTTTAATCGTTTAAATGCAGATTCAGTTGACACTAGAAATACTGTAGATGCACCTTTCACACAAGTTGCAGCCAATGCAAAAATATGTTTTCAATTAGCTAAACTTGATCCACAAGGAAATTGTACAGACGGCATTGAAAGAAGGAATTCTGCCGAAGGATCCTATAATGGAGATAATCAGACATCAAAAAAATATAATGGAGGTGGCTTGGATGCATGGAATAGAAGTAATTATTTCAATATTTGGGTAGTTAATTCTATTGCCTCATCTGGAACAGGAACAATATTAGGGTACGCTCAATTTCCTTACAACGGAAATGCCAATAATTACGGTGTAATTATAAGGCATGATAGGGTGGGTTCAATTGGTACAGCTGTATCTGCTGATAGAACTTTGACACATGAGGTTGGTCACTGTTTTGGTTTATTTCATACATTTCAAGGCGGCTGTGGAACCAATTCATCTGATTGCTCAAATCAAGGAGATTATTGTTGTGATACACCACCGGTTGATCAAGCACATTGGTCGTGCAATATTTCGCAGAATTTTTGTAACGTAGTGCCACAAGGCGATTTTTATGGGTTTGATGCCTTTGATCAATATGAAAATTTTATGTCATACAGTCCATGTCAAAATATGTTTTCAGAAGATCAGAATAATGTCATGTTATATAATTTTGATACCTACGCATGGCTAGGAAACTTAAGTACAACCAATAATTTGTTAAATACAGGAGTAAGTTTACCTGCAACATTGTGTGCCGCTGATTTCAGTTCAACAAAAACAGTGATTTGTGAAGGAACAACAGTTGATTTTTCTGATTTATCTCATGGTGGAATCACTAATCGGTCATGGTCTTTTACCGGAGGCAGCCCAGCAGTTAGTTCAGATTCGTCAGTGTCAGTCACATACTCAACAGCCGGTTCATATGAAGTATCGATTGATGTGAGTGACGGTGCGAATAATATTGTAAAAACGGTTACAAATTACATAACTGTGTTTCCTTCAACTGGATCAAGTCTACCAATTGTTCAAGGTTTTGAAAGTATTCAATTTCCAGATTATATTACTTTTCTATCTACTGGCTTAAATGGTTTGTCAGATTGGAATATTACACCCAATGCAGGTTCCTCAAGCAATAAGTCAGTTTTTTACGACAATTATACGAAAGGAAGTGAAGGCGGTGAGGTCAGCTTTGAATCAGGTACTATTGATTTAAGTAATGCAACTCCAGCAGATGATATTATGCTTTCTTTTGATTTTGCATATCGTAAAAAAGAAAACAATGATAATGAAGAATTGAGAGTTTATATTTCGAAGGACTGTGGTGAATCATGGTCAATAAGGAAGTCAATTTTTGGCAATAATTTGAGCTCACAAACAGATAACAGCCCCTTTTTGCCATCAGACGCTGATTGGCAGTCTGCAAGTGTTACAAATATTACTAGCAGTTATTTAGTATCTAATTTTAGATATAAATTTGTTTTCGAATCGGATGAGGGAAATAACATCTATATAGATAATATTAATATTTTTCCTGAGGCTAGTTTAGCTTTAGATGAAAACACAAAACAATCTCAAATAGAAATGTATCCGAATCCTGTTACTTCAGAACTTAGTGTTTTGATAGGAAACTTAACAGTTGATTCATACAAAATAGTAGATATTGGTGGACAAATCGTTTTAGATTTTGCTGAACCTGAAGTGAATTCTGAGGGCGTATTGAATGTAAGTACAGATTTTTTATCAAAAGGAATTTATTTTATTTCATTTACAAATCAAGATACTGTTATTACTGAAAAATTCATCAAACCATAAACATGCAAAAGCAATACTTAACACTCACTTTAGCGCTTGTCTTTTCATTTTTTTCAGAAGCACAAATTAATTCTGCACCAGAAAATCCTCAAGATTGTGGTCAGTATTCTCAGCAAGAAAAAATATATAAATTAAAACCTCAACAAAAGGCTCAAGATAGCATAGATGGTGTTCTATTTGAGCAAGAATATCGAAATTATTTAGCGACATACGACCCAAACCAAAGATCAACATTTACTGTTCCAGTTGTAGTACATGTAGTGCATTTAAATGGTGATGAGAATATTTCAAATAATCAAATTTACAATGCGATTGAAAAATTAAATGAGGATTTTAGCATGACTAATTCTGATTTAGTGAACACTTATCCTGCTTTCACTGGAGTTATTGGCAATGGAGATATTGAGTTTAAATTAGCCACTATAGACCCGAATGGTAATTGCCATAGTGGTATAACCAGAACAGTTTCAGGAACATCTTTTGACACTGGTATGGGGGGTGGAGGTCATCCGATTGTTGATGCCGTTGCGGCGGAACATGGGGTATGGCCTCAAGGATCGTATATGTCAGTTTTTGTATGTTCTGATCCTGCAGGTAATGCAGGATATACCTACAATCCTAGTAACTTTTTCAACTCTGCTGAAATGTATGGTGCTATTTTTATGAGACATGATTATATGGGAGAAATTGGCACAAGTATGAGTTCTCGAAAGCATGTGCTTAGTCACGAGGCTGGACATTGGCTTAATTTATCCCATGTATGGGGTTCAACAAATAATCCCAATGTTCCTTCAAATTGTAATGCAGATGATGGGGTGGGTGATACGCCAAATACCTTAGGAAGTCAAGGCTGTTTGCCAACTTCAGCGTCCTGCGGTAGCGTAGATAATATTCAAAATATAATGGAGTATTCTTCTTGTAGAACAATGTTCACTCAGGGTCAAGCTGCAAGAATGCAAACATCATTAAATAGTAATACAGCTGGAAGAAGCAATCTTATTAATAATTTCAATTTAATAGCAACAGGAGTAGATTTGCCAGCTCCACTTTGTGAGGCTGAATTTATTTCAAGTGAACAAGTGATATGCACAGGTGAAGCTATTAATTTTGCTGATATGTCTTTTCATAGTGTTACAAGTAGATCATGGACATTTACTGGTGGAAGCCCGGCCAGCAGTTCAGACTCAGCAGTGTCAGTGACTTATTCAACAGCCGGTTCATATGAAGTATCGATTGATGTGAGTGATGGTGCTGGTAATATTGTAAAATCTTTGTCAAACTATATTACTGTTTTCCCATCAACAGGATCAAATTTACCAATTGCTGAGGGTTTTGAAACTATTCAGTTTCCGGATTACAGTACCTTTTTGTCCACTAGTTCAAATGGTTTGTCAGATTGGAATATTACACCTAATGTAGGTTCCTCAAGTAGCAAATCGGTTTTTTATAATAATTATGCAAATGGAATTCAGGGAGCCGAAGTCAGCTTCGAGTCAAGTACAATTGATTTGGGTAGTGCAACTCAGGCAGATGATATTATTCTTTCATTTGATTTTGCTTATCGAAAAAAGGAAAGCAATAATAACGAAGAATTAAGGGTTTATATTTCAAAAGACTGTGGCGAATCATGGTCATTACGGAAGTCAATTTTTGGAAACAACCTAAGTTCGCAAACGGATACAAGCCCTTTTTTACCGTCAAGTAACGATTGGCAATCTACTAGTGTTACAAATATTAGCAGTAGTTACCTAGTATCTAATTTTAGATACAAATTTGTTTTCGAATCTGATGAAGGGAATAACATTTACATAGATAATATTAATATTTTTCCTGAAGCGCAATTAGGTTTATTGGAAAAAAAGGAAAGTGATCATATTACACTCTATCCAAACCCAATTCGTGGGGAATTAAATATTAGTTTGGTGACTTATCAATTAGATAGTTACCAAATTATGAATGCAAGAGGACAATTAATTGAGCTTGAAACCCAACCTCAATTGAATATTGACCGTGTATTGACAATACAAACAGGAAAGATGACATCAGGAATTTATTATATCACTTTAGTTGGGAATAATGAAGTCATTACGAAAAAATTTATCAAACAATAATTTATGAAAATCAAAAATTACCTATTGGGCTTAGTGTTATTTATTGCACCCAACCTTGCTATTGCACAGCAAGAGGTTGCTCCTACAAACCCGATTAAATGTGGAGAACATATTCATTATGAAAGGATGCTGCAAGAAAGTCCTTCATTTAGAATACAAGATAGCATAGATCAAGCAAATTTTGAAGTAGAATATAGTGATTATTTGTCTACATATGACCCAAACGCAAGGTCACTGTATACAATACCGATAGTGGTGCATGTTGTTCATTTAGATGGTCCAGAAAATATTTCGAATGAGCAAATATATGATGCGATTGAGAAACTGAACTTGGATTTTAACATGATGAACCCTGATGTAGGACTAACTGTTCCAGCATTTGCAGGAATAACAGGGAACCCTGATGTTGAATTTAAACTAGCAACAAAAGATCCTAATGGAAACTGCCACAGTGGGATTACAAGAACAAAATCGGCAACAACATACGATACAGGATATAGTTTTCAGAATAATACACACCCAATAGTTCAGGCAGTTGCTGCTCAACATGGTGTTTGGCCACAAAACAGGTATATGTCAATATTTGTTTGTATTGATCCTTCAGGGGCTGCTGGATATACCTTTAGACCTTCAAATGCTTTTAATGGTAATCAAATGTATGGTGCTATTTTTATGAGACATGATTATATGGGAGTAATTGGCACTAGCTCTAACACGGGCGAACATACATTAAGTCACGAAGCTGGTCACTGGCTTAATTTGGCTCACTTGTGGGGAAATACCAACAGTCCAGGTGTTGCTGCAAATTGTAATGGAGATGATGGTGTAGCTGACACACCTAATTCAATAGGTTGGGAAACTTGTAATTTGACAGGAATGTCATGCGGAAGCTTAGATAACGTTCAGAACATCATGGAATATTCGTATTGTTCAACTATGTTTACTCAAGGACAAGCGGCTAGAATACAAACAGCCTTAAATAGTAATACAGCTGGAAGGAGTAATTTAGTAACCAATTCTAATTTAGCAGCAGCTGGTGTCTTAATGCCATCTACTGAAATTTGTGATGCAGAATTTATTACCAATACTCAAATAATTTGCCAAGGACAATCAATAGATTTTTCAGATATGTCTGTACATAATATTGATAGTAGAAACTGGTCTTTTAGTGGAGGTACTCCAAGTTCATCAACTGACTCTGCAGTTTCAGTTACTTACAATACAGCTGGTAGTTTTACAGTTACCCTAGAGGTTTCAAATGCTAGTAATACTAAAACAACAACTATTACTAATTATGTTAAGGTATTAGGTGTTCCTGGGACTGGCTTCCCATACAGTGAGGGGTTTGATAATCAAGGGTCTAACTTTCCAGACGACGAATCATTTTTTGTTATTAATCCATTAAATGATCAAACTTGGACATTATCAAACCATGCCAGTACAGGTACAAAGTCTGCCTATATATCGAATTACAGTGCAAATACAACAGATACTGATGAGTTAATTTCGGGAAGCATTGATTTAAGTGCCTTAGCACCAACTGATGATCTAGTTTTTAGCTTTGAATATGCTTACAGAAAAAAGAACTCAAGTACAGATGAAAGATTAGTGGTGCAAGTTTCTAAAGACTGCGGAGAAACCTGGGTTACAAGAAAAATTTTACAGGGTAACTTTTTGAGCAATGATGTTTCGGGTTCTGCTTATATACCATCTCAAGATGATTGGCAGACTGTTAGTTTTAACACGATTTCATCTTCGTATTATGTACCTAATTTTAGATATAAATTTAGTTTCGAAAGTGAAAATGGGAACAATATTTATATTGATAATATCAATATTACTGCTAATGGTTTCCTAAATGATGATGAAACTATTAGAACTTCTCAATCAGTTCAAATTTATCCTAACCCAACGCAAAACGAATCTATACTTAAAGTTGAAGGTTATTTAAATGAAAATATTTCGGTTAGCTTGTATGACGTAACTGGTAAGCATATTGTGAATGTATTTGAAGGCATGGTAGTGAATGATATAATTTCAATACCATTGTCATTAGAACAACTGTCGAAAGGTATTTATTTCGTTAAGATTAATTCTGGAAATAAATTGACTAGCACACATAGAATAATAAAGAACTAAGAGAGAAATGTATACTAAAAAAGCCATCTGTCATTGTGACGGATGGCTTTTTAATTTTATTAAGTTTTAGCTATAAATTATTCGCCTTACTGAATATCAAATAATGCAAAGGTTATTTATAAGCATTTGCCTTATTAAACTTAGTCACTAGTAAATAATAAAAAATGGCTCTGTATTTATTTTTGTTAGACTTTCCCATGGTATCAATAACTTCCGAAATTGCCTTATCTAACTCTGATCCATCTTTCAATCCTAATTTTTTAATTAAAAAGTTGTTTTTCACTGTTGCAAGCTCTTTTTCATCAGTTCCAGATACCGTTGATGAATCTGCATTGTAAATTGATGGTCCACATCCGATAACTACCTTTTCAAATAGACCTTTGTCTACGTTTTTGATACCCAATTTGTCCATCTCTTTGTGGTACTTTTCGATTAGTTCTGCTCTTTTACTCATTTTATTTTAATTTTTTGTTAACCTGCCCAAGATAAGAATTTATTTTCAAGACAATACATGCATATTCGGTTGTTTTAAGTTAAAACTTAAGCATTTTTTGCGGAAATTAACGAAAAATGGAAATAAGACGGCTGGAAATAATCAATTGTAATTGCATTTTTTAATTTTGTTCTGCTAAGAGACTTTAAGTAATCATGAAACAATTTGTTGTTGGTATTACAGGAGGAAGTGGAGTTGGTAAAACCACCCTCATTAATCTATTGAACAAGTCTTTTAAAGATCAGATTACAATCTTTTCGCTTGATAATTATTATAAAGCGAAATCAGATCAAGATGTAGATGAAAATGGAGTTATTAATTTCGATTTGCCTTCAGCTTTGGATACTCAGCAACTGGCGAAAGATCTTAAATTACTTTTAAATGAAAAAAGTATTAAGCAAAACATCTACCATTTTAATAATCCAAATAGGTTAGCTGAAGTACATCATATTAGCCCTAAACAGATTATTGTAGTTGAAGGTTTATTCGTTATGCATTATCCCTTTGTAAAGTCAGAATTAGATTTAGCAGTTTATATATCAGTTGATGAGAAAAAACAGCTTGAAAGACGCTTAAAAAGGGATGTAAAAGAGCGCAATTATGATAAAGATGAAGTATTATACCAATGGCATAATCATGTGATACCAGCTTATAAAAGTTTTATTGAACCTTATGCTAAAGAGTGTGACATTATCATTAATAATGAGTTAGATTTTGATGAAAATTTGAAGGAACTGATTAGTATTATTAAAAATAATGCTAATTAAATTATCTCAAAAGGCTAACATGACCAACAAGTAATTGTCGTTCATCATTTAGATCAGTATAATGAATTTTCCATACGTAGAGACCATCTTGCGCTAGTTGACCAGCATAGTATCCGTCCCATGCTCCTTCAGGATCGTATGTAATAAAAACAACTTCTCCCCATCTATTATAAATTATCATTTCAAACTCTTCAATATTGTGGGTAACTGCTTTGAATACATTATTAAACTCATTTCCATCAGGGGTAAAAGCATTAGGAACATAAATTAGTGGGCTATAAAAGATAGCTACTTCATCACTCGTCGTGCATCCATTATTATCAGTTAGAACGGCAATATATTTGTCATTTCGGGGTGGGAATACTTCTGTTTCTTTACAGGTAGTGCAATTGATGAAGCTTTTAGGAAACCATTCAACATTACCATCTCCTATTGCCCAAATTGGGACTAAATCACCTTGAACAGCGTATACGTCAGACGATACTTCTAATCTTGGTTTATCAAATACTGTTATACGAAATCCGGTGGTATCTGAACATCCAATTTCATCTGAAACTTTTACGGTGTACCAAGTTGTTTTTGATGGACTGGCCACTGTAACAGCTGAGTTCGGATTTGCAACTTTATAGGTTGGTTTCCAAGTGTAAGTTACACCACCATCCGCCCATAAAGCTACTGGTTCATTTGGGCAAACTGTTGTGTCAGGTCGAATAATTGGTTCAACATCATTAACTTGGATGAATATGCTGCTAAAATTGGTACCACAGGAATTAGTAAAACTAATAGAGTAGGTTGTGTCAACTTCAGGCCACACAGTTGGATTGTATACATTGAGAGCACTGATATTATAGTTTGGTGTCCAGTTATAGCTATTTGCACCAGAAGCAATAATTTGCGCAGAATTTCCTAAACATATTGATTTGGCTGGTGGTAGCACGGGAACTGGCAAGCCTTCATCCACTTGGACTAAAACAAAATTAGTATCTAAGCATCCATCAGGTGTTGTGACAATCACTTCGTACCCTGTTGAGTTATTAGGACTTGCGAGAGGACTTGAGGAGGTTGAATCATCAAGAGTAAGTCCAGGAGTCCAGTTATATGTTCCACCACCCGAAGCAAAAATAGCTGCAAAATCAGGACTTGAAGGAGTCACACGACAAATAGTAGTATCACCTCCGGCACCAGTAATCACATCATAAGTCCAAACATCTACATTCAGAGTTGTTGTTCCACATTGACCTGTTATATCAACACTTATTGAAGTATCGCTTGAAATAGTTCCTATGGGAGATTGTAAGTTAGGATCATTGAATAAACCTGGAGGAGACCAAAGAAATGTGGTACCACCTGTTGCTTGAAGTTGGACTTGTGTTCCTGGACAGATGGTGTCTTCAAAAGCATAGGCTTCATAAATAGGTTGAATGATTTCTACTTGGGTATATGCAGTGTCTGGAGTATAGCAGCCATTACTATCAGAGACCACCAACATAACATTATAAATCCCAGGTCCAGGATATAGATGAGTTGGAGAAAAAGCGATTATGCTATCTCCATCTCCGAAAAACCATTGAAAAGTGTTCCCATTAACACTTGTATTATTAAATATGGTGGCATTTGGCAAGCATGTAATAGGCAGAGGTGTACCCAAAACTGCCTCAATTTTCGATAAATCAAAAACGAATCCTGCCATATTACAGTTAGATGATGAGTTTGTTTCAGAGTAGGCACCAGGAGTAGTTGGAAATCCATTGTCAAGACCTTGACAAGCTGCACAAACAGCATGAAATATTTTGCCTCCTTTTGAAAAACGACTGGTTCCTCCATCAACATGATCTCCCTGTTGCCCAGATTGATTTGTATTCCCCATAAATGTTGCATACTTTAGGCCTACCATATCAGATTCAAATAGACCAAGCCAAAAATTATTACCAGAAGTCGTATTTTGAAAGGCATCCGGAGTGAGAGGAAAACCAGCGGATGTACTACCAACAGCATTGGCAGTATTGGTAACTCCTCCCCATCCTGCCACATAAATTTCGTAGCAATCACTAACCAAAAAAGCAGTAGGAGAGATTTCAACATTTCCGGTGCTAGCTCCAAAAACAGAAGACCACTCAGTACTTGTCAGATTGTTATCTAGTTTATGAATGAACTGACCACTATTATTATTATTATAAATACCGGCTGTTATTGGGTAGTTTCCATTGGTTTGTCCATAAAGATAAACTTTGTCATCAAGGTCTAATTGAACAAAATACGATTGGTCATAACCACTAGTTCCGATATAAGAAGCCTTTGGATTAGCATAGTTGGGGCCTTCCAGTTTAATAACGTATCCATCAGTTGTTCCACCAAGAAAACTCGCATTTAATTGTCCGGCTGTAAAAGGAAAATTGCCACTTGTCGTGCCACCAGTCATAAATAAATCTCCAATAGATGATAACTGAATGGAATTACCAGACTCCAAGCCACTGCCACCTACATAGGAACTATACATGATATTTGATAAGGTGTTATTTAATTTAATAAAAACAGCATCTTGTGCGCCGCTAAGAGATGTTTGGAATCCACCTACCACAGGGAAATCAGATGACCTAGTAGTTGAGCTTATATAAACTGTACTATTTGGGCCAACTATAATTTCACCTCGCAAAAGATCACCATAATTAAATGCAATATCATCTCCAGCAACTGAATTACCAGCATTGGAGATTCCATCATTTTCCGATCCTCCAATAAAGGTACCATTCAGTATTGAACTACCATTCGGATTTAATTTAATAACGTATAAGTCAGACCCAGCGTTAAAGTTAATACCATCTACTGACGTATTTGGAAAACCATTAATTAGAGGTGAACCCCCTAGAAATGTTGTTTGATATCCATTTGCAGGAATAGGAAAGTTACTTGAAGATGTTGCCCCCATTAGGAATATCTGGTTAATGTCGTTTACAATTACACTATGAGGAGTTTCGCTACCAGAGCCACCAATGTAAGTTGAAAACTCTAATGCTGAACCATTAGCATTAAATTTAGTTAATCCAATATCCACTTGGCCACCATTAAATGTGTTATTGCTTAGCCCACCTGCAGTGGGATAGCCTCCTCCAAAAACAATTCCTGCTGCAATGAGTTTATCATCAAGATCAGGGCATGCAGTCATTCCCCAATTATCACTAGTTGAGCCAGTAAAAGTTGAAAATAAGAGTACAGGGTCAATAACTAAAGGTAAATCAGTATCATAATCTTCTGGAAAGTTGAAGCTTACAGTTTTATTTTCAAGCACATAGTCACATGTTATTTCCCTTTTAATTCCATTTATAATTTGATATGCATAGGGCTTACTTTCTGTAATAGTACCCAGAGAAGTTGTAATCACTATTGCTCCTTCAACAATTTCAATAGATTCTTGTCCAGTGTATTTTACTCTATATTGAGAAACATCAGCATTACTTTTTACTATAATGTCGTATTTTAGGGTTTGATCTGATTCATATAAGTTCAGATTTATCCCATTATATAATTCAACATAATTAACCTCATTGAAAAGGCGTAAATTTTTAACCCACTTTGTTGAGTCATTTCCTATCAAATAATTTTCGACATGCGAGGATGGACCAATTTCATTAAAACTTACTGCTGGGTTGGCATCAAGAAATTCTGTTTTTACAACATGCTTTGAAAATGATTTCACTTTGTCATCATGGTCATGACCATCCTTGTGATTATGTTTATCCAATATTTCTCCTGCATTATGGTATTGGTATGTAAAACCCGATTTTTCTAAAAATAATTCCCCACTTGGTACTTTTATAAGGTATTCAACATTTTGATGCCATTGTCCTTTATTAGGCTTAATCCATATATTCCCTTGAGCTACAACATTATATGTTGTAAATAGAAGAAAGGTGAGAATGATGGATCGTACACTCATATTTTATACCGTATGTGATAAGACGGAAAATTAGACTAATTGGTTGTCTCTTTAACAGGTTTTTTTAAAGCGGGAAGCTCTATATTATCTTTTATAATAATACATGTTGGATAATTTCTTAATAACTCCTGTTTCAATTTCTCTGCTTCAAGCTTTGTTCTAAAGTTCCCTACCCTAACTCTGTAGTTTGGCGCTAAGTAATCTAAATAGGCTTCGTGTTCGTTATATTGTGAAATAAAATTGGCTTTTTGGCCTAGCGCAACAGATTTATTTTCATTAAAATAAATCTGAACTCTAAAGCCTGAAATTCTAACATTTTCAAGATTAGATTTATTTTTCCCTACAAACTCTGTAATTTCGTGTAGTTCTCTATTATGACTAAACTTAACTTTCCCATTTTCATTACCATTAAAATCTAATTTTGGCAATGAATCTGAAATAGAAAGTGTGTCGTTACTTGGAAAAGCTAATGACTTGTCTTGGGAAAACAAAAACCCAGTTGCAAAGATCATTAAGGTACTAAAAAGGAGCTTCATATTGTTTCTTTAGTTACAAATGTAAGTATTTTTGAAATATATCATATTTTGTGCCAAATTGGATATGATATAATGGTGAATTATGGTGAATTATTATTTCTTAAAAATTTTTAATTTAGAACCATTCTAAATTAATAACGTCCTGTCAAAAAACTTAGCAAATATTAGAATAACATGGCTATTGTTATAATTTTGTGGTCAATTAGGTAAAAAGTAAGTTACTAAAAGAACAAAAATTTCGCCAATGAAATTAATAAATAGACTAAAAATTAAAGGTTTAAAGTCGGTAGCGGTCATAGCCGCTTTCCTATTTTCTGTTGGAAATTCTGCTTTAGCTCAAGATGCTGCAAAGGGAGAAAAAGTATTTAAAGCCAATTGTGCAGCCTGTCATAAAATTGATAAAAAGTTGGTTGGTCCTGCACTCCAAGGCATGACAGCAAGGTGGGAGGAGAATTCTTCTGTTGAAAACATGTATTCTTGGATAAAGAATTCGCAGGTTTATGCTAAGTCCTCTGGAGATTCTTATGCGAAAGGTTTAATTGCAGAATATAACGGTAGCGTAATGACAGCTCAAGCTGTTTCGGATGAAGATATTACCGATTTGATTGAATATGTTAATACTTGGAAACCAAAAGTAAAGGCTACACCTGAAGGTCCAGCGGCAGTTGCTGCGGCAAATACTCCTGAAGCATCAAATTGGTTATGGTGGGTAATTGCAGGCTTGTTGTTAGTTGTGATAATCGCAGTGTCTGGGGTAAGTAGAGACTTAAAGAATGCTGAATTAGATGAGGAAGGAAAGCCAATGATGGCTTCAGAGTCTTTTTTCCAGTCGTCAAGAAGATGGTTATGGCAAAATTTTAACATTGTATTCTTCTTCAGCTTTGTGCTTTTAATAGGTCTGCTCACGTTAGGATTTAGTGATTTACAACAAATTGGAGTATATGAAAATTATAAGCCAGAACAACCAGTTGCATACTCTCATAAATTACATGCCGGAACATTAGGCATAGAATGTAAATATTGTCATAATTCAGTTGAAAAATCAAAGTCAGCCGGTATACCAACAGTTAACGTGTGTATGAACTGTCACAAAGCTATTGGTGAAGGTGCAGAAACTGGAACTGAAGAGATTCAAAAGATATATGATGCTGCTGGGTTCGACAGAGAGAGCCTTGAGTATACTGGCGATACAGACCCAATTAGATGGGTGAAAGTTCACAATTTACCTGATCATGTTTACTTTAATCATTCTCAACATGTTAAAGTAGGTGGGTTGGATTGTAAACAGTGCCATGGTGATATGACAAAAGAAACAGTTGGCAGAGTAATGCCAATAGATGAGTTAAATGCCATAGATGAAAATAAAATTAAGTTTACTAGACCAACATTAACAATGGGTTGGTGTATTGAGTGTCACGGTGAAAAGGAAATCGATATTAAGTCTGCTGATAAAGGGTCTTATTATAACGAAATTCATAAACGATTATTAACAGACAAGGATACCTATCAAAAGTATAAAGAGGACGGTAAAGTAACAGTTGCTGAACTGGGTGGATGGGAATGTGCAAAATGTCATTATTAATTCTGATTTTAGGATAATAGAATATGGAAACAAATAAAAAATACTGGAAAGGTCTCGAAGAATATAACGAAACGCCTGAATTTTTAGAAGGTTCGAAAACCGAATTTCCTGAAGAATTGAGTGTGGATGAGTTTTTATCTAATGATAAATTAGATGAAAGTTCAACGAGTAGAAGAGATTTCTTAAAGTTCTTAGGATTCAGTGTTGCCGCTGCAACATTAGCAGCATGTGATGCTCCGGTTATCAAAGCCGTACCATATGTTGTAAAGCCTGAACATATTACTCCTGGTATGCCTACATGGTACGCTTCATCTTATTATGATGGTTCTACATTTGCTAATATTTTGGTAAAAACAAGAGAAGGGAGACCAATTTTCATTAAAGGAAACAAACATTTATCAAATTATACGAATTCAGCTAATCCAAGAGTTGTCGCTTCAGTTTTGTCACTTTATGACAGTGAGAGGCTGAAAAGCCCAACTGTAAATGGAGAAAAAGCAGATTGGACAGTTGTAGATGCTAATTTAAAGTCTAAATTAAAAGGAATAGCAGATAAAGGAGGGAAAATTGTTCTTTTATCAGGAACTGAAATTAGTCCTTCAACATTAACTATAATCCAAAAATTTAAAGAGGAATATGGTAATGCTGGAACTAATCTTGAGATTGATGTAGAGGATGCTCCTAAAAGTACTGATGTAGTTTCGCATATTCAATATGATGCCGTTTCTTATCAAGGTGTAAGAAAAGCAAATGAATCTTCATTTGGCAAGGCAGTTATTCCTGATTACGATTTTTCGAAAGCAAAAGTAATTGTAAGTCTAGCTGCAGATTTCTTAAATTCTTGGTTAATGTCTAATGAATATTCAGCGCAATATGCTGAAAGAAGAAATCCAGATGGAGAATGGATGAATAAGCATTTCCATTTCGAATCTAATATGTCTATTTCTGGATCGAATGCAGATGTGAGAGGGATGATAAAACCATCTCAGCAACCTGCAGTGTTATCATTATTGCATAAAGAAATAATAGGTGCACCTTTAGCCGGCATAGATACATCAGTATTAAATGAAAAGGTAACTCAACAAATCAAGGCTGCTGCCAAAGCTTTAAAAGCGAATGCAGGTCATGGTTTATTAATTGCAGGTGCAACTGATGAAGCATTTCAAACTGTTGTGAACGCAATTAATGCAAAGCTTAATAATTATACATCAACAATCAACCTGTCAAATCCTATTTATCTATTTAATTCAGAAAATGATAAAATGGATGCGTTAGTGAAAGACATGAACGCAGGTAAAATAGATGCTATAATTACTTGGAATACAAACCCAATTTATAGCTATTCAAATGCAGAGTCTTTTAAAACTGGTTTAGCAAAAGTTGGTGTTAGTGTTGCCATTTCAGAGCATGCTGATGAAACGGCATCACTTTGTAAATATCAATTAGCTGCTAGCCATTCATTAGAAGCATGGAATGATTTTGCTCCAAAAATGGACACTTACACATTGGCTCAACCAACGATTCGACCATTATTTGATACTCGTTCAGCAGGTGAATCATTGATGATTTGGGCTGGAATGGGTACTCATTCAGGAAGAGACAGTAAATTATATTATGATTTTATTAAGTCCTTGTGGAAGCAATATGGCTATACAGAAGAATCTAAATTTGACACATTTGACCAATATTGGAATGATGTAGTAAGAAACAGCGTTTCTGAATCATCTGCAATTGCTCCTGAGTCTGTATCCTTTGCTGGAAATGTAAATTCCGCTGCAAAATCGCTTGCCAAAATTAAGGCGAGTGCTTGGGAAATTAATTTATATGAAAAATCCGCTCTTGGAGATGGATCAATGGCTGGTAACCCATGGTTGCAAGAAATGCCTGATTCCATTACAAAAGTAACTTGGGATAATTATATTACCATGTCACCAAAAGACATGGAAGAAAATGGATATAGTACAGAATTAGGCCAAGAAAGCCCTTCTACTGTAGCTAAAGTTACCGTAAACGGCACAGAAGTAGAATTGCCAGTTTTCCCTCAACCAGGACAAGCTCATGGTACTATTGGTATTGCATTGGGTTATGGTAGAGGAGCAAATGGAGAAGCTATTGGGAAAGCTGCTTATCAAACTGAGCAGTATGGTGCTTTCATGTCAGGACCAAACGGTGGAAAACAATCGATAGGAGCAAATGTTTATGGATGGCTAAATGAAACTTTCGCAGTTCAAAATGCTGAAATTACAAATACTGGAAATACATATAATTTAGCATGTACGCAAACACATGCAACGGTTATGGGCCGTAATTCAATTGTTAAAGAAACAACTTTAAATACGTATAAATCAAAAGATTCATCTGCTTACAACCATAGGCATGTTTTGCATTCTGGATGGAATCATGATGAAAAACCTGTAACAGAATATAATTTATGGGATGAACATCCTGTAGAGAATGTTGGACATAGGTGGGCTATGACAATTGACTTGAACGCCTGTAATGGATGTGGTACTTGTTTAATTGCTTGTCAATCGGAAAACAATGTACCTGTTGTTGGAAAGGATGAAGTGAGAAGAGGGCGGGAAATGCATTGGTTAAGAATTGACCGCTACTATGCATCTGATATTGAACCTGCAGTGGGAACAAAAGGAGAAAAATATAAGGAGGAAGGTTTTGCTGGATTGCAAGATCCTGCTGATGCGCCATCTGTTGTACATATGCCAATGATGTGTCAACATTGTAATCATGCACCTTGTGAAACTGTATGTCCTGTAGCGGCTACAACTCATTCAAACGAAGGTTTGAATATGATGGCTTACAACAGATGTATTGGAACTAGATATTGCGGTAATAACTGTCCTTATAAAGTAAGACGTTTTAATTGGTTTGATTACCCATCTTACAGAAAATTCACTGAAATTAACCCAGCGCAAGATGATTTAGGCCGTATGGTGCTAAACCCGGATGTTGTGGTAAGAACAAGAGGTGTAATGGAGAAATGTTCTTTCTGTGTTCAAGAAATCCAAGGGGCTAAGTTAGTAGCTAAAAAAGAAGACAGACCATTAGTAGATGCAGATGTGAATACTGCTTGTGCTGATGCTTGTCCAACTCACGCTCTTGCATTTGGTGATTGGAATGATACAAATTCTGAAGTTCATGAAAGTTCTAGCAGTCCTAGAGCATATCAGGCACTTGAAGAAGTTGGTGTGAAGCCTAATATATGGTATAAAGTTCAAGTTAGAAATGAAGATAATGCTGCTTTAGCTGCTCTTCAAACAGAGCATCATGCACCTGAGGTTCATACTGAAGAACATGAAGTGGAACATACCGAGGGACATGATAGTCATGGAGCAGAAGAGACTCATGGACATGGTGGACATTAATAATAAAATTGAGTTTAATATAAACAAAGGATAATGCATAAAGAATCAGCAATTAGAGAACCTTTAATACTTGGGCACAAAACGTACCACGATATTACAGAGGATGTATGTCGATCAATAGAAGGCAAAGCACCAAAAGCATGGTATATCATGTTTGGAATCGCTTTATTAGTCGGTCTATATGGAGTAGGTTGCATACTTTACCTTTTAGGAACTGGAATTGGAACGTGGGGACTTAACAAAACTGTTGAGTGGGCATGGGATATTACTAACTTCGTTTGGTGGGTAGGTATCGGTCATGCTGGGACTTTAATTTCTGCAGTACTATTGTTATTCCGTCAGAAGTGGAGAATGGCCATTAACCGTTCTGCTGAAGCAATGACAATTTTTGCAGTATTTATGGCTGGTTTGTTTCCATTAATACATATGGGTCGTTTATGGGTTGGATACTGGGTTTTACCAATTCCAAACCAATTTGGTTCTCTATGGGTGAACTTTAACTCTCCTTTATTGTGGGATGTATTTGCGATATCTACGTATTTATCTGTATCATTAATATTTTGGTATATTGGGTTGTTACCTGATTTTGCAACCATAAGAGACAGAGCAAAATCACCTGTTGCTAAAAAAGCATATTCAGTTTTATCTTTTGGTTGGTCTGGTAGAGCAAAACATTGGAATAGATTTGAAATTGTTTCTTTAGTATTAGCTGGATTAGCAACACCATTAGTATTCTCGGTTCACTCAATTGTATCTTTTGATTTTGCCACTTCAGTTGTTCCTGGATGGCATACCACAATTTTTCCGCCTTATTTTGTTGCGGGAGCAGTATTTTCTGGTTTTGCCATGGTACAAACCTTGATGCTTATTTTGAGAAAGGGAATGAAGTTAGAAGCTTATATTCATACTAAACATATTGAATATATGAATATTGTTATAATGGTAACCGGTTCCATGGTAGGTGTCGCTTATTTAACTGAATTATTCATGTCTTGGTATTCTGGAGTTGAATACGAAGCATACGCTTTCTTGAACAGAGCAACAGGACCATATTGGTGGGCTTATGCGTCTATGATGACCTGTAATGTTATTTCTCCACAATTAATGTGGTTCAAAAAATTAAGAAGAAGTCTATTATTTACATTCTTCATTTCAATTGTTGTAAATATCGGAATGTGGTTTGAGCGTTTTGTAATTATTGTGACTTCAATTCACCAAGATTATTTACCATCCTCTTGGAGTATGTTCTATCCAACTTGGACGGATATCGGTATTTACATAGGTACACTAGGGTTATTCTTTGTATTCTATCTACTGTACGTTCGCTATTTTCCTGTATTAGCAATTGCGGAGGTAAAAACGATTTTGAAATCTTCAGGGGAGTCATACAAAAATGGATCTGCTGAAATTCATACAACTCCACCTGTAGCGCCTGCTGAGAAGGCAGCCCCAGTTGTGAAAAAAGCAGAGGAAGTTGTTAAGACTAGTGAATCTGACAAAGAAAAATCCAACAATATTAGCTCATTAATCAATAAAATTGGTGCTGGAGATGCTAGTAATGCTGATGATCTTAAAAAGATTTCTGGTGTAGGACCAAAATTAGAAGGAGTGTTGAATGATATAGGGATTTATACTTTTGGTCAAGTGAGTAAAATGACAAAGGATGAGTACAATTTATTGGATTCAATTACTGGGTCGTTCCCAGGAAGAGCAGAAAGAGACGATTGGGCAGCTCAGGCCAAAGAATTAATGAACAATACTAAATAGATATAGCATGGCAGATAGAGTAATATATGCAATGTATGATGATGATGATGTGACAAAAGATGCCGCAAAGGCATTAGTTGCTGATGGGATTCATATTTCAGACGTTTTTTCACCATTCCCAATTCATGGAATTGATCCAATAATTGGAGTGAAGCACACTAGAATGGGTATTGTAGCCTTTATGTTTGGATTAACAGGATTAATGTTAGCCCTTATTGGTATGCGCTATTTTATGATTGTGGATTGGCCAATGAATATTGGTGGTAAGCCTAATTTTTCATTGCTTGAAAACTTGCCATCTTTTATTCCAATAACTTTTGAGTTCACTGTTCTATTTGCAGGTCATGGTATGGCTATTACATATTTGCTAAGAAATAAAACATTACCTGGAATGCCAGCTGATAATCCACATCCAAGAACAACTGACGACCGGTTTGTAATGGAAATTAGATTATCAGAAAATTCAAATTTTTCTTCTGAACAACTGCATACAAAATTGAAGCAAACTTCAATTGTTGAGATTGAAGAAAAAGAGTATAAAATTATTAAATAAATTGATCATGAATAGAAAGTTTAAGACATTAAACATCCTTGCAATATCGGTTATAAGTGCTGGCGCAATTTTTTCGTCATGTTCAAACGATTCTAATTCTCCTGGTATGGAGTATATGCCTGATATGTATCGTTCACCAGCAGTTGAAACTTATGTTGACTACGGTCAAGTATTAGGAAAGTATAAAACGGAGTTAAGTGATGCTTACCAACCAGGATTGCCGCCAAGCGGAGTAATTCCGACAACTGGTAATTCATTTAATGACATGCCTTATGTCCATGGTGCTCCAAAAGGATGGGATAAATCGCATGGTTTATATGGATTTAAATTTGACAGTGCTGGCTATACTAATGCAGCAGGTGATTTAAATCCTATTCCTTATACTGAAAAAACAAAGAAAGAAGCTAAAGTTTTATATCAAAATTTTTGTATTCACTGTCATGGTGAAAAAGGAGATGGGCAAGGAACTGTTGTGACAAATGGCGGATATCCACCTCCACCTTCCTACAGCGGCGCAGGCTTAAAAGACTTACCTGCAGGGAATATTTTTTATTCTGTTACATATGGTAAAGGGCTGATGGGCTCGCATGCTTCACAACTGTCTAAAGAAGAAAGATGGAAGCTAGTACATCATGTTGAAATGTTACAAGGTAAGACAAAGGAGATAGAAGAAGAATTATTATATGACGCTCACACAGATACAGACGGTGATGGAGTAATGGATAATTTAGATGAATGTCCTGGTGTTAAAGGTATAGCAGACAATTATGGGTGCCCAGCAGTATCTGATGAGGTTAAAGCAATTCTAGAAGGCGCTATTAAGGGGCTAGTTTTTGCAACAGGGTCAGCAGATATAAATAATGCATCATTTAGCTCACTCAATAAAATAGTTGATTTAATGAAGACAGATTCTACGTCTAAATTAATTTTGAACGGTCATACTGATAACATTGGAAATGCTCAAAATAACCAAGTATTATCATTGGCACGTGCTAAGGCAGTAAGAGATTATTTAGTGAATAGAGAAATTGCAACTGATCGTATTTCTCCAGTTGGTTATGGTCAAACAAAACCGCACGTTTCGAATGAAACTGAAGAGGGAAGATTAGAGAATAGAAGAGTAGAGTTTAGAATTTATTAAGAACAAGATTAATACAGAAAACATGGAGTTTCAAATTTCAGGCAAAGCAAAAAAATCAATCATTATCGTTGGGATAGTAGGATTGCTATTGTTTTTAGCAGGTGTTTTTACTAACCACCAAGGAGAAGGGTTTTTAAAGTCAAGAATTGTGTCCAATTTTTTAATTGATGCGCTATTCTTCTTATTCATTTCATTAGGGGCATTGTTTTTTATGGCACTACAATATGCAACTGAAACAGGTTGGTCAGTGGCCATAAAAAGAGTTCTAGAAGGAATTTCATCTTATGTAATTGTAGGTGTTATCACTCTAGGTCTTGTATTTCTTTACATTACAGTTGATGATGGTGCTTATACTGTTAATAACCACGATCATCACGTAGGACATATTTATGAGTGGATGGATTCGGAAATGGTTGCGCATGATACTATTTTGCAAGGTAAAGAACCATTTTTAAATAAGACTTTTTTCTGGGGGGCAACCATCATATATTTTGCAATTTATGTAATGTTTTATTTGGGCTTTAGAAAACGAAGTTTACAAGAAGATATTGAAGGTGGAACAAAATTACACTATAAGAATTTTGCTAAGGCTGCATTTTTCTTGGTACTATTTGGTTATACAAGCTCAACACTAACGTGGCACTGGACTATGTCAATTGATGCACACTGGTTCTCTACACTTTATGGCTGGTATGTGTTTTCTGGCATGTGGCTAACTGCCATGGTTTGTACTATGCTGTTGATTTTATATTTGAAGGGGAAAGGGCACCTTGAAAAAGTGAATGATAGCCATATTCATGATGTTGGTAAATGGATATTTGCATTGAGCTTCTTATGGTCATACTTGTTCTTTTCTCAATTTATGCTGATTTGGTATCCAAATATTCCTGAAGAGGCTATTTATTATACATTCAGATTTGAAAACTACAAGTATATCTTCTGGGGTATGTTCTTAATAAACTTTACAATACCTATGCTAATTTTAATGTCGAGAGAAGCAAAAAGACATGCCGGTGTATTAATGGTAGTTGGCCTAATCATTATTATTGGTCATTGGACTGATGTATATATGTTAGTGACACCTGGTGTAATGGGAGAGTATGGTTCAATAGGGATTATAGAATTAGGATTATTTTTAGTATTTGCAAGTTTGTTTGTTTTCTGGGTACTAAATACAATTTCGAAAGCACCACTAATGCCTAAGAATCATCCATTTTTGGATGAAAGTAAACATCACGATATTTAAATAAAAGAACAAAAGCAAAAAATTAAAAGATAGATTATGTTAATCACTTGGATAGTTATAATTCTTGCCTTAGTAACAGTAGCTCAATTGATGAGAGTATCTGCAATTGCAAAGAAAATTCATAATAAAAGAGAAGAAGATATTAGTGATGCTGATAATAGCTTTAACGGCACATTTTTATTATTGTTCATGTTATTCTTCTTAGGATCTACAGTCTACCTATGGGCAACTTACGGAAATGGGCTTTTACCTGAGGCCGCTTCAGAGCATGGAAAGGATATTGACTTCTTGTTTAATATCAATTGGATTATCGTTTTTGCTGTATTCTTCTTCACAAATGCCTTATTATTTGGTTTTGCATTTAAGTATAGAGGTAAGAAAGGTAAAAAAGCTTACTATTTTCCTCATGATACAAGATTAGAGTTAATTTGGACTATTGTGCCAGCTGTAGTATTAGCGGTCATTATTATTCTTGGATTAAGAACTTGGAATAATGTAACAGGAAAAATTTCTGCAGATGCTCAGATTGTTGAAGTTTATGGACAACAATTTAACTGGATGGTAAGGTATGCTGGAGATGATAATAAATTGGGTTTTGCAGATTACAAATTAATTACAACTGAGAATCCATTAGGAGTTGCTTCACCAGCCTCAATTGAGGCTACTTTAGTTTCAATGGATGGCATTATTAATGGAATTGATGACGCCTTAAAAGCAGATTCTGCAGGAGTTGATGTTTATGCTGTTGAAGAATTGCATGAAATGCATTCAACAATGGACAAATATATCAGACTGAGAGAAAAAGTTGAGAAAATGAAAGCTCAGTACCAAAGCTCAGATTTAACTGTGGGTGATGATGATATCATTTCTCAAATTGAACTACATTTAGTTAAAGGGCAAGATTATCAGTTTATTTTTAGATCAAAAGATGTTTTACATTCGGCTTACTTCCCACATTTTAGAGCACAAATGAATTGTGTACCAGGTATGCGTACTAAGTTTTCGTTTAAACCTACAATTTCAACTGCTGAAATGCGCGAAATAAGAGGTAATAAGGATTTCAATTATGTATTATTGTGTAATAAGATTTGTGGAGAATCGCACTCTAATATGAAAATGATTGTGGTTGTAGATGAGACTCAAGCTGATTTTGATGCTTGGGCCCAGGAAAATACAAAAACTGCAATTGCAAAAAATAACTAAAATTTAATAAAAGAAATATAGATATGTCAGCAGAAGCGCACGCACATCACAAGGAAAGTTTTATTACAAAGTACATCTTTAGCCAAGATCATAAAATGATTGGAAAGCAGTTCTTAGTCACTGCAATCTTCATGTCTGTTATTGGAGTATTCTTGTCAGTTCTTTTTAGAATTCAATTGGGTTGGCCAGGAGAAAGTAGTAGCTTTTTGAATACTTTTTTAGGTGATACATGGGCTCCAGAGGGAGTCTTAAATCGAGGAATGTATTTGGGCCTTGTTACCATACACGGTACAATAATGGTATTTTTTTTTTTTTTTTGTGGACTTTCAGGCACATTTAGTAATATTTTGATTCCACTTCAGTTAGGAGCAAGGGATATGGCATCAGGGTTTTTGAATATGTTGTCATATTGGATGTTCTTGTTATCTGCGGTATTGATGGTGTATTCATTATTCCTAGAAACTGGTCCAGCCTCAGCTGGTTGGACCATTTATCCTCCTCTAGCTACTTTCGAAAAAGCAATAGCTGGTTCTGGTTCAGGTATGACCATGTGGTTATTATCAATGACAGTTTTCGTTGCTTCTTCCTTAATAGGATCATTAAACTATATTGTAACTGTATTAAACTTGCGAACAAAAGGAATGAAAATGACAAGAATGCCATTAACAATTTGGGCATTTTTTGTAACAGCAATTATTGGCGTATTGTCATTCCCAGTATTAGTTTCTGCAGTTGTTTTAATGTTGATGGATCGTACATTGGGTACATCATTCTATATTAGTGATGTTATTATTGGTGGTGAAATGATGGAGCAATCTGGAGGGTCACCAATTTTGTATGAACACCTATTCTGGTTCTTGGGTCATCCTGAAGTATATATTATTCTTCTACCTGCTTTAGGATTAACCTCTGAAATTATCTCTACTAATGCGCGTAAACCTATTTTCGGTTACCGTGCAATGATAGGCTCTATTTTAGCCATTGCCTTTTTATCGTTTATTGTATGGGGTCACCATATGTTTATAACGGGAATGAACCCATTCTTGGGCAGTGTCTTCGTATTTACAACTCTTTTAATTGCCATCCCTTCTGCTGTTAAGGTTTTTAACTACATCACAACTTTATGGAGAGGTAATCTACAATTTACCCCAGCTATGCTATTTTCAATAGGGTTGGTGTCAGCATTTATTACGGGAGGTGTTACCGGAATTATTTTGGCAGATTCTGCTTTAGATATTCAAGTACATGACACTATGTTTGTTGTGGCACATTTCCATGTTGTAATGGGACTTTCAGCCATCTTAGGGATGTTTGCTGGAATTTATCATTGGTACCCTAAAATGTACGGCAGAATGATGAACACTAAATTAGGGTTTATTCATTTCTGGGTAACAATTATTTGTGCTTATGGCGTTTTCTTACCAATGCACTTTGTGGGCATAGGTGGCGCACCAAGACGTTACTACGATTATAGCGTTTATCAAGAATTTGACACATTGCAAGGAGAAATGATCTTGGACTTAAATGTAGTCATATCAATATTTGCAATTATTGGTTCAATTGGACAATTAATATTCATTTTCAATTTCTTTTATAGTGCTAGAAAAGGACAAGTAGCAGTGCAAAATCCATGGAAATCTAATACTTTAGAGTGGACTACTCCAGTAGAGCATATGCACGGAAACTGGCCAGGAGATCTGCCAATTGTGCATAGATGGCCTTATGATTATTCTAAGCCTGGGGCTGATGAGGATTTTATTCCACAAACTGTGCCCCTAAAGGATGGAGAAGAAGACCATTAGGAATGTCTTATTTGAAAATATTAAAAGCTCTGACATTTACCGTTAGAGCTTTTTTGTTTTTTTACTATGTGTAAAACTCGTTATTGTTTTCAATTGCTTCTTGTTTTTGTCCAGTAAATAATCCTTATTTTTATACACAAAATAAACCAGCTTGGAATCATTTGATTATAGAGACGAAGAAGAAACGAGTCCTGATGTAGAATTAGATCAGGTTCTGCGCCCAAAAACCTTTAATGATTTTGCTGGACAAGCTAAAGTTTTAGAAAACTTATCCGTTTTTGTAGAAGCAGCAAAACAAAGGAATGAACCACTAGATCATGTTTTATTGCATGGCCCTCCTGGACTTGGAAAAACAACACTTGCCAATATAATTGCGAATGAGCTGGGAGTTGGCATAAAAATTACATCTGGTCCTGTATTAGATAAACCTGGAGACTTAGCAGGCCTATTAACTAATTTGGAAGAAGGGGATGTATTATTTATTGATGAGATTCATAGATTAACACCCGTTATTGAAGAGTATTTATATTCAGCCATGGAAGATTTCATGATTGATATTATGATTGATTCTGGCCCAAGTGCAAGAACTGTTCAAATTTCTTTAAATCCTTTTACGTTAATAGGAGCGACGACTCGCTCTGGTTTACTAACAGCTCCTCTAAGAGCTCGTTTTGGTATTAATAGTAGATTGGAGTACTATAACACTAAGACGTTATCTAAAATTGTTTCAAGAGCTTCTGATATATTGACTGTTGATATTGATGAAAATGCAGCATATGAGATTGCTGGACGAAGCAGAGGTACACCAAGAATTGCAAACGCCATTTTAAGAAGAGTAAGAGACTTTGCACAAATAAAAGGCAATGGAAGTATCGATATGCCTATAGTGAAGTTTTCATTAGAGGCTCTAAATGTAGACCAAAATGGATTAGATGAGATGGATAATAAAATTCTTACTACAATTATAGATAAATTTAGTGGAGGACCAGTAGGATTAACAACTATAGCAACTGCTGTAGGAGAAAACGCAGGCACTATTGAAGAAGTTTACGAACCATTTTTAATCCAACAAGGTTATATCATGCGTACACCAAGAGGTAGGAAGGTAACTGAATTAGCGTATCGTCATTTAGGAAAGCACCTTGGTAATTTTCAAGCTGGCTTGTTTGGGGAGGAATAATTTCAGATGTCGTTAGATAAAGTAAAATTATCAAATCAAATTAGGGAAAAAGCTATAACCTTAGGGTTTGAGTCTTGTGGTATATCAAAAGCGGAGTTTTTAGAAAAAGAAGCACCAATTCTTGAAAACTGGTTAAATCAAAATTATAATGGAAAAATGGCCTATATGGCTAATCATTTTGACAAACGACTAGATCCTCGTTTATTGGTTGATGACGCCAAATCAGTTATCTCTGTAGTTTTGAATTATTACCCGCAAAAAGATTTATTCAACAATTCAGCTCTTAAAATTTCGAAGTATGCATACGGACAGGATTATCATTCTGTGATTAAAGAAAAATTAAGTGCATTATTGACATTCATCCAAGAGGAAGTAGATCAAGATTTGGGAGCAAGAATTTTTACAGACTCCGCGCCAGTTTTAGATAAAGCTTGGGCAGAGCGAGCTGGATTAGGATGGCAAGGAAAGAATGGCATGTTAATTTCTAAACAGAATGGCAGTTTCTTTTTTGTTGGTGAGATAATTATCGATTTAGAATTAGAGTATGAAAATCTTCAACCAACCAACCATTGTGGTACCTGTACCAAATGTATTGATGCTTGTCCAACTGATGCCATTCTAAGTTCAAATGTGATTGATGGGTCTAAATGTATTTCGTATCTCACCATTGAATTAAAAGATGAAGTGATTCCAAATGAATTCAAAGACAAAATGGAAGGCTGGTTTTTTGGCTGTGATATTTGCCAAGATGTTTGCCCATGGAATCGGTTTTCAACCCCAACAAAAGAACCTTCATTTGGCCCCCACCCAGACTTATCAATTGCCGACTGGACAGATTTAACAGAAGAAATTTTTAGAGACATCTTTCGGCATTCTGCTGTAAAGAGAACAAAGTTCAAAGGGTTGCAGCGAAATATTGATTTTGTAAGTAAAAAATAGCTACTTGGGAAACATTTCTGAATCTAAAGCAGGATATTGTAAATCCATTTTTTTAAAAGCTTCTAAGACAATTTTAGCTATGTGATTCACTTTCTCCCAATTTCTATCTGATGGAATAATATGCCATTCGGGCTGATTACACTTTTCAAAAATTTGGTGATAAACTGATCTATAGTCATCCCATTTTTTTCGAGTCTCCCAATCTCCATCATTGTGTTTCCAATGCTTTTCGGGGAGTTCAACCCTTTCGGTTAGGCGTTCATGCTGCTCTTCTTTTGAAGTATGCAGATAGAATTTCAAAATGGTTGTTTTGTTGCCCTCAATTAATAATTTTTCAAAATTATTAATATGCTCGAAGCGACGATCAATAAAGTCTTTTGGAAAAAAGTCTTCTACAGATGGAACTAGAATATCCTCATAATGTGATCTATTAAAAACTTGAATCATTCCCTTGGCAGGGACATCTTCATGTACACGCCATAAAAAATCATGAGAGAACTCCTTGTCAGTAGGCTTTTTAAATGATTTTACTTTTATGCCCGAAGGATTTACACCACTGAAAACTCTGCGAGTAGCACCATCCTTTCCGGATGCATCCATTCCTTGAAAAATAACCAGTAAACTACTTCTACCATCAGCATACATTCTTTTTTGGTAGCAAATAATTTCTTCTATTAGTTTTTGATTTTCTTTTAAGGTATCTTTTTTTGATGCTCTGTCAAGAGTCTTAGTCGGAAGCGCACTTAAATTAATTTTAGCCATAATAAAAATTTACAGTTCTAAATTAATCAAAATGCTTTACAATTTATTATATCACCTTCTTTAGTTCTAGTAAGTTTTCTAAAACAGTAATTCTAGAATCTAATTTGCAAGACTCACGTATCTCAACTGCTTTTCTTCCTGCTAAAACTAACCTGTCCTTTTCATTTAAAACCCTTGTAATATTATCAACAAACTCAGATATTTGATCAGTTAAAGGATATATAGTACCATAAACGAAAAAAGTAGTTTTTCCGTGCTGTAACTCTGATATTGCACCCAATGATTTTTCGCTAATATTTGGCCCTAAATACACTACATTCTTTCCCCATGATGATAACTGATAATGTAAGAAGAGCGAACCTAAATCATGAATTTCATTTAATGGTAAAAGAATGACATGCAGATGGTCTTCGTTTTCTGATGTGATAACATCTACGTTTTCAATTTCAACGTATATTTTTTGACGAACGAGATTTGAGATAAAATACTCATGAGCAGGTTGAATAGAATTAGTTTGCCAAAGCATTCCAATTCTTTCAAATAAAGGGATGAACACATTTAGAAATATGTCTTCAAAGGTATATTTTGTAGCACAATGGTCAAATATTTTGTGGAATTTTAAGACATCAAAAGTCAACATTGCAACCAAAAGTTCATTTGTTTGTTTTCCGAAAAAGTTGTCTTTCAGGGCAGTTAACTCTATAAGTTGTTCATTTATTTCACTTTCTGATAACTTTGCAATTTTAGAAATTTTGATGTTATTATCTCGTAAAATACGGATGCTTAAAAGCTTCAGTAGCTCAATTGTTGAATAGGTTCTAATATTACTATCTGAGCGATTTGGTTTTAATAAATTGTAGCGTTGCTCCCATATCCTTATGGTATGGGCTTTGATACCAGATAGGTTTTCAAGGTCACGAATGGAAAAATTCTCTTGTATAAAGCTCATAATTTTAAAACTCGAACATAATTCCTACTGATGGTAAAACTGTTCCAGCTGTGTTTGATAGACTTTTCAACAGGTAGGTTGAAGGCATGTCTGGGTTAACTAATGGGTTTCCGTTTGCATCTTTTTCTACATTTAGAAAAGAGGGTTGTTCCGCTTGAAAGTTGTATATATTTTGAATGTCAATATAAGCATTCAACGTTGTTTTTTTGAGATACCATTTTTTATCAATTCTGATATCTAGCCCATGATTTGGTGATAAACGGAGAGTATTAAGTTGAGTATAATCTAGAATGCCCTGCTGAGTTACATTCCAAATATTAATTTGTGAGGACAAATTAACGTCATACGGAGTATATGGAGTGCCACCAGAAAATCTAAACTTGAGTCCAACTTGCCAATCTTTATTAAACTTTCTTCCTACTGATAGAGACGCGATATGCCTTGCGTCCCAGGCAGAAGGTATTAATTTGCCTGTTGCATCTGTAAATTCAGAAACAACGTAGGTATAGGTAACAATTCCAAAGAAGTTTTTCCTTAATTTTTGTTGTGCGAAAAACTCAACACCATAACTGCGCCCATTAGATGAAGAGTTAACAGGTTCATTGCCAACAACACCAAAATCCGCACCTAAGTTAGCCAATGAAATGCCTTTGTTAATTAAAAATGGGTAATCACTATATTGTTTTAAAAAGCCTTCAACAGTAATTTTACTATAAGTAGATGGACGGAATTCTAAACCAGCCACTACATGATCAGCTTGAATGTATTTTACATTATTTCTTTTATTCACTAAATCACCAGATTCATCTCTGTAACCCAATACTGTGTAAGCTGGCAGCTGGAAATATCGACCAATGTTTGCATTAACTCTCCATTTATCGTTTAGGGCAAATGATGCAGATAATCGAGGTGATATTTGTTCTAAAGGATTTGCCATATCCTCTGAATAATTATTAGCGTCAGATCGAATACCAAATGATAGTGTTAAGCGATTTTTAAGTAAACTCTTACTTGTTTGAAAGAACAAGGCATACTTTAATAAGTCAATTTCGGAATTAAAATTGATGGTTTGAACAGTATTTCCTAAGGCCACTTTATTAAAGGTGCTATTAGTATATCTTCCGGTTTCAAAACCAGCTCCGTATTTAAACTTAAAGCCATATTGCTTAAAAGAATGCTCATAACGAAACTTATTTTCCATTTCACGAGATGTGTAGTCAAGAATTTTATTGTCTTGGGATTCAATATTACCTTGATATTTAATAGAATTATTATTGAGCATATTGCGGCTTATAATAAAATTTTGAAAACCATTATTGGCAAATCTTGTCCACTTGGCACCAACAGTATAATTCCATTGAGTACTAACAGGTAAGTTACCAAGTATATATTCATTTCTTTCAATGGTTTCAGCATCTTCTAAGCCATCATTTACAGATTGATTTAGGCTAAATTGATCAATGGCGCCTAGTCCAATTATAACCAATTTATTCTTTTCATTTATTTTATAGGTGTGCTTATATTGAAAGTCATTGTATGCTGGTAAAAAAGGTAGCGCCAAAGCTTGGAACAAAAACTCAAGGTAGGAACGCCTTGCTGAGAATAAATAAGATGATTTTTTGTTTTTGCCCATTGGGCCTTCGAGTGTTATTCCCAAGTCACTTGACCCTAAGGTTAGAGTGCCGTTGAATTGATCGAAGCTACCTTCTTTTTGATTAAATTTAATTACCGAACTTAATGAATTTCCATAATCTGCAGGAAATGCACCTGAATAAAATTCTACCTCTCTAATAAAATTGACATTAATCAGCCCAACTGGTCCGCCTGACGACCCTTGTGTTGCGAAATGATTAATATTGGGGACTTCTATTCCATCTAAGAAAAATCTATTTTCACTCGGCGCTCCACCTCTTACCAGAATATCGTTTCTAAACGCAACAGTTGCACCCACACCCGGAAAAGATTGCAAAACCTTAGATATGTCTCGGTTTCCACCGGGATTTCTCATGATCTCCTCGGCACTAATATTTATTAAGCTAATTGGACTTTCACTATTTTGACGATAGGGGTTTGCTCGGACTTCAATCTCTGTTAAACTATCTGATATTTCTTGTAAGGCAATCTCTAAAACTATTGGTTTTACATTACTAACGTTTAGCTCTTGAATTAGCCGTTTTCTATATCCAATGTATGATACTTCAATACTATAAAAACCTGGAGCTAAATTTGAGATATTAAACTCACCATCAATTGAAGAAATTGCTCCTTTGTCAGTATCCACCAATATACATTTAGCAAATGGAACAGGCTCATTTGTTAATTCATTGTATACTCTACCTTTTATAACACCATTATTTTGTCCAAATGTCATATTTGGAAAGGTAAGAGTAAAAAATATTAGAAAATGCAATATTTTGTTTAACACTAGTGCAAATATATTAAACAAAATTGAATTAACACTAATTCTGGTTCGAATTTAGAACCTGAAGTACTTTTTTTAGATCTTCAGGTGTATCAATATTCGGGGTTTCAATTGTTGTTTCAATAGTTTGGATTGCATATCCATGAAATAACCAACGCAATTGTTCAAGAGATTCTTGTTTTTCGAGTGTAGTTGGTGCAAGTTGAATGATATCTTTCAGTGTGTTCTTAGTCCAAGCATAAATCCCGATATGTTTCCAAAATTTAGCAGTTTCTAACCATTTCTCCTTAGGAGTATTAGCTAAAAAAGGAATGGCCTGCCTGCTAAAATAGAGGGCTTCGTTCTTATCATTTAATACCACTTTTATTCTGTTAGGATTAAATAATTCTGTATTTTCTTTAACCTCTTTTACTAAAGTTGCAATTTTGACAGAAGGCTTTGAGAAAAGAGAAAGTACTTCATCAATTTGGCTGGGCTGAACCAATGGTTCATCTCCTTGAACATTAATAATGACATCATAATTTGGTTTTGATGTAATGACCTCACCACATCTATCAGTACCGGATTGATGGTCTTTACTTGTCATCATAACCTGTCCTCCGAATGACATTACCATGTCATATATCCTTTGGTCATCAGTCGCAACAATAACATCAGTGACTAAAATTGCTTTTTTGACTTGCTCATAAACCCTTTGAATCATTGATTTACCTTGGATATCAATTAATGGTTTACCAGGAAACCTTGAAGAGTCATATCTAGCAGGTATAATAGCCAAAATTTTCATAATGCTCAATTAAACTTCAAAGTTAGTATAAAAAAACAAGGCTAATGCAAATTGCAATAGCCTTGTAAAATGGATATATTTTTATGGATTAAAAATCAAATTTAATTCCTTGTGCTAAAGGTAATTCTGCCGAATAATTAATAGTGTTAGTTTGGCGTCTCATGTAGACTTTCCATGCATCAGAACCTGATTCACGTCCACCACCAGTTTCTTTTTCGCCACCAAAAGCACCACCAATTTCGGCACCTGAAGTACCAATGTTTACATTTGCAATTCCACAATCTGATCCTGCTTGAGATAAAAATAATTCGCCTTCTCTTAGGTTGTTTGTAAAAATGGAAGATGATAAACCTTGCTTGACATCATTTTGAATGGAAATAGCATTTTCTAAATCACCTGAATATTTAATTAAGTGCAATAATGGAGCAAAAGTTTCTTCTTGAACTATTTCGAAGCTATTATCCACTTCGGCAATGGAAGGGCTTACATAGCAACCTGACTCGTAACCTTCGCCAGTTAAAGCTTTACCTTCAATTAATACATTTCCTCCTTCAGCTTTTACTTTTTCAATTGCTGATAAATAAGTATTCACTGCGTCTTTATCAATTAGTGGTCCCATGTGGAAGCTTTCATCTAAAGGGTTTCCAATTCTAATTTGCTTGTAAGCGTTTACCAAAATGGATTTTACATTGTCATAAATTGAGTCATGGATAATCAGTCTTCTAGTAGAAGTACAACGCTGTCCTCCAGTACCAATTGCTCCAAATACGACACCAGGTAATACAAGTTTAAGATCTGCAGATGGAGCCAGAATAATAGCATTATTGCCACCTAATTCAAGTAATGATTTTCCTAGTCTTTTTGCAACCGCTTCGCCAACTAATTTTCCCATTCGAGTTGAACCTGTAGCCGAGACTAAAGGTACACGTCTATCGGCTGTCATTAACTGACCAATTTTATAATCTCCAATAATGACTGAAGATACACCTTCAGGCACATTGTTTTCTGCAAATACTTCTGCTGTAATTTTTTGGCAAGCAATAGCTGTTAATGGTGTTTTTTCTGATGGTTTCCAGATGCATACATCACCAGCTATCCATGCTAAAGCAGTATTCCAGCACCAAACCGCAACTGGAAAATTAAAAGCAGAAATGATACCAACAGTTCCAAGTGGATGATACTGATCATACATTCTATGAGATGGTCTTTCCGAATGCAAAGTAGATCCATTTAATTGGCGTGATAAGCCAACAGCAAAATCACAAATATCAATCATCTCCTGAACTTCGCCTAATCCCTCTTGATATGATTTACCCATTTCATAGGATACCAATTTACCCAAAGGTGCTTTATATTCTCTTAATTTGAGTCCTAGTTGTCTCACTATTTCCCCTCTTTTTGGAGCAGGAACTAATCGCCATGACTTAAAAGCTTCTTGCCCTTTCTGGATAAGTGCTTCATAGTCTTCAGCTGTTCCAGCTGTAACTGAGGCAATTAATTTCCCATCCACGGGCGAATAAGAATCAATTTTTTCACCTGTTGTTGCTATCCAATTTGAACCTGTTGATGCACCGTTATTAATTGTATCAATTCCTAAGGCTTTTATCACTTCAGAAATCTCAGATTTTGTTTCGATCATTTTAAATACTATTTTGCATTATTATTGACACAAAAGTAGCAATATATCCCCTTATTTAGTTATTTTTAAAACAGGAATCTTTATTTTTGTGAAGATTAAAAAAACCATGTATGAAATTTTCAGGAATTATTCTTTTACTAGCAGCGCTTTTAACTTTCAGTTTCAGTTCAAATATTCAATCTGATTCAGATGATTGCAATACTTATTTTCCAATTTCGGTCGGAATGCAATGGACTATGGAAAGCAAAGACAAGAAAGGCAAACTTGTTGGTTCAAGTACAATTAAAGTATTAGATGCTAAGCCAGCTGAAGGAGGATTAAAATATGTTATGCAGGGTTTATTTGCTGCTGAGGGAAAAGAAGATGAGACTCATGAGACAAATTTCGAGTACCAGTGTGTTAATGATGTTTTAAAATTTAATATGGATAATCTATTACCCGCTGAGATGATGGAAAATAAATCTATGAGTTTTACAATGGAATCGGATGGAATGGAAATTCCAAATAATTTGGGTGCTGGACAGAAATTGAATGATGCTAAAATGCATGTGGTAGGCATGATAGAAACTATGAAGGTGATAGATATGACAATGGTAGTTTCGGATAGAAAAGTAGAGATACTAGAAGATGTAACAACTAAAGCAGGAACATTTAGTTGCGCAAAAATCACATCTAAAACAAATATAAACATGGGCTTTATTAATCAAACAACGAGTTCAATTCAATGGATTAGTAAAAAAGTGGGGGTAGTAAAAACAGAAGAATACGACAAAAAGGGGAAATTTGATGGGAGTACCGAATTGGTAGAATTTAAAAGGTAAGTGAAATATCCCATATTATTTATCTTACGTTTATTGTTACTGTGGCTACTGTTTTTCTCTGCACAACGTTTACTATTCATTATCCATTATTTAGGCGATTTTACTGGAAGTTTTAGTGAATTAATAGCCATGCCTTTTTATGCATTGCGGATGGACTTATCTAGTTTCGCGTATGGTATGGGAATTCCTTTTATCTTTTTGGCTTTTTCAATTCTGTTAAAAGATAGGGCACAAAGCATTTTTATAAAAATCACACATGGATTAATTTGGTTTTTCACCTTACTATTTAGCATTTTATTTTCAAGTGAATTAGTATCTTATTATGAGTGGCGGACTAAATTATCATCAAAAATATTTGTTCATTTTGAAACCCCTTCAGAGGTATTTAGAACTTCTTCAGGCGCATACACGGGTTGGTTTATTTTATATTTAGTTCTGCAACTTATCATTTTTTACTTTTTATATAAGTGGCTAATATTGAGGCAGAAATCCAATCAAAATGATTTGAAATTAGGCAAAAGAGTAGTCTCATTTTTAACATATATATTAGTAGGGACATTTCTATTTGGTATGGCACTTAGGGGCGGACTGCAAGCCATACCTATTAGTGCAACAAACACCTACTATTCCAAAAAGCAAATTGTAAATGATTTAGCTGTTAATTCTATTTGGAATTTCATTCATATGACTTTTCAACATTTTAAAAAGGACATTGAGGGAATGTACAATAGACTTGATCCTGATTACTCAGATGTGATTGTAGATGAACTGTATTCATATACCCCAGCTGACACTGTCAGAATATTTACAACGAGTCGTCCAAACATTATATTTGTGACGTTAGAAAGCTGGTCGGGTCAGGTTGTAGGAGCTCTTGGAAATCCAGATGATATCACACCTAATTTTGATGCACTTTGTAAAGAGGGTGTGCTATTTACGAATATGTATGCTACCTCTGGCACTTCAGAGACTGGACATACTTCAATTTTTAGCGGGTATCCTACAGTACCAGGAATTTCAATTTCATCAGAATCTGCTAAGTGTCGTCAATTATCATCTATTTTTGGCGCTTTAAAAACAGAAGGATATCTGTCATCCTATTATTTTGGTGGTGCCTTAGCATATGGAAATATTGGGGGCTATTTAACAGAAATGGAAGTTGATAGGCAGACAGATGAATTGGATTTAGATTTAAATCCAAAAGGTGATTTAGGTATACATGATGAGGCAATGTTTCCCTATTTTCTTTCAGAGTTAAGTAAAGCAAAGCCACCATATATTTATGGATTGTTTACGCAAAGTACGCATGCTCCATATGATATGCCAATGGGAGCCTTGGAAGATCATCCTAAAAATAGAGAAGGGTTTGTGAATAGTTTGGTGTATGCCGATCGTCAAGTGAAACTATTTACTGATGCCTTACGAACTGATCCTGAATTTGATAATACCATAGTCATTTTTATCGCTGATCATGGTAAAACTAATTATGTGAATGGTAATGTTTATAGTGACGATTTTTATCATATTCCCCTATTGATTTGGGGAGGTGCGATTAAAAATAAGATGAAGGGCTTAAAAATCAAAAAAATAGGATCACAATCGGACGTGGCTAAAACACTATTAAACCAAATGGATTTGCCAACCCAGGCATTTCATTGGTCAAAAAACTTGTTGGATCCGAATGCTCCTAGTTGGGCTCTATTGACTTCAACCATGTCATTTGGAATTGTAGATAAAACAGGTTATGCAGCTTATCATACTATTGATGAAGGAACAGCGTTTACTACTTATACTGACAACGATTCAACTAAAATTGCACTAAAAAGAAGTAGGGCATTAGTAGAATCAATTTACAGAGAATTCAGACAGTTTTAGTTCTCTTTTAGTGACGTTCGCTTAACCTCTTCAAATAACTTATTCTCGGCATCATCTGTTGTTATAATTCGAATATATTCGCCACCACCCTTTTGAGCAACTGAGGTCAAGTGAGAACCAAGGTATTCACCAGTTTTTATGCCTACAACCGAAAATTTAATGCCTTGTGTTTTATTAGCCGTTTCGATAAGACGTGTATAAGATTTACTGCCTTTATTAAAGGCACCGTCAGTGACCATAAATACTAAATTATTCCCACCTTCTATATATCCTTTTTTCGAGAGTCGTATCCCTTCTTTAATAGCTTCATCACCATCTGTATATCCACCAGTTTTTAAACTATTGATTTTTTCAATAATTTCTGCTTTATCAGTTCCTTTTTTTAGTTCAAAAAGAATATTAACTGATCCTGAATACGCAAGAACTGACACTTGATCTTGTGGTCTTAGAATTTGAGTTAACTCTATCATTGACATTTTAAGCAATTCGAATTTACCCATTTGATTCATAGAAGAAGAAACATCTACTATAAAGACCAAATTGTTTGGTGCATATTTTGGGGAATTAAAACCTGTATCAGCCGGATTTGGTATAATGGGAATGGTATCTTCAACGACTACAATCTCAGGCTCTTCCACTATCGGGTCTGGTTCAATAACAATAACATCTGGTTCAATAATTTCAATCGGATCAGGTTCTCTTACTACAATTTCATCTGGAATAGTTTCTAGTTCTGGTTGTTTTAGTTTAATCTCAACATAATTAGTTCTAAAGTTTAGGTATCCATCATAATAATTGGAAATATAATCTGTTTTTTGGGCGGTAATATAGTATAAACCAAGGGGTACGGATTCATGAATAATCCCATCACTATTTGTATAGTATGTCGCTACCATCTCTCCATTACTAACAAAGAACACTTTACTTCTTCGAATAGGTTCATTTGTAATACTATCTACTACTTTAACCGTGACTTCAAATTGGGCTAAACCATTTGGAGGTGGTGAAGAATTAAAATCAGGACAAGCCATTAGTGGATTATCATTTCTTTCCTTCACATTTCCGGTTAATGTAATTGTAGTCGGTGAGTTACTATTGCTAAAAAAAACATCTACTTTATAATTAAAACGGCCTTTGATATTATCGTTAATTTTTAAACGTATAGTGACACTACTATCAGATTCAATTTTTTTTGTAGAATAGAGGTAATACACTTCTTTTGGCTTATTAATCGTGAGCAAAAAAACTTTAGACCGATCTGAGTTCTTAAAAGTAAAATCTGCGTGAGTTGGCATATTGGCATATAAATTTCCAAAATCATGACTCGTTTTTTCAATTTCCATTTGGGTAAAACCCAATTGTAAGTTGATTAATAATAAGAAAACACTAAGTAGTCGCATAATAAACATTATCTTTCTTAAGAATAACAAAAGTAGTTCCAAAAATTACATAGAGGTTCATTTCTGACTATTTATTGAAATTTGATGTGCTATGAAAAGCAAATAATGATTAATTTTATCCCTCATGTAATTCTAAACTATGACCTCAAAACTCGACCTATTACAATCCAAAATAGATACTGCTAAACAAGGTGGCGGTGAAAAGCGAATTGAATCACAGCATGGAAAGGGTAAATTAACAGCTCGGGAGCGAATTGAATTGTTGGTTGATGAGGGCAGTTTTGAAGAAATTGGGATGTTAACTGAGCACCGTTCAACTAATTTCGGTTTAGATAAAACTAAGTTTTTAGGTGACGGGGTTGTAACTGGATACGGACATGTTAATGACAGACCAATTTACGTTTTTGCACAAGATTTCACCGTTTTTGGTGGTTCATTAGCTGAGGTACACGCCAAAAAGATTTGTAGAATAATGGATTTAGCTTTGCAGAATGGTGTGCCTTTTTTAGGTTTAAATGATTCTGGTGGTGCTCGAATTCAAGAAGGAGTTGTTTCACTAGGTGGATATGCTGATATTTTTTATAGAAATACTATGGCGTCAGGAGTTATCCCCCAGTTATCTGCCATTATGGGACCTTGTGCAGGTGGTGCAGTATACTCTCCAGCATTAACGGATTTTATTTATATGGTTCAAGATACCTCTTTTATGTTTGTGACAGGACCAAATGTTGTCAAAACAGTAACTCACGAGGAGGTCACTTCTGAAGAACTAGGTGGAGCATCCACTCATTCGGAAAAATCAGGTGTGGCGCATTTTTCGGTTGAAAATGATGTAAAATGTATCAAAGACCTTCAAAAATTACTTTCATATATACCGCAGAATTGTGAGGAGCAACCGCCAGCTATAGCTTATAATGCAGCTGATGAGTCTCGACCAAAACTAAATGACATTGTACCTGAGAATCCAAACCAACCTTATGATATGCGTGAGGTGATATTTGAATTGGTTGACCCTGATTCATTTTATGAGGTTCAAGAGAATTATGCTAAGAATATTGTTGTTGGTTTTGCCCGTATGGCAGGTCGTTCTATTGGTGTAATTGCTAATCAACCTGCTTATTTGGCAGGTGTACTTGATATAGAATCATCTAACAAAGCTGCTCGTTTTATTCGCTTTTGTGATTCTTTTAATATTCCATTATTGGTGTGTGAAGATGTACCAGGTTTTTTACCAGGAACTGAGCAAGAATGGAATGGCATTATTTCAAATGGAGCTAAACTATTATATGCATTTTGCGAGGCTACAGTGCCATCAGTAACAGTAATTACCAGAAAGGCTTATGGTGGTGCATATGATGTTATGAATTCAAAACACATTGGTGCGGATATGAACTATGCTTGGCCAAGTGCCGAGATTGCTGTAATGGGAGCAAAAGGAGCAGCTGAAATTATTTTTAGAAAAGATATTCAATCAGCGGATAATCCGGCAGAAAAACTTATTGAAAAAGAAGCAGAATACGCTGAACTATTTGCCAACCCATACAATGCTGCAAGACATGGTTATATTGATGAGGTAATTATTCCGGCAGATACACGTAAAAAACTCATTCGTTCTTTTGAAATGTTAAAGAATAAAGTACAGCATTTGCCAAAGAAAAAGCATGGGAATATACCACTTTAAAAGATTCAAGAACGCATACTTCGACTTCATTCAGCACGGTTTGGAACGAAAACCTAGATTAAATCAGCAAATAATAATTCAACTGTTCAGCAATTGAATTGTACTTGTCTATTTTCTAATTTTTTCTGAAATTTAGAAGATGAAATGGGTTAGACGTATATTGATTATAGGATTAATTGGATCAATCCTAATAATTCTGACAACAGTAATCATAAATAAGTATGTCTCAAATACAACAAAAGAACAGCTCTATACAAGTATTGATAAATTGCCTTATAATAGAGTTGGTTTGCTATTGGGCTCCGGAAAATTTTTAAAAAGCGGTTATATAAACCTTTATTATCAATACCGAATTGATGCCACACTGGCTTTGTTTAAAGCTGGTAAAATAGATTATGTATTAGTAAGTGGTGAGAATTCAACGCCAACATATGATGAACCAACGACAATTAAAAATGATTTGATCGCAGGTGGAATTCCAGCAGACAGAATTGTTTTAGATTATGCAGGATTTAGAACTTTAGATTCAGTGGTGAGGAGTAAATTGGTTTTTGGACAGTCATCAATTACTATTATTTCACAAGAGTTTCATAATCAGCGTGCATTATTCCTTGCAAATAGCAATAATATTAAGGCTGTTGCATTTAATGCTAAAGATGTAAGTAAACATTATGGAGCAAGAACCCAGTTGAGAGAAAAGTTAGCAAGGGTTAAAATGGTGCTGGATTTAATGTTCGGAAAAGAGCCCAAGTTTTTGGGAAAATCAATAAGAATTTAATAGTACATTTAGAATAGGCGATTGCAAAAATTTTAATCTATTTACTTATCTATTATTATGAAGCATTTTATAGCTTTGTGTTACAAAGAAAAACGACTATGTTTGTTCAGGAGCTTGAAAATGAAGCTATTTATATTTTTAGAGAAGTTGCAGCTCAATTTAAACATCCGGTTTTATTATTTTCTGGTGGAAAGGATTCATTGACATTGATTCACTTAGCGCATAAAGCCTTTTGGCCAAAACCTATTCCGTTTAAAATTCTCCACATTGATACTGGTCATAACTTTGAAGAAACCATCACTTTTAGAGATAAAACAGTGAAATCATATGGACTGGACTTAGTGGTAGGTTCTGTTCAAGAAAGTATTGATTTAGGTGAAGTCATTGAAGAAACAGGAGATAATGCCAGCCGGAATAGTTTGCAAACATCTACACTCATGAAGTATATTGTGACATTAAATGCAGATGCGTGTATAGGAGGAGCAAGGCGTGATGAGGAAAAAGCTAGGGCAAAAGAACGTATCTTTTCAATAAGAAACGCCTTTGGAGAGTGGGATGTGAAGATGCAACGACCAGAATTGTGGAACTTGTACAATGGCAAGATCAACCATGGTGAAAATGTTAGGGTTTTTCCATTAAGTAATTGGACGGAGCTTGATGTTTGGGAATATATTTTGAGAGAGAAACTTGAAATTCCATCTATTTACTTTGCCCACAACCGAAAAGTTTTCGAACGAAATAATCAATTGTTGCCCTATTCTGAATTTTTGAAATTAAAAAACGAACAAGTTTTTGATGAAATGGTAAGGTTTAGAACCGTGGGTGACATGACATGTACATCTGCAATTAAATCGGAAGCGTCTACAATTGAATCTATTATTAAAGAGGTGTCGACTTCACAATTTTCTGAAAGAGGTTCAAGGCTAGATGATAAAAGATCGAATTCAGCCATGGAGGATCGGAAAAAAACTGGATATTTTTAAGTATGAAAATAATTAAGTTTTTAACTGCAGGAAATGTAGACGACGGCAAAAGTACTTTAATAGGAAGATTATTGCATGATACTGGTTCTCTCAAGAGAGATCAAATAGAATTTGTACGAAATTTGAGTAAAAACAACGGGGAATTAAACTATGCTCTTTTTACTGATGGTTTGAGTTCCGAAAGGGAACAGGGCATTACCATAGATGTAAGTTATCAGTACTTTTCATACGGCAAGAGCAGATTTATTATTGCCGATTGCCCTGGTCATGTTCAGTACACTAGAAATATGATAACTGGTGCGTCGCAGTCAGATGTTTTTGTTCTATTGGTCAACGCAAATAAAAGTATACAACACCAAACTATACAACATTTTAGAATTGCTGAACTATTGAGAATGAGTAAGGTTATTGTTTGTGTTAATAAAATGGACTTGGTAGATTATAGTGAAGAAATCTTTAACCAAATCAAAAGTGAAATCAATAAATTGAATCAGGAAGACCTTTTGAATATTGAATTTATTCCTATTTGCGCTACGAATGGGGATAATATTACAAGTAATTCAAATAACATGACTTGGTACAAGGGGAACAGTTTAATAAACGCCTTGGAATTAGTTAGTATTAACAATGAAAGTGCTAGTTCATTTAGGTTTCCTATCCAGCTTGTTGAAGCTGTTAATTCTAGATTATCCGTTGACCGTTTTGTATATGGAAGCGTGGCTGGAGGGTCTCTGGAAGTTGGCGAGAGAGTCTCTGTTATGCCAAGCGGACTTGAAACACGAGTTAAAGCAATTTTTAAGTACGATAAACATGAAAGTATTGTATTAAACAAGGATTATTGTACGCTTTTGTTGGAAGATAACGTTGATGTGTCACGTGGCAATGTTTTGGTTAAAACAGCTGAGTCAAAAGTTCCTCAATTGGAGTTTTTAGCTAAATTATGCTGGCTAGATTCTAAGCCATTAAACATTAATTCGAAATATCTGGTTAAAGTAGCTACTGCGGAAGTTACTTGTCAATTTTTTGAATCTGAGCATTCGGATAAAAATAGGATGAATCAGAATGGCGTTAAAATGAATGACCTATTTACCTCTAAGATAGTTTTGGCAAATTCGGTTTTGGTTGATACTTATGCACAAAACAAAGCACTTGGATCATTTATTGTCATTGATTCAGTGACTAATAACACTGTCGCCGCTGGCATCATCACAAAAGACTGAATATGCTATTCTTTAACAAATTTAGATCTTGAAAATTGACCATCTGCTGAAATGATTTCAACAATATATAATCCTGATTCTAGATGATTCACATCAATTAGTGTTTTGAGATTGTCAGTAATTGATGATGTTACTTTACCTTCAAGCGTTAATACTTTGATTTGCTTAATAGCTGTGATGTCAGAAGGTGTATGTATTTGAATAAATTGGGTTGCCGGATTGGGGAATAAATTAATTTGAAAATCGTTGTTTATTTCTTCGAGACCAATATTAAATTGGGTATTTTCATAAAAATAGGTATCGCCATAATACTCTAAAATAAACAAATCCTGATCGCCATCACTATCTATGTCAGCAAATGTTGGGGCACCAGTATAGGTGTCTGCACCAAATACTGGAATGTTAAAGGGATTACCAAATCCATTTCCACTTGCGAATTGAGGGGCCGAAGCCGTTCCAATATTTTCATGGTAATACACTCCATTACCATAAAATTCGCTTCTAATCATATCTAAGTCACCATCTAAGTCTAAGTCACTGAAATCTGAAAAAGAAATATAACTGCTAAGGCTAATTTCGAAGCCAAAAGGATTTAGAACTGGAGCAGCAAAATTAGGAGCCGAAGGTGTTCCGATATTTTCAAAATAAATGATGCCATCATCACCGTAATAGTCATATTTGGAACTTATGATGTCTATATCCCCATCATTATCAATGTCTACAGCGTCGCTTATGATGTGGTAATCTTCCATTAAACCAAAAGGGTTGACTTGTTCTGGACCAAAATTAGGAGCAGAAGCTGTTCCGATATTTTCAAAAAAACTGACGGTGCCAGGTTCACCAATTAAATAATTATAACTTGTTATCAAGATGTCAAAATCTCCATCATTGTCTAAATCAGTCAGCAGTGTGCTATATAGTGCGTATGAAGAAATTGCGCTGTTAATACCAAAAGGATTAGAAATGGTGTCAGCAAAATTTGGTGAAATATTCGTTCCAATATTTTCTTGAAAAAAAATAGTGCCATAGTAACCATTTGTAAATAAATCTAAGTCCCCATCATTGTCAATATCTGCGAAATCTACTTTTCGCAAATAGGTTTCAATTGGTTTAATGTTAAACGCATTTGTATCTGGACCAATAAAATTTTGAGAAATACCCTGACTTGAAATTAAAATTGAGGCGGCGCCTAAAGTACGAGCTAATTTTCTACGACTAAAATAGACTTTTAATTTATTGAAATAATAATGCAGCTTTAATCTTAGATTATTTTTCTCAAAAGGTGTTATTCGCTCCCATTTTCCAGAAGAAATCAAGAAATTGATTTTTTTTGTTACCTGATTGAATCTTGATATGTCGGATTTATTAGCTTTTTTCATTCGTTTCTAAATTGACCCTAACAGATTGGCTAGGAATACTGTGTCTATATTTAGCAAATGTAAGAGATTTTTTTCACTTATAGAAATTGGTGTATTTGCAGCCAATAACTCCTTTTGGAATCATAATATAGAAACAAAATTAATCAGCAAGGAACTTTCTATTCTTTAATAAATTTTAATCTTGATGATTGTCCTTCAGTTGTTATAATTTCAACGATATATAAGCCCGACTCAAGATGACTAACCTCTATTAAGTTTTTAAAATCAGTATTAATTAAAGACACTACTTTGCCTTCAATTGTTATGATTTTGATTTGTTCAATTGTCACAAGCTCATCCGCAGCTGTATTGATTTGAATAGAATGAGTTGCTGGGTTCGGAAACAAGTTGACCTGAAAATCATTCTCTTCTTCTTCAATACCAACATTAAATTGGGTATTTTCATAAAAATAAGTAGCTCCATAATACTCAGTAATAAATAAATCCTGATCACCATCATTATCAATATCAGCAAAAGTGGGCGCAACTGTGTAGGTATCATAGCCAAATACTGAAATATTAAATGGATTCCCAAATCCATTCCCTCCTTGGAATTGTGGTGCCGCGGCAGTTCCAATATTTTGATGATAGTAAACAAATTTGCTATAGTAGTCGGTTCTAATAATGTCTAAGTCACCATCTTGATCTAAATCTGCAAAATCCGTATAGGCTATATAATTAAATGCTACCGCTGATAAGCCAAATGGGTTTAGAACAGGAGCTGCAAAGTTAGGAGCTGTTGAAGTACCAGTATTCTCAAAATATATAATGCCTTGATTGTAGTAGTCGTACTTATAACTTATAATATCTAAATCTCCATCATCATCAATATCTACCGCGTCACTTATAAAATGGTAATCCTCTGTCAATCCAAAAGGACTGACTTGCTCCGGTCCAAAACTAGGTGCTGTTGGTGTTCCTATATTCTCAAAATAACTGAGTGTGCCAAATCCATAATTTCCATCATAACTTGTCATTAATAAATCAGAATCACCATCACCATCTATATCAGCGCAAACTGTGCTGAAAAATGAATAAGCGGTAATTGCATTATTAAGGCCAAATGGGTTTGTCACTGTATCTGCAAAATCTGGAGCAGTACTGGTTCCAATATTTTCTTGAAAAAGAATGGTGCCATAATATCCATTTGTGAATAAGTCTAAATCTCCATCATTATCAATATCTACAAAATCTGTTTTTCGGAAATAAGTTTCATTAACTTTTATATTAAATGAGTTAGTATCTGGACCAGTAAAACTTTGCGCAAATGAATGTCCTGAAATTAACATAGAAGCTGCTCCTAATGTTCTTGCCAATTTTCTTCGACTAAAAAAAGCTTTTAATTTGTTAAAATAATAATGCAGTTTTAATCTTAAATTATTCTTCTCAGAAGGCGCAATTTGATCCCATTTGCCTGATTGAATCAGGAGGTTGATTTTTTTTGCAATCTGATTAAATTTCGATACGTCCGTTTTATTCGCTTTTTTCATCTGCCTCTAATTTAGCCCAAAAAGTTTGATTTGGGATACTAATTCCTAATTTACTTTCTGGCATTTTACTATTTATGATATTGGGTCTTAACATATTTGGTATAACTTCAATATCGTATATTTCATCTACTGAAGTATGATATTTAATTTGACCACAGAAACTTCCAGTCGGTAAGTGAACTACAGAGATTCCTGAAAAATTCGCTTTTTCCGCTATATCTAACTTAGCAAATGTGCTTGAATTCTTTCTCAATTTAGATAATCCAATAAACAAATAGTCTTTAAAATGTGCCATTCCTCTCACAAACCCGCCTAAATTGATTATTTCCGTTTGTTTTCCGCTTACTGTATCAACTTCAACTAATTGCCCAGTGGCGGAGAGTAAAATATAAAGCTTCTTATTAATTATTATTGGAGAATGTGGCATGGCTAAACTATCGTTTAGTACCTCATTTGTTGTTACATTAATTACTGTTCCTGTTTTTGTGATATTACCCCTCCAACTTTGTTGAGCATCTCCCTGATTAAATGATGTAGCATATTTTGGTAAACCATTTTCCATGGCCATACCATTTAAATGGCACCTGTCTTCTGACACTAGCTTGGAAATAAATGAAGGTTTCCAATAAGGTGTGAAATTATATTGATTGTCAATTTTGACAATGCAGGAAAATAGAGTATTTACGCCAAAAATTTGCTCATTTTTCCCAAAACTTAAGTCATGAATATCTATTCCTCCTGAATTATAAGACACTCTAGGCATGAATAGTGCGTCATATTTTTTTGGCGCTCTTGGATAAAATTCTGCTAAGTCTTTTGAGTTTTGAAATAGTTCTATAGAATCTTTACAAGCTAGACCAAGTTTACCCCTTTCGTTGTCCAACGCAATTCCCATTGGCTTATTAAAAGTTCTCGGCAGTTGAACGAGGTGCTCCTCGTTTTTAGGTGAGATAAAAATAAGTTTACCAGCCTGGTAGGTTGAAATAGCTAGAGAGCAATTTAACTTTGTCAATAATTCCGGAATATTGGGAGAGTATGTACAGGAAAAAGGCTGGGTTAAATTTGGTTGTTGCATATTATTCGTTCAATTGTTGAGTAATGTAGTTAACCAATTCTTTTGCACTTTCTTGTATAGGTTGGTCAGTGCAATTTAGTACTAATTTTGGATTTAACGGAGGCTCATATACAGAGTCAATCCCTGTGAAATTGTTAATTTCTTTTTTTCTTGCTTTTTTATATAATCCCTTAATATCGCGGTTTTCACAAATTGTAAGTGAAGTATCGACATAAATTTCATGAAAGTTGTCAGGGCCAATGATTGCTTTTGCCATATCTCTAATACTTTCCGTTGGGCTAATAAAGGTACAAATACAGGACAAGTTGTTATTCAAAAATATTTTTGATACCTCTGCAACCCTCCGAATATTTTCTCTACGGTCTTTGATAGTAAAACTTAGATCTTTGCACAACCCATCTCTTAAATTATCTCCATCTAGTAAAACAAGTTTTTGCCCATTAGATTCAAATTCTTTTTGTACGGCAGATGCCACAGTTGTTTTTCCTGCACCAGAAAGGCCTGTTAACCAAAAAATACTAGCATTCATAACTTAAAAATAAAGGAAGTGATTCCCCAAATTATTTATAAAAAAATTAAAAGTACAACTAATATTTAATTCTATAGAATCAATGTTATGAATGGGTAGACTGATTTATTATAAATATGTTATACCTAAGAATTAACCTAATAAAGCCTTTAATGTTTCTGCAAAATCAGTGTTGACATCTCCGTATTTATTCAAGTAGTCTTGATTAGACAATTTAATGACTTCTATTGCTTCCTCTCTACCGTAAGTATCTGTAATTTCAACTTTTTTATCCGACCCATCTGCATTTGGGTTTGATTTATAAGTTAGAAAGAAGTGCTTTACACGATCTAATACCAATGCTGGAACCTCTTCAATATCTTTAATTTTACCGTAAGCTTGATCGTCTTTTAAAACTGCAATAATTTTATCATCTGCTTCACCGCCATCAATCATTCTAAATCCGCCAACCGGAATGCAATCCACTAAAATATTGCCACGATCAATATTTCTCTCTGATAATATAATTATGTCAAGCGGATCTGCATCTCCAACAATTCCTGTCTTTCCAGATTGTTTCATACAAAAATCAGCTACCAAGTTATCGCAATATGTTTGAGGAACAAACCCGTACAATGCAGGCACTATATTCGAATATTTTTGCGGACGATCAATAAAAATATGTCCGCTCGGTTTATCAATTTCGTATTTGATTTGGTCACTTGGGTTAATTTCAATATACGCTTTCACTTCATTTGGAGCATTGTCACCCAACGTCACACCATGCCATGGGTGTGCTACAAATTTCTGTTCAAATAATTTAACTAGTTTGTCTATTTTCGTCATCTCAATCTCTGTAATTATTTCCGCAAAAATACTATTATTTTTTAACCCAACCATTGCTAGACCTGAAACCTTCAAAAAGTCACGTCTTTTAAAAGTCATTTCATATCTAATTTTAGGGAGTCCATGTAGTACCTTCTCTACTATCTTTAATGGTTATGCCGGCCGCTTGCATTTTATCTCTAATCAAATCTGATGTTTCAAAGTCTTTGTTGGCACGGGCATTTTTTCTAATTTCGAGTATAACATCCATGGCTGCATTTAACTTTGAATCATTTTGTTCGCTAACAGCATCTAATCCCATAACGTCAAAAATAAAACCATGTAATAGGTCAAATAACTTTATCTTATCGGCCTTAGTTATTGTGGCTTTTCCGTCATTCACCGAGTTAATAAATCTAACACTATCAAATAAGTGTGCGATTAAAATAGGTGTATTGAAGTCGTCATTCATGGCGGCGAAAAATTCTTTTTCTTTATCTGCTATGTTTTCAGAACTGCTATCAGATGTTTTTAGATTATCTAATGTTTTAAAGGCAGTCATTAATTTATTAAATCCTTTTTCGGCTGCATTTAAGGCTTCTGACGAAAAGTCAAGCATACTGCCATAGTGAGCCTGCATCATAAAAAACCGTACTACCATAGGATGGTAGGCTTTTTCTAATAAATCGCTTCCACCAGTAAATAATTCATGTGGCAGTAAGGTATTCCCAGTCGATTTGCTCATTTTTTGCCCATTTAGAGTTAACATATTGGTATGCAACCAATAGTTAACAGGTTTTTTTCCTGTTGCTGCATTTCCTTGTGCTACTTCACACTCATGGTGAGGAAACTTAAGGTCCATTCCACCACCGTGAATATCGAATTGTTCACCTAGGTATTTAGTTGACATAGCCGTACATTCCAAATGCCATCCCGGAAAACCATCACTCCATGGTGAGGGCCAACGCATAATGTGCATTGGTGATGCTTTTTTCCAAAGTGCAAAGTCTAATGGTGCTCTTTTTTCAGATTGACCATCAAGCTCACGAGAGCCAGAAATTAAATCTTCAATTTTTCTTCCTGACAATTCACCGTAATTATTTGTTGAATTGTATTTTTCGACGTCAAAATAAACTGAACCGTTACTTTCGTAGGCAAATCCATTATCAATAATCGATTGAATTAATTGAATTTGTTCAATAATGTGGCCCGTTGCTGTTGGTTCTATCGTAGGGGGAAGATTGTTAAATGCTTTCAAAATTTCATGGAAGTCAACTGTATATTTTTGAACAATTTCCATTGGTTCCAGTTGTTCTAATCTGGCCTTCTTAGAAATTTTGTCTTCTCCTTCATCTGCATCATTTTCCAAATGTCCAGCATCTGTAATATTTCTTACATACCTTACTTTATAGCCTATATAGCTAAGGTAACGGTATATCATATCAAACGAAATAAAAGTACGGCAATTACCTAAATGAACATCACTGTATACAGTAGGGCCGCAAACATACATTCCCACAAAATTTTCATTTAGTGGTTTGAAAGGAACTTTGTCACCTTTCAATGTATTATATACTTTTAAGTCGTTTTTCATTGCATTAGTAAAATTGATTCTCCAAAAATAAAAAAACGCCTTGGTTTAACCGAGGCGTTTTTGAATTTATATTTTTTTAATTCTTAGAGTTGTCCATCAGAATGGTATTTTCCACTTTTCCAAACTTCAATTTTTAAAAGTATACCGTCAGTATCATACTTATAAAGTTTACCATCAAATAGCTTACCGCCTTTAAACTTCCCATCCATCCAAAGCTCCTCATTATCATTGTAGACTTTATTGTATCCGTCTCTATCAAAGACTTTCCCTCTCATATTTCCTTTATCCCCATTGGGACCACCATTACCTTCATTTACTGTAACTGGCTTAACTGTTATTTCTTTTACTTCACGACTTTGTATTTTACCATCCGTGCCGTAAACAATTACCTCTTTTACCTGACCATCTTCTGTGTATCGAGTTGCCGTTCCAGTTGTGACTCCATTCTTTTTGGTAAATTCAAATTCTACTTGTCCATTAGGATAATAATATTTTTGACGTCCTTCTTCTCTACCAATACTATTGAAAGATTTTTCTTGTGCTACAACTCCATTTTTATAGTAGGTTTTATAGGCGCCATTTTGACGTCCGTTTACAAAAGTTCCTTTTTCTTTGGTTTTACCGCTTTCATACATTTTTGTATACTTCCCTTTTGGTCTCCCATTACTAAATTCACCGATAATTCGTGGTGTTTTTCCATCAACAAAGTATTTTGTCCAAAATCCGTGCTTTCTGTTATCAGCATAAGGTCCTTCTTCAATTTTGCCATTCTCAGGATAGCCAGTATTTGGTCGGTCTTTGCCTTTAATAATCCATTTACCTTGTTTTCTGCCTAAATCATCTTTTTTGTTTATTTCTCCTTCTCCATCACCTTGAAGCACATATGAAGATCTTAAAATTGGATATGAGTTTGAAAAGACACTGATTCCCGCTAAAAGGAATATTGTGAGTAAAAAATGTCGCATGTTAAAAATCGTTAATCGTTGTCTACTAATCTACGTACTTTTTTAACATTAAGTTTTAAAATTTCGACAAATGCTAAAAAAAAATCGACTAATTATACTTTTTTGTCGACGATTACATTGTCCAACATAATTTTTGTTAACTTTTCCATGTTGAAATCTGGTGCCCAACCCCAATCATTTTTAGCTTCTGTATCATCAATACTTTCAGGCCAAGAGTCAGCAATAGCCTGTCTAAAGTCTGGCTTGTATTCAATTTTGAACGAAGGCTTTAATTTTTGAATAGACTGGTGAATCACCTTTGGTGTAAATGAAACACCTGAAATATTGTAACTAGATCGTATTTTAATTGATTCTGATTGTGCTTCCATTAAGCAGATGGTTGCTTTTATAGCATCTTCCATATACATCATTGGTAAGCCTGTATTTTCACTTAAAAAGCATGTAAATGTTTCGTCTTTTTTTGCTGAATAAAAAATATCAACAGCATAGTCTGTAGTGCCTCCCCCTGGAGGAGAGGTGTATGAGATTAAACCAGGGTAGCGGATACTGCGCACGTCTACACCATATTGTTTGTGGTAATATTCGCACCAACGTTCACCTGCTTGTTTACTAATTCCGTAAACTGTGGTTGGTTCCATAACAGTTGACTGAGGCGTATTTATTCGTGGCGTACTAGGGCCAAAAACAGCAATAGAACTGGGCCAAAATACCTTGTCAATTATTTTGTCTTTTGCCAGATTAAGGACATTGAACAAACCATCCATGTTTAATTTCCATGCAAAATCAGGGTGCTTTTCAGCTGTTGCTGATAGTAGTGCAGCTAATAAGTAAATTTCTTTTATATCGTATTTTTTCACTATTGACTTAAGCGAATCTAAATCTAGAATGTCTAGTATTTCAAAAGGTCCAGTTTTTAACTTGGAATTTGTTGGTTCTTTAATATCTGAAGCAATAATAGAATTACTGCCATATTTTGCCCTTAACCCTAAAACTAATTCAGTACCAATTTGACCAGATGAACCTATCACTAAAACTTTCTTCATGAACTTTCCTTTGGCACAAAAATATGTTTTATTTTCAAATCTCTCACAATTTCAGTGACCATCCATTAAATAAGTTTTGCTATATTTGTTATGCTACCCAAACAGATACTATGAAAAGCAATTGGACGGGTTTACTAAGTCATTTAAGATATCTGATTATCAGAAATCCGGAATGACTTTGCTCTTTTTATTAAGGAACAGGAAGTTCCAGTTTTTTTCAATTTCAACTTAATAAAATTATGCCTAGATATCACACATTGGGAAAAATCCCACATAAAAGACACACCATTTTTAAAAAAGAAAATGGCAAAATACATCACGAACAATTGTTTGGTACAATAGGTTTTGATGGCATGTCATCTTTACTATATCACCTTCAACCACCAACTATTGTTAAGTCGAGAGGTGAAACAATTGATTTAAATCCTGAGGTTGCATTAGATAAAGATATGCAAATGAGAAGCTTGAAAGGCTTTAAGGTAAAATCAGAGGATGACTTTATAAAAAGTAGAGTGCCAGTACTGGTTAATTCAGATTGCCATATTGTTTTGGCTTCACCTAAAAAGTCTTTAACGGATTATTTTTATAAAAATGCGGATGCAGATGAGGTTATTTTTATTCATGAGGGTTCTGGCGTTTTGAGAACACAATTGGGTAACTTAAAATTTTCTTATGGAGATTATTTGGTTGTGCCTAGAGGAATGATTTATCAAATTAGTTTTGATAATGAAGATAACCGTTTGTTTATTGTTGAGTCATTTCATCCAATTTATACACCTAAGCGATACAGAAATTACTTTGGTCAACTATTAGAACATTCACCCTTTTGTGAGCGCGACATTAGAGCTCCTCAGGAATTAGAAACGCATGATGAAGAAGGTGAATTTTTGGTAAAAATAAAAAAAGAGGGAATTTTGTATGATTATAACTATCAGCATCATCCTTTTAATGTAACTGGGTGGGATGGTTACAATTTCCCGTATGCATTTTCAATACACGATTTTGAACCAATTACAGGTCGAGTGCATCAACCACCACCGGTTCATCAAACGTTTGAAACAAATGCCTTTGTAATTTGTTCGTTTGTACCAAGACTTTATGACTACCATCCGGAAGCAATACCAGCTCCATATAACCATAGTAACATTGATTCTGATGAGGTGTTATATTATGTTGATGGTGATTTTATGAGTAGGAATAATATAGAGCGAGGCCAGATTACTTTGCACCCTGGGGGTATTCCACACGGACCACACCCCGGAACTTATGAGGGATCAATTGGAAAAAAGGAAACAGCTGAACTGGCTGTAATGGTTGATACTTTTAAGCCATTAAAAATGACAAAACAAGCCCTTGAATTAGAATTTGAAGACTATTATAAAACTTGGTTGCATTAATGTCAATAGCTTGGCAAATGACTAAAAATAAAATTTATGAGTAAAGAAGATATAAAAAACGTAGAATACGGACTAGAAAAAATATTTGAAGGAGCACAAGATTTTTTACCTCTTTTGGGAACAGATTATGTAGAGTTTATTGTTGGAAACGCCAAGCAAGCAGCCCATTTTTACAAAACAGCTTTTGGGTTTCAATCACATGCATATAAAGGTTTAGAGACAGGTTGTAAAGATTTTGCCTCATATGTTTTAAAACAAGATAAAATAAGAATAGTTCTGACTACCCCTCTAACCAAAGATTCTTGGATGAACGAGCATATTGCCAAACATGGTGATGGTGTAAAAGTAGTTGCTTTGTGGGTAAATGATGCCAGAAAATCGTGGGAAGAAACAACCAAGCGTGGTGCTAAATCATATATGGAACCTACTGTTGAAAAAGACGAGCATGGTGAAGTAGTTAGAGCAGGCATTTATACATATGGTGAAACTGTGCACATGTTTGTGGAAAGAAAAAACTACAATGGTGTATTCTTGCCAGGATATGAAAAGTGGGAATCGGATTATAATCCAGAGCCAGTTGGCCTAAAATTTATTGACCATATGGTTGGGAATGTAGGTTGGAATGAAATGGATATTTGGGTAAAATGGTATGAAGATGTAATGGGGTTTGTTAACTTTTTATCATTTGACGATAAGCAAATCACCACTGAATACTCAGCATTAATGAGTAAGGTGATGAGTAATGGAAACGGCAGAATAAAATTCCCGATTAACGAACCGGCTGAAGGAAAAAAGAAATCCCAAATTGAGGAATATCTTGATTTTTATAACGGGCCAGGAGTCCAGCATATAGCAGTGGCGACCAATGATATTTTAGATACAGTTGCAAAAATGAGAGCAAGAGGAATAGAGTTTTTATCTACACCTCCCGAAGAGTACTACAAAGCTGTTCCAGGAAGATTACAAGCGCATAATCATAAATTAGGCGAAGACATTGAAAAGCTAAAGTCTCTTGGAATTATGATTGATGCTGATGAAGAAGGTTATTTATTACAAATTTTCACAAAGCCAATTGAAGATAGACCAACACTATTTTTCGAAATCATTCAAAGAATGGGTGCCAAAGGATTTGGTGCGGGTAATTTTAAAGCCTTATTTGAATCAATAGAAAGAGAGCAAGCAAAACGAGGAACATTATAAACAGTTATTGGTATAATAGTTATTAGTTATAAGAAGAAGGCTGATTGCAGCTTTTTACAATACCAAAAACTAATAACCAAAAACCCATAACTCATAACTGAAAAAACAATGATATTACCACCAATTAATTTCCGGAAATGGATTGACGAGAATAGAGACAAATTAAAGCCACCAGTTGGCAACCAAGTTGTTTATAAAGACACCGAGTTTATAATTATGGTTGTTGGTGGTCCAAATGCTAGAAAGGATTATCATTATAACGAGGGAGAAGAATTCTTTTACCAAGTAGAAGGAGATATCACTTTACCTATTATAGAAGATGGCAAAGTAAGAAATGTTGAAATTAAAGAAGGTGAAATCTTCTTGCTACCAGCAAGGGTTCCACATTCACCCCAACGCCCTGCAAACACAGTTGGGTTAGTGATTGAAAGAATGAGAAAACCTGATGAACTTGATTTTTGTTCTTGGTATTGCGAGAATTGTAATAACGAATTACATAAAGCACCTTTTCATTTAGGAGACATTGTTGAACAATTACCAAAGTTATTAGATGAATATTATGCTAATACAGATCTTTGTACCTGTGATAAATGTGGAACTGTAATGGAAGAACCTAAATTAAAAGTATGAAAACAGCAACAATAGTTGGTGCAGGATTGGCAGGTTCACTATGGGCAGTTTATTTGGCAAAAGCAGGTTACAGCGTCACCATTTTTGAACGACGATCGGATATAAGGTTAGCTGAAATTCAAGCAGGCAAATCTATTAACCTAGCTCTGTCTCATAGAGGTTGGGAGGCATTGAGAGCAGTTGGTGTTGACCACCATGTAAATGAATTGGCCATTCCAATGACTGGGAGGACAATGCATAGTTCAACTGGCGAGTTAACATATCAACCATATGGGCAAGAGGGGCAAGCCATTTACTCTGTGTCAAGAGGAGGTTTAAATGCCAAAATGATGGATATTGCTGAAAAGGAACATGGTGCTACTATCCATTACAATATGCAGTGTACAGGAGCTAATTTGGAAGATGGAATTGTTTACTTAACAAATAAAGTGACTGGCAAAAAATCAGAACACAAATCAGACTTAGTATTTGGATGTGATGGAGCATATTCAGCCTTAAGATATAAAGCATTTCAAAAATTAGATAGGTTTGATTACAGTCAAGATTTTGTAGATGATGGTTATAAGGAACTTTTACTGCCAGCCAATGATGACGGCTCGTATAAATTAGATAAGAATTCATTGCATATTTGGCCAAGAGGCCGTTTTATGTTAATTGCATTGGCAAATGAGGATGGTACATTTACCTGTACCTTATTTATGCCTTTTGAAGGGGATGAAAATGCCTTTGACAAAATAAATACCAAATCTGAAATTGAATCTTTTTTTGAAAGTAGATTTCCAGACTTTTATCAAATGTGCCCAAATGTTGTTGAACAATGGGGAACACATCCCTTGTCGAGTTTAGCAATAATGCGTTGCTACCCTTGGACTTATGGCAAGGCTGCTTTGATGGGGGACGCTGCGCATGCAACAGTACCGTTTTATGGACAGGGAATGAATGCGAGTTTAGAAGACTGCCATACAATGGGTAGATTAATGGAAGAACACAATCATAATTGGGAAGCCATTTTTAAAGCCTATCAAAAAGATAGAAAACCCAATGGTGATGCTGTTCAAGAATTATCAAAACACAATTATTTGGTCATGCGTGATTTTGTGGCTGACCCTGAATTTTTACTTCAAAAGAAATTTGAAAATAGAATTCAAGAATTGTATCCAGAAAAATATATTGCACTGTACTCAATGGTTTCATTTTCATCTATTCCATATGCCGAAGCCTGGAACAAGGGGCAAGAGCAGGATGTTTATATGAAAGGAATAATGAAAGAACACGATATTGAAACCTTAATGAATAATGGCAAAGTAGACGATTTAATTCACAGTATTTTTAAAGATAAGCTAGTCACCAATTAATGTCAAAAAACTGTCATACCGTTTTTCAAGTTAGCTTACTTAATGGTGTAGCAGACTATTTGAATGTGAAGTCTCCATTGTCGTAAGGTTCTAATACCGGGCACTTCGATTTCACCCAGTGTCCTAGGTTGCATCCAGCAAGGATATACTTCCCGCCTGGTGCTAAGCGAAGTCGAATTATGAGTAGGGGTCCAAGGGAGGTGACCTTCCAAGTAAACAAGAATTAACAAAAAAAGTCTAGCTTCTAGCAGCAACGTGTTCTAGTATCTAGCTTCTATTATCAAACAGCAAAGCGATCTAGTATCTAGCAGCGCAGCGGTCTAAAATCTAAACTATGACCAGAGAAGAATTATTAAAAGCGATTGACGAAAAATATACTGCCATTGGGCAAAATCCAGACGTTCATTTATCAGGACTACTTCATGCCGAACCAATGACTTATTGGGACTTTGCGCAAGTGGATGCCCTATTGGGTTTACAAACACAACGAACTCAATTACCAGACGAGATGGTATTCATTATGTACCATCAAATCAATGAATTATTATTTAAAATGATTTTGTGGGAAATGGGTCAAATTTCTCATACTGAAAATATTAAACCAGAAAAATTTGAAATGCACTTAATGCGTGTGAGCCGTTATTTTGATGTGTTGGCCAATTCTTTTACAGTGATGGGGGATGGTATGGAAGTGTCACAATATATGAAATTCAGAGACACTCTGACGCCTGCAAGTGGTTTCCAAAGTGCACAATACCGCCAAATTGAAATTGCATCAACTGAGTTAATCAATTTAATTGATGCGAGATTCAGAGATAATATTGATAGAGATACACCTTATGAGCATGCCTTTGAACATATGTATTGGCAAGCGGCAGGTAAAGATTTTAAAACAGGTGAAAAATCTATGTTATTAGTCAACTTTGAGAAAAAGTATAAAATAAAATTGATTGACTGGATGAAAGAATACAATTTGGTGAATTTATGGACTAAGTTTAAAGCCTTACCAGACGATTTTAAAGCTAATAAGGACCTCATTAATGCTATGCGTCATTATGACCACACCGTAAATATTAAATGGGTGATGCACCATTACCACGCAGCAGCTAAATATTTGGATAGTGGCAAAGGCAATGCGGAGGCTACAGGAGGCAGTGATTGGCATAAATACATGCACCCAAAATACCAACGCCGAATTTTCTTCCCCGACTTATGGAGTGCGGATGAACTGAAAAATTGGGGAGTGACAAATATTGAGGGGTATGAGAAGGTAGTTTAGTATTAAGTAACTAGTATTGAGTTTAAAGTCTATTATTTCATTAGACTAGTCGGATAATAAGATGGAATTGGCTATTTGTCGCCAGATCTTATTGTCCGCTAGTAGGTGAAAAAAGTTAGAACTAATATAAAATGAGTACTATATATAAATATCAATCATTTAACATTAATAGCCTTAGCTCCATTATAAATTCGGAATTATGGTTTAGTTTACCTCGTGACTTTAATGATCCTCTTGATTGCACAATAAATCTTAAAGTTGTTAATTTTCCTGATGAGCATAATTCTAAAAGCTTCTACCAAGCAATGCAAAATGAATTTCCTGATACGTCATTAGAATCTAAGATTTCAGCCTTCAAAAAAGACAAGACGATTTTTGAAGAAGATTATAAAAGATTTTTTAATTTGATGTCTAAAAAATCAATTGGCATAGCCTGCTTTTCTAAGTTCAGTTCGCATCCATTAATGTGGGCTCACTATACTGATGGCCATTCAGGATTCTGTCTTGGTTTTAATAGGGAGAAGTTGGAAAAGTCTTTCGGAAAGAATGTTATTTATGATGTGGATTATCCAGTTAAGAGGCGTCCAATAAGTGTAGATGCTAATCCAGAAAATAATATGCAAATTGAATTTAACCCTATTCCAGTATTTACTTCGAAATATAATTTTTGGAGATATGAAAAGGAAGTTAGGGCAATATTGGATTTCTCAAGTGAGAAAAAAAGCCAATTAGTAAAGTATAACTCGGAAGCTTTAACTGAAGTGATTTTTGGCATAAAGATGCCAGAAAAAGAAAAAATGCTATTAATAAAAACGATAGGAAATAAGAATATTAATTTCTTTAATGCAAGAATAAATGAAGCTACTGGGAAAATTGAAAAAGACTTTATTTTCATTAACTAAATAAAGAAGTAAAGAAACCAGCACATAACAATATACATAAAATAGCGATTCAGTTGCAAGCCTGAATCATTTTTGCGTTTAATTAAGTATATTACCTTCCGAAAGGTTAGTGCTTATAAACTCGCTACTTTTCACATACTAACCGTTAGCATTCATTAAATCCAAAATTGAGTATAATTCTCTAATATTATAGACTTTGTATCATATAAACAATGACTAAAATAATTTTAACCATATTCACAATAGCCTTGATTAGCTGCAACAAGAAAAAAAAAGCTGAGGCTTACGGTGAGTATCAGCTTAATAATTTGGAACTCGCCATTTCGTTTCCAGCAGTCGAAAATGATTCACAAAGAAAAAACACTCAAAAAGTACTAAGCGATTTAAAGGTCAAAAAGATTCGTTTTGCTGAAGAGTGGAAGTTTCGTGAACCGATTAAAGACGAGTATAGTTGGGGACCTTTGGATGACAGACTAAATTGGGCCAAAGAGAATGGATATGAAGTGATGTTAACTATACAGTCTAATGGACCAGATTGGGCATGCGAAGGGGCTTCTAATGATAATTCCTGTGTGTTTAACACAGATGAATTTAAGCAATACATAGAAGATTTATTACAACGTTATCCAAATCAATTAGACAAAATACAATTTGGCAACGAATGGCAATCTGACTTTTGGTACGTTAGCACAGCTGAAGAATTTACAATCGCTAACAATATTCTATATGAAGCGGTACAAACCTATTCTCCCAAAACTGATGTTGTGTTAGGAGGGTTTACTGCTATTTCATTGAGATTTATGGCTGGTTGCGCTGGTGAGCTGTCTAATTTTAAGGATGATGAAGGAGTTGTTTATGATCAGGCCTATCTAGATGCCAATTGCACTGGAACTGAGGCGACACCTCTTTTTAATAGAATCAACTATGTTTTAGACAATGCTTCTTATGATTTGTTGGATATGCATCTTTATGATGATCCAGAAAATTGGAGCGCCGTAATAAATCATTTTAAATCAGTTACAACTAAACCAGTTATAGTATCTGAATTTGGAGGTCCAAACTCGAATTATGAGAATGACTCGAATGGTAACCAAGCAAAAAGATTGTATGATTATATTGTCACACTTGACTCGCTTGAAATTGAAGAAGCATATTATTTCAAATTAGTACAAGGCTCTAAAAATAAAGCCCATATAAAATCAGGTTTGTTGAAAGGCGCCTTTAAGTCTAAAAAGCAAAGCTATTTTGTATTCAGAAAATTCTCTAACCTGTAAATTGTAGGTCGATACTAAAACATTATTATTGTAAAAAGTCGTACAAAATAAAAAAGTGAATAGATGAAAAGAGAAAAAACGCATGCTAACAACGAATAAAATTAACGGCTAGTGCTGTTCGGCATAAATGTCTAATTTTTTCAAACGTTGCACAAAATTGCAGTAACGGAAAAACTGCTATTTTTGAATAATCAGTACTCTCAAATGATAAAAAAAATAATAGTAGGAGTTTTTATTTTGCCATGCCTTGTGGCGTGCCATTCATCTCAACACAAACATTCAAATAATAGACATTTTGAAATCACCTTTAGAATTGATCAAGAGAAAAATAGGGAAGCCTCTTTAATTTTTGAAATTGCTTTAGACTCTGGCTATTACTTCGTCTCACCATCTTCAGACGGTTTTCATCAGCGAATGATTTTCTCAATTGAAGATACTGATAACCTTTTGTTGAATGGCAAATTGATTGAGTTTCCTTTACCTTGGGATGAATTCGACAAACTATCGGATAAACAAGGAAAATTTGTACGGGAGAACACCACATATAAACAAAATGTGATAATGGGTTCTCAAAATAACTTTGAAGTGTCAGGTTTAATATGGTTGGAAATGCATCCAGACTACCAACCCTATGAAATTAGATTTGTCGTTTCTAATACATCAGGAAAATTAGTAGTAGAGGAAACAAGTACAACAGCTTCTGGATATCCAACATTTAGTGATAAAAAGAGGGTTGACACTCCGTTAAAAAAGTAGAAATAATTAAATTTTTGAAAGTTAAACCTAATACTAAGGTAAAAATTTATTGAAATCAATCTAAATGGACGAAATCAAACTGCCTTAGAATCAATTGCTTTTTATTGGTCTAATTCTTGCACATTTTCCTTAAATTTCAGTTATGAAAACGATTCTAACACTTGTCTTTTTTGTTTCTTCATTTTCTAATGCTCAGGGGATATATGAACTTAACTTAGGGTTGTGTGACAGCATTCCTAACAACTTATATAAGCGTTCCAATTTAAAGTCACTGACTGTAGAAAACGGACAGGGCTATTGCCATTCGCCACTTAAAGTATTAAGTGGTGAGATTCGCAATCTTAAATCGCTAGAAACGTTAGTGTATAGCTACTACAGTTCTGTTTCAAAATTACCAACTGAAATTAAATATCTTAAAAACTTAAAACATCTCACTGTTTCAGATATTATTGATGAAATAGGTGATATTTCAAGCTTAGAAACGCTTTCAATCACAGTTATTAATGGGAAGGAATTAGAAGATTTAAAAAGATTGTCATTTGAAAAGCTTGTCAATTTGGAGCGATTAAACATTTGGTTTTATGGCACTTATAAGCCTGGTGAAGTAGACGGATTATTTCAAGACTTAGAGGTACTAACAACTTTAAAACACATTGGTTTAAGTAACATTAATGCCGACATTTTAGCTGAACTCCCCTCTCTACAAAATTTAGAATCTTTAAGTGTAAATGGTTTGAAAGGTGAATTGTGGTTAGAGTTTACCGGTTACCCGAAATTAATTTCGCTTGCCATTACAGGGGCATCTGATTTAACTGAAATGCCTATTTCTATTTATAGTTTAAAGGATTTAACCAAATTATCGATTACTTCAACAAGTTTGGCCTCGGTACCAGAGGGCATTTCGAATTTAAAAAGATTAAAAAATTTAGACCTAACCTTTAATAAAATTAGTGATCTAGGCTCTGATTTCACTCAACTTTCACAGCTAGAAACACTTTCTTTTGGACGAAACTTTAACCTAAAAGGACTACCTAATGACATTGGAAATTTAAAAAATCTGAAAAGAATAGCTTTACAGTCCTGTCAGTTGAACGAACTGCCAGAATCTATAGTGAACTTAAGTAATTTAGAGGTGTTATCGTTTCCAACAAACAACATCAAAATCCTACCTGCGGATTGGTCGAAACTAACAAAATTAGTGCGCTTAGATGCCGAACGAAATAAAATTGAAACCATTCCATCAAGTTTGTTAAAAGTAGAAAGCCTAGAATATTTGCAATTGGGCCATAATTGTTTAGAGGGCACTATTTTTGATTATAACTTATTGACAATAGGCGGGTTAAGGAATCTAAAGGTGCTGGATTTGGCCTATAATGATTTATTATCCTTGCCATATGATATTGGGTCATTAAGTCAATTAGAAGATTTAAACATTTACAACAATCAGATAAGAGAATTACCAGAAAGTATTGGTAAACTAGGCGGATTAAAGAGTCTTTCAATGAGTCATAACCAGATTAAGAAGCTTCCAAAAAGTATGCGAAAAATGCGAATTTATGAATTTAGTTTACACAATAATGACTTTAAAAGTTTGACTAGTTTAACTGACCATTTTCCAAAGGCAAAACGTATTTGGATAGATCAGAAATTTGAAAAAGAGTTGAGTAAGTTCTCACTTTTGGCGAGAGAGATTTATTATAGATAACCTCTATTTAGAATGAATGAAAACAGATTTTTTATAGTCAAAGTTTTTAATTCAAAAAATATTCTGATTTAAAACTAATGGTGAAATCGGTAGATGTGCTTTGATGTACTGTAAGATCTGCATCCAGTTGTTCAATCAAAATTTGTACTAATTCTAAACTTATAGATTTGTTTTTTTAGCCGTCGGATCGAACCCAATGCTAGTATCAGAATACTTTAGAATAATTTGATTTGACAATTCTAATAAGCTAATGTTGATAGATTTTATCTCTTTTTTAAAGCCTAGAGAGATAGATTGCGAAATTAGCTCACTAATTAATAGGCCCAGAAGAACCCCAAGGTCCAATGATATTTCATTGATTCGAATATCAAGATTGAGGTCAACTTTTTTCGAGTTATAATGAGAGACAATCAAATAAGAACCTAGCTCATAAATGAAATCTTTTATTGGAATTTTTAAAACGTTGTTCTGAAAGTAGAGTTTTCCATGAATGTTGGCAAATGAATATAATCGATTGACACAGGCACTGAAAACTCTTTTTTCGTGATCAGTTTCTGCATTATCAATTTGCATTTTAAGCAAACTGATAATAATTTGCATATTGTTTTTAACTCTGTGATGTACTTCTTGAATCAGTACTTCCTTCTCGTTTTCTTGCTGAAGAATTAAAGGGTTCAGTTTAATAACTGCGTCTGATTTAATTTTAAGCGCCACATTTAACTTTTGTTTTGCCTCTTCTTCTTTTTTAAGTGTACTAATTTTCACACTTAACATATTAGCAATAGTTGACAAAATATTGAAATCGTCTTGTGTATAAAACCCCACCTGTTGGTGCTCAGAATCTATCACACCAATCACTTTATCACCAATTAGTATAGGTATTGTAATTTCGGATTTTTTATTAGAAATATCCGAAACATATCTTTTGTCAATACGTGTATTACCAACTATCTCCCCAATTTTATTTAAAAAACGTGTCCTACAATACCCTCTCCGGGTTTAAGTGCAATTGGGTTTTCAATGGGAAGGTTTGCTATTTGACCTAATACTTTTACTTGAACTAAAACGTTTTGTTTTATACAGGTAGATAACAAAGTCCTCATAACCTAATTTTGAAATGGCTTCGGAAATAACAAAATCCAAAGCTTCTTCTGTGTTTTTAGCTTCTATTAATCTTTTGGCGAACGCACTAATAATCTCTAAATAACTAATTTCTGAATTCACCAGAATATTCTTTTAAAACGCGTCATTAGAAATATGTTTGTTTTTTTATTAATCCAACTTCAATACCGCCAAAAAGGCTTCTTGAGGAATTTCTACGTTACCGACTTGACGCATTCGTTTTTTACCTTTTTTCTGCTTCTCCAAAAGTTTACGTTTACGTGAAATATCACCACCATAACACTTAGCAGTTACATCTTTCCGCAAAGCTTTAATGGTTTCTCTGGCAATGACTTTTGCACCAATAGCCGCTTGAATTGGAATTTCGAATTGCTGCCTTGGAATCAACTCCTTTAGTTTTAGACAAATCTTTTTTCCTAATTCGTAAGCATTTGACCGGTGAACTAGGGCAGAAAGTGCATCAACAGGGTCAGCATTTAACAATAAATCTAACTTAATTAAATCAGACCTCTGGTAACCAATAGGGTGATAATCAAAAGAGGCGTATCCCCTAGAGCATGATTTTAGTTTATCATAAAAATCGAATACGATTTCACCTAGTGGCATTTCAAAAGTTAATTCAACTCTATTTTGGGTTAAATAAATCTGATTTTTTAAGTTTCCTCTTTTCGAAATACACAAACTCATTACTTGCCCAATATAATCCGACTTTGTTATTATTTGAGCATTGATGTAAGGCTCTTCAATATAATCAACCTTTGAGGGGTCTGGTAATTCGCTAGGATTATTAACAATTCTAGGCTCAGTTTCTTTTGGCATATAAGCCTTGTATGATACGTTTGGAACAGTTGTAATCACTGTCATATCAAATTCACGCTCTAAGCGTTCTTGGATAATTTCCATGTGTAGCATTCCTAAAAACCCACATCTAAATCCGAACCCTAATGCCGCTGACGATTCTGGTTCAAAAACCAATGAAGCGTCATTAAGTTGTAATTTTTCTAATGAAGCTCTAAGTTCTTCATATTCATCAGTGTCAACAGGATAAACGCCTGCAAAAACCATAGGTTTTACATCTTCAAAACCTTGTACCACATCTAAACATGGGTTTTCTTTTGTTGTAATCGTATCGCCAACTTTAACTTCGTTTGCTTGTTTAATACCTGAAATAATATAGCCTACATCACCCGTTAAAACTTCCGTTCGTGGTTCCATATCCATTCTCAAAATACCAATTTCATCAGCATTATACTCTTTTTCAGTGTTCACAAATTTAACCCGATCACCTTTTGAAATTTTACCGTTTAAAACTCTATAATAAGCAATAATGCCCCGGAATGAATTGAAAACTGAATCAAAAATCATGGCCTGTAACGGTGCTTCAGGATTTCCTTTTGGCGGCTCAATTCTGCTCACTATGGCATTTAATATATCCTGAATCCCTAAGCCTGTTTTACCACTGGCAGGAATCACATCATCAGGATTACAGCCAATTAATTCAACAATTTGATCAGTTACTTCTTCTGGTTGAGCACCGGGCAAATCCATTTTATTTAGAATTGGAATAATTTCTAAATCATTTTCAAGTGCCAAGTATAAGTTTGAAATAGTTTGCGCTTCAATGCCTTGCGCAGCATCTACAATTAATAAAGCTCCTTCGCAAGCAGCAATTGATCTTGACACCTCATAAGAAAAATCAACATGCCCAGGTGTGTCAATCAAATTGAGAACGTATTTTTGACCATCAGAATGGGTATAATCCATTTGAATAGCATGTGATTTAATGGTGATACCACGCTCACGTTCAATGTCCATATCATCCAATGCTTGGCTTTGCATATCACGATCTGAAATTGTATTAGTTGTTTGCAATAACCTATCGGCTAAGGTAGATTTACCATGGTCAATATGTGCTATGATACAAAAATTCCTGATGTGCTCCATGGTGCAAAAATAAGCTATTTTTAGAATTATAAGCGTGCTTTAAATAAATTTGATGTTGAACATTTTTTTTAGATTGATTTGTGCTGTTAAATTATCTAAAATTGTAACGATTAGGTATTAACATTTTCATATTTTATAGATAACTTTGAAATGTGAAATGAATTTTATAATTCATGGATTTTGGGTTAAAGGCGGTACAATTTTATTGTACCGCCTTTTTTAGTTACTTTTGTGTAAACACTTTAAACATGGATGAGGTTTTAGTAACTGGGGGTTCAGGGTATATTGGTTCACATACTGTAGTTGAGCTCATAAATGCTGGTTATCAACCAATAGTAGTAGATGATTTCAGAAATTCTAAACCGTTTATTTTAGATCGGTTGGCTGAAATCACAAATCAAGCAATTATTCACTATCCTGTAAATTGTAATGATAAAAAGGCTATTCAAAGTGTTTTTAAATTGCATCCAAAAATAAAAAGTGTCATTCATTTTGCTGCTGACAAAGCGGTTGGTGAGTCAGTTGATTTACCATTAAAGTATTACCAAAATAATTTAAACTCATTGACCGTAATTTTGGACGTCATGCATGAGTTTAGAGTTCCTCATTTAGTTTTCTCTTCATCATGCACAGTTTATGGAGAGCCAGATCAACCTATAGTTAATGAACAAATTCCAATTCAGCAAGCTACTTCGCCTTATGGTGATACGAAAATAATAGGTGAAAAAATTATAGAATTTACCGCTAAAGCACAACAATCTTTTAATTCGGCTCTTTTGCGATACTTTAATCCAATTGGTGCACATGAATCCGGTTTAATAGGGGAGCTCCCACAGGGGATTCCAAATAATTTGGTGCCATACCTAACGCAGACCGCGAAAGGTATCAGAAAAGAATTGACAGTTTATGGTAACGATTATCCTACTGCTGATGGCACCTGTATTAGAGATTACATCCATGTAGTAGATTTAGCTAAAGCTCACGTTAAGGCGATTAGTTGGTTAAAAAAAAGTGAGGTGGGTGCAGTAGAAGCATTTAATATTGGAACTGGGAAGGGCAGCTCTGTCAAAGAAATTATTGATACGTTTGCGGCAGTAAATCAAATTGATGTACCACATACTTATGGAGCACGGCGAGAAGGAGATGTGATTCAAATTTACGCCAATCCTAATAAGGCAAAAAATGAATTGGAGTGGGAAGCAAAGTATACACTGGCTGATTCATTAAAACATGCTTGGGCTTGGGAAAAAAATATCGAAAACTATGCATAAAGTATTCTTAATTATATGCTTATTTGTTTCGATAACAATAGGTTTTACTCAGAATAGTTATGAGAAACCTTATGATAAGTTAGATAGAAAACCTGGTTTAATGCGCCACTATACCCTAGTTCAACCGAGCGAAACATCATCCGAGCGATTTGATAGATTGAATACTGATTTTTTTTTTAATAATTGGATTGGCAATACCAATGGTGTCGAAACAAAGTTTTATGCCATAGGTCATGGCATAAATCTGATGTTTGATATTCCTTTTTCTAAAAAATCACGATTTGGAATAGCAATTGGTTTAGGTTATACGCATTATAATATTCGACATGATGGAGACTTTAGGTTATTGCCTGATAATCCAACTTTAACACTTGATCCAGATTATAGCTATTTGGCACCCCATAATGGCATTGATAGATGGATTAACAGAACAGTTTTTAATCAAGTAGATGTTCCTTTTGAGTTTAGAATTAGATCAAGAAAAGAACGAAAGAAGTTCAAGTTTTATCCAGGATTTAAGTTAGGGTATATATTTGACACCTTTGAGAAGTGGAGAATAGGAAAATATGAATACAAAACATTTAACTTTCCAGATGTGAATAGGTTGCAGTATGGTCCAACTTTGCGCTTTGGATTTAATAATGTCTTTTTATTCGGTTCTTATAATCTAACCTATCTTTTTTCTAATAAAAATAGTACGGAGTTAAACTTATTTTCAGTTGGTGTAAGTATAGGTTGGTTTTAACCAAAATTAATACACCCAAAAATGCTTAAAAAAAATTTCTTACGTCTAAAAAAAGATATCTTTGTACAACCCCATGGTAACTGTAAAAGAGATAAAGACAAGCGTAAAAGATGAAATGAAAATCTTTGAACAAAAGTTCCAAGAGTCTATGGAATCTGATGCGCCACTTTTAAATAAAATTACGCATTATGTTGTAAAGCGTAAGGGTAAACAAATGCGCCCAATGTTCGTGTTTTTGGTGGCTAAAATGCTAGGTGGGGAAGTTAAAGATAAAACGTATAGAGCAGCTTCATTAATTGAATTATTGCATACCGCCACTTTGGTTCATGATGATGTTGTTGATGATGCGAATGAAAGACGTGGTTTCTTCTCGGTAAATGCACTTTGGAAAAATAAAATTGCAGTATTGGTGGGTGATTATTTATTATCACAGGGTCTACTAATGTCAGTTGACAATAACGAATTTGATTTACTTAAAATTGTAACTGTTCCTGTAAAGGAAATGATTGAAGGAGAGCTTTTGCAATATGAAAAGGCGCGTAAACTGGATATAACAGAAGATGTTTACTTTGAAGTAATTCGAAAGAAAACAGCTTCTTTAATTGCAGCCTGCTGTGCAGCCGGGGCTACTTCGGTAACTGAAGATGAAGAAGTAGTTAAAACCATGAAGAAATTCGGAGAATTAGTAGGGCTGGCTTTTCAAATAAAGGATGATATTTTTGATTACGGAGATGATGAAACTGTTGGGAAACCAACTGGGAATGATATTAGAGAGCAAAAAATGACTTTGCCTCTGATCTACGTGCTAAATACAGGGCCAATTGAGGTCAAAAGACAATTAGTCAAAATTGTTAAAAAGCATAATGAAAATTCGGTTAAAGTTAAAGAAGCCATCAAGCTTGTTATCGATCACGGTGGTATTTCATATGCAAGACAAAAAATGAATATAATCAAAGAGGAAGCCATTGCCTTATTGAAAGATTTTCCTGATAATGAGCATAAAAGGATTCTTTTAGGCTTAGTTGAATATACAGTTAAAAGAGTAAAATAATGATGATGAAGCAGTTTTTGTATTTATGTTTTATGATATTCTTAATGATGGCCTGCAATTCGAATGGTAATGATTCGAATTCAGTTTCAGACCAATCAAATGAGATAAAAGAGCAGACTCACCAAACAGGATTATACCAAGAGCATTATGATAACGGGCAATTAAAAATGACCGGTAATTTAGATAATGACGGATTAAAAAAAGGAGTTTGGACGAGTTATTTTGAGAATGGACAAAAGAATAGCGAATCTAACTTTTTGAGAGGAATTAATACCGGGTACTCTATGGTTTGGTATCCGAATGGGAATGTTAGATATTTTGGTGATTATAAAGATGGAGAGAGGACTGGAGAGTGGGTTTTCTATAGCGAGAATGGAGAAGTAGCTAAGAAGGAATCATTCGATTGATGCAATAATTCTCGCGGTTTCAATTGCGTTTAATTCATTGTTAAACGTTTTTAGAAATTTTTCTTTTCGATCCCAAAACATTTTTTCAGAAAACATTGATGACATTTTACTTTCGAAAATGTCGAGTATTATTTTCGGATCATCCTCAATTGTACACAAGTTTTTAAACATACCATCATCATCCATTTTTGAATTAATAATAATGTGCTTTCCTATAGCTAAAGCATGTAGTAATTTAAGTTTTATCCCAGTTTGTTGATTAGTGAAGAGTAAATTAACTTGCGCTTTTTCTATCAAGACATTCATGTCTTCTTGCTCCGGATTTGAAATTAGCTCAAGATTGTCAAATTGGCTCACAATATTGACTATTTTTTCAGAAGGATCTTTACCTGCAATAACAATTTTGTGTTTGGTATTTGGTACAATGTATTTGGCTATAAATTTAACGGTTTCAATATTTTCTCCAACACTCAAATTACCCTGAAAAAGGCCATATGTAGACTTCATTTCAAATCCAAGACTTCTTTCTTTAAATCTAAAGAATGGAGGTGAATGAAAGGTTGGTGCATACTTTTCAAAATGAAGGATATCCATTTTCGCTATTGATAGGATGGCTTGCGCATGTCTCAACTCTTGTTCGTATTTTTCAAGTTTTTTAGCTTCCCATAAAAAATATTGCTTTTTTAATTTGTTTGATTCTACATTGGCAAGGCCTCTATAATAGTTGTGTTCAATATTATGTGTTCTGACTATTTTAGTTCGTTTTTTAAGTGAAGAGTGGTTTAAATAAAAGCAAGTTTGTAATCCGCTAAATATAATTGGGGAATCGTCTTTCAACAAATTTTCAAGTAAATTTTTATCACTTCTTGTAGCGACAATAAATGGCAGCTTACTTAATAATAATTTGCCAATATTTTTTTTCCTATGGTAATAAATAACAGTATCCGCAAATTGATCCAACTGATTTGATGGAGGATTATTGCCATCATAGTAAAAACAATGATATGTTATTTTTACCCCAATTTGATGCAAAGCCTTTAGTTGAAAATATAAATCTATTACGCCACCGTAATTAGGGGGGAATGGCACATCAAATGCAACAATATGTATGTGCTTATCCATATACTGACTGAAGAACTTTAGTTTCGTTTTGCCATGTTAAATCCAAGGCTGCTATTTCACAATTATTTTTCAATATTGATGCGTACTTATCATCAAACAATATTTTTTGCATACAATTAGCCAATTCAGTAATGGAATGATCTTTTGCTATAAGACCAATTTTGTAGGTCTGAATAATTTTTTTTATTTCAATTAAATCGCTTGACAGTGTTGGTATTCCGGCGTGTATATAATCGAATAGTTTATTTGGCAAAGCAAGTTGATAATTAATATTAGTGGCTTTATCCAGAGCCAGTCCTAAATCAGAATGCATTGTATAATTCATCATTCTTTGATAGGGTTGTTTCGGAAAAAAAAATACTTTGTCTTCTAGCTTTTGAGCCCTGACTGTTTGTTTAAGTATTGGAATAACGTCCCCATCACCAACAAAAATGAGAACAGCCTCAGCTACAAGTTGAATAGCTTCTATAGCTTCTTCAGCTCCTCTATCAATATTAATTCCGGCCCCTTGCATAATAACAATTTTTTTACCTTCCGGTAAGCCTAAGTCCGCTTTAGTATATGTTAATTGAATTTGTTTCGGGTCAGAAATATTACGCACTATTTTTACGTCTAATTTTGATTTGGTTTTATATAATTTTGAAATTGACTCATTAACAGTGTAAAAGTGATTAACTCTAGGCAATGATTTTTTTTCAATCCTTTGCCAGACCTTTTTCACAAATGGTTTGTTTTGAATTTCAGGAACCTCAGTAAAGTATTCATGAGCATCATATACTAATACAAGTTTTCTTTTAATTCTCTTGCACCATGCATTTGCCAGAAGCGTATCTAAATCGTTAGCGAGTAACCAATCCGTTTTATGAGTCAATAAAAAGAAAAACAACCTAAGGTTATAATTTGCATAAAACAAAGCGCCTTTGTTAAACCATAATTTAAATCGTTTTATTTTATAGGGTCTGTCGTTTAGCGCTATTGAGTTTTTAAGAAGACGTCCACAAAGTATTATTTCGAAATTAGAATGATGCAAAAACTCGCAAATTTTCTTAACCCGTTGGTCGGTTGAAAGATCGTTTGTGACTGAAACTATTATGCGCTTGCGTTTTTCCACAGTCCCAAAGTTAAAATTATTTTGGTGCTTTAATAAAAGGATAAAATGATTATCTTTTATTAGCCACATTTTTTCGAAACGGGTGGTCAATTGACAATTTTAAAAAATGACTATATTGTAAAATCAAAGGTTAACTTATGAAGTCAATTATTTTTTCGCTTTCACTGTTATTTTTCTCGTTCACAACAATGTTTGGACAAGAGATTACTCAAAACATTAGGGGAAATATTGTGGATGCAGACACTAAAATGCCTTTAATAGGTTGCACTGTTAAGATTATTGATGTAAAAGAAAAAATGTTTGGAGATGTTTCAGATGTTTCCGGTGAATATGCAGTTAGAAACGTGCCAATTGGGAAGCATTCTGTTGAATATAAATTCGTAGGTTATAACCCTATTATTCGCACAGTAATTTTAACCTCTGGAAAAGAATACATATTAAATATTGAATTAGAAGAATCAAGTCTTGTAGGTGAAGAAATTGAAGTTAGGGCTGTAAGAAAAGGAGAAGTTAATAATGAAATGGCAACCGTGTCTTCGCAAAGCTTTACTATTGAAGAAACCAATAGGTATGCTGGCAGTAGAGGAGACCCGGCTAGAATGGTATCAAATTATGCAGGAGCTCAAGGAGCTGACGATTCCAGGAATGACATTGTAATACGAGGAAATTCTCCACTTGGCGTTTTATATAAAGTGGAAGGCGTTGATATTCCTAATCCAAATCATTTTGCTGTGGCGGGTTCAGGAGGTGGACCGGTCGCTATCTTGAACAATAAATTTCTGTCCAATTCGGATTTTTTTATGAGTGCTTTTCCTGCTGAATTTGGAAATTCAATATCAGGTGTTTTTGATATTAATTTAAGGAACGGAAATAATTCTAATCACGAGTTTTCGGGGCAATTTGGATTTTTAGGAACTGAATTTCAGGTGGAGGGCCCATTATCTTCTAAATCAAAAGCTAGTTATTTAATAGGTGGTCGGTATTCAACATTAACTATAATGAAACAACTGGGTATTACAATTGGTACAGACGCAGTTCCACTCTACGGAGATGGTGCATTTAAATTTAACTTTCCATTAAAAAAAGGAGGGGCTATATCTTTGTTTGGTATTGGAGGTGCTAGTTCAATTGATATATTAATTTCTGATCAAGAAAAACCATCTCAAGATGCGTTTGGGGAACAAGATAGAGATCAATACTTTGGAACACAAATGTATTTTACGGGCATGAGTTATACCAAACCAATTAATTCTAAAACATTTCTAAAAGCCACTTTAGCGTATTCTAAAGAAGTCCAAAGAACAAATCATGAATATATTATAAGAGATCTTAATCCAGATTCAACTTGGAATTATAAGGCAAATCCATTTACAATGATGACATATCGGTACGTCATTGACAAAGTGAGCGCCTATGTTAGTATGAATAGAAAAATAAACAAAAAACATTTAGTACAATATGGTTTAAATGTTGATAGTTATATGTTTAGTATGAATGATTCGATTCGAGCTACTATTTCTGATTCTACATCATCCTTCATCAGACGTTGGGATTTTGAATCTTCGAATCCAGATTTTTTAATTCAAGCTTTTGCCCAATGGCGCTATAAGGTTAAGCCAAATTTAACGGTAACGGCAGGCTTACACAGCCAATACTTTACCCATAGCAAAAGTGTTTCGCCCATTGAACCGCGAGCAGGCTTAAAATATAATTTATCAGAAAATGGAGTGATTGCTGCCGGCATTGGAATGCATTCACAAATGCAGCCACTATACACTTATACTTATCATAAATTAGATGCATCAGGAAATAAAATATATCATAATAGAGATATGGATTTTTCAAGAAGCTTACATTCAGTACTAAGCTACTCAACAAGAATTAAAAAGACCTTCCAATTTAAAACTGAGGTCTATTATCAGCATCTATATAATATTCCAGTTGAGGTAGAAAATTCATCCTTTTCTTTAGTAAACCAAGGTAGTGGTTTTGCAAGATTTTTCCCCGATTCGTTGAAAAATGAAGGGACTGGTCAAAATTATGGAATAGAATTTACCGTTCAAAAATTCTTTAATAAATCCTTCTTTTTCTTGACTACTGTGAGCCTATACGACTCTAAATATAGAGGAAGTGATGGTGTACTTAGGGACACTGATTTCAATGGAAACTTTATCATTAATGGCTTAGTTGGGAAAGAATTTACACTTGGAAAAAAGAAAAACCAGCTCCTTGGTTTAGGTGCTAAAATAACTTACGCTGGCGGAAAACGCTGGGGTTTTGTTGATATAGTAGCTACTAATAAGCTTAAAGAAATTGTTTTTTTAGATGAAGGCTATAATTCCCGAAGGTTACCAGATTATTTTAGATTTGACTTTAAAGTGAATTATACTTTAAATTCCGAAAAAGTAACTCACGAATTTGGATTGGACCTAGTGAATTTATTTGATACTAAAAATTTGCTTGGTTTAACATATGTTCCAAACGAAAGTAATCCAAATGAACCTTATCAGTTTAGAAACCAATTGGGGCGTTTACCGCTTTTCTACTATAAAATTGAATTTAAATTAAACGGACGTTCAAAGGGACTGGAAGAATGATTATGAATTTAAAACAAGTATTAATATTAATTTTTTGTTTATCTCCCATTTGGCATTTTGGTGCTGGTCGAATCAAAATTCAAAATTCTAATATTGGTGATTCTTTTAGCAAGCACGTTTTAGTATACGAAGATGAAGATAGAAAAATAGACATTTCAGACATAATGCTAATGCCGAATGATTCATTTACTAAAGTAGAGATTGAAAACCCGAGGGTGCAATTTACAAAGTCGCAATTTTGGATGAAGTTTTCTATTACAAACGAATCTGATGAGTGGGATTTTATCTTAGAAACTGCACGACCAATTACGGATAAGGTGTTTTTTTATAGAGTAAATGAATCCAACGAAGTAGTTCAAGAGTTAAAAAATGGAGATGATTTTAACTATTACGAAAAAGACATACCCCACCGAAAAAATTTGTTCCCTCTTAAAATAAAGAAAGGTGAGACACAACACTTTTTTATTGCTGTTATTAGCGGAGGTGAAGGCATTCTTCTTCCATTAAGAGTTCACGAAAAAATGGCGTTTTTTGAGCAGGATTATAAAGATCAGTTTAAAAATGGATTTTACTATGGCGTCATTTGTTTAGTATTTGTAGTCTATTTTTTCTTTTTTTTATTATTGAAAGATAAACTGTTTTTATACTACATTTTATATGTAATTTTTCAAGGATTGCTGCAATTTTCACTAGATGGTTATTCCCATCATCACTTTTTTCCATCAAATGATTTTATGGTCAACCGATTTCCACCGTCGGCAGGTGCTATTGCTATTATTTTTATGCTGGTGTACGTTAGTAATTTTTTAAAATTACCCAAAAAAAGCCCTAAGCTAAACCGAGTATTTTGGATTGCCGGAGGGTTGGTAGGCGTAGCCTTGGTATTTACTTTCTTACCTGGTAAACTTCATTTTCTCTCTTACCCAATGGTTAATACATTTAGCTTAATAAGTATAGTCTTATCAGTAATCACAATTTTTTATAGAAAATTCAAAGGGCAAATAATAGATTTTTATTTTACCTCCGCATTCGTCGTTTTAATCTTGGGAGCCATATTATTTATTTTAGGAAATTTTGGAGTACTTAAAAATACAGTCATTTCATTGAATGCATTGAAAATTTGCTCAGTTTTAGAAGTTGTAATACTTAGTATTGCTATGTCGTATAAATATAGAGAACTTCAAAAAGACAAAGAAACTGCCCAGGCTGTAGCGCTTAAAAATTTGCAAGAAAAAAATGCAGCCATGGATCAAATAAATATCCGTTTAGAATCTCAAGTAAAAGAGAGAACAAGTGAAATTGAACAACAACGATCAGAATTGGCTTATAAGAATGATGAAATAGTAAGCAGTATTAAGTACGCTCAGCGAATACAGGAAGCTATTTTACCAGCCAAAAATGTTATTTCCGAGCTACTAAACGAGTCTTTTATATTTTATCTACCAAAGGACGTTGTCAGTGGTGATTTCTATTTTGTAGAACAAAAAGAATTAAAAGAATCAAATCAAATCGTTTTTGCTGCTGTGGATTGTACAGGACATGGTGTGCCTGGAGCTTTTATGAGTATTGTTGGGAATAATTTTTTAACACAATCTATTGCTGAGAATCAACTTGTCACACCAGCGGATATTTTACAGTTTTTAAATAAAGGTGTTAGTGATACCTTAAAACAAAATATTCAGGGAGAGTTAGTTCGTGATGGTATGGATATGGCTTTGTGTATGCTTAATACAGAACGCACTGAATTACAATTTTCCGGTGCTAAAAATCCACTCTATATCGTCAGAAAAAGGGAACATGAACTTCCAGCAATTGGGCAAATTAAAAGTGAAAATGATTTGTATTCCGTGATTGAAATAAAAGGGGATAAACAACCAATAGGAAATCATTCAGGTGCAGCTTTAGCGCCTTTCACCAATTATACTATTCCATTAGTGAAAAGCGATCAAATCTATGTTTTTACTGATGGGTATGCGGATCAGTTTGGTGGAGAAAAAGGCAAGAAGTTTAATTATAGCCGTTTTAGATCTCTATTATTAGAGATCGCCGATCAATCAATGGAAAAACAACAAAAAGTGTTAGCGAAAACTTTTTCAGACTGGAAAGGCGATTTAGAGCAAATTGATGATGTTCTAATTATGGGGGTAAAGATATAGCCTGTTTTTTTGGTACATTAAAGAAACATAATTTTTATGTAGTTCATTGAATGTGTGCAAATTTTAGATTTTTTATTAAAATGTGATTTATGATATGTAAATTTACCAACGAAAATAAATAATTATGAAAAAAGGATTACTAGGATGTATAATGCTTATAAGCGCTAACTTATTTGCTCAGGACAATGCAGTAAAAATCGATCTGCTGCCATTTGCTGCTGGATTTTTTAATGTAAACTATGAAAGAAAACTAACTGACAAATTTTCAGCAAATTTGAAATTTAGCTATTTTAAGAGATCTCAAGTTGGATTTTTTAGTGGGTTTGAGGAAGGTTTAGCAGGCATTGATGAAGAAATTCGGCAAATTATAATTGATAACTACAATGTACCATCTAACAATTTAGAAATTACAACCAATGCAGCAGATTTGAATTTTAACACCTTTAAGACAGAACTTCAATTAAGGTACTATCTTCAAGGAGAAGCAATTAAAGGGTTGTACATTGCGCCGTATCTTGGCTTTAGAAATGCTCGAATTAAAGATTTAGAGTATAGTTTTACGCATCCAGACTTTGGCACTGACCATGCTGGTGAATTTAGAATGAGAGGTAATATTTTGGGGTTAGGAGTAGGTATAGGAAACCACTGGGTAAATGCATCTGGGTTGTCTCTTGATATTATGTGGATTGGTGTAGGGTTTGGATCATCAAACTTTAAATTAAGCCTTTTAGAGACGGAAGGCGAGCTAATTGATTTTACAAATTATACTGCAGATGCAGACAAAATAATTGCAGACTTTGAAGAAGATCCTGCAGCTAATGCTCTTTTCAGAAAAGTAACATACGAATTATCTGATGATTCTGCGGAACTAGTTGCTAAGCGATTTCTTGGCTATGGTCGTTTCTTAAATTTTAAAATTGGATACGCGTTTTAATTAAACTTTTAGTAAATAAATAGTTAAAACATAGGTGCTTAATATTACTTTTCAGAGGTCGCTTGCGACCTCTGATTGGTTTATATAAGTTTTAAACGTCTTGTTACTTTTTCCTTATGATGAGAGTAATTACCTAGATATCCGCAGGATTGAATGCTTCTGACTCTCCAGCTTTTAAGGTGCCTAGATTGATATTACCAATTCTAACCCTCACTAAACGCAAAGTCGAGTGTCCTACAGCAGCAGTCATTTTACGAACTTGTCGAAATTTACCTTCAGTTACAGTAATCGATAACCAGCTTGTTGGTCCATGTCTTTCGTTACGAATCTTCTTAATACGTGGAGGAAAGTCTTCAGGGTCAGGAATTGCAATAGCTTTGCAAGGGAGGGTTTTATATTTTTCACCTTTAATACCTATTTCAACACCATTTTCTAATGCCAAAAGGTCTGCCTCATCCGGAAAACCGTCAACTTGGACATAGTATTCTTTTTCTACTGATTTTCTACGAACCATTTCACTAGTCATACCATCAGTTGTGAGTAATATTAAGCCCTCTGACTGTTCATCTAATCGGCCAATTGCCATTGTGCCCTTAGGGAAGTTCCCTAGTTCACCTAAAACTTGTTTGGTTCTCTTGCCTTTATGAATGAATTGAGAAATCACTCCGAATGGTTTATGGAGTTTAAAATGCTGATGTTCAGGCATACTTTACTTATCTGATTTTTTTGGAATTCTTTTATCAGGCATTGGCCCTCGAAGGTGCACAACCAAGCCATTCAAGAAATTTCTTAAAATTTGATCGCCACAGTTTCTGTACTTTTCGTGACCCTCAGCTCTAAAAAATGCCCCTAATTCACTTTCGCTTACTTTAAAATCTACTAGTTTACAAATAGCAACAATATCTGTATTAGTTAGTTTATGAGCTACCCTTAATTTCTTAAATATATCGTTATTTGTCATGTTCGTTTTTTCAAAATTTCAGCCTAAATTCAACTGAAGTCCCCAAAGGTATGGAAATATTTTTTCTTAGTTTAAATTCTCTTCAAATAGGTTTAAAATTCTGGTGTATTCATCTACCCAGCTGCTAGTTTTAATGAACCCATGAGGTTCAACTGGGTACAGTGCCATTGAAAAACTCTTTTTCCCCAATTCAATAAAGCGTTGGTTCAACCTGACAACATCTTGAAATTGCACATTATCATCCACCATTCCGTGCAGTATCAATAGCTCGTCCGTCAAATTTTCAGCAAAATAAATAGGCGAACTTCTTCTAAAAGCAATGCTGTCTGTTTTGGGTGTATTGAGTATATTACTTGTATAAGCATGGTTATAATGTGCCCAATCAGTTACCGATCGGATGGCAGCGCCACATTGAAAATAACCTGGATATTTGAGTAAGGCCATTATTGTAATAAAGCCACCATATGAACCGCCATAGATTCCTACTTTTTTTGGATCGATATTATGAGAGTCAATTAAATATTGTCTGCCTGAAATTTGGTCATCTAAATCTTGTCCTCCCATATGTCTGTATATTGAAGTTCTAAAATCTCTACCATACCCTTCACTGGCACTGTAATCAATATCCAAAATAGTATATCCCATATCTGCTAGTAAGTTATGAAACATATATTCTCTGTAATAGGCACTCCACCAATTATGAGCGTTTTGTAAATATCCTGCGCCATGTACAAATTGAATAGCAGCCCCATTTTCAGTTCCCTGCTTCGGCTTGAATAAACGCGCATGAACAGTGATGTTTTCATTATTCTTGAATTGAATCATTTTTGGAACACGCCACCTATACGACCGAAATTTTTTAGTAGTTGAATAGGTAATTTGTTTTGTTGTTCCGTTCAAATCAGAAATGTAAAGTTCCCATGGTTTGTTCGAAGATGAAAATCGATAGGCAAGTTGGTTTTCTTTAGGAGATAGAGTTACTTGGTAATTTCCTGGAAAATCAAGCAATGTTTTCCATTTTTTCGTTTCGTAATTAAACTGAAAAAAATGTCTGGAACCAGGGTTGTTTTTATTAGCAATGATATAAAAATAAGGTCCTTTGACTGATAGTTCTAAAGAGTATATTTCAAATTTTCCTTGGGTTAAGGCTATAGTTTCGTTTTTGCCTATATGGTGCGAATATAGCTGTGAGTATCCTGTTTTCTCAGATTGAAAATAAACGGTTTCATTATCGGGCATCCAACCTATATTGCCTGGTATCCTATTCCATCCTGAAATACCAGGACCACCAATCCAAGCACTATCATGTTGATGGTCTATACAGGTTAATTGCCTAGTAGAAATATCAAAAACAGTGATCCAACGATCCTTATTATCATACGACTTTACTTCTATCAGGGCTAAATTCCCTTTTGGGTTCATTTTTATTTTAGTATAGATCACGGCTTTTGGGAAATTACTTTTTAAGTCAATATTTTTATCGTAGATGCTAAGATAACTGGGGAGATTATGTATTCCTGGTAAATTTGAATTGTCGATAGTATCATGTTCATGTGTATTTAAATCCATCCAAATTAAATGATGTTTTGGGTTTTTGCTTCCTACTTTTGGACGTGCACTTTTAGATTCAGTGTGACCTGATTTTGTGATCCATTTTTCAATATGTGTGGTCTTATTATTCTCATATTGATCTGTTCTAAAAATAGAAAACGATAAGTTGTTATCAACTTCAAAAAGCCCAACTTGAGCATTGGTTTTGTAAATCGGTATTTGTAAGCTCAGGTTTATAGAGTCTTCTATTTTTTTAATCTCTTGATCTTTTTGTTCAGTTTTGATATAATCGAATAATTCAATTTGCTGGCGCTCTAAAAAATTATCTGGTCTATCTTTAGTATTTGAAGCCGTAAATTGAATCAGTTGTTTTGTTTGACCAAGCTTATGATTAATCAGAAAAAAATGACCTTGCTGGCGAATGACTATCTTTTCATTATTGATTACTTTTTGAATACGAAATGGAGAGGTAGATTGATAAATTAGTTTAGATTGATTGTTTTTGTCGAAGTAAAATAGTTTATCGAATTTTTCAAAGTAGAAAGCGGTTTTCGTATCATTCGTTTCATACCCATCAGTTGGTAAAAAGTGAGCTACATTAATTGGAACTAAATTGTTTTTTTTTTCTGAAATCTTGGTACTATATTGATAGGGTATATGGTTTCCAATCCTCTGCCATTTGTACAGAACAGTTTCATTGTCAGGACTCCAGTAAATATTAAATGGTTGGTGGCCTATAAAGTCGTTCCCAGCCATAATATTTTCTAGCTTTAAAGGAGATTGGCTGTATGAAAAGTTTGACCAAACTAAAATTGTAAAAAGAACATATTTCATAATTATACTTTGGGACTAATTTAGTATTTTTAAGGGAAATAGTTTTTTTATTTAGTATGCTGTAACTATTAGAACTTTTGTTCGTCTTAAAAGCGACCTAATGAAATAATGACTGTAAAAGAGTACAATACCGCAGTAGATTCATACGCCGATAATATATTTCGGTTTGTGATGAAGCACTTGAAAAACGAGGATGCTTCAAGAGATGTTGTGCAAGATACTTTTGAAAAAGTTTGGATTAAAAGGGACACTATTGATGGTGCTAAGGCTAAGTCGTACTTATTTACAACTGCCTATAATAGAATGATTGATGTCATTCGAAAAGAGAAATATAAGGAAGATGAATCGCAGATTGATTATTATAAGTCAGAAGCACCCATTAAAAATATGGATTTGCAAACTACATTGCATAACGCACTAGATCAGCTACCCGAAATTCAAAGAACTGTTATCTTATTAAGAGATTATGAAGGTTATGATTATGCTGAAATTGGAAGGATTACTGATTTAAAGGAAAGCCAAGTTAAGGTGTATATTTTTAGAGGAAGAAAAAGATTAAAACAAATATTAGTGAGTGTGGAGGCTGTATTGGAATTGTGATTAAAATTAATAAAGATAACGTAGAGGCTTTTTACCTTGATCATTTAGAAGGTAATTTGAACACTGAAGATACAGTGATGCTTATGGCGTTTATTGATGCGAATCCTGACATGTCGGATTTATTTGAGGATACGGAAGGGCTATTAGAATATACACTCGAGGCCCAAGAAGTTAATTTTGGAGACACTGATGAGTTAAAAGGTTTTCCGTGTGACGAGGAAGAAATTTGCCTTTCTAATATTGATTATTGGTTAATTTCAAAGACTGAGAATACGTTATCGGACACTCAAATACAGTTAGTTGATACTTTTGTGAAATCAAACAAATTAGAAGATACAGAAGCCTATATTACTGCAGCTTATTTGAAGCCTAATTTGACTGAGGTTTTTACTGAAAAGCATATACTAAAAAAGAAATCAGGAACCATCTTGCCATTATTAATTCGCTTTTCTGCAGTGGCCGCTATTTTTGTTTTCTTCTGGATGGTACTGAATCAGAATAAAACTGATGACCCTATTTACTCTAGTCGTAATTTAGAAAGAATAGATATAGCCATTCCAAATTATGAACATCCGAATCTTGATGTCACAAACAATGAGACGATTATTAATAATGATGAAAACTTCAGTAATTTGGCATCAGTTGTTAAAAAAAGCGGAGTTAGTCAGCAAAAAAAGGATGGTGTTAATGATACTAAAATTTTGGATAAGGCCACAAAGTTGACAGAGTTTTTCTCTGAGCCATTTACGACTATAGCCGCATCTAAAAATAGAAATGTTCCACCAAAAGCACTTGCTGAGTCATTTGATATTAGCGACATATTTTCTGATTTTGAATTAGCTTTGACTGCTAAGCCAACAAATCCAAATAATAATTTTGATAAAGATTTATTTGCAAATAATAAAACCTATCAAAGTGATAAGAGCGAATTGAAAGAGTATTACAAGCCCGTTACTAAAACCTTAAGTAACTTAACTAGCCTTAACATGTCTTATCAAAAAGCGCCACAAAGTGCTGAAAAACATCATACTGTAATCGAAATCGGCAACTTTTCATTCGAAAGAAAAAGAAAAAAGTAACTAGCTGTAACTTTTCAAATGATAACCCGTCCTACATTTAAGAAACCAAAAAATCAATTATCAACTTTTGGCCAACTGATAACTGATTTGAAAAGGTTTTAAAATTGTTAACCTATTAAATTAAAAAAAATGAAAAAGATATTATTATTATTATTAGCTGTTCTATTCGGATTAAATTTGACAGCTCAAGAAGAACCAACTCAGGTTGAAGAACCTGTAATGGAGGAAGAAGATACAACAAGATTTAAAATCGCGGGATTAGAATTTATTATTATTAATCATGGAGAAGATACCATTATGGTAGATTCTGGTGATGAAGATAATTTTGATGTAAAAAAGAAGAAAAAGAAGTCTGATGATGACTTGACTTATTGGTCAGGATTTGAATTTGGACCATCAGTTTTACTTGATAACAGCGGAGGTACTAATATAAATAGCCCATATTTAAATATAGATCCAGCACAATCATTTTCCTATAGTTTAAACTTATTCGAAAAAAGAATTCGATTCGGTTCAGATCATGTTGGTTTGGTAACAGGTTTAGGTTTTACTCAAGCGCGCTATGGCTTTAAGGATAATTATAATTTGCTTGCTAGTTCTGATAGTACTTGGGGTGTGTTAGATACAACCAGAGCTTTCAATAAAAATCAGTTGAGAGCCACTTATTTAAATATCCCATTATTGCTTCAATTTAATTTTTCGAAAAATGCAAATAAGAATTTCCACATTGCTACAGGTGTAATTGGAGGTGTGCGAATAAATTCTAAAACAGTACAAAAATTTGATGTTAATGGAAAAGCCACAAAAAACAAAGCAAAAGGCGTGTATAACCTAAATTCTTTTCAAGCTTCTGCAACTGCTCGTGTTGGATATAAAGATTTTGGAGTATTTGCAAATTACAACTTGCTATCTCTATTCGAACCTGGACAAGCTGAGGAAGTTTATCCATTAACCATGGGAATCTCTCTTCACTTTTAGTAAAATAGACCGCTTTTTAATGAAAAACAATTGTTTTTTCATAGGTCAGAAGGGTTGCTTGTAAAAGCAGCCCTTTTATTTTAGACCCGATAATTTTGATTTTAGACTAGAGATAACCTCTACTTCTGTAGGGTCAATTGCTTTAAGTTCTGCTAAATAAAAAGTGACCCAATCAGTAACATGAATCAAATATAAAGCTTGTTCAAATACATTATTTCCTGCCGCAATTACTTCTAAAATAGTACCAGCTTTTTTCTCAATTACTGGTTTACAATACTCCCAACGTTTAGTATTTCTGTAAAATTCTAAACTGTTGCTAAGTTTAATTACAGCAATATTTTCGCTGCCACCAGCCCATCCCACTAACTCATTGTGGTTCATTTCGGGAATAACTGCGTGCCATGCAAGCATTTTACTATTTTCATTTAATTGTTGTCTAAATCTAACCGCAACCCCTTCCATAGTAGGGTTAGAATAAATTACAGGTATTTTTCCATGACAAGCTTCAGCGACTACTTTAGCCTCCTTAACTATTTCATTTTCGTTACTATCAATTAACTTAATTGCCTCAGTGATCTGACTTTCAAAGTCGTAATTTATTAAATTGAAAGCTTTTAAAATATAAAAATGTAATACTAATGAATAGGCTAGCATTGCTCTTGGCTGTTCACCACCTGGCACAACATAGTGAAGCCAGTTGTTATCCTTTGCCATTTCTAATAAAGACCCATCTGAAGAAATTACTGCAATTTTAGCACCTTTTGTAATGCAGGCTTCAACAGCCATTAATGTTTCTTCAGTATTACCTGAATATGAAGCAGCAATGACTAGTGTCTTTTCATTTACAAATGCCGGTATATTATAATCATTAACAGAATCAAAAGGAACAGATAAAAAATCACGATTTAATAGTTTTGTGATTTTCGCCCCAATGCCTGAACCGCCAAGCCCACAGCATAGAATATTGTCAATTTGTGTTTGTTTTGGAGCTGAAACTTCTCTTCCTATAGCTAAAGCTTCTGAAAGCTGCTGTGTAAATTTTGCAATTAATTTATCCATAATAGAATTATCTAAGGCAGCAAATTTAGCATTTTTACGCTTAATAGCACTTGGTTATTAAGTGAAAAAAGAAAATTGAATTATCTTTGGCAAAAAGTTTTACATGAGTCATATCAACCTTTCAGAACAAGAAATTCAAAGAAGAGATACCCTTGACAAGTTAAGAGACCAAGGTGTCAATCCTTTTCCAGCTGATTTATTTCCAGTAAATGCCTTATCTAAAGACATTAAGGATAACTTTGAAGAAGGTAAGACTGTTATTATCGCAGGACGATTAATGGCGCGTAGAATTCAAGGCAAAGCATCTTTTGGTGAAATTCAAGACAGTGCTGGCAGAATTCAAGTTTATTTTAATAGAGATGAAATTTGTCCAGATGAGGATAAATGGAAATATAATGACTTATATAAGAAATTGCTTGATATAGGTGATTTTATAGGAATAGAAGGGCATTTATTCAAAACCCAAGTAGGAGAAATTTCTGTTTGGGTAAAAGAATTTAAATTGCTATCAAAGGCTTTAAAGCCACTGCCACAGCCAAAAACAGATGAAGATGGCAAGGTGCATGATGGATTTACGGATCCTGAAATGCGCTATCGTCAACGCTATGTTGACTTGGTAGTGAATCCGCATGTAAAAAATGTCTTTGTTAAGCGCACAAAGTTATTTACAGCCATGCGTCAGTTTTTTACAGATGCAGGATATTTTGAGGTAGAGACACCCATTTTACAGCCTATTGCCGGAGGTGCCGCTGCTCGTCCCTTCAAGACGCACCATAATGCTTTAGATATTCCTTTGTACCTTAGAATTGCTAATGAACTGTATTTAAAACGATTGATTGTTGGTGGATTTGATGGTGTATTCGAATTTTCAAAAAATTTCAGAAATGAGGGGATGGATAGAACCCATAATCCTGAGTTTACAGCTATGGAAATTTATGTGGCTTATAAGGACTATAATTGGATGATGGAGTTTACTGAAAAACTATTGGAACACTGTGCAATGGTCGTAAATGGTTCTTCAAAATCAATTTTTGGTGAACATGAAATTGAATTCAAAGCACCATATAAACGTGTGACCATGCGTCAATCAATTATAGATTTTACTGAGTTCGATATTGATGGAAAAACGGAAGAAGAATTAAGAACAGCCGCTCTAGGAATGGGTATTCCTGTTGATGAAACTATGGGCAAAGGCAAATTAATTGACGAAATTTTTGGTGAAAAGTGCGAAGGGAATTATATCCAACCGACTTTTATCATAGATTATCCTAAAGAAATGTCACCACTTTGCAAGGAACATAGAGAGAATCCGGAATTAACTGAACGATTCGAGTTAATGGTATGTGGCAAAGAAGTGGCCAATGCCTATTCGGAATTAAATGATCCTATAGATCAAAGAGAACGTTTTGAAGCGCAACTTAAATTAGCTGCGAAAGGAGATGATGAAGCAGGTGAATTTATTGATCAAGATTTTTTAAGAGCGCTTGAATACGGTATGCCGCCAACATCAGGTTTAGGAATCGGTATGGACAGATTAATTATGTATTTAACAAATAACCCTTCAATTCAAGAAGTTTTATTGTTCCCTCAAATGAAGCCTGAAACTAAATCTAAACTATCAGTTGAATTAAATGAAGAACAAAAGCAGATTCTTGATTTGTTAAAAGGCAATTCTCCACAAGGTTTGGAAGATTTAAAAACGATAAGTGGATTGAGCAATAAAAAATGGGACAAAGCAATTAAATACCTAACTAAAAATAAATTGGCATCAGTTACCAAGACGGATGATAGTTTGATGGTTGAGTTAGTGGAATAGTTATGCTAATGTTTACTGTTTAAGAATTTGCGTAGTATAGTGTAATGAATAATGGTCGTTTAGTCCATATTTTTATTCATTTTAGGTTTAAAGAATGCTGTTTTAATTTCATAAAACTTGTGTAATAATTTTCATGGTTAAACTCATGACTTGATCGTCTGGCATTGTTCAAAAAGTAAGAGTATTCAGTATCGTTCATGCTGTAAAATTCGCTAATTCGTTGTTTAAAATCCTGAATACTTGAACAGAAGAAACCATTAATATCATCTTTAATCACCCAATCATTTTCAGGAAGGTTAGTTCCTAGTACTGGTACACCATTGTTTAAGTATTGTTTTGCTTTAATTCCGGATTTTGATCGTTGTATTTCATTATCAATTAGAGTGGCAATTCCAACATCAAATGATGCTATTTTTTCTTGTAAAACTTGTTCATTTTTCCAATCAATATCTTCAGGAATTTCTATTTGAAGATTTTTATTGGAACCAAAAAATTCTTTAATAAACTTAATATCTTCAGGTTTTACAACTCCTAAAAGTGTTAATCTACATTTAAAATCTAACTCTTTGATTGCTGGAAAAACAAGTTCAAAAAGACTTTTTTTGTGGTCCCCCCCAAAACCGCCTATCCAGCCAATTGTAAAAATTTCACTTCTTTTCCTTTTAATTATCTTTAAGTCTAGTATTGGAGAAGAAGTTAGGATGATATTATTATTGAATTGTGATAGATGATTACCTATCGCTTTACTTCCAGCAGTAATGTGACTGCAGTTTTTCGCAAAAAAATAGATTGTATTGGGCTTATTGTATAGATAGTCTGCATCATCCAAATCATAAACAGTATCTTTCTTTTGAAACTTTAAGAGTAGTTTTAATAATGTTGAGTAAATGAAATTAGAATGTACCCTCTGGATAACGATTACAGAATTTTGCTTTCGAAAAAATAATGCTGAGCAATACGACTTGATAAATGATATTATGTTCTTTGGTTTGTAGCTAGGAATAATAAGTGAACTTTCTATGTCATAGTTTTGTTGGAAGAATTCAAGTGGGTACTTCCCTCTATAACGTACACTTGGAGAGCTCTCGTTATAATAAGCAAACCAGTAGATGTACTTGATTTTATTCATTCTTTTTGCCAGTAAATTGCCTCTTTATCTATTTCAATAATTGATTCCTTTATATTATGTTCATTTCTAAAATCGTCAACCGCAGCCTTACAAAATGGAAATGCATTATAATCATCTACGATAACGAATCCACCTTTAGATAGGTTGGTATATAAATATTTCAAAGCAATATAGGTTGATTCATACAAATCACCATCTAATCTTAGTAAAGAAATTTTTTTAATAGGAACGGTTGGTAAAGTGTCTTTAAACCATCCTTTTATAAACTTAACTTGCTCATCAAGTAATTCGAAATTTTTAAAGTTTTTTTGCACCTCTTCAAGTGAACATGTTAGTATTCTACGCTTGTAGAGGTCATTGCCTTTGTCGGCTGGATAAACCTTAGAATTTGGTTTCGGTAAGCCTTCAAACGAATCAGCTAACCATACAACTCTATCTGTAATTCCTAATTCTTTTAAAATCCCTTTCATAAGAATGGTAGACCCTCCGCGCCACACACCTGTTTCTATAAAGTCACCTTCAATATTGTTGTTTAGAATTATTCGTATGCAATACTCAATATTATTAAGACGATTAAGACCTACCATTGTTAAGGCATTTGCTGGCCAATCATAGCCATTTAACCTCTCATTTCTATTAACATACTTGATTTTACTAATGGCAAAGTTTCTTTTTTTTAGTAATTTATGTAATGGAAATAATATTGCGGTTTTCCAATTAGGATTAACAATCTCAAGAGGGTGGTATTCGTAAGAATCAATTTTTTGATAGTCAATGAGTGTTTTTTTTAATAACTCAATGTAATTGGATTTCATAATTATTTTTTTTTGGTGGCTTAAGGTGACCAATACATAAACGCCAGCCACTTTATTACTTATAATAAGTAATTGTTGCACTAAGTTAAAAAATCAAATAGACTTTTAAAATTTTGAAACTTGTTAGAATTTTATCTACCTAAAGAGGACACATTAGTATCTATATTATGATTATTTTTTTTGGATATTCTAGTATTAATGTGCAATTTTGGTTCTAACCTGATACTTAATTATGAAAACAAAGAGTCTTGAAATCGCATTTGATAAACTATACGATAAACTGGAAGGATGGCTGAGTACATTGATTGAGATGACTCCAAATGTCATCATTGCTTTAATCGTTTTTTTGGTTTTTTATTTAGCTAGTAAGTGGATAAATCATTTCGTTATCAAAATGCTTGGAAGAGTTTCAAAGAATGGTCTTACAAACAAGCTTGTTGCTAGGTTACTGTCAGGGTCAATTATTTTGGTTGGTATTTTTTTCGCATTGGGTCTTTTACATCTTGACAAAACGGTAACCTCTCTTTTAGCAGGAATTGGAATTATTGGATTGGCACTTTCTTTTGCATTTCAGCATACAGCAGCAAATGTCTTGTCAGGAATGATTATATCAATCAGAAGTTCAGTGCAAGTTGGTGACCTTATTGACACCAATAATACGTTCGGAAATGTATTTAGAGTAGGGTTGAGATCAACAAAAATTTTAAATGTTAAAGGCCAATATGTTGAGGTTCCAAATAGACTTCTTTTAGATAATACCTACAGAGAGTTTTCGAAGACAGGTTTCAGAAGAATTGATGTGGTTGGTAAAATAAACTTTAGGGAGAATCTGGACGAAATTAGAGAAAAAGCTGAGAAACGAATGATGAAGTTTGACTTTCTCTATGAAGAAAAACAGCCGAATTTCGTTTATAATGAAATTGATAAAGAAAAAGTGAATTTCAATCTAAGAATTTGGATGAAATTTACCAATAATGATGGTGAATTTCTAAATGCAAGAAGCAAATGTTTGATTGAACTTAGTAAGCTATTTAATGAGTTGGGCGTAGAAATTGCAAGAGACGAGATTCTATATCTTGATAAGAAATAGTTTAAGTTCCAACCAAAAGAATTTGCTTTCACATTTTTAGATAATTGATTTTCAAGCCTTTTAAGAATTAGATGGATGCAGTTCCATGCTTATCTGAAATGCATTTTCATTCCTTCGTGTGATTGTTTAAAGCCTAAATCTTCATAAAATAGAATAGCCTTCGGTCGCTTTTTGTCTGTTGTCAATTGAAGCAAATGAGCATTTCGCTCTTTTGCTCTATTGATTGCCCATTCAAACATAGTTTTTCCAATGCCATGACCTCTTTTGTCTTTCCGAATTCTAACCGCTTCAATTTGTGCTCTAATTCCTCCACGATATGTTAAATACTGTATAAATGATAATTGAAGTGTTCCAATTACTTCCAAGTTTTCATTTTCAACAACAATTAGTTCTTGATTTTTATCAGCATTTATTTTCTCAAAGGCTTCTAGATACTCCACTGGTAGTGGATTTTGAAAATTTTCTCTTTTCGCTCCTAATTGATCATCAGCAATCATTTCCACAATTGCCGATACATCATTTTTTATTGCTTTTCTAAAATTCATTTTGCATTTTAAGTAAATATATAAACTTTTTATACTAACAAACAGGTATTCTAACAAGATGATTTGATTGTATCAATTGATAAACTAATTTAGGTATCGAATTAATATCTATCACTTTTTGAGCCATTAGTTTATCATTATTATACAACTAAAAGATAAAAATATACAAGAGTTTAGAGACATTTGGTTTTAATTTTAAAGAAATAAAATGAATCATGAAAATATTATACTATTTCATTGCCCTTGTTACTTTATTTCCGATTGGAATTCATGCTCAGAATATTGTTAACCCTAATTTTGAGGACTGGACACCTTCTGGAAGCCAGCCACCATTTAACTGGGAAGAACCAACTGATTGGAAAAGTACCAATGCACAAACTGAATTTACTTTAGCTGGCGCAGGAAAAACAACCGATTCATATAATGGCCCATTTGCTTGTCAGTTACAATCAGTTCCCATTTCCGGTGGGTGGCCAACCACTCTTTGTAATGGCAATCCGAATCCCATGGGCTCCCCATTTAGCGACCCTGGATTAGACATTATCACTGGTGGTACACCAATTAATTCGAAGCCAGATAAATTAGTTGGATATTATAAATTTGGTAATAATAATGTTCTGGATTCTGGCTATGCGAAAGTTATTTTAAAGAAATACAATCCAACACTCAATATGGCTGATACAATTGGCATGGGCCATATTCGTTTCGGAGAGACTGCAAATTACACACAATTTGAGATAATAATCAATGATTTGGCTCCATCAATTTTGCCAGACTCTATAGTTATTGCTTTTTATTCAACAGATCCAAGCAATCCTCTACCAAGGAATCCACCAAGTATAGGTTTAATAATTGATAGTTTAGTACTTGTGCATAATACTGTAACAGTTGAAAACTATTCTATGACAAATTTTAATCCAATTATATATCCTAATCCAGCAAAGAATTGGGTTACTATTTATGAAGAAAGTCTAAGGAATTATTCAGTCGAATTGTTTAATATGAATGGACAAAAATTAATGTCAGTCTACGGAAAAGAAACTTTGAAACTGAATGTTTCTAGCATTGCCCCAGGCATCTATTACTTGAAAATTAAGGAACAGGATAAGGATTATTCAATTGTGAAATCAATTATTATAGAGTAATTTGTGGAGAGGCTTATAAATAGTGAAAGAAATCAAGCTGTTAGATGACTAAATTTACGAATCAAGACCATTCCTTTTATTGATTTCGTCTCTAATTTTAGAAGCTTTTTCGTAATCTTCGTCATCTATTGCTTTTTGCAGCATTATGTCAAGCTCCTCAAGGGTATGAATAGGCTCGTTGTCGTCTTCATCTTGCTTAACAATTTCTTTTACAGGGGCTTCTTCCAACAATTCATCACCATCTAATTGGATTCCCGCTGAACTTAAAATATGTTCGTATGTAAAAACAGGCGCTCCTGTTCTAAGTCCTATAGAAATCGAATCTGATGTACGAGCATCAATTTCAATATCATCTGTGCCATTTGAGCAAATAATTTTTGAATAAAATACACCTTCCACCAAGTTGTAAATAATAATCTCTTTCACGGTAACATGATAAGCATCAGCAAAAGCTTTAAACAAATCATGTGTTAGTGGCCGTGATGGCTTCATGTTCTCTAATTCAATCGCTATAGATTGTGCCTCAAAGCCACCTATGATAATAGGAAGTCTCCTATTACCTTCCTTTTCAGAAAGTACAAGAGCGTAAGCTCCGGACTGTGTTTGACTGTAGGATAAACCTATTATTTTTAATTCTATCTTATCCATAAAATGAATAAGGAGAATAATTATTATTCTCCTTAATATTTTAATAAATGATTAATTATTTGCTTTAAAATTTTTAATAGCTTCGTTTAGTTTCGGTAATACTTCAAATGCATCACCAATCACTCCATAATCTGCAGCTTTAAAAAATGGTGCTTCAGGATCTGTATTAATAACTACTATTGTTTTACTTTGATTCACACCTGCTAAATGTTGAATTGCTCCAGAAATACCTGCTGCAATATATAAATTGGGCCTAATGGCAATACCAGTTTGACCAACATGTTCATGATGAGGCCTCCAACCAATATCTGCAACTGGTCGTGAACAAGCAGTAGCAGCACCCAAGGATTTTGCTAAGTCTTCAACCATTCCCCAATTTTCAGGTCCTTTTAAACCTCTCCCTGCTGAAACAACTAATTCAGCTTCCGTTAAAAGAATATCGCCTTCTTGTTTTTTTACTTCTTTTACTGTAATTCCTGATGCACCAAGATCTGCAGAAAAATCAACTACTTCAGCTGACCCTGACACTTCATCAACTCCAATTGAATTTGGAGTAAGAGCAATAATTTTTTTTGCAGTATTTACCTTGACAAGTCCTGACGCCTTACCAGAAAAAACATTGGTTTTAATTCTGTTTTCTCCATCAGGTAATGCTACTGCGCCTGGTACATACCCAGCTTTTAGCCCAGCTGAAACTCTTGGAGCAACAGCTTTACCAGTTAAATCGTATGACAAAATAATAGTTTCTGAATTTTCTTGATTGGCAGCGGCTTGAATTAGTTTCGATAATTGCGAAGGATCGTCAGTTGAACTATCATTTACTAATACTTTTTTAGCACCATATTTTCCTAACTCTGTTAAACTACTTTTGTCTTTTGAACCATTTGTAACCACAACCGTGTCCCCAATCTTACTACCAAAATTAATGGCTTCTAGGGCATGCTTTGGTATCTGACCAATTGTACTATCTATATAAACTAAAACTGACATATTTTAAATAACTTTTGCTTCGTTGTGTAATAATTCTACTAATTCATCCATATTGCTAGCATCAATATACTTGCAATCAGATTTGGCTTCAGGTAAAGTAAAAGATTCAAAACTAACCAAATTATCGCAAGCCACAGGAGCGTTAACTTGTAATGGTTTTGTTCTAGCAGCCATAATACCCCTCATGTTAGGGATTCTTTGTTCCGCCATACCTTTGGCAGCACTTATTACAAATGGTGTATTAACTTCTACAACTTCTTCTCCACCTACAATCTCTCTTTGTGCGGTGGCAACTGTTCCATCAATATCCAGTTTTGTAGCCATAGAAATATAGGGTATATCTAGTAATTCAGATATCATTCCACCTATTTGAGCCCCATTAAAATTAATTGTTTCCTTTCCTGTTAAAATAAGGTCAAAGTTTTCCGATTTAGCATATTCCGCTATTTGGAAGGCAATGTTATAGGCATCTTTTGCTTCCATGTCAATTCTTACCGCATTGTCGGCACCAATAGCTAAAGCTTTTCTAATAACAGAATCGTCGTTAGCTGTTCCTACAGTAATTGTTGTAACTGATCCACCATGCTGTTCTTTTAACTCAATACCTCTAACTAAAGCGTACCACTCGTCATAAGGATTTACAATAAATTGAACCCCAGCTTCGTCAAATTCAGTATTATTATTAGTAAAATTTATTTTACTGGTTGTATCTGGAGATTTACTGATACAAACTAATATTTTCATCTATGTTGATTTTAATTGAATAAAAAAAAGAAGTCAAATTTACCAAAAAATCCCCCTTTTTTATTCAGTAAGGCAATATTTTTTTGATAATTACCTTTAAAGATATACAAAAGTTAAGAAATACTTATCTTTACACTCTGAAAAACGAATATGAGAATACGATTTTTGTTGATTTTTTTTCAAGTAATGGCTTTAGGAATTGGGTTAAGTCAACCGGTGAATGACGACTGTGAAAATGCAATAGAATTGTGTAGCGAAGAACTAATTTCAGGAACAACTACAGGAGCAACTATTGAAACTTGTTTCTCATCAAATCCAAATGGTTGTGCTGATGATAATAATCCTTGTTTTGTTCCAAAGGCAACTGTTTGGTATAAGTTTACTACCAATTCGATAGGTGGACCTGTTACTGTGGATTTTACTAATGTAAGTATTAATCCAGACCCCTCACTTGGAAAAACCTTAAATGCAGTTATGGTGTCGTCTGATATTCCGTGTGAGGGTGGAAATTATAGCAGCGTAAGTCCATGTATAAATAATGGATTAGGGGCTTTCTCTATAACCTCTTCAAATGCTTTAACCCCAAATAGCACCTACTATATTCAAGTTAATGGTTCAGGGGTTGGTGCTGGTGTTTTTAACCCTGCCGAGATTGATTTTGATATTGAAATTAGTGGGGCTGGAGTTACAGTTTTGCCTATGACCGTCACAATATCTGCTACAAATACTGTTATTTGTCAAAATGATACTGTGCCAGTTGATATTGCTTTTACAAATTGTTCGGGAGAACCTAGATTTGAGTGGTTTTACAATGGTTTAAATAGTGGAAATGAAGTGAATTTTGAAACAAATTTTTTAACTAAATCAGGTCAACTTTACTTAAGAGCAAGTTGTGGGACTCTTGGTTGTCCAAATACTGATGATTCTGATAGTATATTTTTTGATGTCACTCCAAATGTGGCAAATGCTGGGCCTGATTTATTAATTGCAGATGATGAAATTGCCTTTATTGATGGTAGCGGAATTGGAAGTCCATTGTGGAGCCCATTGACTGAATTGATAAACGAAGATACTTATAGTCCAAGCTCAACTGTTGATGAAACAACGACTTATACTTTAACCGTAACCAATGGAAATTGTACCACTACAGACCAGATGGTTGTATCATTAAAGAGCCCAATTAACATTCCTTCTGGTTTCACACCAAATAATGATGGTAATAATGACATATGGGAGATTGAGTTTCTAAATCAGTACGAGGATAATCAAGTGATTATATATGATAGGTCTGGTCAAGTAATTTATAAAACAGTTGCTTATAATAATGGAGTTAACTCATGGGCTGGAACTTATAAAGACAAGCCTGTTCCAGCCTCTACCTATTTTTATTTTATTGATTTAAGAAATGGCAAGCCTAACTCAGTGTTTAGAGGCCCCGTAACTGTAATTAGATGAGATTTCTTCTTCTCATATCGTTTTTAACTATTGTGATTTTTGAATGCTCAGCTCAACAACAGGCTCATTTAACACAGTATCAATATAATCAGTTTGCTTTTAACCCTGCATTAGCTGGCGATAAAAGAGGAATAGCTTTCAAGGGTGGGTACCGTTATCAATGGGCTGGAATTGAAGGCGCTCCAAAATCAGGGTTTTTCAATTTCACTACTCCAATTAATATTAGCAAAAGAGGTAGATCTGTAAATGCTCCAAAACATGGTGTTGGGGCCCAAGTAAGGAATGATAAATTTGGCCCCTGGTCAAATTCGGAAGCACATGTAGTTTACTCAGTAAAAGTGACCTTAAAAAGAGAAGTGACGTTAGCTTATGGTGTCTCGGCTGGGTTGAAGCAAGTGGGGTTTAATGCTTTTGAAGTCAACACGCTAAATCCTGACTTAACCGTTTTTAATGCTGAGAAATCAATTGTTTTTCCAGATGCAAGAATAGGGGCTTGGCTGAATACAAAAAATGCATATTATGGAATTAGTATTCATAATTTACTTGGTGGTAAACTCAAAAAGATTGGAGATGGGAATAGATTTCAACAACACCTTTATTTGTCGTGGGGTCAAAGATTCAAAATAGATAATGATTGGTATGTCATACCTTCTATCATGGTTGCTAAAACGAAAGCCATGCCAGCTGATTTTCATATTTCTTGTATTTTAGATTACCAGAATAAAATGTCTTTTGGTTTAGGGGTCCGTCGAACTGATGCAATTACAGCCCAACTTCGAGTCAAAATTTCAGAATTGATAAGTATAGGTTATTCATTTGATTTTATCATCTCAAAAATACAGAATAATTCATGGCAGTCTCATGAGCTAGCCGGTGGTTTTAATTCGGAAAATCCTTCTGCAGGATTTGGCCAAAGTAGGGCTACATTATACGACTAATATACTCATCCTAAACATGTATTGCTCAGATAGATTTAACTTATTTTAATAAAACAGGAGTTCAATGGCTTTTTTTCGATATATTTATAGTCTTGAATCGAAAATCATCTATGTCTTTAAAAAGTCTCTTTCCCCTTCTTTTTGCATTGTTGAGCACAAATTTATTAGCTAAAGATTTATATTGGATAGGTCAGTCGAGAGACTGGAATAATCCAAATAATTGGTCGCTAACTTCTGGAGGTGTTTCCGCTAATTTAATTCCACGTGCAAATGATGACGTATTTTTTGATGAAAATTCATTTGATAACTTTAATGAAGTTGTTCGTTTTAAATATGTTACATTGAATTCAATTACAGTTTCGAATTCGAAAATTCCAATTTTTAGTGGAAATAGCATGACTATCTCAAAATCATTGAGTTTTACAAAAAACCTTGGTTTTAGTGCTGATTTAGTTTTTGAAAGTGAATCGAATGAAAAACGTAAAATTAACACTGGAGGATTTGAATTAGACGCTAATATTGAGATTGCCTCAGGAATTTGGGAGTTAGGGAACCATCTGATTCAGGGAGATAATAAAAGAATTGTGATTCTTAATAAGGCATTTTTTTCGAATGAATTTTCGATAAAAGCGGGTGAAGTATTTGCTGAAAACGTAAAATTGTATCTTGAAAATTCTACAATATTTCCCTTGAAAAACCTTGACTTTGATAAAGGAATTAAAAAGGGTGATGGATTTATTTTAATTCGGAGTGAAGTTCCTCAGAGTATAAATTTAGGACAGTATACTGGGCTAGTCGTAACAAAAGGAGCCAGTACTTGTGGGGCATTAAATTTGACTACCGCGATAACAAGTAATTATAACGGACAAAGTATTAGTTGTGCTGGTGCATGTGATGGAGAAATAACTGTTACTGCTGCTGGTACACCAGGTCCTTATTCATATCAATTGTTATTTTCTGGTTTCATTGGACCAATTACTTCAAATACGGTTTATCCAGGTTTATGTCCGGCAACGTATACTATTAAAGTACTTGATTCTTCCAATGTAATTGGTCCAGGCGTTTATGCGTCATGCACCGTAGATGAACCTGTAGCAGAACCGTCAGTGTTAACTATGAGCATTGATGCGTTCATCAATCCGACCTGTCACAATGTTTGTGATGGACAAGGTTTTGTGTCTATTAGTGGTGGAACAGGGAGTAAAACACTTGTCTGGGATAATGGCGAAGTTGGAACAACTCCGGTAAACTTATGTATCGGCCCAAATATTGCAACTATTACTGATGTTAATGGCTGTCAACTTGAGGATACATTGGAAATCAACTCACCAGATATTATTGATTTTGATGTTACAATTTCAATGCCTAAATGTTTAGGAGATGCTGATGGTGAGATATTCATTTCTAATGAAACTGGAGGTAATGGGGCCCCATATACTTATAGTTATGCTCCAGCACCAGTAATGGGACAGAATACAAATAACGGGGTTGGCTTTTCTTCTGGAAACGTTGTTATTTCTATTTTTGATGTAGATGGATGCCAACAAGATTCAATAGTTACGATTGATGACCCACCACTATTTACCGTAGGAACAGCAGATCCAATGGATTTAAATTGTTTTGGAATTTGTAATGGGCAGGTATCCGCATTGCCTAACGGTGGCGTGCCACCATATTCTTATGAATGGTTTGATGATGCAACAGGGCTGAGCACAGGAATAACGGATTCAATTGCTTTAGGACTCTGCGCAGGAGATTATTTTGTGGTGATTGAAGATGCTAATGGATGTGTCAAAATAACTGCACCTGTTACTATATCTGAACCGGGTGCTTTTGATCTAAACCTGACAAAAACGGATGTTGCTTGTTTAGATTCATGCACAGGAATTGTCAATGCAGCTCCTATTGGTGGAACAGCAGGGTATTCATACTCTTGGGTTAATATTGCAAATAATTTATCAGTTGGAACTGCTCCAAGTGTAGGTGGACTTTGTGCAGGTTTTTATGAAGTTACAGTTACAGATGCTAATACATGCGTTTCTGAGCCTGATACAATTGAGGTTTTAAACGGTCTTCCTTTGGATATTGTATTTACTAGTGTTTCACCAACTTGCTATGACATTTGTAATGGAGAAATAACAGCAACACCTCTGAATCAAACGGGTTTCACATATCTTTGGTCAAATACTGCAGTGACACAAACAATAGATGGTTTGTGCGTACAAGGCGACTATATTGTAACCGTAACTTCTGATTCAGGTTGTGTAGAGATTGATACATTTAATTTTGCTGCACCAGTAATATTCGATATCGTTATTAGTCAAAACGATTTAGATTGCTTTGGAGACACTGACGGAAATATTGTAGTTGATGTTCTTTCCGGTGGAAATGGACCAGTCTTCACATATGATTGGACCAACGTGGCTAGCCCTGGGAACCCAATTAATGGGGATTTTACTGATAGTATTTTTAATTTGTCGGCATTAACTTATGAAGTGGTAATAACTGATGGACCTGGCGGTTGTGATACAACTTTGTCGTTTAACATCACAAGCCCTCCAGAGTTAACAGCTTCTGTAGTTGATCCTGTCGATTTATTGTGTGCGAACATTTGTAACGGAACATTGTCAGCATTGCCTGTTGGAGGATTTCCACCATACAGTTTTGAATGGTTTGATAATGCAACGGGTCTTACTACTGGAATTACGGATTCTATAGCAACTGGCTTGTGTGAGGGGACCTATTTTGTAGTTGTAACTGATGCTAATAATTGTAGTATAACAAGCACAACTCAGCAAGTTAATAGTCCTTTACCTTTGTCAGTAACCTTAAATAAAGTCGATTTAACTTGTATTGATGTTTGTACTGGCGAAGCCAGTTCAATAGTCAGTGGGGGTACCTTGAACTATTCTTACTCTTGGGTTAATTTGTCTGATAATTCAGCTGCCGGATCAACTCCAAGTATTTCAGGATTATGTCCAGCAGAATATGAATTAACGGTAACTGATGGAAATAGCTGTCCAAGTGTTATTGATACAATAGAAGTGCTAAATGCATTACCAATTGATGTTAGTTTAAGTAGTACGGATCCAACTTGCTTTGATGCGTGTGATGGAACAATAGATGTAACAACAGTTAACGGAGTGGGTTTGACCTATCTCTGGACTCCTGGAACTATTACTGGTCAGGGTACAGCAAGTATTTCGGACTTATGTCCAAACATTAATTATGTTGTTTTAGTTACAGATGGTAACGGTTGTGAAGAAAAGGATTCCGTGACTTTAAATGATGTGCCATTATATGATATTACAACTACTTTAGTTGATGTTACTTGCTTTGGTGATTCTGACGGATCAATAAGCCTCACCGTAAATGCTGGTGGATCTGGAGTTCCTTATTCCTTTAACTGGATTTCCCTAGGAGGAAGCACATTTGTGGGTCAAGGGACATCCAATATTTCTGGGTTATCTGCGGGAGATTATTCTGTTACGATTGCAGATGGTCTGCTTTGCGACACTGTTTTAAACTTTACAGTTTCGGGCCCACCACAGTTGATAGTGAACACGACTGATGTAATCCAAATTTCTTGTTTTGGAGTGTGTGATGGAATGATTTCAGCTTTGCCTTCTGGAGGTTCACCAAATTATTTATTTGAATGGATAGACAATTTAACATTAGCAGTAATTAGTAATGACTCTGTGGTTGAAAACCTATGTGAAGGGGATTACTACTTAAGGGTGACAGATGCAAATGGATGTAAAGATTCAAGTGCAATTATATCTATTATTGAACCTACACCGATTTCCGTCACTACTGGCGTAACAGATATTTCATGTAATGGAATTTGTGATGGAACTGCATCTGTTTCTGCGTTAGGAGGAACTCCAAATTATTCATATCTATGGATGAATACAGTTACGAATGTTAATGTCGGTAGTTCAGATAATATTTCTGGTTTATGCCCAGGTGAGTATAGTATTGTAGTAACTGACGCCACAGGTTGTCTTAGTATTGCAGATACTGTTGAAGTGCTTGATGTTCTTGTGTTTGATATGACTATTTCAGGAACTGACCCTACCTGCATTAATGTTTGTGATGGTGGTATAACAGGGGTAGCTACAAATGGTGTAGCTCCGTTTATTTGGAATGCTGTGCCAAATTCTGGACAGGGTACTGTTAATAGTACTTACTCATCATTATGTCCAGGCTTTTATAATATTTCAGTAATTGATAATAATGGTTGTCAGGTATCTGACACAGTTACATTAAAAGAACCAAATGGATATGACATTACAGTCGCGCAAGCAGATTTGCTATGTTTTGGGGATGATAATGGTAGTATTTCTACGGTTGTGAATAGTGGAGGGAATAATGGTCCTTATTCTTTTTCCTGGCTACCAGGAGGATTAACTGGTGCAGGTACAAATACAGTAACAAATTTAATCCCTGGACCTTATCAAGTAACAATTAGTGACGGTACGTGCGATACCACATTAATGTTCACTATTACAGAACCTACTGAATTATTAGTGGATGCCTCAATTATTAGTCAATCTCTCTGTGAAGGTGATTGCTCTGGTTCAGGACAAATAATTGTAACGGGAGGAACTCCTAATTACGCTATATTGTGGAATGATGTAATGATGCAAAATACATTACAAATTGCCAATTTATGCCCAGGTACATATACCGCTACTGTTACTGATAACAATGGTTGTATGAAAGCTGATAGTATAATTATTACTGAGTCAACTGGGTTTACTTTCAATGCCTCAAAAACAGATGTAACTTGCTTTGGAGCATGTGACGGATCTGCAACTATTGATTTGTTAAGTGGTGGAACACCTGGATATATTATCCAATGGAACGATCCTAATAATCAGACAACTGCTACAGCAACAAATCTTTGTCCTGGTAACTATCAGGCTACCATTACGGATATTAATAATTGTGATACTATTGTTAATATAGTAATTACAGAGCCGCCTGCAATTACATTTACAATTCAGGTAAGTGATACGGCTTGCTTTGGATCATGCAATGGTATTTCAACCGTCACTGCAGCTGGAGGTCAGGGTCCATATGATTATGTTTGGTTTAATACAAACTCAACCATTGCAATTGGATCAGGTACACCAATAACAAACTTATGTCCTGGAAATTATTATGCTAGTATTCAGGATATATTAGGTTGTGTAGTAATTACAGATACTGTTGAAGTTGTTGAGTTTCCAGAAATTGTAATCTCAGCTGCAAATGTAACCAATGCGACATGCGGTAATACAGATGGTCAAATTACAGTAAATGCATCTGGTGGTGCAGGTAACTTTAGTTATACTTGGAGTCCAAACCCAATTATTGGGCAAGGAACAAATACCGTTTCTCAGCTAGACGCTGGCTTATATCAAGTAATTGTAGATGATGCGAATGGTTGTTCTGACTCGTTGTCAACTCCAATTAGCAGTGGAGCCCTTGAACAGCTGTTATTAACTGGAGTAGATGTTAGTTGCAGTGGTGGAAATGACGGTATAGTGAATGTTAATTTTGCATGTTTACAGCCAAATTGTTCAATAGAATGGTACAATGAAAATGGACAAGTAATTGGTAATTCAAACATGGTAATAGGATTAATTGCCGGGACATATTTTGTTGAACTTACAAATGGATTAGGTTGTACAGTAATAGACTCAATCACAATAATTGATCCACCTCAAATTAATGCGAATTTAACATCAACTAATATATTTTGTAATGGTGATGCTAGTGGAACTGCTACAGTAGTTGCAGGTGGTGGTAGTGGAAACTTATTGTACAATTGGACTCCAAACCCTCTCGGTGGACAAGGAACCAATATGGCCACTGGTTTGATAGCTGGAACTTGGACTGTAGATGTGTCTGATGTTAATGGCTGCAATGAGATTTTTTCAACCTTAATTTCAGAACCAAATGCAATTATTATTAATAATGTTCAGTCACAAGATATTTCATGTGCAGGTGTAATAGATGGATCGGTAAGTGTAAGCGCCTCTGGAGGAACTCCAAATTTGAGTTATGAATGGTTTAATTGCGGGTCAAATGTTTTAGTTGGATCAAATTCGTTTGTTGGTGGATTGCCTCCAGGAGAATATTTTGTAGTGATTACAGATGGAAACGGCTGTACTGTTAGTTCAAACTGTGTTACAATTGCTGATTTTACTGACATCATAGCCAATATAGAAACAATAAACGCAACATGTTTTAACGATTGCAATGGTAGAATTGTGGCAGATGTAAGCGGAGGAAATGGGATTTACTTTTATCAGTGGAAGGATGAGAATATGGTAAATATCGTTGGACAAACAAATGATAGTATTATTGATATTTGTCAAGGAACGTATTATTTAGAGGTGACGGATGGTAATGGCTGTTTGGAATTATTTGGACCAATAGACTTGACACAACCAAACCTTCCTTGGGACATAAGTGTTGTTGTATCCGATATATCATGCTTTGGAGATTGCAATGGCTCTGCTGCAATTACTGTTAATGCAGGAAATACTCCACCTTATTTTTACTCATGGAATGATCCACTGAATCAAACAACTGCTACCGGAATCAATCTTTGTGAAGGATTGTATTCAGTTACAGTTTCAGACCAATCGAGCTGCGACACGACAGTTTCAATTCAAATAAATAGTGCTGACCCAATTAATACAAATGCCATACAAACAAATATTTTATGTGCTGATGATTGCAACGGAGAGGTTACATTAATGCCTTCAGGAGGTACTGGCCCATATTCTGTTGCTTGGTCAAATGGTGATAATGGTTTAGTTAGTTCGAACCTCTGTGCAGGCAATGTAACGGCTAACTTAATCGATAATCTAGGGTGTACATTGGATACTACTTTTGTGATTACTGAACCTTTAAGTCCGATTTCTGTTATTTCTTCTTTTTCTAATATTACACAATGCAACGAATGTAATGGTAGTGCAACTATAAATGTTTTAGGAGGTACAACACCATATACTTTTGTTTGGAGCGAAGGAGGGGTAACTGGTCAAGGAACGAATAATGTCACTAATTTATGTTCTGGATTAATTAGTGTAACGGTTACTGATGCAAATGGCTGTTCAATTATAGAATCATTTTTAATTGAAGATGTTAACGGTGATATATTCAGTTTAAATACTGCAGATGCATCATGTTTTAATATTTGTGATGGAACAGCTACAATTACACCAACCTGCACGGTACCAAATTGTACACAAATTTGGTATAGCGTGGCTACTGGGCTAGCCTTACCAGGTTCTGGTACTACAATATCTTCACTATGTGAAGGAGATTATATAGTAGAATTAACTAATGGTGCAGGTTGTATATCTGGTGAAACGTTTACAATTAGTTCTCCATCTGAGATAATAATTGATGCAACTGTTACTGATATTACATGCTCTGGAGATAATGATGCTTCTATAGTTACTACTATAAGTGGAGGGTCAGGTGCAGGATTTGTTTATAATTGGGTACCTGTGCCACCTAATGGCAATAACACACCTTCAGCTTTGAATCTAAGCTCAGGAACATATACTTTAAATATAACTGATGGGTCAGGTTGCGCAAACCAGGATACATATATTATAAAAGATACAACTCCAATTGTCATTTCAACTGTTTCAAATAATATTACTTGTAATGGATTCTGTAATGGAAACATAACTGCAAATGTAACAGGAGGCTATGGTAATTATACTTATCAGTGGTTAAATGGAGGTGTCCCAATGCCAGGCGAAATAAATAGTTCACTTTTTGATTTATGTCCTGGTTCATATACGGTAATAGTTTCAGATGGAAATGGCTGTTCTAAAACTTTGGCTGTGCCAATTGTAATTTCAGAACCTAGCCAGGTTTCAGCAATACTTTCAAGTACTGATGTATCTTGTTTCGGACTTTGTGATGGAACTGCAACTGTTTCGGCTTCAGGTGGAGTTGGGTCATATATTTATAATTGGTATAATAGTTCGAATAATTTAATTGGACAATCTACAGTTGTTGCCTCAAATTTATGTGCAGATGACTATTTCGTTGTTCTAACTGATGCTAATAATTGTTCTGTCACAACTTCATTTACAACTATTGTAGAACCTACTGAAATTATTTATACAATTACACAACAGGATATTGACTGTTTTGGTGATTGCAATGGGTCTGCAAATATTTCAGTAATGGGAGGTGTGCCTGGACCAGGTTATATCTATGAATGGAAAGATAACTTAGGGGTGATAATTGGAGCAAATAATAATATATCTAGTCTCTGTGCAGGCAGCTATACTATTGAAGTAGTTGATCAGAATGGCTGCTCAACAGGTGTAAATGATGTTAACCTTATTAGCCCAACTGAACTAGTGGTTGATTTATTTTTAAATAATGCAGAATGTAACGTGGCTTCAGGTTCTATAACAGCACAAGTTTCAGGAGGAACACAAATTTATTCATTCGAATGGTTAGATAATCTTCAAAATACAATTGTTGGTGAAACAACTAACATTTTGCAAAATATATTCTCAGGCACCTACTATTTTGTGGTTACTGATGCGAATGGTTGTGATGATACTTCTTTAGTTGAACTGCAGGACAATCCTAGCACAACTATTCAGTTTGATGCAGTTAATAATCCAACTTGTTTCGGAGCCTCTGACGGAAGTATAGAAATATCAATTGTTGGAACTAATTTGCCGTTAAATTTTCTTTGGAACCCAGGGGGGCTTGTAGTGGAAGACCCATCCAATTTATCAGCTGGGACTTATAATTTAACTGTTACTGATGCTTTAGGGTGTGAGTCATTTTACGATACTGTTCTGGTTGAACCTTCAGAAATAATTATTACGCCAACATTAACAGATCCACTTTGTGGTGAGTGTGATGGGGAAATCTCAGTGATAGCTGCTGGAGGTAGTGGTGTGTATAATTATAGTTGGAATACTGGAGGTGTACAGAATAATATTCAAAACCTGTGTGGAGGTATTTATGAATTAACAGTCGAAGACGAGAATGGTTGTCTTGTAAGTGAACCTTATGCACTTGGTAATTCTGCTGCTGTAACAGCAGAAGCTATTGTCACCCCTTTAACTTGCTTTGATGATTGTAATGGTGAAATAACCGTTAATATTTTAACCGGAACTGCTCCTTTTACTGTTACGTGGTTAAATGATGGATTTATCGGTTTAACCCAGCAAAATCTTTGTGCTGGCACTTATTTTATTGAAGTAAAAGATGCAAATGATTGTGTTTTCCCAATGGTCGTTGAACTAGATAATCCTAATGAAATTATAGTAACACCAAACATGACATTGCCAAATTGTGGTGTGAATGACGGAGCTATTACTATTACGTCAACAGGAGGAGTTCAACCACATACTTATCAATGGAATATTGCAGGTCAAACTTTGCCAACAATATCCAATATTGGCGCAGGTGTTTATATAGTAACAGTAACAGATAATAATGGAAATGGGTGTAGTAATGATTATACTTTTAACTTGAGTAATATTACTGTGCCTCAGGTGAGTCTTACCTCCTCAGATATTGATTGTAATGGAAATTGTAATGGAGAAATCGAATCCACCACAATCGGAGGAACTCCTGGCTATTCATACCAATGGTACACTAATGATGGAATACTAATAGCAGGAGAAAACAATTCTAATTTATTAAATAGGTGCGCTGGGTTATTCTCAATAGAAGTTACAGATGCAAATAATTGTGTTGCATACGCGTCCGAAGAAATTTTTGAACCGACGCCAATCGTATTTAATTCTCCAATAATTGATAATGTAAATTGTTTTGGAGATTGTGATGCTAGCATATCAATTAATACCTTTGGAGGAACTTTGCCATATTCATACCTGTGGGATGATCAGAATGCTCAAAATACACCAACGGCAGTTAATTTATGTGATGGAACATATATCCTCACCTTAACGGATGGAAATAATTGTGAGGTATTCTATACAGACAGTATTGTTGAACCACTTCTTTTAGAAGTTAATATAGACACCATCATTGAGGCACATTGTAAAGAAACACTTGATGGTGAAATACAAATTACTATAAGTGGTGGTACACCAAACTATACCACTGATTGGACATCATCAACCGGAGCACTATTAAATACCGAAGATATTGTAGGTGCATTACCAATGTCATATTATTTATTGATTACAGATTTAAATGGCTGTACGGTACAAGATACTGCAATTATAGATACCGCGGTTGTTGTATTTGTAGACGCAGGACTGGATACTGTATTGTGTAATTTAGATGAGGCTAATCTAATGGCTGTTTCAAATCAATTGGCTGCGGATTATACTTGGTTTGACTTAAATTCAACAATAATTGGAGATACAAATATTTATCTTACTGGTTCAATACCAACAGGCACTTATTCTTACATTGCTCAAGCCACTTTTGATGGCTGTGATGACTACGATACGGTAAGCGTTTTAGTTATTGATCCATTAGTTGTAGAAGCAGGTCCAGATATTGAAATAATGACAATTGGAACCGCTATTATTGGAGGAGATCCAACGGCATCAACATCCGGGCAATATGTTTGGTCACCAAGTTTATATTTGGATGACACAAGCGCAGCCAACCCAAATATTATTAAGCCACAGGAAGATGGATGGTACTTTGTTGAGTTTACAGATTCATTAGGATGTGTCGGTATTGATAGTATGTACGTTGAAGTAGTGCCTGAGTTAATTGTACCAGAAGGAATATCACCAAATGGAGATGATAAGAATGATGCATGGGTACTTGAATTTAAAGATGACTTTCCAAATTTGGAAGTTTCAGTTTATAACAGATGGGGAGAATTATTATTCTATGATAATGCAGGATATCAAGTACCTTGGAATGGTACATTTGAAGGTAAAGAACTTCCAGTAGGAACTTATTATTATGTAATTGAATTGAATTCTGATTTATATCCAGAACCATTTACAGGACCATTAACTATATTAAGATAATGAAAAAGATACTGATCATATTTCTTGTTTTCTGTTCTATATCTTCATACGGTCAGCAGTTGCCTCAACAAACACAGTATATGTTTAACCAGTATGCATTCAACCCCGCATATGCTGGAGTTAAACCGTATTGGGAGTCCGTAATGAATAGTAGGTATCAATGGATAGGAATAGTTGATGCACCAAGAACATTAACCTTAACAGCACATGGTCCTTTAAGAAATCAAAAAATGGCAGTAGGAGGTATGGTGTATAATGATATTGTTGGTCCAACAAGAAGGTTAGGCTTTCAGGGATCCTATGCCTATCACATAAAATTAACTTCAAAAATTAAACTATCGCTAGGTGCTTCTCTTGGATTTAATCAATGGCTTGTAGATGCTGATAAAATTGCTGTTCATGATGAAAATGATCCCTTTTTCGAAAATGGATTAATTAAATCGTTCAGTCCAGATGCAAAATTTGCATTTTACTTATATCATGAGGATTGGTTTTTTGGTGCTGCATCACCTCAATTATTGCATAATAAATTGAATTTTCAAAACGCCGTTGGCATTTCAAATAGCTTTCTTGAAAACCACTTTTATTTTAACGGAGGTTATAAATTTCATTTAGGGAGCTCATTTACCCTTGAGCCAACTGCACTTTTAAAGTATGTGAGAGCTGTGCCTCCAAAAATTGATATTAACCTAACAGCTACCTATAAAAATACGGTTTGGTTAGGTGTTGGATATAGAACTCAAGATGCGATATTGGCAATGGTAGGATACAATCATAAGAATAATTTAAAGTTCGGATATTCGTATGATTTTTCAACTACGAATTTACAATCCTATAATACTGGATCTCACGAACTATTTTTTGCTATTAAATTTGCTGCCATTAATAAAGCAGATGGAGATAAACTAGAGTAAAAAAAAATCACGACCTTTAACAAAACAACTTTCATTTGATAAAGGACACTTTTAATAGGGCACATAATTATCTTAGAATATCTCTGACGGAGAGGTGTAATTTAAGGTGTTTTTACTGCATGCCTGAAGAAGGTGTACCACTTCGTCCCAAGCCCGAATTCATGACAACCGAGGAGACAATTGCAATAGCAAAAACATTTGTCAATTTAGGTGTAAATAAAATTAGAATTACAGGTGGGGAACCGCTAATCAAAAAAGATATAGTTAGTATACTGAAACAGTTAGCTGATCTTAAAGTAGAATTACACTTAACTTCAAATGGAATTTTAGTTGATAAATATATTTCCCTTTTTCAAACTATAGGCCTTAAACAAATCAATATTAGTTTAGATTCTTTAAATGAACAGAAATTTAATAATATTTCAAAACGGAAATATTTTACTAGGATTGTAGAAAATATTGATTTGTTAATTTCTCAAAAATTTGAGGTTAAAATCAATGTTGTTTTAATGAAGCAAATTAATTCTGATGAAATAATTGATTTTATTGAATGGACAAAACATAAGCCAATATCAGTAAGATTTATTGAATTTATGCCTTTTGATGGTAATCAATGGGACACGTCAAAGGTTGTTTCATATGATGAAATTTTAGATAAAGTTCAAAATCATTTTTCTTTTCAATCTATATTGCCAATTCCAGGTACAATTAATGATACTTCGAAAAATTTTAAGATTAGTCATTATAAAGGCGATTTTGGTATTATTAGTTCAGTAACAAATCCATTTTGTGATGGCTGCAACAGATTGAGGTTAACGGCAGATGGAAAGTTGAAGAATTGCCTTTTTTCTGCCAAGGAAACGGATTTATTAACTGCTTATCGAAAACAAGAAGATCTAGCTCCATTGATTTGTAAAAGTATTTTATTAAAAGAAAAATCAAGGGCTGGAATAGATAATTTTAGTAACGAAAATATTGCTTTGTTTGAAAAAAATAGAAATATGACATCTATTGGTGGATAATATGAAGACAGTTGAAGAAGCATTAAAAATAGTTGAAGAAAATACCTTATCAAACAATAATGTAATTGAAATAGCTGTTAAAAATAGTTTTCGGTATGTACTTGCTGAAGATGTTCAGTCTCCAATTGATATGCCACCTTTTCCGCAATCTGCTATGGACGGATATGCTGTGAATTATGATGATCAAAATTTGCCCATTCAATTAGTTGGAGAAGTTGCTGCAGGACAAGCACAGCATTATAATTTATTATCTAATCAAGCAGTAAGAATTTTTACTGGAGCTGAAGTCCCTCCATCAGCCAATATGGTGATTCGACAAGAAGATGTAAAGGCAAAAGATCATACCCTTAAAGTGAGTACTTTTCCAAGAATAGGGGCAAATATAAGACCTCAGGGAGAGCAAATTCGGAAAGGAGCAGTTGCTTTACCTCATGGTCATATGTTGAATGAGGCCAGCATAGGTTTCTTAGCCTCTCTAGGTATAAGTTCAGTTGGAGTTTATGCTATGCCTAAAGTAGCCGTAATTAGCACTGGAGATGAACTTGTAAGTATTGGAGAAACTTTAAATGCAGGGCAAATTTACGATAGTAATTCTTTAATGTTGAATGCAGCACTTTGCGCTAAAGGTTTTGAAGAATCGACTATTGTAAAAGTAAAAGATAATTATCAAGAAACGGTAAATGCCGTTGAGGATGCTTTATTGAAGTATGATGTTTTATTGTGCTCAGGAGGTATTTCAGTAGGAGATTATGACTTTATCGGAAAAGCATTAGCAGAAAATAAGGTGGTGACCAAGTTTTATAAGGTGAAACAAAAACCAGGAAAACCTCTCTTTTTTGGTAAAAAGGAGAATACGTATGTATTTGGATTACCTGGTAATCCAGCCGCTTGTTTAACGGGGTTTTATATATATGCCTTACCATTACTTAATAAGTTGAAAGGTGGATCATTCTCAGGCCTAAAGTTATGTAAAGCTAAATTAAAGTCTGATTATACAAGGAAAGGAGATAGAGCAGAATTCTTAAAAGGCGAAATTGTCAATAATGATGCAGAAATTCTGGAAGGACAGAGTTCAGCCATGCTAAAGAGTTTTTCAATAGCCAATGGGTTAATTTATGTGCCAATTGAGCAAACAAAGATATTTGCTGGAGACGTGATATCTTATTATGAATTATAATGCTAGCTGATTATTTTTGGATATTATTTTGCATTCCAGCGGTTGCGTTTCTATATGCTAGTGTTGGTCATGGCGGGGCAAGTGGGTATATCGCCTTAATGTATCTTTTTCACTTTTCTCAGTATGATATAAAGCCAATTGCACTTGTGATGAATTTGTTTGTGGCTGCTATTGCTTTTTTTCATTACTGGCGGCAAGGCTTTTTTCGGTTTAATGTCTTTATAATATTTGCGTTAGGCTCTGTTCCATTTTCGTTTATGGGAGGTTATATTAGTATTAGCCCATTATATTACAATTTGTTATTAGCTATTTTCATTCTAATATCCGTTCTTAAACTCTCTGGTAGTTTTCAGATGCAGGATAAAATAATGACGGTAAAGTTTAACCCTTTTTTGGCATTGTTTATAGGTGTTTTAATTGGCTTTTCTTCCGGATTGATAGGCATTGGTGGAGGAATTATTCTAACACCAATTATTTTGCTCTTCAATTGGGGAACTATTAAAGAGGCAGCTGCTATCTCAGCACTTTTCATTTGGGTAAATTCAGCCGCAGCACTAGTTGGTCAATTAAGCCAAGGAGTCCAGATTCCTAAATTAGTATGGCTCATGGTAGCTGTCGCTATTCTCGGAGGTTTCGCAGGTAGTTATTTAGGGGCAAAAAAAATGAACAACCGTATTGTAAAACGGCTCTTACTAATTGTGTTGTCCATTGCATTGGTCAAACTAATATATAGCCTATGGCAAATGATATAAACATTATAATTTTAGCGGGAGGTAAAAGCAGCCGTATGGGGCAAGATAAGGGGCTAATAAAAGTAAAATCGAGAGAAGTAGTCAAATACTTAATCAATACCTGTGAGCAAGTATCTTCAAGGATTACAATTATATCTAATACCAAAGAATATGAAAAATTTGGATATCCAGTTATTAATGATTTGATAGGCAATATTGGCCCCATTGGCGGACTATATACTGGTTTAGAACTAGCAAATGACGACTTTAACTTGGTGTTATCTTGTGATGTACCTCTAGTTTCTGTAAAGCTACTACAAACGATTTTAAATGAAAATTTGGAAAAATTAGATGGTATAGTTGCCATGCATTCAGGTAAAATCCATCCTTTAATTGGACTTTATTCCAAAAAGTTGTTAGGTCAGATTAACGATTTAATAGTAAATAAAAAGTTTCGAATGAGTGGCATTTATAAATTAGATAGTGTAATGGTTAAAGACCTTAGTCAATTTCCTGAAAAAGAATTTTTAAATTTGAATACGAAAGAGGATGTTGAATTATTTAAACAATGGATAGATGATTATTAAGTATTTTGGGAGAATAGCTGAATCAATTGGTAAGACACAAGAAGCCTGGACTAAGACGGGAATTGATGTTTTCAGTTTTAAAAAAGAATTATTGATTCGATATCCGCAATTAAGAATTGAGACCATTCAAATTGCTATTAACCTTGAGCTAGCAACTGATAGTATTGAAATTAATGACAATGATGAGGTAGCGGTATTACCTCAGTTTGCTGGTGGGTAAATATTATATTATGGGAAAGAAAAACGTATTTATCGAGGGAGCCATTTCTCCTGAAAAAATTGCAACTTCAATAGCGCATCATCAAGTTAAAACAAATATTGGCGCACATGATATTTTTTTAGGTCAGGTAAGGGCAGATATTATTGATGGTAAAACAATAGCTGCAATTGAATATTCAGCTTATGAAAGGATGGCTGACCAAGTTTTTCATGAAATAAGAGAGTCTACTTTTGAAAAGTATGATTTAACTTGTCTTCACATTTATCACAGTATTGGAAAAGTCAATATTGGCGAAATTTGTTTATTTGTATTTACGTCATCTACACATAGGCAAATGGCAATGGATGCTTGCCGTTTTATAGTGGAGGAGATTAAAATAAAAGCCCCTGTATTTGGTAAAGAAATATTTGATGATGCCTCTCATCAATGGAAAACAAATCAATAAATAAATATGGTTGATATAACAGCAAAATCAAATAGTTTAAGAATCGCAACTGCTGAGGCTATTGTAAAGGTGAGCAAACGAGAAACCATTGAAGCGATAAAAAAAAATACTGTTCCCAAGGGAAATGTTTTTGAAATGGCTAAAGCCGCTGGTTTTTTAGGTGTAAAACAAACACCGAATTTACTTCCTGATTGCCATCCAATTCCAATAGAAAGTACAACGGTAAAATATGAAATTATTGATTTGACCATAAGAATTGAATTGGAAGTAAAAACCATTTACAAAACTGGCGTAGAAGTCGAGGCTATGCATGGTGCGTCAATTGTTGCACTAACCATGTACGACATGTTGAAACCAATTGATAAGCATATTGAAATTGGAAGCATACGTTTACTCAATAAAAGTGGAGGAAAGTCAGATAGATTGGCTAAAATCATGGAAACTGCTAAAACGATTAATGCTGCCGTTATCGTTTGTTCAGATACTATTTCTGCTGGACAAAAAGAGGATAGAGCAGGGAAAGAAATAATCCATGCACTAGAAAAATTTCAAGTTAATATTGAAACATATGATATAATTCCTGATGAGAAAGAAGATATTCAAAATAAATTAAAGACTTTAGCAGACAATAATGTTTCTTTGATAATATATTCGGGAGGGACTGGCTTATCAAAAAGAGACGTCACACCAGAATCATTGTTACCATTAATTGATCGAAGAATTCCCGGAGTGGAAGAGGTATTGAGACGTTATGGACAAGAGCGCATGCCCTATGCTATGTTATCAAGAAGTATAGTGGGCACTTATAAAAATAGTTTAGTTATGGCTTTACCAGGCTCAACTGCTGGTGCTAAAGAAAGCATGGAAGCCATTATGCCGCACCTCATTCATGTCTTTGATATTTTTAGAGGTCGTCAACATTAGACTATTTTTTATTGAGCTAGATTGAATCTAAGTGCAATACCAGCCCTTGTATTAGCTGAATTAAATGCTGTAGAAAGTGTTGGTTTATTAACCGTTCTATCAAAGTAGGCCCGTACATTTAAGTTTGCACCAAGATTGTAATCGACAGATGAACGGATAGAATAAGAATCTTGCCCAGCAGTCGGAATCTGGGTATTTTCATTAATATTTCTGTTAATTGATAAAGTAGAACGAATAGATAAATCAAAACGTATATTTAAATCACTTTTTGGTTTTTTACCCATAAATTCAAATGGTAGCTCAATTTGAGAAAATCTATAACCTGATCCAACTACAATTTCTTTTCCAATCATTTCTATAATTTGAGCATTGGCAATATTTAGTGCTAAACTTCTATCTTTTTTAATCTCGAATTTAGTAATTAAACCATTTTTATTAACTATCCATGTAGCATCAATTCCAAATAAAGGTGCAAATTGCTCTGATATTACAACACTGGCATATTGTTCATCCGCCAAAAAGTTATCAGATTGGTCTAATTGCCTAATTCCATTTTCATCTCTTGCTGCTAAATTAGTTGAGAAATTCGATACAGATATATTTGAGCGATACCCATGCTTAATAGTAAAATTACGCACGTATTTTTTCATAAAAGGAATCTTATTTAAGCCATCATATCTGATATCCCAATTCGGAAGTGGGATCATCTTAAATATATCTGTAATCCCATTACCTCCATTGCCAGTGTATGTATTTAAGAATGAAGCAACAAGAACATCCTGCTGATTGGCACCATAGCCGTCATAAAATCCGGAGTTTAGTTGCCCTTGCCCTTCTTCTTCGCCATAAATTCTAGATATCTCTCTACGGTTATTCAACATGTCATTAAAGTTTTTTGATACTTTGGTGCTATCTAATATCTCAAATGCAGTTAGCCAAGTAATTGTGCTAAAATTGAGTGTTCCTGTATTGATTGGATTTTGATAAACATGATCTTGTAATTCTTCATCCCAACGGAAATTACTGGTTTGATTTTCAGTAATAGATCGGTCTATGGTCAGGTTAATAGACAAATCTTTAATTGGTTCTAGCGTAGCCCTTCCATTAATACGCTGAGTATGCATAATATTATGTTGTAAATTCAATGTAGGCTCTTCAACAAGCCATTCATTATTCGACGCAAAATTAGCAAATGATGAATCTGCCCCCCAAACATTACCTGGTCTTCCAAATAGGTCATAGTTTTGCGCACCAGTTACAAAAGCTAGACTAGGAGAATTAAAATTATTATCTAAACCAAACAAACTGTTTGAATTTTTAAAACCTGGCAATAGCATACCATCAGTCACTGAATAAGTGCCACTTACTTTTCTTAATGACATTACAAACTGACCGATGGTTTTTCCAAATGTGCCGACTTCCTTATCTTTTTTCTTCTTTTTATCAATTTCCTCATCTTTGGCATCTTTTTCACCAGTACTCTTAGGGGTTCTGCTTTTTGCAGCAACTTTACTTCTTTGTGAAGCGCCACCTCTGCCACCTCTCCCTCTGTTAATTTTTTGCAAGTAAGGCACTTTATTATATAAAGACACTAAGTTTAACTGACCATTTACATTAAATGACCTTGAGTTCTGAATCGTATTTCCAAACTCATCTTGACCAATTGGTGCACGCAACCAATCATAGCTTCCGTTATAGGTTAGTGTTGTGGTTATCCAGTCTGTTAAAGGGAATTTATCAAAAGGCAGTTTATAATTAAGGTCAAAAGTTTGCCCAAAGTTCATATTATACCCTCCAAATCGAACTGTATCACTTTGTGGTTTTGCAAATGGATTAAAAGAGGCATTTAGGATATCTGAAAAAGTATTAAAGTCAGCTATTCCAAGTGAGTCTTCAGCATTTGAATTAATAGCACCTAATGGTTCTCGTATAATAGATGAGTTGGTGGCAGTATAATTAAATTTTAAATTTTTTGAAATATCGTATTTAAAGGTATAAGCTCTATTCCACGTGAAGTTTTTATAATAGGTTGCTTCAAAAATAAAGTCTGGATTCAACGCATTTCTCATTAATAACTCGTTGTACATTCGCTGCACATTATTGTTAATAGAAAATGACTTTGGTCCTAAATAAAAATTGAAATCTTTAATGAGTCTTAGCCATTTTGACTTGCCAACAAATCCTAATTTTTTAAATGGTTCGATTAGCTTTGGTTTCCCAGAATAAGCATAATTTACACCTACTTTATAATTTCTGGTAATATCCTGTTGTGTATTAATATCTCTTCTGAACAATTCATTAAACGAATAACTCAATGATAAATTCTCTACATCCCAAAAATGAATGTCTTTACCCGGTCTGCGTTCTTTTCTTACATTGGTGAAGTTGTAGGAACGACGAACGGTCAATGCTCTTGCTACTTCATTTACTTCTTTCCTTGTCTCAGAATCAAGAAGACTGGTCTGCACATCAGGTGATAGGGGATTGTATTGAGGGTCGATAGCACCAACTGAATAGCCAAAATATGCTGGTAATCTGATGGCTGCTTTTTCACCAAAAAACTGACCAAGTTCAAAATTAGAATTGAAGGCTAAATTTGAAATTGTTTCACGTTGACGTTCTATTACCTTCGATTCTATTGTACCCCAATCTGGTGTAGAGTAACTACCTGAGACGGAAACATTGCCGAAATCTGCCATTTGAACATTCACTTGAGCCGTAGCTGCATAACCACCTTTTTGCTTGAAGTTTGTCATTCTAAGTTCATTTACCCATACTTCAGCACATTTCTCTAAACCATCATCAGGTAAAGTATTCTCATTTTTACTCGGATTTCGAACCCCAATCATAATGGTTTTAACGTCTGCTAAATTTGGGTTACCTTTTACAGAAATTGTTTTACTACCTAGGGTTGCAAGTGTAAATGGTGTTGCATTGTTTGCTAGTCCATCTTTAACAGCTCTATCCCTAGCTAATTTTAATGAAATCAAACTATCAAGAATAATAATGACTTCATTTTCTTCTGGCCAAATCAATTTTGGAGAAGTTGATGTAGTACCCCATGCTGTTAATTTCAGCGGCACTTCGTATTCATAATAATTATTTACAAAATCAGTCCCAAGCCTTACAAAAACAGTTAAATCATCATCTTTTACTAAACTTTCTGTTTCAATTTTAGCTGCAGTTTCGCCATGAATAAACATCTGAATTTGGCCATAATTTCTAATGTCTATCCCCACATTTTTGTATGCCGCTCTTGAGTCACCATCCTTTAGGCCACAGACTTCAAGCGACATAGATTGTTCGTTCAAAGGTCGAGTATTTAAGCTGTTGAAATCTTGCTCTCGCTGAATACCATCAGGAACTTGATATCCTACGGGTTTTTTACCTTCATTTTCTTCAAGGTTTACTGCACCAATTACAAATTCAGTAGAATTCGGATCTTCAATTATTTGATCACCAGTTTGAAGATCTTCCAAGTATTCCCTCCATGTACCGCGAATTAATTCTAGTGTTGCAAAACGGAATACTTTTTCATTTTCGAAACCTTTCAAAAACATCCTCATAAATCGGATTGATCTAAAATCAGATATATTATTGACTACTTTTTCCGGTTGCTGAATCGGAATTTTAAATTGGTACCATGTTTCATCTTTGCCGTCTTCTGTAATAACTCGAGAGTTAGTTATGTAGTTTTGTCCAACCACAAAGCTATTCTGATCAATTTTCACTTTATACTGAAAATAGTTTTCGGTTTCACTTAAATTATTATCCACATTTATATCTTCTATATCAGGGGAGTTAATACCCACAGTTTGGTAGCCGGCTGCGTTTAGTGTATCATATATGTCTGAAGTTGGTGAATTCCCTTCATGACCATTAAAGTCTTTGTATCGTTCTAAAATGTCTAATCTTGCAATGTCATAATCATCATCTAAAAAGTAATTATAACTATCTGATGATACATCATTTAATAATTTTTGCTTAGCTTCAGGAGTTAAATTGGAACTATTTATCCATTCGGTATACTTGGAGAAAAATTCTCTTTCTTGCTCATTATTTAAACCATCCAAACCAATATCTTGAAATAATCTCGAAGCATTGTTATTATCAAATGCATTGACAATTACTTGTTGATTTGGAATGACGCCCCAAGCTGTAGAATCATAATCATTCGGATTAAAATCATTACTAGTTGGTAGTCCATTTTCATAACTCTTTCTTGAATCTGGTAAAATATCCTCAGATATATTTCCTAAATTGAAATAAAGCTCTCCAGCATCAAGGTTTTTAGTTCCGTCTTCAGTTGCAGAGTTATTATAAGGGTCCAACATCCAGAATTGGATATACTGAACATTTGCATTCTCAAAATTGGTTGTTGTTAAAGCCCGCATAATTCCAGCCCATCTATCTGTTGGATTGGTGAATTTCCCATCTACATCAATAAATGCATCAGTAGTATCATAGTTATATGGTCCCCTTTCATTTGGATAATATGATAAATCAAATGTGTTAATATTGTTTGCCGTTCCCTGTGGTGCAACGAGGCTTGGAAATAATTCTTGTTTACCTAGAATCCTCATTCTACTATCATTGGCTATAGTGTCATTATCTCTAATATTGTCTGGAGTCTGAGAATTGTTAAAGAAAAAGGTTTGATCAATAGAATACCATGCTAATTTTGAACGATTAAAACCAGATGCAGTTCCAGCTTTTATGCTTGATTCTGGAAATAGTTTCGTTTGATTTTGTGGTATGGAAGCAAGCTTCCAAGAAAATGGCGTCATTAACGTAATGGCACTCTGACTACCTTCAAATCCGTCTATATAAGAAACACCGCCTTCTCCAATGGCTCTTTGTGTGCCAGGAATTAAATATGCGAATTCGCCTGTTGCTGTAACAAACGACTTTTCTTTTGTACTAATAACGGGCAGAAAATCAACCATTTTTGTAATAAACGGCACTTCAGTTCTATACCTAACATCTGTTCCTAGAACAGTATTACTAACGGGCTCACTACCAATATTTACTTTTTGGGTAACTGGCTTTTCAGTTAGATTCATTACTGTTGCACCCAAATTAAAATCCTTGTTAAATTCATAATTGAAATGTGCTCCCACCAATGATTTTTGTTGAAAACCAAAACCTGAATTACTTTCTAATTGTACTTTTATTGGGGTTTGAGATTCTAGGATACCTTCATTTAATATTTTAACTCGTCCTAAATTATAGTCAACTTGATAATCTACACCTTCTATCAAATTAGCACCACCTGCTGTCACTGTAACACTACCTTCAGGAATATTCAGTGCATTTAAAGGAATATCGGAACTAACCGAAGATTCATATGTACCCTTAATAGTAAATCTATTTTTATCTGGGAGTTGTTGTGCCGCTGTTCTAGTAGAGTCATACAATTCTTGATAAACTATTTTTTCTAGCGCATAAGATGGCAATGGTTTATCTACCGCTTCCATTTTCTCTCTCAATGTATTACCAAATGGTTCAATTGTGGCAAAGAAAACACGACCCGTTCTTGTATCTATAGTTCCACCATTTGTGATTCTATTTCCATCCTTTTGAAATGGAACAAAATCAAACCTTCCATCTTGTTGTCTTTCTGTATTTAAATTTAATCTATCTAAATCAAGGTATCTAATTAGCATCTTATCATCAATCCCATCATAAGGAAAATAGTTTATATCCACACTTGTTCTTGGATTATTGTACCACACATCTAATCTAAAATTACTTGGTCCAACTTGATATGCTCCTAATGAATATACATTCTTCATCATTAAATCCCACAATTTGTTTTGAGGATTTACAATAGTTGGTTTTAAAAGTTTTAGTATCAACGCACTTTTCGACCCTGTTTCTACTGGAACATCATTCGAGAATTCACCGACCTGATAGGTTTTACCTTGAAAAGTATATTGATATGCAACAGCTAAAACTTCATCTTGATTAAGAGATTGTCTTAGGGATATGTAACCTAGTAAAGCATTGTAATTGAATTCTTGGTCACTTAAGCGTTTCGCATTCTCTACTTTTTCGTAGTGAAAAGCTTGATCAATGGGTCCAATAGAGGTTTGCCCCAAAACATCTAAGTAGTCAACTGAATTAGAAAAATCACGGACATTATTAGTCTCCGTTAATTTATCGTAAAGGTTATTTGCACCATTGTCAGGTAGACTGGCTCCTATATTTGATACTACTGGATTTCCTTGAAGATATTCCGTTTCATTTTCACCTAAATCAGTAAAAGCCAAAAAGTTTCTTGTGTTTTCAATATTGTTATTTCTATTGGTAACATATACTTCAATTTTGGTAATATTTACACCCGAACTAACATATGGCATTGTGGTCATTGCAGAGTCATAGTTTTCTCTGTGAAAAAAGTTTAAGAAATAATGCTTATTTTCTTCGTAATTATCAGCACCTACTTCAAATTCTTGCTGTTGAGCCCCACCAGCTACATTAATTTCTTGTCGTTGTCCTTTTTGCTGTGACAAAAGGGTATTAACAGTCAGTCGTCCAAATTTAAGATCAGTTCTAATACCAAACAGACTTTGAGATCCTTGTATTAATGATGTATTAAGTGGAAGTGTAACATTACCGGCCTCAATTTTTTGAATAATTTCATCTTCATACCCAGTATAGCCGATTTTAACTTGATTCTGAAAATTAAATCCTGTACCACTAGTGTTTTGAGCTATCTCTAACTTCAGTTTATCTCCAATCTGACCAACTAAGTTTAATTGAATTTGTTGATCAAAATCAAATTGTGCTTGTCTCTGCTGACGTAAGGGTAAAGATGGGTTTTCGTATTTATTAATGTTAATACCAAATGAAATTTCAGCTGATCCTTGAGGTCGGATAGTAATTTCATCACCTCCGAATATGAGGTCAAATGCTTCACCTTTTACATTTAGCGGAGGTATTATATTCTTATCAGCTGAATTTTCATTCTCAACTTTTTCTGCAAAATAGTCATTTAAGGCCTTTTTCCGTTGATAGTCCATATAATCCTCTAAAGACATTGCAGTGGGTTGACGATAGAATTGATTTCCTACCTTTTGATAAACTTCATATTGACCAGTTTCAGGATTATAAACAAATTCAGTATTGATGTTTTTAGGTAATTTAAAATCTAATCTAGTATTAGACTTTGAAGTAAAATCATAATAATCATGCAATGGATATGGCAGTTTTACATCAGGGGTATCACTTTGTGTATAAACCACTAATCTCGATAAAGGCTTAATGTTAAATGTAGTATACGCAGTGGCCTTTGAGCAAGCAAGAACAACTACGACTAGTGATATAAGTAATTTAATTTTCAAAACTATAATATTCTCAATGCTTGTTTAATAAGATCTTCTACTGATTGATCTTCTTTCACTACTTTATTTATTGCAATTTCTGCTTTTTTCTTATCGAATCCTAAAGCAGATAAAGCAGTTAACGCTTCAAATTTGTTTGTATTGTTCGAACTGAAAATATTTTCAGAAGAAAATTCAACTTTTTCCATTTTCGACTTTAAATCGACAATAACTCGCTGCGCTGTTTTTAGCCCAATTCCTTTTATACTTTTAATAATATCAACTTGGTCATTGACTATTGCACTCGCAATTTCATCAGCCGACATTGCTGAAAGCATTAGAATAGCAGTGCTGGCTCCAATTCCTGAAACAGAAACTAAATGGTTGAACATTTCACGTTCCTCTTTTTTAGAAAATCCATAAAGTGTGTGTGCATCTTCTCGAACTTGAAGCTGAGTAAATAGTTTAATTTCATTTTCAGTTGTGATATTCGAAAACGTATTTAAACTTATTTTAACCAAATACCCAACACCATTGCAGTCAATAACAACGCTTGTTGGTGTCTTTTCTATTAGTTTTCCTTGTAATTGGGTAATCATTTTTTACTTATTTTGTGCATCAACCACAGCTACTTTTACCATATTTACAATCTCTCTAACAGAACTTCCTAGTTGAAGTACGTGAATTGATTTTTTTAGCCCCAGTAAAATCGGGCCAATTGCTTCAACATCATCCCCCATTTCTTGCATTAATTTATAAGCGATATTTCCAGATGTTAGGTTCGGGAAAATAAGGGTATTTACTTTTTTATTAACTAAGTCAGAAAAAGGAAATTTTTCAATTAACAAGTCGTTATTTAGTGCAAAATTTGCCTGAATTTCTCCATCAACGATTATAGATGGGTGCTTTTCTTTTACAATCTTTCTGGCATCTGCCATTTTATTTGCATCTTCTCCTCGAGCAGACCCAAAATTTGAATACGACAGTAAAGCGACTCTTGGTTGAATTTTCAATCTTCGAATTGTCTTTGCTACTTGATATGTGATGTCGGCAATTTCTTCTGCTGTAGGGTTAATGTTAACTGTGGTGTCTGCCAAAAATAAAGGGCCTTTTTTGGTAACTAAAATGTACATGCTTGATAACTTAAGAACATTTTCATCTGTACCAACAGTTTCTAAAGCAGGCCGAATCACATCTTTATAATTTCTTGTGATTCCCGAAATTAATGCATCAGCCTCACCCGATTTAACCATCATTGAACCAAAGTAATTACGCTCACGCATTAATTTTACGGCTTCAAATTCCGTAACTCCACGTCGTTTTCTGCTCTCGAAAAACAATTTACCATATTCGTAAATTTTCTCCCGCATTTCTTCTGATTTCGGATCAACAATTTCAACATCATCACCTAAATCTAGATTATTTTCAGCAATCAATTGCAAAATCTTGGCTTTTCTGCCCAATAGAATAGGGGTTGCAAAACCCTCATCCATTGACATTTGTGCAGCTTTAAGGATCTTATAATTATCGGCTTCTGCAAATACAACTCTTTTTGGGTTTTTTAATGCTTTGTCGGTTAAAACATTCAATAACTTATTGTCGAGCCCAAGTCTGCCTTTTAGTAAGGTATCATAAGCATCCCAGTCTTTAATAGGGTTCCTTGCTACTCCTGAATCCATAGCAGCTTTCGCAACAGCTGGAGAGATGGTATATATTAGTCTTGGGTCTACCGGTTTTGGAATAATTGAATCTCGGCCAAAAGAAATATTTTTTTCATTGTAAGCTTCATTCACCTCTTCAGGTACAGTTTCTTTAGCCAAAGAAGCAATTGCTCTAACTGCCGCTAATTTCATTTCCTCGTTAATGCATTTGGCATTAACATCTAGTGCACCTCTGAAAATGTAAGGAAAGCCAATCACATTATTAACCTGATTTGGATGGTCAGAGCGGCCAGTAGCCATAATGATATCTTTACGAACTGACATGGCATCATTATAAGAAATTTCAGGTTCCGGATTTGCTAAAGCAAAAACTATTGGGTTCTTTGCCATACCTTTAATCATGGATTTTGAAACTAGTCCACCTTTCGAAAGCCCTAAAAACATATCAGCACCTTTAAGCGCCTCAGTTAAATCAATATCTTTTTTATGAACAGCAAATTCCGATTTATATTTGTCTAAATCTTTTCTGTTTAGAGAAATTAAACCTTTGCTATCAAACATATAAATATTAGAAAGTTTAGCGCCTAAGGCTAGATATAGTTTTGTGCAAGAAAACGCGGCTGCACCGGCTCCACTAATCACAATTTTTAGCTTGTTAATTTTCTTTTTGGCAAGTTCCGCTGCATTTAATAAAGCGGCACTTGAAATAATTGCAGTGCCATGTTGATCATCATGCATTATTGGAATATCTAATTCCGCTTTTAATCTTTCTTCAATTTCAAACGCCTCAGGGGCTTTGATATCTTCTAGATTAATCCCACCAAATGTTGGGGCAATGGCTTTGACAGTCTGAACAAATAAATCAGGGTCTTTAGCATCAACTTCAATGTCAAATACATCTATATCAGCAAATATTTTGAATAAAAGACCTTTACCTTCCATTACGGGTTTTGATGCTTCGGGTCCAATATCACCAAGGCCAAGTACCGCAGTTCCATTGCTAATAACTGCCACTAAATTTGATTTAGCGGTATATTTGTATACTTTTTCTTTATCCTCAGCTATTTCAAGGCACGGTTCGGCCACTCCTGGCGAATACGCTAGAGATAAATCTCTTTGGGTTGCATAAGGCTTTGAAGGGATTACTTCAATTTTACCTGGCCTTCCATTTGAGTGGTAGTCTAAAGCTTCTTGTTTTCTATATTTAGCCATTATTTTCCCTTAAATAAAACAGACAAAGATAAAAACTTTATAAGACTTCTCACCATGATTAGGTAAGTATCTTATTGCGCTAATTTATCAGTGACACTACTAAAAACCCATTGTTTAAAACTTAGTAATTCAAGCAGTCTAGCGTCTCGACATATTCATGATATTTGTATTTTAAATTATAGAATATGAAATTTATTGGTGCAGTGTTGATTTTGTTAATGGCGTGGAGTTGTGTGCCACTGCAAAAATATAACGATTTACAAACTAGCTATACCAAGGCTGTTGCAGATCAAACCAAATATAAGTCATCTAGTATTGATTCTGAGAATATGATCAAAGAACTTGAAACAAGACTTTCACTAACTAAAAATGCGGCCGCCCAATTAAAAAAAGATACTACAGAAATGAGCCTGAATTATAAGATGTTGGCAGTTGAGTATGACAAAATGGGAGCGCTTAATAAAGCTTTAGAAAGCAAGTATGCAGGATTACAATCAAAAGGTACCGCTGAAACTGCTAAGATGATAAGAGATCTTGAAGGTTCGCGAATTGAGTTACAGCGCAAGGAGGACAGATTAAACGAACTTGAAAAAGAATTAAATGCAAGGTCCTTAATCCTAGATAAGAAAGAAAGCAGAATAAAAGAGTTGGAAGAAATTATTGCCAAAAAAGATGCGGCAGTTTTAGCATTAAAAGAAAAAATTGCTAGTGCATTATTAGGTTACAAAAATAAAGGACTTACCGTTGAAGAAAGAAATGGTAAAATTTATGTTAGTATGGAAGCAAAACTATTATTTGATTCAGGTAAAATAGATGTTGCTTCTGAAGGAAAAGTAGCGCTTATTGATTTAGCAAAGGTGCTAGAGTCTCAAAAAGATATTGAAATTATAGTGGAAGGGCATACTGATAGTGACCCACTAAATGGAACTGTTCATCCAAAAGACAATTGGGAGTTAAGTGTTTTAAGAGCAACTTCTGTAACTAAAATTTTGATCGAAAATTCTAATATGGCACCAACAATGGTGATGGCTGCAGGGCGGTCAGATTTTTATCCAATTAACAAATCAGATAAAGCAAAGAACAGAAGAATTGAAATTATTATTACGCCTGATTTAAATGCACTTTTTGCACTTATTTCAAAAAGGCCTTGACAAAAATAAATAACAGTATAAGTAAAAAGGGTTGCCAATTTTGGCAACCCTTTTTACTTATTACCAGTCTATGAGCAAATAGAGTAAAGGACATTTTTTGCTTTAAACTTCTCAAATATTTTGAATATGTTAAGAAAAATCACACTAATTGGATTATCATTTTTTTCATTATGTTGGCAAATGGCTTTCTCACAACAAGCAAATTTTATTATTGATCAAGGGAATAGTATTTGTGTCAATGAGTGTATTACAGTGTCAGATCTCAGCATGTCCCCTGTAAATATTACGAATTGGGTTTGGTCTATAACTAGTACGGTTTTAGATATTCCAAGTATTCCAAATCCGAATAATCAAGTGCCAGGAGACATTTGTTTTACTTCTCCAGGAGTTTTTAATATTCAGTTGAATATAACTGATGTGAATGGAAATGTATCGAATGCGAATGTTCAATTGACAGTGGTTTCATGCCCTGGATCTATTTCTGCCGGTTTTACTATTCAAGAAACGGTTTGTGTAGGAGATTGTATTATTGCAAATGATACATCCCAAGGTTCACCACAAGCATGGAATTGGTCTTTAAATGTTTTGCCAGTAAATGCTGCATACATAGTAAATTCAGTAGATCAGAATCCAACAATTTGTTTTACCTCAACTACAGCTGCTCCAATTGGGATAGAATTAAAGGTTACAGATGTAAATGGTAAAGTAAGTAAATTTACTAAACAAATTACAGTAATAGATGTTCCTACAGTAGTTGCTTCAATTGATACAATTGTAGAGTTAGGTGATCCGGCATTTTTGTCAGCTACAGCGACATCTCCAACAAAACTCAATTATCAATGGGAACCCAGCCAAACAGCAACTAATCCTAGAGGGCTTACTACAAATGTTTATCCGATAGAAACAACGAGTTACTCTATAAAAGTTGAGAATAGTTATGGGTGTTCCGCGGAGGATTCAGTGATCGTATACTTAAATTTTCAGCCTAAAATTGGTGTCTCTTCTGCCTTTTCACCTAACGGTGATGGAAAAAATGACCTTTTATTAGTCGAAGGCTTAGCATTAGAGGTATGTATATTTAAAGTTTACAACCGCTGGGGGGACAAAATTTTCGAATCAACGGTTCAAAAAAATGGATGGGATGGAAATTATAAAGGAAAGGCAGAAAGTCCTGGAGTTTACTATTGGACGCTTGAATATGGATTTAATAATGGACAAGAAGGGACGTTAAGTGGCAATACTACACTAATCAGGTAAAAGATAGAAATTGGATTAGATTTAAATGTATTGTTAACATACTTTTTAAACAAGATATGCTTTAAAATGCACTGTTAAATGAGAAAAAAAAGTTGTCAATTTTGGCAACTTTTTTATTTTCTGGGTGTTTAAAGTATATAAGTAAAAGATATTTTATTACCTTTATTTTTTCAAAATTTTTAACATGATTAGAAAAATCACCTTACTTGGATTATCATTTTTTGCAATGTGCTGGCAAGTAGCCTTGTCGCAGCAAGCAAATTTTACAATTGATCCAGGGAATAGCATTTGTGTCAACGAATGTATTGTGCTTAATGATATTAGTACATCACCGGTAAACATTACTAATTGGGTGTGGTCTATAACAAGTACTGTTTTAGATATCCCTACTATTCCAAATCCGAATGACCAGCAACCAGGAGATATTTGTTTTACTTCCCCAGGAGTTTTTAGTATTCAATTAGATATCACTGATGCAAATGGAAATGTTTCAAACGCAAATGTTCAATTGACAGTAGTATCATGTCCTGGTTCTATTTCTGCTGGCTTTACCGTTCAGGAAACAGTTTGTGTAGGTGATTGTATAGTTGCAAATGATACATCTCAAGGTACACCAACATCATGGAATTGGTCATTAGATGTTACACCGATAACCGCAGCATTTATTTTAAACCCAGTAGATCAGAATCCAACAATTTGTTTTGAAACAGTAACAGCTGACCCAATTGGGATAGAATTAAAAGTTACTGATGTAGATGGTAAAGTAAGTAAATTTACTAAGCAAATTACAGTAATTGATATACCTACTGTAGTTGGTTCAATTGATACAATTGTTGAATTAGGCGATCCGGCATTCTTGTCTGCTGTTGCAACATCACCCATTAAACTTAATTATCAATGGGAACCAAGTGAGACAGCAACTAATGCTAAAGGTTTGGCCACAAACGTTTACCCGATAGAAACAACTAGTTACGTGATCCGGGTTGAGGACACCTATGGATGTTTTGCTGAGGACACAGTAAAGGTTTATCTAAATTTCTTGCCTCAAATTGGGGTGCCTACTGCCTTTTCTCCAAATGGAGATGGTAAAAATGACCTTTTAGTGGTTGAAGGATTAGCTCTGGATATATGTATTTTTAAAATTTATAACAGATATGGGAAACAAATTTTCGAATCCACTGTTCAAAAAAATGGATGGGATGGTAATTTTAGAGGGAAGGCTGTAGGGGCTGGAGTATTTTACTGGACTCTCGAATATGAGTTTAATACAGGGCAAGCAGGAACATTGAGTGGTAACACGACATTAGTTAGATAAAATCATGAAGAGGAAATTAATATTAATCGCTTTTATAAGCTTTATAACAACGCAGGCATATTCTCAAATTGATAAGCAATTTAGTATGTATGCGGAAACGAAGTTGCAATTAAATCCGGCAGCTGCAGGATTTTTTAGAGCTCAGTATAAGTTTTTTGGGAACTACAGAAGACAATGGTGGGGGCTATCAGAAAATCCTATTGAAACGTATTCGGCAAGTTTTGACACGAGATTATATGGTGATCAACGAGCAGGTAGATTTGTTGGTGCAGGCATTGTGTTTGCTAACGACGGTGGAGGACACAGTCAGTATAACCAAGTAAATGTTGCAATACCGTTGAGTTATGCAATGAGGCTTAATAAGTTTAATTATCTTTCAGTTGGAGTTGCACCAGGCTATTTCCAAAGAAGTATCGGTAATAATGATGATTTAACATGGAGTAACCAATGGGATAATAGAGATGGGTTTGATCCTACTATTCCTAGTGGTGAAGTAATTTTGAATAACCAACTTTTAGTAGGCCGATTTGATTTGGCAGCAGGACTATATTGGGAGTTCTCTTACGACGATTATATCTATATGTCATTAGGAATTTCAGGTAACCACATGACAAAGCCAAAAGTTAATTTTTTAGGAACTGATTGGCGCATGAATAGAACAATGAATATTCATTACTTTGGTAATTTTGGCGCACTAGATTTTCCACTAACTTTTAAACCAAGTGTAATGTGGTCGGTTCAAAAACCTAATAAGTCATTAATTTTCGGTACTACAATGGATATCTTACTGAGAGGAGAATCGAAAACTACGGGCTATTATGATAGAACATCCCTAGAGTTAGGTGCTCATTTTAGAATGGATGATGCACTGGTAGCAAGTATGATGTTCCATAATGGAGGTTTTTCAATGGGTGTTTCATATGATTTTGTTGTATCAAGTCTTCAAGATATTAATAGTATTCATGGTGCTTCTGAACTTTTTATCTACTATCGAATGGGTAAACCACAAGGAAGAGGAAAGTTAGAATTAGCTGATGAGGACTAATCATTAAATAAATGAATTTAAAAAGATGTTTTTTACGAAACATCTTTTTTTTGTCCTAATTTTGCGGTGAATGGGAGTAAAAATACGTGATATCGATTTAGGGGATTTTCCCCTTTTATTAGCGCCAATGGAAGATGTCAGTGATCCTCCGTTTAGGGCATTATGCAAAAAAAACGGTGCAGACTTAATGTATACTGAATTCATTTCAAGCGAAGGTTTAATTCGTGATGCGGCTAAGTCAGTCCAAAAATTAGACATTTATGAGTATGAACGGCCAATAGGAATTCAAATATTTGGCTATGATATTGATAGCATGCGGAAGACAACTGAAATTGTTGAACAAACAAATCCGGATATTATTGATATTAATTATGGATGTCCAGTCAAGAAAGTAGCTTGTAAAGGAGCGGGTGCGGGTATTTTAAAAGATATTCCTAAAATGGTTGAAATGACTGCCGAAATAGTAAAAGCCACTCATTTGCCTGTTACTGTAAAAACAAGACTAGGATGGGATGATGATACTAAGTATATTGTTGAAGTTGCTGAACGGCTTCAGGACGTGGGTATAGAGGCACTGTCAATTCATGGTCGTACCAGAAAACAAATGTATAAGGGAGAGGCGGATTGGCGCTTAATTTCAGAAGTTAAAACTAATCCCAAAATCAAAATTCCAATATTTGGAAATGGTGACATTGACAGTCCTGAAAAAGCAGTTGAGTATCAGAAAAAATATGGTGTTGATGGTGTTATGATTGGAAGGGCGAGTATTGGATATCCATGGATATTTAATGAGATTAAACACTTTATTAAAACAGGAAAACATCTGGCACCGCCATCAGTTGGAGATAGAGTAACCGCAGCAAGAACACATTTAGATATGAGTGTAGACTGGAAGGGAGAAATACTAGCTGTCAATGAAATGAAACGCCATTACTCAAATTATTTCAAAGGAATTTCACACTTTAAAGATTACAGAATTAAACTGGTGACGTCGTTCGATTTGAATGAAGTTTACGATACACTTTCTGAAATTGAGGATAAATTTTCGGATGCTGAGTTTCTGATTTAAGTACAGTCAAATCCTGAAATATAATGAAGCTGATCTTTCATAGTTTTAACAAAACCATCTGGCATATTATTAAACTTTGCCACTAAATTTACTGGATTGTCTGTTTTTAATTTCTGAAGCCAGCCTAGTCTAGATTTTTTGAGAGCCGTATTCAACCTAGTATCCTTTCCGTCTGCCCACAGTAACATAGAATGACAATTTTGTTGATACAATACACCCTCAAGTAAGGGTCGTATTTTGTCCTGATGACCTGGTATCCAAAATAGACCTTCTGTGGCCAAAAATTTATATTTTTTAGGGTTGATAATTCTTTTGAGGTATGGAATGTGTGGTAAGGTTTTAACTAACACGGTTCCTATTATTCCTGGTAGCGCTTCTATTTTCCACTCAACTACATTAGCTTGAATTCCAGCTATAATTTTATTATTCACCTTTAAAACGAAGTAATTATTGTTTTCAAATAGATGAACATCAGATATATTATTGTATCCTTTGTAAAATTGTTGAATTTGACTCCTAACCCCATTTTCCTCACTTGCATTTAACCTGACGACTTGGGCTTGTTGTTTTAAATTAAACCGACTAAAAGCAATGGTCTTAATTTTGGTAATGGTTTCAAATCCATATCGCTCTCCCATTTGTAATGATCGCTCATTTTCCGGATCAACTATAGCCCAATAAATTTTAGAATCATGTTCGGGATTTTCTACATTTAGGTTGGATGTACTTAATAATCTAGAAACATATTCCTGAAAAATAGATGGGTGTTTTCTTTCTTTCGCTTTTTCTTTAGTTTGAAATGCAGAACTGAACGCAAAATAACGGATGTAAGATGTGTCAGCAAGCTGGTTATTTACAAGCATTGGTCGTTCACAAATAGTGACATTCGCAATTGCTTTTTCATGCCTATAAATTGTAAAATAATGAGGTTGATGAAGATCCGCTATTTTTTTGGCTGTATGTAAATGCTGGTATTTTGCACCATTGGTTCCAATGGTCGTATTTTCCAGTAATTCTAAAATGGCAGAGTTATGTTCAGTTTGATGCTTAAATATGGACGATAGATTTGTCGAACTCATATTCAGCTCTTCATTAGAACTTATTTGTATAATGTTGACTTCACAGCTGCTACAATTCTTGCAACATTTGGAAGTGCCTCTTCCATTAGTGGAGGACTAAAGGGAAAAGGAGTATCACTTTGCATTACTCTTTTAACAGGTGCATCTAAGTAATCAAATGCATAGTTTTGTAGATGATAAGATATTTCAGAGGCAATTGATGCGATTGGCCATGATTCTTCAACAATTACACACCTATTCGTTTTCTTTACAGAATTTACCACAGTGCCGTAATCAATAGGTCTGACAGATCTTAAATCAATTATTTCAACAGAAACACCCTCTTTTTCAAGAGCCTCAGCAGCTTTATGTGCTTCTTTAATAATTTTTCCAAAAGATACAATTGTAACGTCAGAGCCTTTTCTTTTAATATCCGCTACTCCAATCGGAATGATATATTCGCCTTCAGGTATTTCACCCTTATCTCCATACATTCTTTCAGATTCCATAATTAATACTGGATCGTTGTCTTTAATTGCTGCTTTTAATAAGCCCTTCGCATCATATGGGGTAGAAGGAGTAACGACTTTCAAACCTGGAAAATGCGCGTACATTGACTCAAAACTTTGAGAATGCGTAGCTGCCAATTGGCCAGCAGTGCCATTTCCGCCTCTAAAAACAATTGGACATCCAACCTGCCCACCCGACATTTGAAGCATTTTTGCAGCACTATTAATAATTTGATCTGCTGCTAAAATGGCAAAATTCCATGTCATGAATTCAACAATAGGTCTCAATCCATTCATAGCTGCCCCAACAGCAATTCCTGTAAATCCTAATTCTGCAATTGGAGTATCAATAATGCGTTCAGGTCCAAATTCGTCTAACATGCCTTGAGAAACTTTGTAAGCTCCATTGTATTCTGCTACTTCCTCTCCAAGAAGAAACACACTTTTGTCTGCTCGCATTTCTTCAGACATTGCTTCTCTTAAGGCTTCTCTATATTGTACTGTTTTCATTGATGTCGATTCAAATTTCTTTAGAACCGTAAATCTAACAACTATTTATTTAAAAAGGAAATTCTTTATAAAGCGGTTTTGGGTTATAAACAAAATGGTTTGGAATAAAACTTGTATTGGTATTAATACCAGAAATACTATTTCTTAATTTAGCTTTTCATTTAAACCTAATGCTTAAACAGTTTACTTTATTTTGTTTCCTTTTTATCGGGTTTTTAACTTTTGGGGTTAAAACTGAAATAACAATATTGATCGATCCAGGTCATGGAGGCAAAGACCCTGGACATTTGTCAGTTTCGGAAACACATTTACCTGAAAAAGATTTGAATTTGTTAATTGCGAAAAAGATTGGGCATTATTTGCAGCATAACCTTTCAAACGTAGCTGTTTTGTATACCAGAACTAAGGACATATACCCTACGTTAGACGATAGAGTAATAATGGCAAATAACAAGTCCGTTGATTATATGATGAGTATACACTGCAATGGCAGCGAAAATGTTGACATATTAGGCACAGAAACTCATATACATAATTTCGAGTCAAAAGAAGCCTATAAATGGGCATTTCAAGTTGAAAAACAATTTAAAACCAGAGCTGGTAGAAAAAGTAGGGGTGTAAAAACAGGAGCTGATATTGGTCACTCTCTGCAAATACTAAAGTTTACAAAAATGCCTACCATTTTAATTGAATGTGGTTTTTTAACCCAAGTAGGAGAAGCTGCCTATTTAAATAGTGGATATGGACAGGAAATTATTTCATCTGCTATTTTTAGAGCGACTAGAGCTTTTTTGAAATCCGCCCATCCAAATATTGATTTTTCACCAGTTGATGTTACTGGGCCATCTTTTAAAGTGCAAATAATGTCTTCAATTGACCCCTTAAAAACAAATATCCCTGAATTCGAAAAATTAGATTATAAAGTTGAACGTGTCAAAATTAATTCTTCTAGTATGTACAAGTATAAGTATTTTGTAGGCCCTTTTGCCACTCGAAAATTGGCTAAAAAGGCTCAGAAAATAGTTCAAGAAAAAGGGTATAAAGATGCTTTTATTGTCAATTTCGAATAATAGAAAGCTATAAACCCATATAATTCTAAGCAGTTTTAAAATAATAACTAATTTAGTGCTACTCATTTTTAGTGGACAAAGAATTATGGCAACGGTATTTGAAACGAGATTGATTGGAAACATTGGTAAAGATGCCGTAACTAGAAGTATGGATAATGGGGTAATAGCAATTAATTTTCCGGTTGCGCATAATAAAAACTGGAAAGATAAACGTACTGGAGAACAACGAACTAAAACAACCTGGATAAACTGTACTATTTGGAAACGTGAAGGCGCTAACTTACGAATTTTGGAGTTTTTGAAAACAGGGACTTTAGTAGAAGTGATTGGAACACCCTTTCCAAAAGGGTATTTGCAAGAAGACCAAAGTATTAAAACTGAAATTAGACTAAACGTATCCAAAACTAATATTTTGAGACCTGGAAATTGTGAGAAGAATGAAGACTGTGAAGATCAAGAAGGAGATTTTTCGAATGATTCAGATGATATAGAAAGTGATTTGTTTTAATTTTCAACTGATATTCCACAGCAATAAAAAAAGATTTAAAAATCTCAATGTTTTTTTTGGTTTAATTTTTCTTTTGTATATATTTGCACTCGCTTAAGGAAACATAGACACCTTAAACTCCTCCTTAGCTCAGCTGGTTAGAGCATCTGACTGTTAATCAGAGGGTCCTTGGTTCGAGTCCAAGAGGGGGAGCAGAAACTAAAAGAGTTACATGAAAGTGTGACTCTTTTTTTGTGCGATATATTGTGGATGAGAAGGACATTGATTAATCCGTCAAACTATTTATGACGTTCTAAAGCCGAGGTAGACTCAAAAAGGGTAGCAGAAATGAAAATATTTCTACTATACTATATTGTGCCTCATTTTTAAGCAGAAGAATTTAAGATTTGTTAGATATAGCTGACAGACAACCAAACAAAAACAAAGTGGAACTTATCAGGTTAGGGAGTGAGAGTTTTAAAGAACTTGATTGTTAAAATCCAAATATGTATATATGTTGTAAGTATCGTAAAACAAGAAAATAATTAGATAATAAGAATATCATTTTTCAAAAAGTTTTTCCTATTATTACAGAATGAGGAAGAAACTTACTCTACTGATTTTAACTTTTTTTCCTTTAATGGGATTATCGCAGATAAAGGCTGATGACATTTTAGGGGTATGGTTGACTGAAGTCAAGGATGCAAAAATTGAAATTTATCTGAAAAATCGTAAATATTACGGAAAAGTTGTTTGGATTAAAGTACCAAATGATAAAAATGGACAACCAATAAAGGATTCTAATAATCCGGATGCGACAAAAAAAAACCAAACCATATTAGGTATGGATATATTAACTGGATTCTTTTTTAAGAGTAATGAATGGATTGACGGCAATATATATGATCCTAAAAACGGAGAAATATATACCTGTAAATTATGGCTCGAAAACGGAAATTTGAAGGTTAGAGGATATGTAGGTTGGTTTTATGATACTAAAACATGGACTCAAGTAAATTAATTTTGTTTAATAAAATAAGTTAAAAGTTAAACAAAATGAAATCTTTATATTTATCTTTGCTCCTAATAGGTATTTAATATATGAAATTATTGTACGATAAATTATCTAATTCTTTTAGTAAGCAGGTCACAGAAAGTTATTCAACCTCCTTTTCTTTAGGGATTAAACTTTTACATAAAGATATTCAGCAGGATATTTATGCCCTATATGGTTTTGTTAGGATTGCTGATGAGATAGTCGATTCTTTTTTAGATTTTGATCGCGCAGAAATGTTGCGTGATTTTAAGATAGCTACCTATAAAAGCCTTGAAAGTGGTATTTCAACTAATCCAATTTTGAATGCTTTTCAAGCGGTGGTGCGAAAAAACAATATTCCAAGAGCATTAATTGATCAATTTTTGCACAGTATGGAAATGGACCTTAATCCAGGAAATAAGTATGACGATTCGCTTTATAGTGAGTATATAGATGGTAGTGCTGAGGTGGTAGGTTTGATGTGTTTATTAGTGTTTTTAGAAGGAGATGAAAAAAAGTATAATGAGCTTGAACCGTATGCACGAGCATTAGGTGCAGCTTTCCAAAAGATTAATTTTTTAAGAGATTTTAAGCATGATTACGAAGAACTTGGTCGTGTCTACTTTCCAGGTGTCGATTTTAATGCATTTGATGACAAACAAAAGGATGAGATAGAAAGTGATATTGCGAAAGATTTTGAATTGGCCTATGAAGGAATTCTAAAATTACCGAAAAAGGCAAGATTTGGAGTTTATATGGCTTATGTCTATTATTTCGGTCTATTCAAAAAAATTAAGAGTACAGATGCAGAATCAGTTTTAAAGGAAAGAATTAGAATTCCTGATAATAAAAAATACAGCTTATTAGTTGGTAGCTATGTCAGACATTCTTTAAATTTATTATGAGGTATATTTTAATTCTAATCGTTTTTAATTTTGCATATGTTTATTCTGCAGATTTTGATATCAAAAGAATGCGTGAGCTTCTTGAGTTAGTTGATGAAAATGAAAAGTCATACTTAGAGTTAGAAAAACTAACAGAAGGAAGTACACATCATCAACCAATTGCTTTTGGGTATCGTGGGTTGTATTATTTTATGAAAGCAAAATATGTGTCATGGCCAAATCAGAAATTAGCAGCTTTTAACATAGGAAAACAAATAATAGAAGCCCTTATTACTTTGAATCCAAAGGAACCTGAATTAAGGCTAATTAGATACTGCATACAATATCATGCACCAGCTATATTAGGGTATAATAGTAATTTAAAGAGTGATAAAAAAGTAATGCATGATGCTCAGAATAAGTCTGAGTACAAAGCCATTCATTATTTGCTAAATGGTGTTTTAACCCTCTACCCATGATTTCATATTTTTGGCACAGACGTGATTTAAGGTTGGATGATAATCATGGATTATCAAAAATAACAGAACGCTATAAAAACGTAGTACCCTTATTTATTTTCGATTCCAATATTTTGGAAGAACTGCCTAAGGACGATAAACGGGTTTCATTTATTTATTTGTCATTAAAGAAATTAAAAACTAAATATCAAGCAATAGGTAGTGATTTGCTTATTTATTCTGGCAATCCGCAAGATATTTTTAGAGCCTTAGCTAAAAAAGAAAAGATAGAAGCCATCTATACGAATAGGGATTATGAACCATACGCCTTAAAACGTGATCAAGAAATATCACAATGGTCAGGATCAGAAAGAATTGATTTTCAAACTTTCAAAGATCATGTTATTTTTGAACAAGATGAGATTAATATAGATGGAAGGCCATATAAAGTATATACACCGTTTTCAAAAAAATGGAAATCAGCATTAACTAAATTACCTGAGTACAAGTTGAGAGTTGAAGGCCTATCAGGCACGGTAAAGCAAGATCTTGTGGAATTAAAATCTATTGGTTTTAGTGAAATTAAAAATATTGCACCAGCAGTTCATTTAGATGATGAAACGCTACATAATTATCATGAAAATAGAAATATTCCCGCAAAGGAAGCGACTAGTAATTTAGGAGTTTATTTGCGATTTGGCAACGTATCTATTAGAAAAATGGTAAAATTGGCAAACGCTAAATCTGAAGTGTTTTTAAATGAATTAATTTGGCGAGAATTCTTCATGACTATTCTATGGTATTATCCGGAATCTGCAACTGAAGAATTGAAAGCAAAATATAGAGGTATGCCATGGGAATATAATCAAGTTTATTTTGATGCTTGGTGTCAAGGTAAAACGGGTTACCCAATTGTGGATGCTGGCATGCGCCAATTGAATGAAACGGGAATGATGCATAATCGGGTAAGGATGATTGTGGCTTCCTTTTTAGTAAAGGATTTATGTATCGATTGGCGCCTGGGTGAAGCTTATTTTGCCAGTAAGCTCTTGGATTTCGAACTGGCATCAAATATTGGTAATTGGCAATGGGCAGCAGGTACCGGAACAGATGCCGCACCATATTTTAGAGTCTTTAACCCAACCTCACAGCAGGAAAAATTTGATCCAGAATTAAAGTATATTAAAAAATGGATTCCGGAATATGGTACTGATAAATATCCAGAGCCTATCGTAAATCATAAAGTAGCCCGTGAAAAAATCTTACTTTTATACAAAACCCATTTGAATAAATGAGTAAAGTAATCGTAATAGGTGGAGGTATTGGAGGATTGGCAACAGCGATTCGATTGGCGGCCCAAAATAAAGAAGTGGTGTTGTTCGAAAAAAACAAAACTCTTGGCGGAAAACTAGCTGAATTTTCAGAATCTGGTTATCGATTTGATATGGGGCCAAGTTTATTTACAATGCCAGAATACTTTGAAGATTTATTTAAGGCAGCGAATAAGAATCTAAAGGACTATTTATCTTACAAAAAACTAAATATATCATGCACCTATTACTTTGCTGATGGAAAATCATTCGTTTTTTATAATGATAAAGTTAAACTTGAAAAGGAATTAAAAGAAAAGTTAAACCTACCAATAAAACCAATAACTAAGTACTTAGAAAAGTCTAAAAAACTATACCAAGGAGCTGGTAAACTATTTATAGAAAACAGCCTTCACAAGCGATCTACTTATTTTTCAAAGCAAGCTTTAAAAGCATTACCACAACTAATAAATCCTAGTAATTTAAAATCATTGCACCGAAAGAATAAAAGGGAATTTAATGAGCCTAAATTGGTTCAGCTTTTCGATCGCTATGCTACTTATAACGGGTCTTCGCCTTATAAAACTCCTGCTATGATGTCAGTCATTCCTCATCTTGAGCATAATATTGGTGCTTTTTTTCCAAAGGGAGGTATGTTTGGAATAGTGACTGCGTTGGAACAATTGGCGGAAGAATTAGGGGTTGATATTCGAAAAGGAGAATCTGTTGATGCGCTTGATACTAGTGGTAAACTAATTCAATCTGCAGTAATAAATGGACAAGAAATTAAAGGAGATCTCTTTGTATTGAATATGGACATTGCCTTAGTTTATAAGCAACTTTTGAATGAGAATGATAGATATCAAAAGGAAATTAAAAAAGAACGAAGTTCATCAGGCTTAGTATTTTATTGGGGAATGAATCGCTCTTTTCCAGAACTGAGTTTGCATAACATATTGTTTTCAGAAGATTATGAGGCAGAATTTACTCAAATTTTTAAAGGAAAAAAGGTTCCAACAAATCCAACAATTTATATAAATATCAGTTCGAAAGAAGCGCCAGAAGATGCACCATTGGGCTGTGAAAACTGGTTTGTTATGATTAATACACCTTCAAATATAGATTTGAGTTCAGAAAAAATAAGTGCAATTCGTAATACTGTACTCAGCATGATTAATACGCAATTGAAACTTGATGTTGAAAGCCATATTGTAGTTGAGCAACTATTAACACCAAATGACATTAAAGAACGAAGTATGTCAATGCATGGTGCTTTATATGGTACAGCTTCTAATTCTGCAATGAGTAGTTTTAGAAGACACCCAAACTTTTCTAAACAATATAAAAATTTGTATTTTGTTGGTGGAACTGTTCATCCTGGTGGGGGGATTCCACTATGCTTAAATAGTGCTAAAATTGTAGCTGACCTATTGTGTTAAAAATCGATTCAAATACCAAATATTTAAAGTTTGCTGCCCTTGCACTTATCACTATATTACATATAGTTGGATTATTTGGTATTGGAGTGTATAAAAATGATGCTATAATTGGTTTGTCTTGGGTTAATTTGACCTTTACTTTTAGTCTTGGATTACTATTTTTTGAAACTAACCTCAAGCTGGTACTTCTACCTATGTTAGTAGCTTCAATAATAGGACTAGCATCTGAAGCCATAGGGGTGAATACAGGTTATTTGTTTGGAGAATATAGTTATGGTTCCGCTCTTGGCTTTAAGATTTTTCATGTTCCGTTTACAATTGCTCTTCTATGGACTGGTTTAAATATTGGTGCTAAAAATATTGCGGCTAAGTTTGTCAATCAACCTATAATAATTGCTATTCTAGCAGCCAGTTTAATGGTGGTTTTTGATTGGCTTATGGAGCCAGTAGCTACATTACTTAATTTCTGGAATTGGGAGAATAACTTCATTCCAATTTTTAATTATTTTACTTGGTTTTTTGTCTCCTTATTAATACAATTGTTATGGAGAAATGTGAATACTAAAAATGATGTATACAATAGTGTTTTTATTATTCAAGCCTTGTTTTTTATTGGGTTAAATATATTATTATGAGTCTACTTTGGATTGTAACTATATTAGTTATGACTTTTTTCATCATGGAATTTGTTGCATTTTTTATGCATAAATACGTTATGCATACTTTTTTGTGGGTTTGGCATAAGGATCATCACCAACCAACTGATCATCATTTGCAAAAAAACGACTTATTCTTCTTGATTTTTGCAGTGCCGAGCTGGCTCGGCATTATGCTGGGGTTAATGTATCAGTACACTTTATTGTTAGTTATTGGGTCAGGAATTGCCATATATGGATTTGTCTATATTTTGATACATGAAATATTTATTCATCAGCGGATTAGAATTTTCACGAGGACAAATATAAAATATTTTAAAGCGATAAGGAAAGCACATAAAGTACATCATAAAAACCAAGAAAAGGAAAATGGGACTTGTTTTGGAATGTTAATCGTTCCATTTAAATATTTTAAATAGCGTATGAAACTATACATACTACTTATTTTATTAACTATCATATTTCCGCTTTTATTAAGCTTTGATAAAAAAGTGCAGTTTTATAGACAATTTAAGCCATTGTTTCTTGCAATTTCTATCATTGGCGGTTTTTTTATTATCTGGGATATTTGGTTTACAAGTATGGCAATTTGGGGCTTTAATGATGAGCACCTTTTAGGAATTAACATTGGAAATTTGCCACTTGAAGAGGTTTTATTTTTTGTGGTGGTACCATATGCATGTCTATTTATTCATAATGTGTTTTCCACCTATTGGCCTATAAAAGAAAACATTTCTTCGGCCAAAAATTTCACCTATTTGTGGGTTTTTGGTTCAATTGTTTTAGCAGTAATGTATTATGATCATTTTTATACCGTTTCTGCTACCTTTTTAAGTGCATTAACAGGATTGATTTTGCTAAATAATTCAAATGAATATATTTCGAATGTGTGGCGCTCTTTTTTAATTGTTATTATCCCATTTTTCATAATCAATGGAGCTTTAACAGGCGCTTTTACGGATGCCCCAGTGGTTTGGTATAATGATTTACATAATATGTGTATTCGTTTAATTACAATTCCTCTAGATGATATATTCTATAATTTCACGCTTATAGTGGGAATAATTTTGCTTCGAGATTACTTTCAAATAAAATTCGAAAAATTAACTTCATGACTAAAACCATAGGTGTAATTGGCGGAGGGTTTGCTGGATTATCAGCAGCAGCTTATCTCAGGAAAAAAGGATATAAAGTCACACTATTCGAAAAGAATAGTAAAATTGGTGGTAGAAATCGTCAATTTAAAGTGGATGGGTTTACATTTGATATGGGTCCTTCATGGTACTGGATGCCTGAAGTATTTGAGTATTTTTTTAATGACTTCGATCATACTGCCTCTGATTATTATCAATTGGATAAGCTTAATCCGTCTTTTTCTATTTTTTACGACAAATTAAAAATGGATGTTCCAGCCAATGCTGATGAGTTGCCTGCGTTATTTGAATCTTTTGAAAAAGGAGCTGGTGCTCAATTTAAAAAATTCATGGAAAGAGCAGAATACAAATACGAAGTTGGTATGAATGATTTTGTTCAAAAACCATCCAAAAGTATTTTGGAGTTTGTTAGTTTGAAAGTATTAAAAGGGGCAATGAAACTAACCTTATTGACAAAGTATGATAAATATGTTCGTCAATATTTTACCAATCCTTATCTAATTCAATTGATGGAATTTCCTGTTCTATTTTTAGGCTCAGCTCCTCAAAATACGCCAGCACTGTATTCCTTAATGAATTATGCTGGTTTAATGTTAGGTACATGGTATCCTCAAGGCGGAATGCATAAAGTAGTTTTAGGGATGGAACAATTGATAGAAGAATCTGGTGTAGAAATTCGAAAATCGACCGAAATATCTGAAATTTTAGTAGAAAATAACCTAGTAAATGGTGTTAAATTGGCAGGAGGTGAAATTGTGAAGATAGATGGTTTAGTAGCGGCTGGAGATTATGCTCATATGGAAACTCTACTGCCAAGTCAATTTAGAAATTACAATAAATCCTATTGGGAAAAACGGGTATTTGCTCCTTCATCCTTGATTTTCTACTTAGGAATTGATCAAAAAATTGATGGTTTAGATCATCACAACTTGTTTTTTGATGAAAGTCTAGATGATCACGCTCATGAAATTTACAATGATCCAAAATGGCCAAAAAAACCATTGTTTTATGCTTGCGTTCCATCAAAAACTGATATCACAGTGGCACCTAAGGGTAAGGAGAATATATTTATTTTAATGCCATTAGCTGCAGGCTTGCAAGATACTGAAGAATTGAGAGAGAATTATTTCAATATTATAATGGATAGGCTTGAGAATAGGTTGAAAACTGAAATCCGTTCAGCTATTGTCTATAAAAGAAGCTATTGTATTAAAGATTTTGAATCCGATTATCATTCATATAAAGGTAATGCTTATGGTTTAGCTAATACGTTAAATCAAACAGCTTTCTTAAAACCAAAATTGAATAATAAAAAACTGAAGAATATGATTTATTCAGGGCAATTAACAGTACCAGGACCCGGTATGCCCCCTGCAATAATCAGTGGAAAGTTAGCGGCTGAAGAGATGGAAAAAGTACTAAGTTAAGTACTCAGCTCTTTTAAAAGTGTTAATTAGTGGCAATTGCATTTAACCAGTTTAATCCTAAGTTAACATTACTAAAAACTTGTGATGGGTAAGTGGGTTTATATCTATTAATAAAATAGTTGATACTTAGTCTGGAAGGTAAACTGCTCGCAATAAAAGCTGTAGCTTTCACGCGAGGTAATACTGGAGATTCTTTAGCTAGAAATCTCTGAGCACTTGGAGAAATATTAAGAAATTGTCTTTTAAGATTCACTATACAATATATCGGACCAGTTGGACATAGAGTCTCAAACGCATCTTTAATTTCTATTGCGTCGTTAAAACGAATAAAATAATTATCTTTATACGTGAGTAGAAGCATTTTTTCCTGCAGCAGCTCAATACTTCCACAGTCTATATCAATCCTTGTCATCATCTCAAATGTACTAAAAAAAATTATGCGCGCATAGTTTTTTAACAAAAATGAACTAGAATTTATGAAATGGTTCAATTAATATTGATGAATCACAATCGTAGAACTATGTCTTTTTAACGTATTGAGTCAGTATCACAACATGTTGTCCTTCAACTCTTCCCTCTATATGTTCGGAATTATCATGAACCAATGTGATACGCCGAACTGCCGTACCTCTTTTTGCTGTAAATCCGCCACCTTTCACAAGTAAATCTTTTACTAGAACAACGGAATCTCCTGCCTCCAATATAACACCATTGATGTCTTTGTGGGTAATCTTATCCTCAGCATCTTCATCATAACCGCCAGTTTTTGCCCAATTAAGAACGTCTTCTTCAATATACATCATCTCTAATAAATCTTGCGGCCAGCCTTCTGATTTTAGTAAAGTTAAAATTCTCCAGACTTGTACTTTAACAGCATCTACTTCACTCCACATGCTGTCATTTAAACAACGCCAATGATTTGCATCAATAGTATCTGGCTCTTCAATTTGTGATTTACAAGTCGAACAAATATAAATAGAGGCATCTTCAGTATTGACACCTTCAGAACCTTCAACTAAATATGCCGCCAAATGATCTACCGCAGAACATAATTCACATTTATTTTCACTTCTTGTTTCTAGATTTTTATCTATGTTCATATTGCTTTATTTTTCATAATTGGACATAACAACCGGGTAAAATCCATAAATGTGTAACAGATCGTTGTTAGGATCAATAAATGTCGTCAATTTATGTTACACAATTGAATTGAAGAAAATGCCAAACCCCACTACTTTTTTACCAATTTAATGGCAGCTTTCTTATTTCCTGACTCAATAATCAAAATATAAACACCTGCCGCACCTTCTAACGTTAAGTTTAATAACTGACTATCATTATATATTTGTGATTGAATTATTTTCCCCCTTATATCTGTAATCGTCGTCGTTAAGGTTGGCATATTTTTTTCAAATGCTATTGAGAAATTACCATCTTCCAGAATCGGATTCGGATAAATAGAGATTCCAAAGTACTGAGAGCTACCAACTGGTATGGATGATTTTGCCCTTTTGTTAATATAAAAAACGTTAGTCTGAGTGCTAGTGAATATATCATTGCCTGCAAAATCAGTAACAGATGCCACATTGACATCAATTTGGAATAAAGTATCAGCTGCTGGCAGTACGTCATATACCGCAATATATGAAGTTTGGTTGGTCCAAAGGCTTGATGCACCATTTAAAACAAGAGTTTGAGACAATGGATTGTCAGTTGGAAAAGTAATTGAAGGAGTACCCGTGGTATCCATTAATTCATCAAAGTAAAGTGCTAGAAAAAATGTGCTCACTCCTGTATCGGAGTAGCTGATTGTATCCACACTAGGTATAATGGTAAGTAGTTCCGGTTGCTTTGTATTTATATTGAATAAATTGGTGCTTATTATCGTGTTTTGTGGATTGCCAATTATATCCTTAGCATTCTTAGCCTGAACATCAATATTTAGTAATGATTCTGGGTGATCAGAAACATCAAACCAGCTAATGTAAGTTTTATCATCTAGCCACTCGCTGGCAGCGGAATTTGACGTGAGGGTATTTAACAATGGGTCTTCAATGGGGAATGAAATAACGGGAATAGAACTATTATTCATTTTTTTGTCATAAACCACAGTGATCGAAAAGTTAGCCATTCCAGCATCACTTAAGGTGATGGTATCTATATTAGTGTATAATTGTACCACATTCGGCGCTTTAGTGTCAATATTAAAGCCGTCTAGTTCTAGAAAAAATGCTTGAGAGTTACCTATACGGTCGGTTGCTCCACTAATGGTAACATCTATGTTTTCAATAAATTCAGATGAATTATATACATTGTATATTGCTAGAAATGTAGTCTCATTTAACCAATTACTAGCTGATATGTTTAATCCTATTGTACTTAACGGATCTTCATTAGGGAACGTAAATACAGGAGATATTAACGTGTCCATTGCTTCATTAAACTCTACAGTTAACACAAAATTAGAAACACCAACATCAATGAGACTAATCGTATCGATACTGATTGATAATTGCACTACATTCGGCACTTTTGTGTCAATATTAAAGCGGTCTAGTTCTTGAAATAATTGTTGAGGGTTGCCAATACGATCAGCCGCACCATTAATAGTAATATCTATGTCATCAACTAATTCAGATGAATTATTCACATTATATGTTGCTCTAAATGTGTTGGTATTTAGCCAGCTACTAGTAGTTGTGTTTAAGGCTATTGTGTTTAATGGGTCTTCATTCGGAAATGTAATTGCAGGGGTTACCATAGTATCCATTGCTTCGTCAAACGTTGCTGTTACTACAAAATTAGAAATACCAATATCAATCAAACTAATAGTGTCTACACTAGTTGATAATTGCTGCACATTCGGAATTTTGGTGTCGATATTAAAACCATCCGATTCTTGAAATAATAATTGCGGATTGCCTATGCGATCTGAAACACCATTAACAGTAACATCTATATTTTCTATAAATTCAGATGAACTAATCACATTATAGGTGGCTAGAAACGTAGTTGTATTCAACCAACTACTAGCCGCAATGTTTAATGCAATAGTGTTAAGAGGGTTTTCATTTGGAAATGAAATTGTAGGGGTGACTAGTGTATCCATTGCTTCGTCAAACATTGTGGTTAACACAAAAGTAGAAACACCTACATCAACGAGACTAATGGTATCCAAACTGGCAGATAATTGCATTACAGTAGGCGCTTTGGTATCAATATTAAAGCGGTCAAGTTCTTGAAATAATAATTGCGGATTGCCTATGCGATCTGAACCACTATTAACAGTAACATCTATATTTTCTATAAATTCAGATGAACTAATCACATTATAGGTGGCTAGAAACGTGGTTGTATTCAACCAGCTACTAGCTGATATGTTTAACGTAATAGTGTTAAGAGGGTCTTCATTTGGAAATGTAAATATAGGGGTTATCAATGTGTCCATTGCCTCATCATACTCTGCAGTTAATACAAAGTTAGAAACACCCATATCAATTAAGCTAATTGTATCTACACTAACAGATAACTGCAAGACATTCGGCGCTTTTGAGTCAATATTAAAGTGGTCTAGTCCTTGATATAATACTTGAGGATTACCAATTCGATCGGCTGCGCCGTCAACTGTTACATCAATATTTTCGACCAATTCAGATGCATTAACCACGTTGTAGGTGTTAAGAAATGTAGTATCATTCAACCAGCTACTTGCTGCTAAGTTTAGCGTTAATGTGTTTAGTGGGTTTTCATTCGGAAATGTAAACGTTGGGGCTATCGTTGTGTCCATAGCTTCGTCAAAAACTGCAGTTAATACAAAAGTAGATAAGCCAACATCAATCGGGCTAATAGTATCAATACTAGCAAAAAGTGAAACAACATTTGGGGGTTTAGCATCCATATATTTTTCCGCAAAATCGAATGCCCTAACGCCAATTTTTTCACCAATTAGTCTACCTGGTATATCATCTACGGGAGGGTGAATTCCTCCCCAAATTCTTGATAAACTGCACTGGTCAGATGCATCTCTATAGGTCGCCCACTGAAGTGTTATATCTTCACTAGGTCCATCTTCAAATACAAGAAAGGAATCTTTTTTCGCGACAAATTCTCCCATTCCACCTGGGAAAAATGCATCACCAGTCATTGCGGTCATTACTTCTGCCGCAGCTCTCGAAAAAGTAGAATGTCCAGATACGTAGCCAGCAAATGGAGGGGTAATAAAAGTTGGTCGTTGATAAGGCCACCAATTTTCAGCAAGGATCCATCCAACACCGGCAACATCATTTTCAGGGTCAGCTATATAATCTGGTCCTCGCCATGCCAACACTTTTATTTTTCCTGTATCACTGGCTTCAAATGCTGGTTGTAAAGTATCAGAAGGAATCACAACTTCAATATAACCGGGTATCAACGGAATGCCGTCTTTCGCGTAATTAGGTAACGAAGTGGTTGATGATTGTCCATTATCAGCCATATGTCTAATTGCTGAAATAGGTCGAATATAATCATACCAACCTTTTATTCCCCATGCAGTAACGGCAGCATCATGCACTGTTCCACCCATTAAAAAGTAGGCTTTAACATCCCATTCTAAATCGTCAAGAATGGCTCCTTCACCTTTCCATTTTTTTTCAAAACTTGGGTGATCGTTCACGTAATTCAGTAATTCAAACCAATGCCCAGGTGGTGTTTCAGAATCTGGTCCATCTGCCCAAAATTCTGCTAGTACTCTAGCATAATCAGATCTAGGAACGATTTGCGGCGTATAAGGTAAACTAGTTGACGGATTTACTGAGTGCCCAGTACCTATATCTCCTCCATCAGTTAGATTATAAAAGTTTTGCAAATCAGGAACATTTGTTGGATAGCTTTGTATATTACCAATTGAGGCTGGAGAAATATCCCAAAGTACATTACTTGATGAATCTAGATGAGACGACCAAACTGAAACTAAGGAAAACCCCCACTGATATTCTTCAATTAATGACGAAGCGTTTATAGTATCTAAATATGGTGGAAGATTTGGATTATGATAAACCACATAATCATCTCCATCTCTTGTGTAAACATTTCGGACAGAATCGTTCAATGAAAAAGGGGTGACCGCTCCCCATTCAGGTCCTAAAAATTCAGGGGTATTAATGGGGATTGTATTTCCAGACTGATCAATAAATACTTGTAAACTTAGCGGCTGCCAACGATCGGGATCTGAAATATTAGGGTTTCCAGGAAGTGCAGGAGCAAGGGAGGCATTGACTGGGTTATAATATTGATTAATATAACCATTTTGCTCATTAGAGCCATCCTGCAAACCAAACGTAATAATATGTTGTGCTATATAGTTTCCCAGTGCAGCGGGGCCACCTGTTGTATAATCAGTATTATTGTTTGTGGTATCATACTCTAATGAAACCATCAATGTATCAAACAGTGGTAGCACTATTGAAGCCCCTGGGGAGTTTCGAAAACGGTGTGTAAGTAGCCTGTAGGCTGCAAAGCTTATGGCTTCATTTCTTGCAGAATCAATATTAGAAGGGGTAGGTATACCAGTAAAAGGACATACTAACCCACCAACAGAATCTCCTAACATGTAGGGTTTGGCAATAGAATCATAGGCTGCCCAGGCATCATACATCCCAACAGAAACATGAAATAGATTTCTAGAGTGAACAGTAGGTCTAGCAAAGTCGTTTCGAATGCTAGTTAACATGAGCTCACTCCATTGTCTTGCTACAGATTCTTGTGCATTTACTGAAGAACAATACGACAGTAGAAACAATAAGAAAGTTAATGCTTTCAGCCCTCTTTTTTCAAAAATAGATTTTTTGTAAAGCCTCTTATTCATTGTACTAGGTTGTTTGTTAAACAAAGTTAATACTAATTTAGCTTTGTGACATTGAAAATGTAAAAAATAACCTTATTGTATTTAAGAACAGAAACACGTGCTTAAGGCTTTAAACCATAAGTTTATGGTATATAATAATTATTCCAATAAGACAATTTATGATGAAAGTCATACTTTATTTTTGATTAATATTGATCTCCATTTTTTTCTCAAAAGCACCTAAAACTTGTTTAAATGTAGCCATTTATGCAGTGTTATGTAACAATGACATTTACTTTTTTGTATTGTGCGTTTTTTATTCTTTCCTGAATAATTCACTTCCTTTCTTCGTTAAAAAATAACAAATAATTGAACCTATTATATTGTAAGGAATTGATAGTAAAATTACAAGCCAGCCTATTCCTAACCCCCATTCAAAACCAAGTTTTATCATTTTTGAAATCCAATTTGGTGGAAAATAACCTGCTTTCATATCGTAGTAATGCCATAACATTCCACCAAATGGTGAACTTAAGAGAATTGTTAAAAATATTATTAAAATAGTCAATAAAATTTGTTTTGTAAGAGTCTGGTTTAAATATTTGTCAGCAAATAAAGTGGCCATAATTCCATAGAAAAAACAGGGAATGGCTATAAAGGAAATAGGGTGTGACCAGTGATATAAAAACATTCTATACAGTGAGCCAAATACATTATGGTGAGGTAGAATTATCCATAAAATGTAGTATATAATGGTCCCAAGAATAAAACTTGTGACCCAATAAAAAAATAGTTTTTTCAATGTTTTAGTCAATTTGTATATTTTGTTTTGGATGGTAGCACAGTAGTTCGTATTTGAAACGTAGTGTGTAAATATACGATAAGCTTCTGATTTAGATTTGCGGACAGAGTAAATAGATGCAAATTCTGAATTTAGCATGGAATAGTTAAGTTTTAGATACTTTGTTAGCCCCTGGTATTTTCAGATTCCTAAGGTTAATTCATTTTTAACTTTGTGATATATTAAAGTCGCTTTTATACATTGTTTTAATTCTTGTATCGGAATCTCTTGATCTAATTTAAAAATAATGGCTCTATTTTTTTCGTACTCGAAAAAATTACCAAATACTATCCTAAAAGTTTCTATCAATCTGCTAGTACACTTAAAGTACATTTGATATTGATTGGGTATTTTTTTCTTCCAATCCATTCGTAAAGTACTTCCATTTTTGCTTACAAAACTTGGTTCGCCCCATTTTAGTGTTTCTTCCAAATTTTCTAATTCGGGTATTTCTTTAGCTGTTTCTATTACTAATTCTCTTAAAAATTGCATTTTATCCCGAACAAAGTCGGGATAATTTGCAAATACAGATTCAAAATCTGGGCTTGTTGTTACGTTTAACTTACTCATTCGTATCGTTTTTAACTCCTACGTAAACTTCAACTTCAGCATCTGTTGGGTTCTGCGCTTTTTCTCCATAAAGTTCAAAATCTGCGGTAAATACTCGATTAAGTTTTCTTTGATTAATTTCTGACCAAGTACCGAATACAATTCCTTTTGTTAAGTCACCTTTTGATACAAACTTTCCGTAGGTCCCTCCGTCAAATGCTTGTCCTACCATTTCATCAGGAATATTCTCTAATGTACTTACTTTGCATCCCAAAATAGTGTCATAAGGTTTGGTGTGGTCTCCTTGATAGTTGGTGTATATTGAAAATACACTTTCATCAACTTTATTAGGAATTTTCTCTACAATACCTTCAGAGATAAATTTGCCCCATAGTTGTCCTATGTCTTGAGCCGATTGCCCTTTTTCATTCGTAGTGCTTACTGCGATTCCGATTACCTTAAAAGGTTTAATTGTTACTTTTTGCATTGTTATTGTTTTTTTGATTCAATACAAATTTAGAGGTGGATTGTGACAGAGGTGTGTCAGGGGTGTTTTCCCATTCTTTTCTTTTTTGTTCAAAATACTCTTGAAGTGTTATTTTATGGGGTTCGAAGCTGTCATTTAAATTTATAATATTTTGAATACAATCTAATCTAAAAGTTCTAAAATCATTTCTTAGCCTACAAAAAGCTATTAAAACCCAATTTTCATTGGTGTGAATTAATGCGAAAGGTTCAATTTTTCGGTTACTTTGTTTATTTTGAAGCGAAATGTAATTTAGTTCAAGAATATTATAGTTAGTTATGGCGGTTTGTAATTGAATGAGAAAATCACTAGATTTTTCCGATTCAATATAAGTTCTGATTTGTAAGCGCTCTGAAAGTAATTCGGTTTTATCTTTTTGTGTGTATTTTAAAACTGATTTAATTTTTTCTATTGCATTATTATATTGGTCAGCAAGAGACTTGTCTTTGTTAAGTGCGATTATTTGTTTGGCAGTTATTAAAGCATTTGCTTCTTGTTCTGTAAACATTACAGGCGGTAACTTATAACCTTCCATAATGGAATATCCTTTTCCTTCTTCGGTTACTATAGGAATTCCAGATTTTTCAAGAGTTCTAATATCACGATAAACAGTTCTAATACTTACATTATGTTTTTCGGCAATATCTCTAGCAGTTACAATTCGTTTTGACTGTAATTGAGTTATTACTGCTGTTAATCTTGCAAGTCTCGGTTTATCTTCTGCCATTTGAGTTTTTTGCTTGTGGTTAACGGCTTTGTATATGGCTCGTAGCGTGTAGGTTAACCAATTATTTTCGGATTAAGCACAAGCCATACTTTTATTTTCCAATCATTAAGTCATATTCTTTTGGTATTTCCACTCCGTTAAATCCATTTGTTAGTCCATAGAATATAATCAACGTAAATACTATTCCGACAATCAGAATTCCAACCGATTGTTTTATGGGTTCAATTCCAAGTATTCTACTTTTCATTTTTTTAGAGTGAATTGCCGAAATATGTCCAAAAAAGGAAATAATTCCAAGTCCATAATATGGTATAAAGAATAAATTTAAAGGAAATGTATTTAATCCAGCAACACCAAAGTAAAAATTAGTGTCTAAATTCAATAATAATCTACCCAAAAAAACAGCACTTAAATGGATTAGCAAAAAAATGGCAAGGTAAAGTCCTGTCCAAATTTGTAGTTTTCCAAAGAAGTCTAATTCTGTTTTTCTTTTTTTTAGGAATAATTTTATGCCAGAAATAATTTGAATTATAACTGCAAAAAGTAAAATTGTTTCAGCAATTATATTTCTATAGCCAATTCTTAAATCGTTCATTAGTTCAATGTGAGCTTTGGCTCCAAATAAACTGTAAGAATGATTGAATAAATGTAATCCCACAAAAATTGAAATCGTAATTCCAGAGAAATAATGTAATTTTTTAAGATACATATTTCCATTTTTTCAGTCCACCAACAAGAAATAAGAGTCCAATTGCTAATGCAATTAACGAATATACTGTTTCTGCCATAGGACTTGCTTGTTGTCTAGACATATCAAATATTAATTCTCCAAGTCCACGAAAAATGTAAATTCCAGCAATTACGAATATACCTAATTTTAAAAAGGGAAGTTTTCTAAATTTATTGTTTGCTGAAAGCCCATATAGACCAAAAATGATGAACATAATAGAAACAAAAATTGTCAATAAGTATGGAAGTGAAGGGCTTGTTTGTGCAAGTTCATTCATTTCTTTTCCGATTCCAGTAACTTCAAACATTTTTTCAGCCCATATTAATCCTATTATATGTGCGAATGCAATTAACAAATTTATATAACCACCAAGTTTTAACATATCAATCAAATTATTTTTCTACTAATTGTTTAAGTTCATTATTCATTGTATTAAATACTTCTAATTCCTCAAATATTTGTTTGCGAAGTATTGAAGCAATAATACCTTTTAGTTCCCATTTTTGAATGAATGTAATATGCTCCTTGTCTATTTCTCTAATAATAAAATAGTGCGTTGCTTGAAAGAAATGTTTTCCTATTATCTCTTGAGTAGCAGAAAATGATTGAAAATTCTTTTTGCTAATTGCAGTTGCTTTAAAATTAGAATGTTTATCATTTGGTTGTGTAATTGTTACGTCAAATTTATTTCCAAGTATTAAGCTGTCGTTATTATTCATTGTTAAAACAGAATTCCATTTTGGATAATTTTCAAAGCCTGTTAATGCCTTCCAAACGGTTTCTTTTGATGCATTTATATCTATTTCAATTTTATATTCTTTCATTTTTTGTGCATTGACATTAAGTAATAGAATACTATTGAATAATAGAGTTAGAATAATTTTCATAGTTAGTATTCTATAAATTGGTTTAATTCCTTTCTAACTTCTTTTGGATAATCACTACTTTGTTTTTCATATCTTATCATTTCATGATACCCAATCAAATGTTTATACAATAAAGATGACTTTATATTCGCATCTTGCTCTGAATAGCCCATTTCCTTTAACAAGTTTTTCAAATATTCGATTCTTTGAAAATCAATTTTTTCGATAATACTTTTAGTCTTTCTTTCTTTTTGAGCATATCGTTTTAAGTAGAAAATGAAATCTTGGTTAGGCATTTTCTTATACGATAGTATAATTAATGTTTTGAATTTTTGTAAAGCTGATTTTTCGTTGTTAGTTAAACTAATTATCTGTTCAGTTTCATTACTTATCCAAGATTCTATTAGTTGTTGGATAAACTCTTTTTTTGTTTTGAAATGCCAATAGAAACTTGATTTGTTTACATTTAGTTTTTCAGCCATGTTTTCAATTACAATCCCTGAAATTCCTTTTTCAGAAAAGAGTTTGAAACCTAAATTAACCCAATCTTGTTTTTTTGCTATTATTTTTGGCATAATTAGACGTTACCGTTTAATAATACGAATGTATGCAAAATAATTTACTAAACGCTAACGTTTAATAAATTTATTCAAAAAGTATATGATTTTTATGGGAATGTTGCGGTTTTGTTTAATGACACACAACGATTGGGTAAAATTAACCATTTATGTTGTCGGCGCATAATGCTGATATTTACTTATTTGTTAGCATTCGTTTTTACAATTATTGTTCAAATACAGGATAAAAAAAACAGCTTGGGTTTTCACCCAAACTGCTTTCTTTCATTTAATCCAATCTCTTAACTCTTCTCAAGTACTCAGTTTTTGTGTTTATCAATTGTTAATTTCAATACTACGGTTTCTTTGCTAGTTCTGAGATTTAAAAAATGGAGCTAAACCAAAGAAAATCATGGCAGGGAAGAAGTGCATTGGAATGACTAGTCCAGGAAATAATTCTGGGAAATCTACTTCTAACGGAAGGGTCATCATAATCGGTCCAAGAATACTCAAAAACGACAATATCATTATGAGTAAATTCATGATTCCTTTGAGGTTCGGCTTTTTGATCTTATCAAGAAGTACATAACCTAAAGCCATCAAAATACACCCAATTATTGATGATCCAGCAATAGCTCCTATATTAATAACCAAACTGAAATCCACAAAGTTTAGGTTTTGGTATAGCTGAAGGTAAACGATACCTGCAATTGCAGATAACAATCCTGCAACAATGCCATGTAGAAAATTAACTTTCATATCTTTAATTATTTAGTAACTGGTATGCTCACGTCAAGTTTGATGGCGTCAGATACTTTCTTTGACATTCCTTTCATTGTTCCTACTTTGAAGTCTAATCTATTCACAGAAAAGTTAGATTTGAAGGTATTGTTTTCGAAAGTGAAAGCAATGGTCATTTCTTTCTTTATACCGTGAATTTCCATATTTCCAGTTGCTTTGTAGCCACTGCTCGTCTTCGCAAATTTCTGAGACATAAATTTAATATTTGGATAAGTTTCGGCGTCAAACCACTTATCGCTTACTGCGTGTTTATTTTTTGTTCCATTGCCTGTGTTAATTGAATTGACAGGAATAGAAAAGGAAACTTTTGAGTTGGCTAAATCATTCTCGTCAAATTGAATGTTTCCATCAACATCCTTAAAAATTCCTTCCACTTCGGTTCCTGAGAATTTTATGGAATGATTGTCTGAAATTTTCCAATTTATAGATTGATTAATGGTAAAAGCAGATAGTGTCATAACTAATCCGGTAATTAATAAGTAATTAATAGTTTTCATGTTTTTTAATTTATATGTTTAAACAAATATCTAGATAAAAAGGCGGCAAAAAATTAAGGTACCTTAAGAAATCACCTTTGTATCTTTTTTTTCTAAAAACAACTTAAACGATTGCACAGTTAAAAGTGATTTCTACATTTTTAGAAGCGACAAATCCTGGTATTTTCCCTACTTTATAATCAGTACGATCAAGACTCAGCTTCCCATTGATATCGCCATCTTTTAATTGAAATGGGAATTTAACGTTATTCGTAGTACCTGAAATCGTAAGCTGGCCATTAGCCCAATATTGATTATTTTCTTTAGTAATTTCATTGCTTGAAAAAATTATTTCGGGATATTCGGCTACATTGAAAAAGTCTTTTTGCTGAAGGTGTTCATTTCGTTTTGCGTTATTAGTGTCTAGTTTTTCAAGAGGAATATGGACTTCTACATTTGAATTTGAAAGATCAGTTTCATCCCAATTCACGGTCCCAGTGACTTCGGGTAAACGACCTTTTACGGTAAGAAAGAATAACTTTTTAATAGTAAAATTAACTTCTGAATTTGATTTTAGAATTTTCATAATTATTGTTATTTAATTTGTTTTTTGATGACAATTGCTACAGCCATCTTTTTGATTATTTAGTTCGAATTAGTTTTATAGCCTTTTCTGGACATGCCTGCACGCATAATCCGCAAGCATGGCATAAGTTCTCGTCCTTAACATAAGCTTTTTTGTTATTGAAAAAAGTTTTGATTTTTCCTTTAAAGTTTAGCTCTCCTTTGTCTTCTGCCGAGATAGTTCTCATCTCGAGAATATCGTATGGGCATACCGGTATGCAAGTTTCTTTTCCTCCGCAATTATTGAAGTTGATTACGGGTTTTAATTTACCACTTGTCTCATCACAGTTTGTTTTCATTCATTGCTCTTTTTCTACTTATTTTCTTTCAATCTATTTAGCCATACTGTGAATGCTTTAGCCTCTTTTTGTGATATGGCGTGGGCTATCTTGTCGGTGAAGAGTGTTACCTGTATGCCATAAGATTGCAGTATTGCTTGATTATTGGTGGCATATTTTAATGGTAACATCTTGTCTTCTGTTCCATGTCCAATAAATATTTCTTTCTTTATTAAGAGATTTGAATTAGCTATGTGAGGTTCTATTTCTGGCATAAATCTACCGCTGAAACAAGCTGCCGCGAATACCTTCTCTGGTGCTGTTAGTGTAAGACTTAGGGCTATATTAGCTCCTTGACTGAACCCTGCAGTAACCACCCTATCTTTCTTTCCGTTGTACTTACTGACAATTTCTTCAATAAAACGTAAAAGTGACTTTCTACTTTTTTCCTCATCATGCGTATTTATAGTTATCTTCTCATCAACTAATTTCACATCATACCATTTGTATTGATTGCTGTTGACTTTTATTGGAGCACGAACCGAAACTACCAACCAATTTTCAGGAATCTGAGGGCTTAAGGAAAAGAGATCGTTTTCATTACTACCGTAACCATGCAATAGTAATAGAACAGGAGCCTTTTTAACCGTGTCCTTTGGTCTCCGGATGAGATACTCTAGTTCAAAATCGTCTTTGTTCACTTCGATATTGTTTGACCCAAATGCAATAACTCCAGTCATAAAAAGTGTGAAGATTAGTATTCTCATTGTCAATTTAATTAGACACTCGTGGCAAAAATTTTATTTCCAGTAGGGTCTGTTAACCAGTAACCTCCATCCTTTAGTTGCGCATCTGATATATTCGCTATGCCTTGTTTTAAGGTGTCATCAGATTTAAAAATGATGTGAAAATGCCGCATGCCTGCGTTTTCTTTTGGTGCCAAAGGGCGATTAATTCCGTGCCATGAATTCATAGCAATTCTGTGCTTGTAATCTCCACCGGCCCCTACATCAGCATATAGATATTCTGGCATATAATTGAACTTTGCAAAGCCAATTTTTTTGTAGAACTCGTTAGATGCGTCTACATTATTGGCGTACAAATGGAAGTGACCAATTTTGGTATCATCTGAAATTACCTTAAAGATGTTGGTATCTTTTAAATGTCGCATTGATTCTTCCAAGTCAAGTCTGGCGGATGCAGGTCTGATCACGCCGTCAGTTCCCTCCATAGCAATTCCTTTTTCGGTAATTACACGTTTAAATCTTTCAGGTGTTTCAAGCGTAAATTCAACATTGATTCCGTCTGGGTCATCCAAGTATATAGATTTGGACATGGTGTGATCAATGGGAGAATAAGGATATTTATTTTTGTTCAAGCGGTGAATCATATTGGCAAATTCTGGCTCATTTGGAGCGTGTATTGCAAAATGATATAATCCACTGTATGTTTTTTGAAAGCGCTTTTTTGCAGATTCATGAACGACCACCATAGTTTCTTTTTCTGTACCAAATTCGGCCTTTTTGGCTTCTAATTTCCTTAGCCTCATACCAACAATTGTGGTCCAAAAGTCGATTGATTTAACAAGGTTGGTGTTGTTTAAATGAACAGCCCCAAAGGTTGCGATCTCTTTTGAGCTATTCGTTTGTGTCTCGTTGTTTTGTGCCAATGCCCCGGCAAGTGAAGAAAATCCGTCCATACTTAATAGTGCTGTTGTTCCTAAAATGTTAACTAAAAATTGTTTTCGTTTCATAAGCCATTCTTAAAAGATTTAACTTGAAACAAAATTGGTGATAAGTTGGCAGGGAAAAATTAAGGTACCTTAAGAAAAGTAAAATTCATTTACTTTTTAACTAGTTTACGTCTTATTTCACTTAAGTATTCAGGAGTAACTCCAATGTATGAGGCAATTTGTTTGAGTTTGAGTCTTTGAACGAGAGTGGGGTAGGTCTCCGTGAAATCGAGGTATCGTTGCTCTGCAGTTGAACTTAATAAACTAAGAACCCGTTTATTTGAAGCGATTAAATTGTTTCTATATTTAATAGACATCTCAATGACTTGCTCTTTTTCAAGTTGTTCCAAATCTTCATATTCAGACTTAGAAATTAACGTTACTTCAGAATCTTCAATTGCTTCAATATATATTTCTGAAGGAACGTCAAAGGTAAAACTATTGAGGTCTCCAATCATCCAGTTTTCTGGGGCAAATTGGATGATATGTTCCTTACCTTCTTTGTCTAAAATATAACTTTTTAGGCAGCCAATTTTAACGAAATATCCATGATTTACAATTTTTCCTGGGCGCGAAAGGAGTGTTCCTTTTGCTACTATTTGAGTGTTGGAATGATTAAGGTTTTTCATCTTTTGGTATGAATGCCAACGGTTGTGTAAAAAGTCGTTTTACTGCTTTTTTACATTTGTGTTGCGAGTTGTATTTATTTTTAATTCCATTATTGGTAAAAATCGGTTTGGGATTGAACTTTCTAATCTTCCAATAACTTTAAATCCTAAATTCTGGTAGAATTTTTCCGCATTTGGATCGGAGTCAAGTCTTATAGTTTCATATTTAGAAACCTCTATTATCTTAAAAAAATGATTCATCATAATCTTGCCAAGTCCTTTACCAATAAAAGAGGGTTCAAGAAAAATGTTATCCAATTTTATTATTTTATCTTCCACTTCTTTGTATGAATAGTAACCGATTACCTTTTGACCTTGCATAAGTTTATAAACCTCATATTGATCAATATACTCAGTGGGAATTGTTAGATCATCTTTCCATTTATTAATTTGTTCTGAAGAGTAGCCCCAGTGTGATTTGGAACGTATTGTCAATTCAGTCAAATTTTTTGAATCAGTATTTTGGGCTTTTTCAATTTTCATCTTTCAATACTCTGAGCGTTTGTTGTATGTCGTTTTAATCAACATAGAATGCTGTTTTAGTTAACGTTAATACCCATCTATTTCAGGATCATCAACAAAACTTTGAAAAGTATCACTTAAATAAAGACCTAATTGCTCTTCCGTTCTATTTTGTGTCCATGTTCCCATTCTTATTTCTATAACTTACAACTTATGGGTAAAATCCATAAATGTGTAACAAACTGTTGTTGTAATCAATAAATATAGTAAATTTCTGTTGCACAATTGAAATGGGAAAATTATTAGTTAAATTTTGGTTTAAAGGATTGCTTAGTTCACTCGTGATCTTATCTTCTCGGTAGTCTAAGTTAAAAGCTCAAATGGTTTCATAATTTTGGGCTTTTTATTATTAAGTGAGCACAAAGGATTATTTCATGATTCTTTGTGCTCCGAATTCCGAAAGTAAAACTCAAAATCGCAGATTTTGTTTTTTGTAAGTGTATCCTCTCACATGAATTGCATTCAGTTCGATTCTACGAAACAAAAAACTCCCTCAGCAATGCTGAGAGAGTTTTACTTTCTTAGTGAGCCCGATAGGATTCGAACCTATGACCGTTCCGACTTAAGTCGGAATGCACTATCCCGCTTGGCTGATTAATTTTATAATCATTTTTTTACTTTTCCAACCTTTAATTTGCCTTTCTCTTTCGTAAGCTAATTCTTTAGAGTCAAAAGTTTCGTGATATGCAATTTCCCAAGGTTGACCTCTAGATGTGTATTTACTTCCACTCCTATTATGTCGGTTTAGTCTTTCATTCAAATTCTGGGTGTGACCTACATAATACTTATCAAGAGATTTACTGTAAAGAATGTATGAGTAGTACATAAAATATGTTTAACAAAAAACCCCGACTTTTATAGTCGGGGTTTTAATTCTTAAGTGAGCCCGATAGGATTCGAACCTATGACCGCCTCCTTAGAAGGGAGGTGCTCTATCCAGCTGAGCTACGAGCCCGTAACTCTAATAATGTCGGGGTGGCAGGATTCGAACCTGCGACCTCCGCGTCCCAAACGCGGCGCGATAACCGGGCTACGCTACACCCCGAAAATGTAGTCTCGTAGTGTAGTTTATCTCGAGTCAAATCGAGAGGCTACACCCCGAAGGTTATCTAAAATTAATTAGAAAAAATTGCGGAGAGACAGGGATTCGAACCCTGGGTACCTATTTCTAGGTACGACGATTTAGCAAACCGCTCCTTTCGGCCACTCAGGCACCTCTCCAATACTATTTTTAAGAACTACACATTTAAATGCGGATGCAAATGTAACTTTTCATCTTAAAGAACACAAGCATTTTTTTTAATTTTTTTCAATTTTATTCTGGATATTCTATGCGTAAGTGATAAATGTTTGCAAGCTTGCGTTTTAGCACTTTTTTTATCGATTGAATTTCTTTAAAAGTAATATTAGCATTCAAGAATTGTTCATTATTCATTTGTTTACTAATAATGTTTTCTACAAAATCATTAATCTTTTGCGACGTGGGCTCTTTTAAACTTTTAGAAGCAGCTTCAACACTGTCGCACATCATTAAAATAGCCGTTTCCTTACTAAAGGGTTTTGGTCCTGGGTAGGAGAAATCACTTTCTAAAACATCCTCATTAATAGCTTTCTCTTTCATATAAAAATAGTAAACAGAGGATGTTCCATGATGTGTTCTAATAAAATCTATAACACGATCTGGTAAATTATTTTTTTTAGCTATTTCAATTCCATTTAATACATGATCAATAATTATTTTACAACTCTCTCTTGCAGATAATTCATCATGAGGATTAATACTTGTTGCTTGATTTTCAGTATAAAATTCAGGGAGCTTCATTTTTCCAATATCATGATATAAGGCTCCCACCCTAACTAACATTGCATTGGCACCAATTTCATTAGCTGATGCTTCTGCTAAATTTGCAACATTTAATGAATGATGAAATGTACCAGGAGCTTTATTCGATAGCTCTTTTAATAACCTTGAGTTAGTATCTGATAATTCTAATAACGACACATCAGAAACCAATCCAAATAATTTTTCATACGCATAAATAAGTGGCTGCACAAAAAGAGTTGCTAAACCTCCTAGCAAAAACAAACCAAATGTTTCCAGTTTAATCGTTTCTATATTGCCTTCGTGTATAACGAAAAAAGCAAAATATGCAATAATATAAATAAGTGTGATTTGAGCTACAGATATAAATAAATTAGCTCTTTTGTATAATTCTGATACGGTTAAAATTGTCACAATACCAGCTATTATTTGTAAGAACATATACTCATAACTATTGGGTACAATAGACCCTAATAATAATACAGTAATTACATGTGTAAATAAACCAAGTCTTGCATCAAAAAATGCTTTTAGAATTAATGGAAGTATACATATAGGAACTACATAAATGTATTGTGAATTATAATTTATAATTACTGTTGTTATAAGAACTATAATAATTATGTTGAAAAAAATAAACGTTACTTTGGTATTGTTCTCATAAATATCCAATCTATACTTTCTCAAAAACAGTAACAACATTAAAAGCGCTAAAGCAACTAAAAGTGTATAAGCAAGAACTATCCAATTATAATTAGATTGATTCCAAGTTTGGGATTTATATTCTGACTCTAAAGATTTGAGAATTTTATATTGATCGCCTTCAATAACTTCTCCTTTGGAGATAATTAATGTTTCTTTTTCTACACTACCTCTGGTATAAGCAATTTTCCCTAATAACTCGTTGAGTACTTTATCAGAAAAAACTTTATCAAACTTTAAATTTGGTTTAATAATTTCAAAGAAAAGGGACTTGAATTTATTAGTATAAATCGATAATTCTTTCGATTCCAGTGATTTATCAATAAACGAACTTACATAGTTTTGGTTTATCAAATTTTTAAAAATAGTATTTCCACTTTCTACTCTGCCGTTAATTATGGTAACCCTTTTATTAGGATTAAAATCATAGACATCGTCTAATACACCAAATTTATAAAGTTGATTTATAATATTATTACCAGTGGTGTATAATTTTTCAGACTGAAATTCTGGAATTGTATCAGAAAAAGTTGCATTAAATTCTTTTAAATATGCATCTTTTACATCCTTTATTACAGTAGCATCTTTACTAAAATAAAATGACGCGTTATTTTTAATTTCAGTTTCTTCTTTATCTATTTCCTCTTGAGTCTTTTTTATTGCAAAATCAAAAGGAGCATATAAATTTTCAGATTGCCAAGGCTTACCCTTCTCAAAGTCATATTTGAATTTACCGCTTTTTGGAAACAAATAAACAATGAAAAAAGTTGCACTTATAAAGAGCAATACTTTATAAATTAAAGAATGATTTTTATAAAAATTATTTATGAAGTCTTTCATATAAGAAAATACATATTCAAATGTAATAAAAAGTATGGGTTTATAAATTTATTATCTAGTTCATTCCTATAAATATCTTCTAAAAAATGATTAATTTCGCAGTATTAAAATAATTTCAGTTAAAATGAATAAAGAGGTCGTTATTGTTTCTGCTGCAAGAACTCCGATAGGAAGTTTTTTAGGCGCTTTGTCTACTATTCCAGCTCCGAAATTAGGAGCTATAGCTATTAAGGCTGCATTGGAAAAAATAAACCTAAAACCAGAATTGGTTGAAGAAGTATTAATGGGGAATGTAGTTCAGGCTGGTACAGGTCAAGCTCCAGCAAGACAAGCTGCAATTTATGCAGGTATTCCAGATACTGTTCCTTGTACTACTGTTAATAAGGTTTGTGCATCAGGAATGAAAACGGTAATGCAAGCTACACAAGCAATTGCTTTAGGTGATGCTGATATTATTGTTGCTGGTGGAATGGAGAATATGAGTTTAATTCCTCATTATATGCACGCACGTAGCGCTACAAAATTTGGACCTACTACTCTTGTAGATGGTATGCAAAAAGATGGTTTAGTTGATGTTTACGACCAACAAGCGATGGGAGTTTGTGCAGATGCTTGTGCATCTGAATATAATTTTTCAAGAGAAGACCAAGATAATTTTGCTATACAATCGTATAACAGATCTGCAGCAGCATGGAATGCTGGCAAATTTGATAATGAAGTTACTCCTGTCGAAGTTCCTCAAAGACGTGGAGAACCAATTATAGTTAGTAAAGATGAAGAATTTACCAATGTAAAAATGGAAAAAATTCCAGCTTTAAGACCAGCGTTTACAAAAGATGGTACTGTTACTGCTGCAAATGCTTCTACAATAAATGATGGTGCTGGTGCAATGGTTTTAATGAGTAAAGATAAAGCAGATGAATTAGGACTAAAACCACTAGCAACTATAAAGAGTTATGCAGATGCCGCTCATGAACCAAAATGGTTTACTACTGCACCAGCAAAAGCGTTACCAAAAGCTCTAAATCGTGCAAATATCAGTATTGATGATGTTGATTATTTTGAGTTTAATGAAGCTTTTTCTGTAGTAGGCTTGGCTAATATGAAAATTCTTGGTTTAAATGATAGCACAGTTAATGTTAATGGTGGTGCAGTATCTTTAGGACATCCACTTGGTTGTTCTGGTGTTAGAATACTAATAACGTTACTAAACGTTTTAGAGCAAAATAATGCAAAAATTGGAGCAGCTGCTATTTGTAATGGTGGAGGTGGTGCTTCTGCTGTAATTATAGAGCGCAACTAATATTTATTAAATGCAATACGGAATTTGTAATTTAAGCATTGTTCCTCTTCGAGCAGAAGCTTCAGACAAAAGTGAATTAATCTCACAAGTATTGTATGGTGATCATTTTAAAGTCCTTGAAAGGCGTAAAAATTGGAGCAGAATCCGATTAACTTTTGATAAGTATGAAGGTTGGATTGATAATAAACAATATCTTGAGATTGATAAAGAAAATTATGACACTATAAATAATAGTGAGTTAATATTATCTAAAGACTTAATTGAGTTTATCCAAGATGAAAATAAGAATCTCTACTCAATACCTTTAGGTTCTACATTAAATGGACTCGAATTACTCAACCATAGTTACGATGGTGAATCTATAACAGATAAACAGTCTAAAAGTAATTTGATTGAAAGTGCTTTTATGTATCTAAATGCACCTTACCTATGGGGAGGTAAAACACCATTTGGTATTGATTGCTCTGGCTTCACGCAAATGGTTTATAAATTGAATGGTTATAGTTTATTACGAGATGCTTCATTACAAGCCACTCAAGGCGAAGCTTTAAGTTTTATAGAAGAAAGTGAACCTGGTGATTTAGCATTTTTTGATAATAATGAAGGCGATATTATACATGTTGGTATAATCATGAAAGATAATTACATTATACATGCACACGGAAAAGTTAGAATTGACAGATTAGATCATTCAGGAATTTACAACATAGATAAGGGTATTCATACACACAAACTACGAGTCATTAAAAAAATTATATAAAAAAAAGCGTTAATTAGTAATTAACGCTTTTTTTATTTTAAACTCTAGATATTAGTTTCCTCCTGATTCTAAAGCTTCAACTTTAGCTTTCATAGCTTTAAACTTTTCATCTTCTTCAATTGCACTATAAATGCTCATCAAAGTTTTAGCTGCTTGTATATTATTAGGATTAGTTTCCATTACAGATTCTAAATAAGGAATAGCCTCTTTGTAGAGTCCTTTTCTTTGTAACTCTAATTTATCATACATATCATAATCAGCATTAGATGTACCAAGGTTATTCATTTTCTCAATTATTACAGCTTCATCTGCTAAAATGAGTGCTGCTAGATTAATTTGAGCAGAAGAATAAGTAGGATCAATTTCTATAGCTCTTTTATAGTATTTTTTTGCTGTTTCAATTTCACCAGAATCAGCAGATACAACTCCTAAGTTATATATTAATTCAGCGTTGTTTGGGTCTTTAGCTGAAGCTTCAGAAATTAACTCTTGAAACTTTTCTTTATTACCTAATTTATAGTAGATATTGGCTTCTGTCAATAATAAGTTTGAATCATCAGGATTGAGTTTTCTGGCTTCATTTAATGCAGCTACAGCATTTTCATCTTCTCCTTTTTGTACATATATTAAGGCTATATTCTTAATAATTTCAGCTGATTTAGATTCTGTTGGTCTTTCTTGTGGCTTAATATGAGTTCCTGCTTTAACAGAGATGTCTCGCATTTCTGCACTTTCAAACACTTCTACTTTGTTTGTCTCTTTATTAAAAGCTACAGATTCGGTTTCTATACCAGAATACTTCAGGTCTTTTAATTCGTTGTATAAAGTTAAAGCATTATCATAATCTTTACCATTTACTGCTGCAGAAGCTGCATAGTATAAATAAGATGTATCTGCAGTAGATACACGATAAGCTCTTTCAAAATATTTTGACGATGTTTTAAAATCACTACTTTCGTAAGCAGTATTCCCTTTAGTTAAAAAGGTATTAATCATGAGACTAATTAAGTCACTTGCTTCAGTTGAATTATTTAAGTTTTTTAAGCTCTTTACTGCCATATCAAAATCAGATTCGCTTCCTGCTCCTCCAGCATATAATGCTTTACCTTTTAGTAAGTAAAACTTATTTTTTGATTTTTCGTCCATAGAACCTAATAAAGCTTCTGCTTGTGCAATTGCCGATTTAGCTTCAGCATAATTACTTTTCTTAATAGCTTTTTCTGCAGATTTCAATTCCTTCTTTTGTGCAAAAGAAATTGTACTTATAGAAAAAGCTAATGCTATTAATAAGAGTTTTTTCATTTTTGTTAGTGTTAAATTATAAATTATTAGTTTTCGGTTTCGTTAATATCAAGAGTTGTGCCATCCTCATTTTGATCTGTAGTTTCAGTATTTTCAGAGGCAATTATATTACCTTCTTCATCTAGTTCTACATCATCTTCATCATTCATAACTTTAGCAACAGCAGCGATAGAGTCTGATCCTTTTAGATTAATAAGTTTAACCCCTTGTGTGGCTCTTCCCATTACTCTTAAATTTTCTACAGCCATTCTAATAGCAACACCAGATTTATTAATAATCATTAATCCATCAGAGTCTGTTACATTTTTAATGGCTACTAGATTACCAGTTTTTTCAGTAATAGAAATAGTTTTTACTCCTTTACCTCCTCTATTCGTAATTCTATAATCTTCAAGACTTGAACGCTTACCATAACCGTTTTCAGATACAACTAGGATATTACTTTCCATATCATCAACAGCTATCATACCTATAACTTCATCTGTTTTCTCATCTTGTAATCTAATGCCTCTAACACCAGATGCATTTCTTCCCATTGGTCGTGTTTTGGCTTCCTCAAAACGAATTGCTTTACCCGATTTTAAGGCCAGCATTACTTGACTTTCTCCAGTGGTTAATTTAGCTTCTAGTAATTCATCATCATCTTTAATGGTAATAGCATTAATACCATTAGTTCTTGGTCTAGAATATTGTTCTAAAGACGTTTTCTTTACCTGTCCTTTCTTTGTGGCCATAATTACATAATGATTGTTTATGTAATCTTCATCCTTTAAGTCTTGAGTACAGATAAAAGCTTTTACCTTATCATCTTGCTCAATATTAATTAGGTTTTGAATCGCTCTACCTTTTGAGGTTTTACTACCTTCAGGAATTTCGTATACACGCATCCAGAAACATTTTCCTTTTTGAGTAAAGAATAGCATGTATTGGTGGTTAGTACCCACAAATAAATGTTCAAGAAAATCTTCATTTCGAGTTGTTGAGGCTTTTTGTCCAACTCCTCCTCTATTCTGTGTTTTATATTCAGTTAAAGACGTACGCTTAATATAACCTGCATGAGAAATTGTAATAACCACTTTCTCATTAGGTATCATGTCTTCGATACTTAAATCTCCACCAGAATATTCAATTACTGAACGACGCTCATCACCATATTTATCTTTAACGACTTCAAGTTCTTCTTTGATAATAGTCATACGACGCTCTTTCTTATCAAGGATATCTTTTAAATCCTCAATAGTTTTCATAATCTCATCATATTCTGATCGTAACTTATCCTGCTCTAGTCCAGTAAGTTGACGCAATCGCATTTCAACAATCGCTTTGGCTTGAATTTCTGAAAGTTTAAAACGTTCTATTAAATTAGAACGTGCCTCATCAGCGTTAGAAGACGCTCTAATAATTTTTATTACTTCATCTATATTATCCGAAGCAATTATTAAACCTTCTAAAATGTGAGCTCTTTCTTCTGCTTTACGAAGCTCGTAAGTAGTTCTTCTAACCACTACTTCATGTCTGTGTTCAACAAAATAATGAATCAATTCTTTTAGATTCAATAATTGTGGTCTTCCATTAACTAATGCAATATTATTTACACTAAATGATGATTGTAAAGCTGTATATTTATATAGTTTATTGAGAACAATATTTGGAATTGCATCACGCTTTAGTACATAAACAATTCGCATTCCATTTCTATCAGATTCATCTCTAATAGTTGAAATCCCTTCTAACTTTTTATCATTAATAATATCAGCAGTTTTTTTAATCATATCTGCTTTATTAACTTGGTAAGGTACTTCAGATACAATAATGCATTCTCGTCCTTTTACTTCTTCAATAATAGCTTTTCCACGCATTACTATTCTACCACGTCCAGTATGAAAAGCTTCTTTAACACCATCGTATCCATATATTGTTCCACCTGTTGGAAAATCTGGTGCTTTGATGTGTTGCATTAACTCATCAATTTCTATCTCATTATTATCAATGTAGGCAATGGTTCCATTTACAACTTCTGTTAAATTATGTGGCGGCATATTTGTAGCCATACCAACTGCAATACCAGAAGCCCCATTTACTAATAATCCTGGAATACGAGTTGGTAAAACTGTTGGTTCTTGTAAAGTGTCATCAAAATTTAATTTATGATCTACAGTTTCTTTATCAATATCTGCCAACATGTCTTCAGATATCTTGCGCATTCTGGCTTCTGTATAACGCATAGCTGCAGGACTATCTCCATCGATAGAACCAAAATTCCCTTGTCCATCTACAAGCATGTATCGTAAACTCCACTCTTGAGCCATACGAACCATAGCATCGTAAACAGATGTATCACCATGTGGATGATATTTACCCAATACTTCTCCAACAATTCTTGCGGATTTTTTATGTGCTGAATTAGCTCTAACACCAAGGTCATGCATACCGTAAAGCACACGTCTGTGAACAGGTTTTAAGCCATCTCTTACATCTGGAAGTGCACGTGACACAATGACTGACATTGAATAATCAATGTAAGCCGATTTCATTTCATCTTCAATATTAATTGGAATGAGTTTCTCTCCTTCTGCCATAAATTTTTATGTTAATTTTTTGTAGGTTTTCAAATCGAGCTAATATACTAATTTCACCAGTCCTACTCTAGCTTGTACTAATCATTTTCAGAATATTTATTAACAATTTTTAGGGTTAAATTCGTTAATAAGTATATAGTTAAATATTTTGATGATTTCAACTATTTTTCGTCAATTAGCTTCAAACAAATTCTTATTAGGTACAGTTTTTGCCTAAATTATTATGTTTTTATTATTTTTAATGCAGAAAGGATACAATTATGGATGATAATTTTTCACCAAGAGTCAAAGATGTTATAGCTTTTAGTAAAGAAGAGGCTTTGCGATTAGGGCATGATTTTATAGGTACTGAACATTTAATGTTAGGGCTTTTGCGCGATGGTGATGGTAAAGCAATTAATATACTAAATGCACTTGATATTGATTTAAACCATCTAAGACGTAAAGTTGAAATATTGAGTCCAGCAAACCCAAATATTACAATTACTTCTAACCAGAAAAAAAACTTACACCTTACTAGGCAAGCAGAGCGAGCTCTTAAAACAACTTTTTTAGAAGCTAAATTATTTCAAAGTACTTCTATTAATACCGCGCATTTGCTTTTGTGTATTTTAAGAAACGAAAACGATCCTACTACCAAACTTTTAAATAAGTTAAAAGTAGATTATGATAATGTAAAAGAACAATTCAAATTTATGATTTCTAACGAAAACGACGAATTTATAGAGCCAAGAGCAGAATCTTTTTCAGATGATGAAGGTGTGAGCGAAGGCAACGAAAAAGAAAATCCATTTAGCCAATCAGGACAAAAAGGCTCCAAAAAATCTAAAACACCAGTTTTAGATAATTTTGGTCGTGACCTCACAGTGATGGCAGAAGAAGGAAAATTAGATCCAGTTGTTGGTCGTGAAAAAGAAATACAACGTGTCTCTCAAATTTTAAGCAGGCGTAAAAAGAACAACCCGCTTTTAATTGGTGAACCTGGTGTTGGTAAATCAGCTATTGCTGAAGGATTAGCTAACAGAATCGTGAGTAAAAAAGTATCTCGTATCCTTTTTAATAAACGTGTTGTTACCTTGGATCTTGCTAGTTTAGTAGCTGGTACTAAATACCGTGGACAATTTGAAGAACGTATGAAAGCCGTTATGAACGAGCTTGAGAAAAATGATGATATCATTTTATTTATTGACGAAATTCATACAATAGTTGGTGCTGGTGGTGCAACAGGAAGTTTAGATGCTTCTAATATGTTTAAACCTGCTCTAGCACGTGGTGAGATACAATGTATTGGCGCAACAACTTTAGATGAGTATAGACAGTACATCGAAAAAGATGGTGCGTTAGAACGTCGTTTTCAAAAGGTAATTGTTGAACCTACTTCTGTAGAAGAAACCGTAGAAATACTAAATAATATTAAGGGTAAGTACGAAGAACACCATAATGTTGATTACACAGATGCTGCAATCGAAGCTTGTGTGAAATTAACTAATCGCTATATGACAGAACGTTTTTTACCAGACAAAGCTATAGATGCATTGGATGAAGCTGGATCTCGTGTACATATTACTAATATTGATGTACCACAACAAATTCTAGAATTAGAGCGTCAATTAGAAGAAGTTAAGGAAACTAAAAACTCTGTTGTTAAAAAGCAGAAGTATGAAGAAGCTGCGAAACTTCGTGACGATGAAAAACGTTTAGAAAAAGATTTATCAGAAGCTCAAGAACAGTGGGAAGAAGAATCAAAACGTCATCGTGTAGAAGTTACCGAAGATAATGTTGCAGATGTTGTGTCTATGATGACAGGAATACCTGTTAATAGAATTGCACAAACTGAAAGTAATAAACTGGCAAATTTACCAGAACTTATTAAAGGAAAAGTAATTGGCCAAGACCAAGCAGTTGCTAAAGTTGTGAAGGCTATACAGCGTAATAGAGCAGGATTAAAAGATCCTAACAAACCAATTGGATCCTTTATATTTTTAGGTCAAACAGGTGTTGGTAAAACACAGTTAGCCAAGGTTTTAGCACGTGAACTATTTGATAGTGAAGATACACTTGTTCGTGTAGATATGAGTGAATATATGGAGAAGTTCTCTATATCGCGTTTAGTTGGTGCACCTCCAGGATATGTTGGCTATGAAGAAGGTGGACAATTAACTGAAAAAGTAAGGCGTAAACCTTATGCTGTTGTATTATTAGATGAAATTGAAAAAGCACATCCAGATGTATTTAATATGCTTTTACAAGTTTTAGACGATGGTTATTTAACAGATAGTCTAGGACGTAAAATTGACTTTAGAAATACCATTATTATAATGACTTCTAATATTGGTGCCAGAAAACTTAAAGACTTTGGTACAGGAGTTGGTTTTGGTACCGCATCTCAAAAAGCACAAGAGGATGCGAATGCTAAAAGTGTGATCGAAAATGCACTTAAAAAGGCCTTTGCTCCAGAATTCTTGAATCGTATTGATGATGTTGTTGTGTTTAATACACTTGAAAAAGAAGACATTAATAAAATTATTGATATAGAATTGAAAAAACTTATTGATCGTATCAATGATTTGGGTTATACTTTGAAGCTTTCTAAAAAAGCTAAAGATTATATTGCTGACAAAGGATTTGATAAGCAATATGGAGCCAGACCTTTAAAAAGAGCGATTCAAAAATATATTGAGGATGCTTTAGCTGAAGAGATTATTAACTCTCAAGTACAAGAAGGTGATAAAATTATTATGGATTTAGATTCTAAAGCAGATGAGTTAACAATTAAAATAGAAAAGTCAGAAAAGACTGCTTAATAAGCTTATTTATAAAATTTTTAAGACTCCAATTTTTAAAAGATTGGAGTTTTTTGTATATTAAGATGTCGTTAATCCTAAAACATGACAGATATACTTAAATATGACTTTTGTACGGTCTATATTCATGACACGTATTTAGTAGTAGAAATTAATGAAGGTTTTCATTTATTATCTAGTCATAATCAAATATTGGTTAATTTAGCTGACACTTATTTTCGTGATACCAATTTTGTATATATCACACACAGAATACACTCTTATTCTGTAGATCCTATTATTTATAAAGAAACATCTAAAATTAAAAACCTTGCAGGTTTTGCTGTAGTTGGTAAGGTGCCTCTTGCGGCTGCTAATGCACAAATAGAAAAATTATTTATACAGAAACCTTTTGAAATATTCGATGACTTAAAAGCTGCTATTTCTTGGGCAAAATCTATTCATGATAATCCTACGACTTCTGAAGATTTGGT
>JBGCFR010000010.1:0-112614 GCA_045107045.1 Crocinitomicaceae bacterium
ATGTGTTTGTTTTGGTCTATTAAAACAAAATTCTCAGTATGCAGAAATTCTTCATCCGTTTTATCCATGCCTAGGTCTTCCTCAATAAAGTAGGCCCTCCTACCTAGCTTATAAATTTCAGATCGTTTTCCGGTAACCAAATGCCATTTTTTAGATACAATTCCTTTTGATATGGCGTAGTCTTTTAATACTTGAACTGAATCTTTAATAGGAGTTACAGAATGTGATAGGAGTAGCACTTCAGAATCATCAATAAAGGCAGACTGAAGCAAACTCATATTGGTTGTCATTTTAGGGCAGATTCCTGGGCAAGTTGTAAAAAAGAAATCAACTACATAAATTTTATTCTCGAAAGTTTTTTCAGTTACCCATAGACCATCCTGATTGACTAATTTAAAATTTGGAATTTGATGAAAGGTATCCAAAATTGGACTATTGCTAGATAACCATTTCGGGGTGAATGTTGCTTCGTTATAATAGGGCAAATCATCAACTACCTCATCATCTTTACTCTCGGAACATGCTGAACCAATAAGAATTAGAAAAAAAACGGAAAATCTAATCTTCATATAGTACTTCTTCATTATCTAATTCAAAACATAAATTAGCGCGTTTCAGTCCAAATATTCGACCGTTTTTAGCTTCATAATTATTATAAACTTTTCCATTCTCCCTCCATGATTGCTGTAGTCCTTCTTCTTGACCATTTACAAGTTGTCGTCTTTTGAATTTTGAACCACTTTTATACCATTCCAATTGCTCACCATGAGCAATTCCATTTTTAAACTGATAATGTGATCGTAAATTACCGTTTGACCACCACGTTTTACTCAAACTATCTTTTTTCCCTTTAGTGTAATAGGTCTCAAAACTGAGCATGCCCGAATCAAACCATCTTTTGTGTACACCATGTTTTTTCCCATTTTTATATGTTGTTATTATCGCTTTTTTACCATTAGAATACAACTGTTCACTACTGCCGGTATAAAGATTATCCTCATACAAAAAAACACCCTTCATTTTATCCAAAGTAAGAGCGCTTTGCGGTAAACTTTCTTGATCTTCTTTTACATGTTTTACCTCATCATTTTGTTGACAAGATGATAAAAACATCAAAAATATTAGGGTTAATACTTTACTGGATCGTATTTGATGTGCCTTGATAATTTCCTGGAAATAAAATATAATACTGATCTAAATATAATTCATTTTGAATATGATAATGGTATTCACCATCTGAGTTATGCTCTGTGACACTAGTATGTCCACCTGAAGCATCCAAATCAGTTGGATAATCATTTGTTGAATTACATTTTCTACCGTATAAGAAAAACCCATCAGAAATAATCCCAATTAATTTATCATCATCATTCGACCAAGCTTTAGGTTCAAGATGGTAATGATAGCTTTGCGGTCCAGTGTGTGCTCCAGTATAATCTAATGATGGGGCAGCATTATCTAAAGGCACATTTGGTCCTTCTTCGTCATTATAAATAACAGAGCCACTTACAGCTATTCCTATTGCCCCAAGGCCTGTTGCTGATGAGCTTGATGCTTTTTCAGGATTAGTTGGCACTCTTAATGTGTAACTTCCATTAAAATCATCAATATCTCCTGGTGCCATGCCTGCTTCAGTTGTTACGGTTGGAGCAACATATAATTCATGTCCATTCGACCAGTAGGGCGAAGTATGATTTGGCAAACCATCCGTTTCAATTACGACCTCATCATCTTCAATATAAATTGTAAAATGGTCTTCATCAAACTCTGTATAGGCGGCATGAAGATCATCAGTATTCTTTTTTTTGCAAGACCCTATAGATATAATCAAAACAACTAGGAGAAATGGAATGACAAACTTTTTCATAAATCTAATTTTTTATCTATTCATTGGACAATACAATCCAAGTAATCCTTCGTTTAATAAAATTACATATTACAAATCATCTGTAAAATGCTCTTTTCTTTTAGGCTTAGAGAATTTTTCCGCATTATAATCTTTAGATTTTCCTTTTGGAATTGACAAACTATCCCAGTTTTCATTTTGAACTAATTTGCCAACAAATACAACTTGACCAACATGATAGGCATAATGTGCCAACTGTCTGTTAATAGCCTCCACAACAGAATGTCCCATATTTCGAATATAAACTTCTTTTTCTAAATCATCATTCCCCAATGATTCAATTGCTTGAAACAAACATTCCCAACCTTCATTCCATGTCTTCAATAAATTTGGTCGATCTTGTAGATCATTGTCAAATTCAGCATCTCTTTGTCGCCATTCCTTCTCACCATCAGCAGTCATAAAATTGGTCCACCGTGACATCATATTACCATGTAAGTGTTTCACCAACATAGCAACACTATTCGATTCTTCATTTGCCTGCCAAAACAATGCTTCATCATTTAACTGGCTAAATGTCTTTTCTCCTAAGCTTTTATAATATGTAAATTGCTTTTTTATACTTTCTAGATAGCTATCCATTCAATTATTTGTTTTAATGGTATAAGATAACAAAAAGGTGCGAAATAATCCACACCTTTTTTATTAAATACTCAAGATAAACGCTTATCTGTTTTTAAAATAATTATTCCACCCTTTCCGTTTAACTCAGAAACTGGTTCATGCATTTCAATCTCTTCATTCATCTCTTGCATTTTTTTTGATGGGCCAAGATTAATTAAAGCAAATAGCATACCTGCTGCACCTATCATGAATGTTGTATTAATAATGGCGTTAAATCTTGTGTCCGGATCTCTATACTTAATAATAAAGTATACAGGAATAAAGACCAACATAAATACCAATAGACTCGAAAACATCAGAGTATTTGCATAAGGCCAGTGCTGAATTTTAAAGAGTACTCCCATGGTAGCTACCGAAGCTGAAAGCATACCAACTGTCATTATAATACGATTACTGCTCTCTTTATCATCTTGAAATTTGAGAACAATGTTTAGAGGAATAAAAACAAGACTAAAAAAAGCTAGTCCTAATACTGCAATTACACCAGCCCCCGGCCAATGCATGGTTTTGAAAAGAACTCCCAAAATAATGAGAATTATAGAAGCGATACCTGTTATTTTTAATGTGCGTTTCATAGCATAATAGTGTTTAAAAGTTAATAATTTTTGCGTTTCGACCTCAATTTCACTCAGTTCTTTGAGATAAAATTCGGCAATAGTATTCTCGTAGACTTCTTCAAAGTCCATTTCTTCCATCATCTTATTTTCGATAATACAGCAGACGTGATCCAAAATGTTATACCTGACGTCTTCAGTGACAACACCTTTTCTCTCTATATCATTTAAAATAAAATCTACCTGTTGATCAGATATATTATACATTTTGAACAGTTGAATCTAAATCCAATAAAAAACGCATGGTTTTCATAAAATCAGCCAATTCATTAACACGTTCAAGGACTGTCTTTTTCCCCTGATCTGTTAAGATATAATACTTGCGAACGCGTTTCCCAATATATATCTTTTCAGTAATCAAATCTCCTTGCTTCTCGAGTGCATGCAGAGTTGGATAAAGTGCCCCTTCAGTGATTTGAATTTTGTCAGAGGTCATGTCTTTTACCTTTTGGGTAATTTCATAGCCATACATTTTATTCCCATCTTTCAATAGGTTAAGGATAATAGTTTTTAATGTTCCTTTTATTAATTCTGAAGAATACATAGGACAAATATACATAAGAGTTTTATGTATTGCAAATTTATTGCCTAAGAATCTTAGGTAATAATACAGTGTTCAATTTAAATAACTGAATTTCAATGTGAAATATTTGTTTATTTTTTCTCAAATACTATTTCATACTTAATTCCATCTAAATCCTTAAAAAAAAGTGCATAATAATATTTGCCGTGCTGCGGGTAAAGTTTAGGTGGGTTGACAATATTTGCCCCGATTTGTTTAATTTGAGTATACGCATTATCAACCTCCTGCTCAGAAACAGCTTTAAATGCTAAGTGATGTAATGCGCCAGGTTTTCGTCGGTGGACAATTTCATCCTTAAATAACGCTCTGGGTGAATTTATGGCAAAAATAAGATTTGGATGCGCATATTCAACGACATCAAATTCATGTGCTTCCACCCTACCTTTTGATTTCTTAGTCAAATCGAACCCCAAAATAGGCATCAGTTGATCATAAAAAAATTCTGCTTTATTTAAATTTTTAACGGTGATTTGGATATGGTCTATTTTCGGATTCATTTTAAAAGTTTTAATTATTCTTTGCTATTCTAAATCCTAAGTCGTCAATTTTAAATTTAAGTGGATGACTTCTCCTTCTATTTGTAGCAAGCACTCCTCTATCCAGATCACACCATCCTCCTCCTCTAAAAACTCTGTAGGAACCGTAGACTGATTCATCATATATATCAGAACACCATTCCCAAACATTGCCCAACATATCATACAGACCCCAGTTATTAGGTATTTTACTTCCTACTGAATGCGTTCTATTTTCTGAATTATTCTTAAACCAAGCTATCTTTTCTATTTCACCGTATCTCACTGATTCATCTCCAGCTTTGCATGCATATTCCCATTCCGCTTCAGTTGGCAATCTAAAACCATCTGTTGATTTAAACTCAATTCTCTCTTTGTTATCGCCAATAATATAACATGGTTCAAATCCTCCCATTTCAGATAATCTATTGCAAAATAAAACAGCATCCAACCAAGTAACCGACTCAACGGGCAATTCCTTACCTTTAAACTCACTAGGTAAATTTCCAATTACTGTTTTATATAAATATTGGGTTACTTGAAATTTAGACAATGAAAATATTCCAATTTGAACCAACCACCTTTCATCTGTTCTATCATCTCTTAAATCAATAGATCCTTCCGGGATAGCGACCATTTGATCAAGTACTTCTTTTTGGATATTCATTATTCAAATATAATTCTTTAGGCACAGGTGTTCAATTATTAGCATTAATTTTTGCAGCTTCCCATCCTAAAATAGCTGTTTTTCTTGTAGGTCCCCACATGTATCCTCCAATTTGTCCAGTAGACTGAATCACCCTATGGCAAGGTATTAAAAAGGCAATAGGATTGCTTCCAATAGCAGTCCCCACAGCCCTAGCTGCTTTCGGATTACCAATTTCAGTGGCCAATTTCCCGTAAGTTGATACCTTCCCCAAGGGGATCTTCAATAGCGCTTCCCATACTTTTAGTTGAAACGGGGTGCCTAATAAATGAACTGTTAAACTTTCGGGTGATGAATTGTTATCCGTAAACAAATTAATTGCAGCTGTATGATTAATGGTTTTAACTTTTAAATACTTTGCCTTTGGGAATTTAATTTGTAAGTCTTTTAACCCTTTTTCCTCATCATTTATAAATGCTATATGGCATATCCCTTTTTGAGTTGATGCAATAATTGTATTGCCAAATGGAGAGTCAGAAAAACTAAATGTTATTTCCAAGTTTTCTCCACCATTTTTAAAATCACCTGGTGTCATTCCTTCAATTTTAATAAATAAGTCATGTAATCGACTTGTACCGGACAAACCTAAATCATCTGCAGTATCAAAAAGGGTCATCTGCTTTTCTCTCAAAAGTTGCTTGGCATAGTTAATATTCATAAACTGTAAAAATTGCTTTGGACTCACTCCAGCCCAATTCGTGAACAGTTTTTGAAAATGAAAAGGACTTAAATGAACAGTTTCAGCTATTTGTTCTAAAGTTGGTTGACTTTAATATGTTCGCTAATATATTGAATAGCTCGCGCTATTCTGTCAAAATCAACTTGTTCTTGCTTGTTCATTCTCAAACTTTAGTTTACAAATTTAATTTATTGTTATGATATTAAAAATCTGATTCTTGCGATTCTCAATTTAAATCTAATGACAACAAAGCCTTTCTTATTTTTTTATCAAAGTCAGCAGAATATTTACCTAATTGGTCCTCCAAGCATGTTTGAAATTCATTTTCTAAATCAGGATATTTTAACACTTGATTTTTTAATACTTGAATTGACCTAGATTTTGTCGTCACATTCATTTTTTTCGATTCTATCCATTCAAATAAAAGATCAATCACTTCCGATTCCTTTTCAATTGGTACTCCAGCTAGCAAAAAGTAATTAGCCAATGTCGCTTCTTTATTTTCTAGATTAATTTGATCTCTATTTTCAAATATATATGCCAAAACTCCATGTAATTTAACAGGGTATAATTGACCAATATTACTCAATAACCAAAAGAAACGGTTTGAAGTTTTTTGATCTAAAAAATAATTAATCAATTCAACAAGATCTATTTTGTCATCAATTATTTTTTTTGCCCAAACCAGTCTATCAGAATCTGAACTTTTAGATAAATTTTTGTCTAAAAAATTAATAAAATGTTGATTTTTCATTTTGAATTAAGGTCTACAGCAAAATAAATCTCAGACTTTTTGTCAGCTAATTAAAAAAGGTGAGATTTTTGGTAGTTCCATCAATATGGAACATCATCCAAAAATAATAAAACTAACGCTACTTATAGCATTTTCATTCATTGCTGTAATGGGAATAGTATATGCATACGATATTACCTTTAACCTGCAACTATATCAATATGGGATTCTGCCGCGAACATCAACAGGTTTAGTTGGCATTTTGACAGGACCATTTATTCATAGCACAATAGGACATTCTCATTTATTTAATAATTCCGTGCCCATGTTTGTCCTTACATGGTTATTGTTTTACAATTACAGAAATATTGCCCCCAGGGTTTTTATCATTATATTCCTTGGTACTGGTATTTTAGTTTGGCTTTTTGGCAGGGACAATTACCATATTGGAATGAGCGGTGTAATTTATGGCTTAACATCATTCTTAATGTTAGGTGGCTTCTTAACAAAGCATTTGAGAATTGCTGCCATTTCCTTACTGGTTATTTTTCTCTACGGTAGTTTAATCTGGGGGATTTTTCCAGTTGACCCTAATATTTCTTTTGAAGGACATTTTTTTGGTTTTTTTGTTGGTGCACTGTTGGCTATCCTATACCGTAAAAAATTACCTCAACCAGATAAATTTAGATACGAAATTGAAGAAGAACTTGGATTGGTAAACTACGCAGAAGAATTTTGGAAAACAGATGGTTTAGAAAACCAACTGCCTCTTAAGCATCCAGCACAATCCTCATCCGACCCGCTGCAAGTTATTTATCATTTTAAATCGGCCAATGCTGTACAAAAAAATCAAATAAAAGAAGAAGAATAATATCTAATTACTTGTAATGACCTTGGAGTAAGCTTATATAAACAAATCCTCAGTAGCCAATCTCACCTTCTTTAAATGCTGATTTGAATCGTCTGTTGCACGATAACCAACAGCGACCACCACGCAGGCTGACAGATCTTTACTAGTTAAATCTAAAATTTCATTATACTTTCCAGATTCAAAGCCTTCGATTGGACAGGCGTCGATTCGCATTTCAGCACAAGCCGTTAATAAATTAGTCATTCCAATATAAGCCTGTTTGCTTGCCCATTGATGCACTTCATCATCAGTTAAATTACTTATTGTAGTTTTCATGAAATTACTATATCCAATAAGGTCATTCAAATTCAATTGACGCTCACTCGCACAAAGATTAATATAATCATCAATAAAACTCGGCTTTACCTTAGTTAAATGAGCAAAGACAAATACATGAGAGCTCTCTAAAATTTGAGATTGATTAAATGAAACCGATTTAAGTTTTTCTTTAAGCTCTGCATCCCTTACAATTTTAACCTTAAATGGCTGTAATCCATAAGATGTTGCAGCCAATCGAATTGACTCCTTTAGCACTTCAATATCTTTGGAGTCAACCTGTTTTGAATCATCAAATTTTTTCGTCGCGTACCGCCAATTCAAACTTTCAATCAATCTCATAACTATTCAAATTTCAGCACAAAGTTACGACTAATAAATTAAGCTGTTTTTTATTTATTTCGAATAATTAAGCTGTATTTTTGTATCACTAAAACTTTAAACATGGCTATAAAAGTTGGAATTAACGGATTTGGCAGGATAGGTCGCTATTTTACAAGAATGGCAATAGATGATTCAGCTTTAGAAATTGTAGCCATAAATGATTTAGCAGATGCCCCTACTCTGGCGCATTTGTTTAAGTACGATTCCGTGCACCGACAGTTCAATGGTACTGTAAACTCATCAAATTCAACATTAATCATTAATGGAAAAACCATTCAAATATTTAATGAGCGTGATCCAGAAAATATACCTTGGGGAGATTTTGGTGTCGACATTGTTGTTGAGTCGACGGGTATATTTCGAACCAAAAAATTAGCATCAAAACACCTAACAGCAGGTGCAAAAAAAGTGATTTTAAGCGCACCGCCAAAGGATGATCAAATTCCTTCAGTAGTGCTTGGTGTAAATGATCATATATTAACTGGACAAGAGAAAATTATTTCTAATGCCTCATGCACCACTAATTCAGCCGCACCTTTGGTAAAAGTGATGAAAACACTTGGTAATATAGAAAGCTGTTTTATCACCACAATCCATTCATATACATCAGACCAGAAACTACATGACGCGCCTCACAGAGATTTAAGACGAGCACGTGCAGCAGCTGAATCTATTGTTCCTACTACAACTGGTGCAGCCAAAGCCATTACCAAAATATTTCCAGAGTTAGACGGATTAATGGGAGGCTGTGGCATTCGTGTTCCAGTTCCAGATGGCTCGCTAACTGATATGACTTTTATAGTGGACAACAATTTAACGGTTCACACCATTAATAAAGCATTTAAACAGGCATCAGAAACAGACTTGAAAGGGCTACTTTACTATATGGAAGATCCTATAGTATCAAGAGATATTATAGGAAGTCCATACTCTTCAACGTTCGATAGTCAGCTTACAAGTGTAATAGGAAAAATGGTAAAAGTAGTAGCATGGTATGATAATGAAGCTGGCTACTCGAATAGATTACTAGACTTAATAAAGCAGGTAGGGTAATTGATATTATGCTTATCTTTGCCTTTTTAATTTTTTAGAATCATGAACGAGTTAACAGCAATCTCTCCTATTGATGGAAGATACAGAAATAAAGTCGCTAATTTACAAGATTATTTTTCGGAATTTGCCCTGATTAAGTACCGTGTTTTGGTAGAGGTAGAATATTTTATTGCCCTTGCTGAGCAGAAAGTGGGTTTAATGGCTGAATTTCCAAATGATCAATTTAATGCTCTAAGAGCATTATATCAGGATTTTAAATTAACTGATGCTGAAAAAGTTAAATTAACTGAACGGACAACTAACCATGATGTCAAAGCAGTAGAATATTTAGTAAAAGAAAAGCTGGGTGATTTAGGTTTGTCAAAATTCGAAGAGTACGTTCATTTTGGATTAACATCACAAGACATTAACAATACTGCCATTCCCTTATCATTAAAGGAAGCAATGGTTGCAGAGTATATGCCCGTTTTGGATAGTTTGATTGCACAACTAAATGACTATGCTAATGCATGGAAAACCATTCCAATGCTTGCTAAAACTCATGGACAACCAGCTTCCCCTTCACGTTTAGGAAAAGAAATTTTTGTTTTTGTGGAAAGGTTAAATATCCAAAAGCAACAACTAACCTCTGTTCCATATTCTGCAAAATTTGGTGGAGCTACAGGAAATTTAAACGCACACCATGTAGCCTTTCCTCAAGAAAATTGGGTAGGGTTTGCTAATCATTTTGTAAATGACATTTTAAAAATTGATCGGAGTCAGACCACTACGCAAATTGAACACTACGACAATTTGGCTAGTATGTTTGACGCCATGAAACGAATCAACACAATAGTGATTGATTTATGTCGTGATATGTGGACCTACATTTCAATGGAATATTTTAAGCAAAAACTAAAAGATGGTGAGATTGGGTCGTCAGCCATGCCACATAAGGTTAATCCTATTGATTTTGAAAATGCTGAAGGTAATTTAGGAATAGCTAATGCTATTTTTGAACACCTTTCGTCTAAGCTTCCAATCTCTCGTTTACAACGAGACTTGACTGATTCTACAGTACTTAGAAATATAGGCACTCCAATAGCGCATACATTAATTGCACTTCAATCGGCATTAAAAGGTTTAAGTAAATTGTTACTCAATGAAGCCAAATTAAATGAAGATTTAGAAGACAATTGGGCTGTTGTAGCAGAAGCTATTCAAACTATTTTAAGAAGAGAAGGATTTGATAAGCCTTATGAAATGTTAAAAGGACTAACAAGAACTAATGCTGCAATCAATAAAGAAAGTATTCAGCAATTTATTCAGTCATTAAACATTAGCGACGAATTGAAAAATGAATTGATGCAAATTTCACCTCAAAATTATACAGGTGTTAATTTAGTCTGATAATTGATTATTTAATTTCTCAATCATTAGTTTTTTTTCATCTGCTGTTAAGCTTGCTGCATGCTGATTGACGTATCTTAGAATATGGTCAACAGCCTTACTATCCCTGACATATTTTGTGCACTCAGGACAAATTACAAGGTGCATTTTTAGACCTAATCTTTTCAATAAACCTGTTGGCTTATGGGGCATAGTGTCCACAATATAAGCCGCTTCTTCGCAATCAATCATTTAACCAACTTTTTTCTAAACAGGCCCTCATTTGCATTTTAGCTCGGTGTATGATAACCCAAAAATTAGACGGTGTAATATTATTTTCCTTACAAACCTCATCTGAATCTTTTTCATCAATCATTTTATCAACAAAAACGGATTTGTATTTTTCAGGTAAATTATCAACACATTGAAGGATAGCTGTTTTCAGCTCATTATTTTCAATTTCCAAATCAATTTCCGATAATCTGCCTCCTGGTCTTTCATTTTCACTCCATTTAGTCATCATTTTACCTTCAGTAAAAAATGATGAAAAAACATCAGTTTTACGGGTTTCCTTTTGACGCCAAAAATCTATTATTTTTCTCTTGAGAATTGACACCAACCAAGTTCGGACTGCACTTTTACCTTCGAACTTCTCTAAACCTTTTAAACCTGCAATAAAAGTATCTTGAACCAAATCTTTTGCTAGATCAGAATCGTTAACCCTTACTATTGCATAATTAAATAAATAATCCGAATAAGATTCAACCCATTTTTTGGTGTCAATATTTGCAACTTTATTTTCCATTTCTTAGAACAATAATAGTAAAAAAATATTCTGTTTTATACTACTTAATTGCTAAAGTATAGAAATCCTATGTGCCGTTTTTTTTTTAGATTTGTCAACATGAGACCATTGTATCTTTTATTAAAAATTTTAGTCTTTTATAGCTTAAGACTTTTTTTTAAACAAAAAAAAACTGTTAACACTCCAAAGAAATTCAATGCGCAAACCATATTCGTAGTTAACCATTCTAGTGCTTTTTTAGACCCATGGGTTATTGCTCAGTTTCAAAATCCCATTCTATTTTTTTTAGCACGAGGCGATATCTTTAAAAAATGGATCTATCCATTAACATGGGCAGCACATATGATTCCAATATACAGAACCAAAGAGAACGGTGCAGATTCTGCAGAAAAGAATGAATTAATTTTCCAGGAGGTATATGGCTTGTTAAAAAAAAAGAAGTCAATCCTAATTTTTGGAGAAGGTTATACGGATGATGTTTTTATAAGAAGTTTAAAGCCGCTAAAAAAGGGTCCGGCTAGGATTGGTTTTGGTGCAATGGAGGCTTCGGATTGGAAGGCTGACATTAAAATTCAATGTTCTGGTATTAATTATTCTGACCCAAACGAATTTAGATCAGAGGTACTTGTAGCAAATACAGACCCTATTCACTTAAAAGATTATAAGGATCAGTACCTAGAAAACCCATCTAAAACAATTTTAGATATAACAAAATTAATTACTGGAAATCTGCAATCACAGCTCACTTATTTAGAAGACCCTAAGCAAACTGACTTTCATAATCATATTCAGTCAATTACAAAAAAGGGAATTGCACATAAAGAATCTGACCAATCGATACCACTCGAAAAGCGCTGGCGATACTCACAAGAGTTGGCTAAAAAAATTAATAATAATTTTCAAGAAGATGAGATCAGCTGGAAAAACTTGAAACAAACCTTAGAAGATTATTTTTCTGGAATAAAAAAAGGAAATATTAGAGACCAATGGGTTTTAAACAGTAAAAATGGAAAAAAAGCGAATCTCCTTTTAAGATATTGTGTTATTCTAGTTAGTCTTCCTCTATTTATTGTAGGAGGCATTCATCATTTACTACCCTATTTATTCCTAAAAAAGTTTATTGAAAAAACTTTTAAAAGACGTGTTTTTTGGAGTGGTATAAAACTCATTTTAGGGCATTTAATATTGGCACTATTTAATATCGCCTTATGCCTAATTTTAAATTCGATATTCAATATCACATACACAAGTTTAGTATGGACCTATATCATACTTATTGTTCCATTTTTTGGTCTTTTCGCATACTGGTATGCCGTTTACTTTAAAGACACCATAAAATTATCTAAAATTAGTTCTGACACCTATGAATATTGGATTGAAAAACGCAATCATTGCGCTAACTTAATAGAAGAAAAGATTAAAATTTGAAATCGGTTTTGATAAAAAATCAACAAACTAATCAAAGTCTGAGTATAATAGATAGTGTTTCCTTTTAATTTTAAATTCTGAAAGTGCCGGTTCCCAAGTTAAACGGATTTCAGCCTCGGTCAGTCCATTAATTAAGTAATTTTTAAAAGTATTTGAACCAGCTAAAAGATTGATGAAATTGTTGGACAAAAAGAATTGCTCTTTTAGGTTCAAATCATTGTAGAATTGCATAAACCATGACAATTGAATTTGATGTTGATTCTGCATTACACTAAGTCCAGACTCTATAAAATCGATTCCCTTGCATTCCTGCCCTTTTAATTTTGGCTTTTTTGAACCAAAGTTAGGTTCTGGAATAAATGAAAACTGACTATTTTTAAATTGCGGGTGGCCAATGATTTGGAATGGCCAATCCGTTCCCCGCCCAACACTTACAACAGTTCCCTCAAACAAACATAAAGAAGGATATAAATATACAGAGAGCATATTAGGTAAATTAGGTGACGGCTTAGTCGGTAATTTATAAAATTTTGTATGATTCCAACCTAGGCAGGGTACCACAAGTAAATCTGCTTTAGAATTTTCACCGAGCCAGTCCTCACCATTTATCATTTGTGCATACTCCCCTATTGACATTCCATGAACAATTGGCACAGGGTGCATACCAATAAATGACTTATACTTCATATTTAATACCGGGCCATCAACATAAAAACCATTTGGATTTGGACGGTCCAAAACAATCAATTTGACACCTTCTTCCTGGCATGCTTCCATTACATAATGAAGTGACGAAATGTAAGTGTAAAACCTAGCCCCTACATCTTGAATATCAAATAATATTACATCTATTCCTTCTAAATCTTTTGGGCTTGGTTTTTTATGACTACCATACAATGACACAATTGGTAAACTTGTTTTTTGATCAATGCCAGAACTCACCTTTTCTCCTGCATCAGCTTCACCTCTAAAACCATGTTCAGGTGAAAATAGTTTAACCAAATCTACCCCCTGACTCAGCAAAGTGTCAACTAAATGAGTACGCCCAACTAAGGAACTCTGGTTTCCAACTAACCCGATTTTTTGTCCTATTAATTTGTCCAAATAGACATCAAATCTTTCTGCGCCAACTGTAACCTCATTATTGCAAAAAACTGGTAATGAATTTTGCGCCCACATTTTATTAAAAAGTGAGGTTGTAAATAATAGAAGAAGAAATACCTTCATTTTAAAACTAAATTTAAGATATAATAATTTAATAATTGTAATTTTACTTCCAAAACCTATCAAATTGAATACCGAATTTTACATTGCTAAAAAACTGATTGGTTTTAAAAATTCTAAACAACGAATTTCTAAGCCAATAGTTAGCATTTCCTTAATTAGTATTATTCTTGGTTTGTCCGTCATGGTTATTACGGTTTCAATAGTAACAGGGTTTCAAAATAAAATTCGTGAGAAGGTAATTGGATTCGGTTCGCATTTGCAAATTACCAATATGGAGGATAATACTTCAATGGAATCATCACCCTTGCAAGTAGATTCTAACCTTATAAAAAGTATTTCTTCTAATCCCAATATCAAACACCTCCAAACTTTCGCTTACAAACCAGCCATATTACAAAGTGAATCACATTCTACCATTTTAACAGTAAATAACCTGGTAGACACGGTTGAGAACAAGGATGTTTTGGGCGTTCTTTTTAAAGGTATTGATAAAGCATATGATATGGTTTTTTTTAAAGACAAACTCATTAAGGGTTCACTTATTGATTTTTCATCAAATGAACCAGAAGTTATCATATCATCAAAAATTGCCATGCTTCTACAATACGAAATTGGAGATCAAATAAGTGCATATTTCGTGTTGAATAATACACCAAAAAAAAGAAACTTTACAATTAAAGGTATATATAAAACTGGGTTAGAAGAATTTGATAAAAAAATTATTTTCACAAACATTAGTGCATTGCAATCTATTAACAACTGGGGAGTAAAAACGGCAATAACCGTAATTGACACATGTATAAACAATGAGTTTGTACTGAAAGGATTATCTTTTGGAAATACACCACCCAATCATTTTAAATGGAATGAGAAAATAACAACTAACACCTTCTTCTTAATTAATGGCAATAAAAATGTATCTACTCAATTCTCAGCTTCAGTCGAGAAAAGGTCAGAAGAGGAATCCGTACGTGAACTATGGGATAAAAGCACAGCACTAATAACGGTAGATTCAGCTTGTAATTGCACCGAAGAACTATTAAAAAATAACCCAATACAATACATCTCAGACAGCTTAATCAAAATGCCATTTGGCTATATAGCCATTAAAAATGGCAAAGGAACATCAAACCACTTTATTGGTGGATACGAAATACTAATTAAAAATTGGGAAAACCTTGATGATTTAGATGATATTATTTACCAAGACATTCCATTCGAGCTAAAAACAACAAAAGTAACTGATTTATATGTGGAGATATTTGCTTGGCTTAATTTTCTGGATATGAATATTATTGTAATTATAGTAATGATGTTAATTGTTTCGTTGATTAATATGGTGACTACACTTTTAGTTGTAATTATTGAAAAAACGAATTTTATAGGAATTTTAAAAGCAATAGGTGCTACAAATTGGTCAATTCGCAAAATTTTCATCTATAATGCTCTCTTATTACTAGGTAAGGGGCTACTTTGGGGCAATATTATAGGAATTGGTTTTATTATAATTCAGCAATACTTTAATATTCTGCCACTTGACCCTCAAATTTATTATTTGGACACCGTACCAGTGAGTTTTAATTTGGTTAATATTTTTTTTATTAACATTCTAACCATCATTACATGTTTGATAATACTTTTAATTCCTAGCTATTTAATCACTAAAATAAATCCTGTAAAAGCTATTAAGTTCAATTGACAAGCAAGAATTAAATTCTGATTTTACCATTGAAAATAAGTTTAATTCATTATTTTTGTGGACTCAAATTTAGATGCACTCAGAATGGCAGAAATAGAAATTAGACTTCCTAAAATGGGAGAAAGTGTTACCGAAGCAACAATTACTAACTGGCTAAAAGAAGTAGGCGAAACAGTAGACTTGGATGAACCTTTAGTAGAAGTTGCAACTGACAAAGTTGATAATGAACTACCATCTGAAGCAGAAGGTATTCTTACCAAAATATTATTTGAAAAAGATGATGTTGCTCAGGTTGGTGATGTTATTGCTATTATTTCAACTGAAGGTAGCTCAGCCCCTGAACCTTCTTCAAGGGAAAAAGCAACGCCAGAAGCCACTATAGTTGAAGCTAAAGTAACACCAGAAGTTACCAATTCAGCCACAAACTCTCAACAAGTAGACAAAACAGGTCCAAGTGGTAAATTCTATTCACCTTTAGTAAGGAGTATTGCTGAAAAAGAAGGCATTTCTATGACACAATTAGAAACAATTGCTGGCAGTGGAGAAAAAGGAAGAGTTACTAAAAAAGACATATTAGTATTTATCGAAAATGGAGGAGCAACTGTAAAAAGTGCTACCAAAGCACCTGTTGAAAAGGCAGTTTCAACCAAAACTAAACCCAATACAACTTCTATCTCTTCACCAAACGTACCTTCAATGGAGGGAGATGAGATAATTGAGATGGACAGAATGAGAAAACTCATTTCTGATCATATGGTTATGTCAAAACATGTGTCTCCGCATGTCACTTCGTTTGTTGAAGCTGACGTAACAAATATTGTGATGTGGAGAAATAAAGTGAAAAGCACATTTGAAAAACAAGAAGGTGAAAAAATCACATACACCCCTATTTTTATGGAAGCAGTGATAAAAGCCATTAAAGACTTTCCAATGATTAATATTTGTGTTGATGGAGATAATATTATCAAAAGAAAAGACATTAATATAGGCATGGCGACTGCACTTCCAAGTGGAAACTTAATTGTACCTGTAATCAAAAAAGCCGACAACTTAAACTTAACAGGTTTAACAAAACAAGTTAATAATTTAGCCAGAAAGGCAAGAGCCAATAAACTAAGCTCTGACGATATTTCTGGTGGAACATACACAGTTACCAACGTTGGAACATTTGGAAATGTTATGGGGACACCAATTATTAATCAACCTCAAGTAGCAATACTTGCATTGGGAGCTATTCGTAAAATTCCTGCAGTTATAGAAACTCCTCAAGGTGATACAATTGGCATTCGTCATAAAATGTTTTTATCTCACTCTTATGACCATAGAGTTGTTGATGGAGCGCTTGGCGGAATGTTCGTAAAACGAGTCGCCGAATACCTTGAACAATTTGATATAAATAGAGAATTGTAAAAAAATCGTTGTTGATATCTTGAGCCTCTCCTAATTTTAGGAGGGGCTTTGTTGTATAATTTAGCAGAATAATTCACTTTATGAAACTATTCTGCTTACGGAGAAATATCGATTATACAGCAAACATTTTTTGTACGCATAGTGGTTTCAAACGTTTCACATCTATGAAAACCCTATGAAAAAGTTAAGACTACTCGGAATTTTATTAGGTTGCTTTTTATTATTTAATTCAAATTCTATACAAGCTCAACCCTTGGCAGAAAAGCAGATTAAAAAACTGGTTAAGAAGGGTAGAAAAGCGACAAGAGATCTTGAATATTGGAAAGCAAAGTCATATTATGATAAAGCTACAAGTGGAGGCAGTCGTGACCCTCAACATTGGTTTGAAGCTGGAGCTGTTTACTATGATTCCAAAGTTGAACGCGAAAAATCTTTAGAATTTTTTGATGAAGCTATCAATTTATCATTTACCGATACTATTCCTGAATTGCTCTATTATATGGGAGATGTGAATCATTACATAGGTGAATATGAAAAGGCAATTGTGTTTTACAATTTATTTAGAAACGAAATAAATGGAAAAACTGCGAATGGTCCAAATATTAGTGAAGATGTAATTCGGAAAATCGAAATTTGCAATAACGGAATAGACTTAAGAGATAAAAAAGTAATGCGTTTTGCGGAGATAACAAATATGGGAGATAATATAAATACAAATTCTTCTGATTATTCTGCAGTATTAAATAAAGATGAGGATATTATCCTTTTTTGTTCGCGGAGACCATATTCGAACAAAAAAAGTATTGATGGAGAATACTATGAAGACATCTATTATTCAAAAAAATCGGGTGATTCATGGTCAAAATCTAAAGTTATAGATAAATCTTCTGGATATATTAATAAAGAAATAAATGGTGGGAAAAGCCATGAAGCTCCAATTTCATTATCATCAGATGGTGAGACATTGTATATCTATAAAGAAAATAGTATTTGGAAAAGTAAAAAATCAAAGAACGGGGAATGGGGAATCCCGGTGAAAATGAATAAAAATACAAATATTGGAAAATCAAACCACAGTATTTTTGTAACTGCAGATGAACAAGAAATGTATATTGTTGCTGCTGGTGCCAAAGGAAGTATTGGCGGTAGAGACATCTATGTAGCTCGTGCAAACCCAGATGGATCATGGGGAGTGCCAACAAACGTAGGACCACAAATAAACACTAAATATGATGAAGATGCACCTTTCTTAACTTCGGATGGGAAATCATTCTACTTTGCCTCTAAAGGACATAACACTATGGGAGGTTATGACATATTTAAAGTAGAGCGAAATGAGTCTGGAAATTGGGGCGACCCAATAAATGTTGGAGCACCAATAAACTCAAATGACAATGATATTTTTTATGTAGAAAATGCTGAAGGTTCAATTGCGTATTTTTCATCTTTAAGACCAGGATCATATGGTCAGTTAGATCTATATTCAGCAAGTTTTGATTGCCAAAACATTCCTACAACTAATGTTAATGGTTATACAATTTATGCAGAAACACATACACCTGTGAGTGGAATTATAAAAATCACAAACAAAGAAACAGGCGAAGAGATGGGAACATATACTATTGATCCGTTAACAGGTAAATACAACATGGTTCTTCCTCCAGATGCGACCTATTTACTTGAACTTGTTGCCGCACAAAAAGGTTTTTCATTAGAAAGAGCTCATACAGAAGAGTTTTATGTACCAAAGCAATGTGAGTCCTATAACCTTTTCCAACAAATATCGATAAGCAATGTTAAAAATGATGATGGTGATGTTGTTGCCCAAAAAGCTAAATTTGAAAATGCACTCTTCGATATTGAAACTGCAACTAAAGAAAAATTTCAAATGGATGAAATTGCTACAAATACAAGTTTCAGAGACTCTACTGCAGGTATTAAAGGAACTATAGCTCATAATGGCACCGTGAATGCAGCTGACATTGAAGTTGATTTGTTAAATCTTGATAATGAAATTATAAGGATAACAAAAACTGATATGTACGGGAATTTTGCCTTTGAAAAAATTAATCCGAAAGACGATTATATAGTTGTAGTAAATGAAGAAGATGCTTTGAGAAGTTATAGAAACGCTATTGGAAATAATATTACCGAAACATCTCCAATACAAGGATTTATTCAGAGTTACAATAATTCAGATGAAAAAGCTAAGCCAAGAACAAGTATTTATATTGCAGATGATAACAATGAAATTAAGAGTAATTCAATGACCGATAATAATGGTTACTTTTCATTGAGTAATGATCCTGAGGATGCAGTTCAAGTAGCAGAAATTAACAGAAATACAACTATGTCTTACAATATGGATATTCCAACAGAAGAAGTTCTATTTTCTGCTTACCTAGTAAATTTAGATGCTGAAACAAGTGATGTTGTTTATTCCGAATTTATAGATATGGTAGATTTAAAAGATATTGTTAAAGCAGGTGATTTAGCTACAAACAATGTGTCATCCAATGATAATAATTCGGTTGTCGACAATACAGTAATTGATAATACAACAGCCAATAACACTTTGGTTGACAATACAGTGATTGATAACACAACAACCAATAATACTGTAGTCGACAATACAACAACTATTGATAACACAACCACCAATACTAATGTACCAAATGCAAATATTAATAATGGTGGAACTAATGTTACATCTTCTGATTTTTCAAACATCTACTTTGACTTTGACAAATACTTTTTACGAGATAAGAGTAAAAATATTTTAGAAAACGTATATAACTATTTAAAAGATCATCCGAACGCAACATTAAGATTAGATGGGCATACTGACTGGATAGGTACAGAAGAATATAATACTACATTGTCACAAGTTAGAACACTTGTTGCCTATAAATATTTAATTGAAAAAGGTATTGCTCCTGATAGATTGGATAATGCTTGGTTCGGTGAAACAAAACCAGCTGTACCAAATACAAGTTCATCAAATCGTCAATTAAATAGAAGAGTTGAAATTAAACTTGACATTCCTGAGATGTCGGCATTATATATTCAACTTTAACCACATTAATGGAACTCAATCTAAAAAAAGCAATCGTTTTCTTCGATCTTGAAGCTACGGGACTAAATGTTACAAAGGATAGAATTGTTGAAATCGGAATTATTAAAATCAATTCTGACGGCAGTGAAGAAAGACTTGTTCAAAAAGTTAATCCTGAAATGAAAATGTCTCAAGAGGTAATAGATATTCATGGAATAACTGATGAAATGGTAAAGGATGAGCCTACCTTTAAGACAGTTGCTCCAAAAATAAATGCCTTTATTGGAGATTCAGACTTGGCCGGCTATAATTCTAATAAATTTGATATTCCATTATTATTAGAAGAGTTTGTTCGTGCTGATGAGGCGTTCTCAATGGAAAATAGAAATTGTGTTGACGTTCAAAATATTTTCCATAAGATGGAAAAACGAACTCTAGAGGCTGCCTATCAATTTTACTGTCAGAAATCAATTGAAAATGCACACAGTGCTGAAGCTGATATTTTTGCAACATACGAAGTACTAAAAGCGCAATTAGATCGGTATTCTGATCTTAAAAATGACATGGAATTTTTAGCTGAGTTTAGCCAAAATTCTAAAAATAAGATTGCAGATTTTAGTGGAAGACTAGCCTATAATAAAGACAATGAATTGATATATAATTTTGGCAAGCATCAAAACAAAACAGTTGCTGAAATTCTAAAAAAGGAACCTGGGTACCACAGTTGGATGCTAAATAATGATTTTCCTCATTATACAAAAAAAGTTCTCAAGGCAGCTATTTCCAAAATTCAAGCTATTAAAAAGGAAAATAACAAGGCTAGCTTTGAAGACAAATTGTCTGAACTAAAATCTAAATTTCCAAGTAAGTAATTGTTTGAGCCAACATTTATTGATTAATTTTAGTGTTCGATACTAAAATTAGAACTTTCTTATGAAAATAATTTGTATTGGTCGTAACTATGCCAAGCACGCTGTTGAAATGAAAGCTGAATTGCCAAAAGAACCAGTTTTCTTTTTAAAGCCAGATTCTGCCATTAATCGATTTAACTACATGTATATCCCTGAATTTACTAATGATTTGCATCATGAAGTAGAACTGGTAGTAAAGATATGCAAGGTTGGAAAACACATTGATGAAACCTTTGCTCATAATTACTATGAAGAAATTGGTTTAGGAATTGACTTCACAGCTCGAGACAAACAAGCAGAATGCAAACAAAAAGGATTACCTTGGGAAATTGCTAAAGCTTTTGACAATAGTGCCCTTGTATCCAAAGAATTTATATCCAAGGCAGAATTAGATCTTGCCAATATTAATTTTTCGTTAAAAAAAAACGGAGAATGCATTCAAATTGGCCAATCTGTAAACATGATATTTAATATTAACAAAATAATAACTTACGTTTCGCAATTCTTTACTTTAAAAACAGGTGATCTTATATTTACTGGCACACCTGAAGGTGTAGGACCAGTTAATCAGAATGACCGATTAACTGGCTATATTGGCAATAAACAGATGTTTAAATTAGATATTAAGTAATTGAATAGCCATAAACCACATATTCTGATTTTACCAAAATGGTATCCAAATATTACAGATCCACAACTTGGTATATTTATTGAAAATCATGCAAATCTTATTGCAAAAGAATTTAAAGTCTCGGTTATCTATGTCGCATCAGACGCTAATATTAAGGAACGGTTTTCAATCAAGAAAACTAAGATTGGTTTAGTTGATGAAATACGAATTACATATAAAAAAGTCACTTTTTTTAAAAAATTGAGACATTTGTTAAAATACAGAAAAGCCCAAAAAATAGGATTAGCGCAGATAAAAAACACACCCGATTTAGTTCATGTCCATGTTCCAATCCGACCTTCATTATTGGCTATGAATCTTCAAAAAAAATACGGTATTCCTTATTTAATTACTGAGCATTGGTCAGGTCATCTCAATGAACAATTCATTAAACTACCAAAACTTTATCAATCCTTTTATAAAAAAACACTCTCAAAAGCATCACTAGTTACAGCTGTTAGTGAGCCCTTGGCAGAAAAATTAAGGCTTTTAACTAAAAGTGAAGTACAAACAATTCCTAATTTTATTCTTGAGCCTAAAAATGTTCATACGAAAAGAGATAAGTTAAATCGTATTCGAATTATTTCGGTATCAGATTTAAACAATACTACAAAAAACATTATCGGTCTGCTAAGAGGTTTTAAAAAAGCACTCGAGCATAATAAACGGTTACACCTTTCTATTATTGGTGATGGACCTGATAAAGATAAAATAGAATGTGTAGCAAAAGAGCTTAAGCTTTTAGATGATGTTTCTTTTCTTGGCCGGAAAACACAAGTCGAAGTGCAAGATATACTGCACGACTTTGATTTTTACATCTGCAACTCAAATGTTGAAACATTCGGTATGACAGTAGCTGAGGCACTGATTGCTGGAAAACCGGTAATTTGCACTCGCTGTGGTGGCCCTGAGTCATTTGTTGATACAAGTAACGGGATACTAATTGAAACTAATGATATCGAAGCGCTATGCCAGGCAATTTTAGACATGTCCGAAAGTTTTCAAGACTACAATCAATCCAATATTAGCAATGAGATAAAAAATAAGTTTGGTTCAAAAACTGTTCTCAAGCATTGGAGCAAAGCCTATCAGTCTATCTTAGACGAATAGTCTGACCAATATGCAAAGTAGAAGTTGATTTGATACGATTCAGTTTACAAAGCTTAGAAACCGTTGTACGATTTCGTTTAGCTATGACTGACAAAGTATCTCCACTCCTAACCTTATGATATTTTCTGTTTGATGAATTAGATGTACCTCCAGTTGAAGTACCGCTATTACTTGGCTTAGAATGTTCAAAAACTGCACTATGAACGAAAAAGTTTGAGCTTTTAATATCTCCTTTACCAAAATCAAAAACTAGTTCAGGATCTATAGGCTGATCGTAAAAACGTATTTCAAAATGTAAATGTGAACCAGAGGAACGCCCTGTATTACCACCTAAACCAATTGGCTCTCCTGCCTTTACAAATTGATTGGGTTTTATTAATAGCTTAGAAAGATGTGCATAGTACGTTTCAAAACCATTATAATGTCTTGCTATAATTAAATTACCAAAGCCATTAGGATGGTATTTCCCATACCTAATAACACCATCAAAAGCGGCATATACTGTATCCCCAGTTTCTAAATCCAAATCTGTTCCATTATGATTTCTACCGTATCTAATTCCAAAATGAGATGTAACAGTTACATTTTTAACTGGAATAGACGCAACATCATGAATCGAATCTAAAACGCAAAGCCATAAGGTATCTTTTAATAGGTTTACAGGGTTTTCGTTATAGGTTATAGTAACATCATTCTTCCAGTAACTCTTAAATTCCAACGTAGAGTCTTCAATTAAAAGATGATGTACATGCTCATTTAATATACCGTCAAAATCAGATTCAACCTTATTAGCATCAAATATTCTTTGCTCTTCTTCCAAAATAATTTCAGCCGCCTGCTTGTCAAAAAGAGCATCTAACGAATCCTGATCCTTATCAGAGTTTTGAGCGTTTAAGTGTGTACATGCTAAAAGAGCGCAAAACATTAACATTAATTTCATCATAGAAAATAATTGAGCAGCAAAAATACAAATTTTATTTAAACTCAATGAAACCTATAATAGTCATTTGATTATGTGGAAACTAAACATTCCCAAATATAATTTGTACGGATTACTTTAAATTATACAATACAAAATTTTACTTTTGTTACAGTAAAATAATTAACTAATTTTTACAAATGCGCATTGATATTCTTACAGTTTTACCAGACCTTTTTGAAGGACCTTTTAGTCATTCAATTTTAAAAAGAGCTCAAGATAAAGGATTGGCTAAAATTGTAGTACATAACATCAGAGACTATTCGACACACCGTCAAAAAAGTGTTGATGATTATCAATACGGTGGCGGAGCCGGGATGGTAATGACTATTCAGCCAATAGCTGATTGTATTGATAAGTTAAAGAGCGACAGGGATTATGATGAAATTATTTACATGACACCAGATGGTGATTTGTTTGATCAAGGTACTGCGAATGCGTTATCACTCGGACAGAATATAATTTTACTATGTGGTCATTACAAAGGTGTTGATCAAAGGATAAGAGATTTGTATATTACTAAGGAAATATCAGTAGGAAGCTATGTTTTATCGGGTGGTGAATTGGCAGCAGCAATAGTGTCAGATGCTATTATTCGCTTATTGCCAGGAGTTTTAAATGATGAAACCTCAGCACTTACCGATTCTTTTCAAGACAATTTGTTAGCCCCCCCAGTTTATACCCGACCGCAAGATTATAATGGCCATAGAGTACCAGAAATTCTTTTAAGTGGTGACGATAAGAAAATAGAGGATTGGAGAATGACTCAAGCTGTTAAAAGAACAAATGAGCGTCGGCCAGACTTACTCAGCTAATGCATTTCTAAGCTTTCGTTTTACTAACCATCTCCTTATCAAAAAGACAAAAGACAGAGCTGTTATAACGCCAATCCAAAAAAAGTGATGGAAAATCATTCGCTTAAAAAGGTAATACAAAAGTCTGTAATTAAATGGTTCTTCAGAACTATTACTATTCCAAAACTCCACATCATAATCCTTTAAATTGAACATTGTTTGACCTGTTAAACTAATTGTTTTAAAACTTGGTAGTTCTTCTTCTTTAACAGATACTTTTAACCAGGCATCTCTTTTTAAACCTCTTATAGCCGTAGCAATATAGGTAATATCATTATCCTCATGATAAAAAAAAGATGCTGGCGCATCACCTAGTGAACCTGAAAACCAATAAACAGGTGTTAATTCAGCTATTTCTTGAAGTAATGGATGTACTTCGCTAGAAAAATTATTCCCTAAAACGGACTGAGTGTTGTCTGAAAAAAGTCCATTAAGTGATGAATAATGTTTTACCCAAATAGTTCGGTGGCAATAAATAAACACTTTTTTAACTTGCCCTTTATTTATTTGTGCTACACAAGTTTTTAACGTATTTAATTGGTCTGAATTAAAACTACCATTATCAGTCTCGGTATCAAAAAACAAATGTAAATCCTTTCCAATCCTAAAGGAGAAATTAGTTTCTCCATATTTTTTTTGATAAATATCTTTTGTTAAATCATGATTTCCAACAGTATTAAACAGTGGTATTTTTAATTGGCTAAATAGTGACGCTTCAAAAAATGGAATATCATTGGAAACATCTAAAAATAAATCACCTAGACAGACTAAAAATTCTGATTCGCTGTTGTTTAACTGATCCAAATTAGCTAGCAAAGTATTCGTTGGATACCCTGTTCTATTTGCTCCAGACCCATGGAAATGTCCGCTTACGAAAAATGAGTAATTTCCAGTCGAATCATTCTTAATCTCTAACCCATTAAATGGCGATTTTTGAGCATTGCCTATTATTGTAACTAATATTAAATATAATAACATTGTTTTTTTCATCAGCTTTCAATTGAAACTTTTTTTATGCCCGACAATTTAGTTTTATAAAGTTTTAAGAACCTTTTATTCTGTATTGGACTATCAGTATTCCACCAAAAACCAAGTCCCTGGCAGGAAAAATCTCCGCTAATGGATTCAAAGGCTGAACCATTTTTCATTTTAGCTATAGTATCATTAATTTCAACGTGGCAACCTATCACTTTTGCAGTACTTCCGTAATTTAAGTTAACTAGTTGATTAAAATTATTAATTGAGGAATTCTTAATACTCCAAAGTGTTCCATTCGATTGGGCTAAAATTTCTCCATTGCTAAAACTAGATTCATCTATATTAACTTCAGATTCATTCAAAATTCCTAAAGATTTTAACCCGCCGCTTTTGCATCTAAATAATGAAATGTCTGAATGATTTACTTCAGTAAAAAGAGAAGTCATATCATAGAAAATGCAATCTATCATTCTAACATTACTATTGTCCATTTTAATTAATGGAAACCCAGAAAACTCTACATTTCTAGCTAAAAATTGTCCATCCATTACAATAATACCTTCATCTTTTTTGCTACAAATCTTTATGACTTGATCAAAATTTATAGCTTGAAATTTTACAGTTCCTTTTACAATCAATTGCCCCATGTCCTCAATGGTTAATATTTGATTGGGGTACATAAATAAAGTAACCTCCTCGGGAATTAGCATAGGTTCATTCAGTTTGGTTACTCTACTTTTAAACCTCCACCTATTGTCATTCATTATTAAAATTGACGTATCAGGTAATGATTTGTTGTACGGTATTGAATCACTTAAGAAGGTATTTTTATATGCTGGAAATTCATTTATTTTCACTTCAAAAGTACTTGAGCTTCCTGGTATTTTGGCGACTAAGGTTAGTTTAGTATCATTTTTAAATGGGTTTTTAAAAGATAAGTTAAAGTATTTGGTATAAGTATTCCTTGCTTTAGCCGGTATATTAAGTGGTTCATTCAATGCTTTGTATTTATCATTTCGTTTAACACCAATTATTTGCACTGGAAAGTCAGAAACAGGGGCTATCGAAACATTAACGTTCTTTGAGTTTGATGATGAGGCATAAAATGCATGAAATGGTTTTGGCAATTGAATATTATTCCGAATTAGTTTTACATTCTCAAAATAACCATCAAAACTCACTTTTCTATATGGCCATTCAATGCCTATAATTCCCATTTTTTCATCCAGGTCTGCCTGAATTTTTGACATAAATTCATGCAAATATTTTTCGGAAACAATCCGCTCCATATTTTTAATATAAGCTTCAAAAAAAACTGGATCAGAAAAAAGTCTGTCATGGTAATTAAATGATATATTATCATATTTTTTTGGTACCCGCTGCCCTGCAATCTTCTCAGTTTTTCGAATGCTAAAACTCTCGTAACCGACAGGCTCTATTTTTTTAGTTTCTGAATTATAATAAAACTTAACATCACTCCAGTCGAGAGAATGATATCCTCCAACTAAATCAATAATAACGTGAAACCTTGCCATTCTTTCAATGTCAAACACATCAGATGTTACCATCTCCCCCCGACGGAACATTTCTAATAAGTATGCTCCTGTTTGATAGTTGGACACTAAATCAGAATCTGACTTAACTGTACCTTTGTCATATGGTTCTACAAAACTTGAACTGTAGGCACTGTACTGTTCATCAATATAGCTACCTTGGAGTTCATCAATTCTCCAATCCCAATATAATTCTGGATTCCATCTTAAAATAGCACCTTTCGGTTTGTTATTTCTTTCTAATACATGTTGTCCAAAATGTTCTTCCAATGCATAAATCCCGAGGTTATTTCCATTTATTTCAACGTCAACAAAATCATAATTAAGATAAATAACACTTTCATTTTTGAGCAATTGATGATAAATCCATTCATATATATAATTTCTAGTACCCGGGTGTTGAATAGAAAAACGATACATACCATTTACAGGCCTATTGGACTTAATTCTATAAGACCATTTATTGCCTTGTAAATGGTCAGTCATGTGACCCTTTAGCCTAATTTCACCTTCGCTTTTTTCATCAGAAAAATCTATATTACAATCCACATAATTATCACCTTCATTAATCTGAACACCTCTATCTAAAGCAATATCTCTTTTTGAAACAATAAAATTAAAGTCACTTGATGATATGCTAATTTTCAACCTTTTTGGATTGGCAGTCTTTGACAATCTTTTATTTATGATGTAGGTATTGGCAACGTCTTGAATTCCATTGTAACCAAACTTTTTAGATACCTTATTCGCATAAAAAAAGCCTGCTAATAAAATAACAAAAAGTATAGTAAGTAGAATGGTTAGTTTTTTCTTAAAATTCATTTTATGTCTTAGTCGTTTCGATAGTAGTAACTTCTCGATCTGGTTTTAATTGGAAGATAAAAATACTGAGAATAATTAATAGTAAAATAGTGAAGGGATTCAAAGAACCAATCAGCCAGGATTCATAGTTAATATTAAAACCAGTTGCAACAATAAGTGCAAATACTAAATAATTACCATTCATATTTTTAAGTAAGTTAAAGAGTAATGCAAAAAAGTAACTTATTACACCTAGTATACCTGTATCGAACCACATTGACAAATATGAATTATGTACACCTCCATTATGCCCTTGTCTTTCTAGCCAATAATAATTTTGTCTCATGATATTCTCATCATGACCAAATCCACCTCCAAGAAAAAAGTATTTTTGAATTTCTTGCCATGCAAATGCCCAGGCGATAACCCTTCCTGATCCTTCTTCTATTGTATTGACTCTGAAATAACTCTCAAGTCCAATAAATTCTATGATCACAATTATCAAGTCAAATAAACTATCCTCAAATATAATTAAACTAGTGACTACAATAATTGCAAGCAGCCAATTAATTTTCACCAATCTAGCGGTGACAAGAAAAAGTGTAATACTCATAATTGCATTACGAGATTCACACCAAACAATTGACAAAAATATAGCTAAAACTATAATCAATCGTTCACGGTTTGTAAACGTTGTCAACTTCAATTCCTTGGTTAGCATATACAATACAGCTATTAAAAAAGAAAATATTCCAACTCCATTAGGGTTGCCAAGTGCTCCTTTAAACCTACCACTGCCATGAATACCAATATCTGGAACTATAGCCCCCAAAACTAAACCAATAATTAGAATCCCTACTAAAAACGTAATTAATCCATTCCAAAAAAGAGACTTATAGGTTTTATGCAAGTATAATACGTATAGTGGAACAGTTAAGTATAAAATTATAAAAGATGCCGTTTTTTGTATCCCTACTCCAATTCGAATTGAATAGATTAATGCAATAGTGGCAAATATAAAAAACGGGATAAATGGAATAATAAATCGATAATCCAGTGTAAAAGATTCTTTATGATAAATGAAAAAACCAAATAATGCTAATGGCGCTAAAATTTTAAGATCCTTGGCAAATTTTAAGCTATCTCGAGTAGCACCTCGGATAGGGATATAATCAGCTAAAATCAAAAATAAAATAGAGATAATAAGCAACTCAAAGAAATACTTCTTATACCCCAATAAAAGCAAAACAACAGGGAAAAGCATATATATTAACTCAGGAACCAATATACCCAAAATGTAAATGGCTACCATTAGGGCAATGAATTGACTATAATATTTGTATGCAATTCTCATTTACAATTTATCTATTTGCTTTAAAAAAATTGATTTTCTATTAATTAAAAAACTTAGATTTGCCGCCATATCAGCTTCCCAATCATTATAAGTTTGACCTCCAGTCCATCTGTTAAAATGATTGTTGATTTCAGATAAAATCTTTGTCTTTCTTTTACTAAAAGCTTTTCGGATTATCTTATCAGTAAAAATAGTATTCATTAATTCTATAGCTCGCTGCTTAAAAGTCTTATTAAAACCTTTATCTGAAATTAAATAGTTGAATAATTTTGCATTGACAGTCCGATTATTTTTTAGATAATTAAAATAATTCCTATTCACATTATCAGAACCTTGATAGGCTAAACCATAATCTAAGTCATTCAATATCCACCGCCACTTTTCATTTTTAACTTTGAACCAAAGGGCGTTGTTATGCAACCAATCTCCATTGCCGTAATAAGTTTCCAGTAAAATATAGTCTATAAAGGAAGCTAAATCTATCTGATTACTTATCTCCTCAAATTTTACAAGTTGGGTGTCATTCTCAATTGCTAGTATAAGCTTATTAAAAGCATGTGCATCATCTTCATAACCATCCTTCAATTGCCCATTAGCACCTTCTAAAATTGTAATTTCTTCTGGTTTAGCTTTCTCTTTTTTGGCAATCATATATATATCTAGTCTTTCCCTTAAATTATATATGCCCCAATAGTTTCCATTTAAGTATAGTACAATTGCCTTTCCCATTTGGGTTAAGACATTAGTTTTTCTTGCCAACTTATGCATTAGCATATCAGCAAAAAGTGTTTTGGTATTATCATTTCCTGAATTTCGAATAACTAAAGATGCATAAGTTTTCAGGCCTTTTTTTCCAAAAAAAGAGAACATGAACATTTCACTGCCATATAATTGATGTGCCTTTAATTTAAATGACTTTTGAGGAAATGCTCTAGTAGCATTACCACTTACCTGAAGATCACTTTGAGTTTCGAATTTAACTTTCCCTTTAACAAGATATTGCCAATATGACTTCCGCTTACCCCTATCTCCACGAATTTTATAATTGGCACTTCTATTCCAAAATGATTTATAATAGCCTTCATTAATCCATGAATTTTGTCCTAGAGTTAAAATTCCACTTTTATTAGAAAACAACCCCTTTTCGCTCGTCACAATATTCAAAATTGGTATTTCGTGTTGATTATTAAATGGGAAAGTCACTTGTACAGGTTCGACAAAAATATCTTTCGTTTTATGTTTCGCTTTTACTAAAACAGATTTAATTTTCGGTTGATTGCCGAAGACGGGTTTAGAGCGATAAGATGTGATATAATGATATAGATTTACCAAATTAATACTTTCGTATGAGATAGCATTAGCAGGTATATACGAGTCTCCACCATTAACTGAATATGACATTTCAAAGTTCTCGTCATACAAAAACAACTGAGCATCATTACTATCAGGTAAATGTGAAATGTCTTTTAATAATTGAAATTTTTTGAGGACGTTTTTTTTACCCAAAAGATCCTCCCTTATGCTTCCCGAAAAGCCATAAAGAGCAATAATGCCAATCAGCAGCATTATTGAAAAAATGTCTATTTTTAATAGATACCTATGCATTATTTTTATTGCTCACAAACCAAATAATAAGTAGCATTAAAAAAGTGACAATCATAGTCAATACTATATTAAAGGATCCAACTCCAACCCCTATTAATCCTACCATTAAATTCAACAAACGTTCACTATCCGATTGGTTATCTTTTTTACCCATCCAAAGTAATACACCTAGTGAAAGAACAGCGAAAGGCAACGAATATTTTGCTAAAATAGCCATGAAAGTAAAAGCTAAACCAATGATAAGAACGGTATTATTTAATGCCAAATTCCTTTTCTTCGACCAAACTATTTGTACTAACCTAATTAAAAGTAGGGCAACTAGTAATTGAAAAACAAACATTGGTATGTCCGATACAGCAAATCCGTTTAAACTGTTAATCAAAATATTTTTCATAATCTTTTGTTAAAATGCTTGTTTATTTTTATCTAATAATTTTAATAAATACTGACCGTATTGATTCTTTTTAAGAGGCTGTGCTAAATCTGCAAGTGCTTGGTCAGTGATATAACCTTTTCGATATACTATTTCCTCCAAGCAAGCTACTTTTAAGCCTTGTCTTTGTTCTATTGATGCAATAAAGTTGGATGCTTGAATTAATGAATCATGTGTACCTGTATCTAGCCATGCCATCCCCCTTCCCAATAACTCAGTGTTAAGTGTACCTTCTGCTAAATAGAGTTTATTTAAATCAGTTATCTCTAATTCGCCTCTAGCAGATGGCTTTAATTTTTTAGCCTTTTCTATAACAGAATTATCGTAAAAATAAAGTCCGGTAACCGCGTAATTTGACTTTGGATCGGATGGTTTTTCTTCTAAACCAATCACCTTTCTATCATCATCAAATTCCACAACTCCGTACCTCTCAGGATCATTTACATAATATCCAAACACTGTAGCTCCATTTTTAATACTAGCTGATCTTTCTAATATTTTCGGTAAACCATAACCATAGAAGATATTATCACCCAAAACCAAACAAACGTTATCACTACCAATAAACTTTTCTCCTAAAATAAATGCTTGCGCGAGTCCATCAGGAGATGGTTGAACTTTATACGAAATATCAATTCCTAGGTGGTTTCCGTTGCCTAATAGCTCCTTAAAAACCTCAATATCTCTAGGGGTTGAAATGACTAGAACTTCCTTAATATTTGCTAGCAACAGAACAGATAAAGGATAATAGATCATAGGTTTATCATATATCGGAAGAATCTGCTTCGATACAGCTTTTGTCAAAGGATACAATCTCGTTCCCGAACCTCCTGCTAGTATTATTCCTTTCATCTTAAATTTATTTAACTAATTATTATTAAGTATTAACGGTTTTTGGGCACATTCAGTTTCAAAATTAGAAATTAATTACAGTTGAAATCGGTTTATGGTCTGAGAATGCGACATCATGTGTCTTAAACTGACTAGCTGAAAACGGGTCAGTATAAAAAATGTAGTCAATTCTGTTGGAAGGAATTTTACCTATATAGGTCGTTCCAATACCGTTTCCAGAATGAACAAAAGCATCATTCATTGATTTATTTAACTGTCGATAACAATATGAAACAGGTGTGTCATTGACGTCACCACAAAAGATAACTGGATAGGGTGATCCGTTAACATGATCTGTTACTTTTTCTATTTGTACTGCTCGTTTTTCGTAAGCCAATTTCAATCTTGTTAAAATCATTTGCTCTTCTTCGTTTCGCTGATAAATTTTTCCAGTTTCTTGATCACCAAAAAAGGCATAATCCTTATCTTGTAATCGAATTGAACCTAAATGGGCATTATACACTCGAAAAGTATCCTCGCCTCGCTTAATGTCTGAATAAATACAAAAATTATTTGGATCGTTGTCAAAACCTATTTCTCCTGAACTAACAATAGGGTATTTGCTAAAAGTTGCCAAACCAAAATACTTATTTCCTAGCATTTTATGTGTGTATCTCTCCTGAAAAAATGGGGTTCTCAATATTTTCAACAAGGTATCTCTAGTTACAAATTCAGTACTACCATCTTGATGATAAAATTCCTGAAAGCATGTGATATCGGAAGATTCTTTTGATAAAAAATTAAAAATTCCATCTCGAGAACTTTTACGTTTTTCTTTTTTGTTATAAAGATCGAATATTCTTACATTATATGACAGAACCTTTATACTATTAGCAGTAGGGGCATTACTTGAAATATTAAATGCAAAAAAATGATTCAGGTGATTCCATCCAACAATTATAATTATAAGATTAAACCAAATGTATCTTCTTCTAAAAACTAACCAAAAACATAAAAAAGCAATAGTTAAACCAATTAATACTGGATAACCCAACCCTAAATAATAGATGTATGGAATAGTGTTAGGTGAAAAATGAGTACTAAGATATGCTCCAAGCAAACCTAAACCAATAATGACATTGAAAAAGAACAAAAATTTCAAGAAAAAATGAGCAGATTTTTTAGCTTTTTTTGTCATTCCCAAATTTAAATAAAAACGATTTTTCTGATTTACTCAAGCTATCATAACCTCCTTTTGAAATTTTATCCAAAATGGCATCTGCTCGTTCTTGTTCTGCTGCTTTGGCATTACGATATTGATCATCATTCATTTTACGATAATCATCCGTTCGGTAAACTTTCATTTTTGGTTTCTTTTTAAAAATTGACTTAAAATCAAAACCATAAATCCACCGTTCAAATCGATTCATAAATTGGTCATTTTTATCAACATTAATCATAGAAATTATACCAAATAAAAAACCTCCAATATGCGCAAAATGGGCGATTCCATCAAGACGGGTTAAAGCGGCAAAATCTCCTAAAACAAAAAACAAAGCCAAAATCCAGAAAGGAATATTAATTCCAAAAAATAACTGAACATTAACGGTTGGGCGATAGAATAAAATAGCTCCAAAAAAGGCATATACAGCACCACTAGCTCCAATCGTAGAAGCAGGATCTAAATCCTGCAAATACGGAATACTATATGATAGTATATGCATTACCCCACCTGCTATACCTCCTAATACATAGGTTAAAACTAGCTTCTTTTCATTAAAATAAGTCAAGAATAGTTGTCCTACAAAATAAAACATAAGCATATTCAAAGCAATATGATAAAAATCAGCATGGGTGAATAAGCTGGTAAAAATGCTCCAAGGCTTATATACAATTTCAAACAATGTACCAGGCAATGCCGTAGCATTTCTAATCACTGAATAGACATCAGGAACTTTGAACAGTTTCGTGAGAATCCATAGCAATTCGAAAAAAACAAAAACAATGACATTAATAAGTAATAGTACCTTTAGGTTACTCCCTTGCTTAAACTCATATTTTATTCTATCGATTAGATTTAACTGACTCATTTTAATAGAACTTAGTTTTATCTTTTTGCCAAATTTTAACTAAAATAAATCCAAATAACATTCCTCCTAAGTGAGCAAAATGTGCTACACTATCACCTGGATTATTTTGGAAACCACTATAAATTGCTATACCAGCTAGGCCAACAGCCATCCATTTAGCCTTAATTGGAATTGGAGGAAAAATAAGCATAAATTCCGTATTAGGGAATAGAACTGCGAATGCCATAATTAGTCCATAAATTGCACCACTAGCTCCCAAAGAATTACTTAGATATATATGCGAAACATCTCCATATCCTGGCAGACCAGGAGAATAATTATAGCTTATTTGATCACCTATAATTTTAATATTATTAATGTCTAATTTAGGGAAAATTTCTCCCGTTGCTGCATAAACTTCAAAGCCCTGAACTACAGAATAAAGGAAAGCCGCTCCCAATGCGGTGATAATATAAAATATTAAATACCTTTTTTCACCCCAAACCCTTTCTAAATGGCTTCCTAAAATAACCAGGCCAAACATATTAAAAAAGATATGCATAATATCAGCATGCATAAAAAAATGGGTGACGATTTGATACGGCTCAAAAAACTGAGAAGAAGGATAATGCATGCCTAGCATTTGCTTCAAATCAATACCTCTGGCTTGAAACAAAAAAGTTGCTAAAAAGAACAACACATTAATTATTAATAAATTTTTTGTGATTGTTGGAATATTTTTGAATAAGTTTTGCAACATATTTAATTAAATTTTTTTGTGATTTCGTCAAGTGTATAAGTCACCATAATTGGTTTTCCATGAGGTGATGTCATGTGATTTTCGCAAGCAAATAATTCATCAATAATATGCTGCATTTGTTCCAACCCTAGTTGTGTTCCGCCCTTTATTGCGGTTGCAGAAACTACCGATTTTAAAACAAGCTCTGCAATATTAATATCCGTTTTTTGCTCTGTTTCTTTAAACTCCGCCACCAATTGATCAATAATTGTTTTTGATTGATATCCTTTTAGTTCAACAGGTGTTCCTGAAATAATAATTTTTTTATCCGATACTAATTCAAAATCAAACCCAATTAGGGTTAAATCTTCTGCCATTTCTTTAAAGTAAACAATATCTGTCGCTGAAATTTCAAATTCTTCGGGAAATAACAATTGTTGAGATTTTCGAACACTACTCTCCCATTCAACTAATAATTTGTCAAATAAAATTCGAGCATGAGCACGATATTGATCAATCATTATCAAACCATTTTTAATGGTTGTTAAAATGTATTTTGAATGAAGTTGATAAGGTGCTTTTGTGGTGCTTTCAAATTCACCCCCAATTTTTGATGCAATAACAATGTTTTCTGAATCATCAGCAGGCCCACTAATATTCTCATAATAATTTTCCCATTGGCTAGGTTCTGGTCGGAGAGCATGATTAGTATTAGAATTGCTTTGATAATTGACTTTTGCACCAATATTAACAGCTCGACGGGTATCAAACGGATTAAAATCAGGATCTACTTTAACCGTTGGAACTTCAATTTTGTCACCTAATTTTGGACTTGGTGTGTCAAATGTTTGCTCAGCATCAAAATCGATACTTGGAGAGATATTAAATTGACCTATCGCTTGTTTAATGGCACTCCGCAGAATGGCATAGATTTCTTTATTATTTTGGAATTTTATTTCCGTTTTTGTTGGATGTACATTGACATCAATCGATTCTGTTGGAACTGTAAAATACAAAAAGTATGCAGGGTACTTATTCGAAGGAATCATACCTTCGAAAGCAGCCTGAATAGCGTGACTAAAATATCGATCTTTAAAATAACGATTATTTACAAACAAATACATTTGGTCTCTTGAACTTCTTGCAAACTCAGGCTTTACAATAAATCCACTCACTGAAAAAATATCAGTAGTTTCATTAACAGGAACCAATCTTTGATTGTAATTTTTACCAAAAGCGTGAACAATTCTTTGTCTTAACCCTACTGCAGGAAATTGATAAATCTCATCACCATTGTGGTGAAATGAAAACGCAACATCCGGATGAACTAATGAAACTCTTAAAAATTCGTTAAGCACATGTTTGTATTCAGTAATATTTGAACCTAAAAAATTTCTTCGAGCTGGAATATTAAAGAACAAATTCTTTACAGCAATGGACGTTCCATTTTGAGAATTTATTGGTTCCTGACTTTTAATTTTAGAACCTTCATTAATAATTTCTGTACCTAATTCTTGGTCATGCAATTTAGTTTTTAAATCAACATGTGCTATTGCAGCAATTGATGCCAATGCTTCGCCTCTAAAGCCTTTAGTTTGCAACTGAAATAAATCTTCAGCGGTTTCAATTTTAGATGTTGCATGACGAGCAAAACTCATTCTTGCATCAATTGCGGACATTCCACAACCGTTATCAATAACTTGGATCAATGTTTTACCACCATCTTTAGCCACCAAATTAATTTCCACTGCACCTGCATCAATGGCGTTTTCAATTAACTCTTTAACAACAGAGGCTGGTCTTTGAACAACCTCACCTGCTGCTATTTGGTTAGCAATATGATTTGGTAATAGCTTTATTAAATCAGCCATTTATTTTGCATCTTTAATCATTGAAGCCACATTATCGATTCCTCCAAATAAATAATAAAAAAGTGCAATAATAATTGCTAAAATTATTATGAGTCGAACATTTGAACGAATAGTCTGCTTTTTAAAAGTGTTATTCCCCCAGCTATCTTCAAGTTCTGCTCTAAATTTAATTGTCCGCATGCGATCTTCCGACTTATTTTCACCAGAATACAATTCAACCTTTTTATTTAAACGTTCTTTGCGCTCATCATAATAGCGTGGATGAAAATTAAAATCCCTTGATTTTGAAGGCATTTTAAACAGAGACATTTTATTCCAATTCATAAACAGAGGCCTTTTAATTAAGAATTGCCCTACTACAAAGATAATTTATTTATGCGCAAATTAAAAATCTACGTAGTGTTAAATATTGTTAGTTTTTTTGTCTAATTAATTTAAAGAATTACACGCATTAATGTGAACAAGTTTAAGCTCTTGGCAAGGTTTATGGTTTGAGTAATACATAACTTCGTTTATTCAACTTACCAAATGCAAAAAATGTTTTTCAAACCACCATATTTACTCATATTGACAATCATATTATCTACACATTTTTTTGGGTTTAGCAACCACTATAATTTATTACAACCTCAAAAATCAATTCAATCATTATATCCGCAAAATTTACCTGATTATTTGCAGCAAAGTAACACGTGGGCTGATTCTATTTTTAATCAAATGAGTCTTGATGAAAAAATAGGACAATTATTCATGGTAGCCGCTTATTCAAACAAAAGAAGCGATCATGTATTTAAAATTAAAAACCTAATAACAAAACACCATATTGGTGGACTGATTTTTTTTAAAGGCACACCTACAGCCCAGGCTATATTAACAAATAGTTATCAAAAGCTTAGTAAAGTACCGCTTCTATTAGGTATTGACGGTGAATGGGGCATCTCTATGCGTCTTGATTCCACAACATACTACCCAAGGCAAATGATGTTAGGTGCAATCCAAAATGAAAAGTTAATTTATGAAATGGGCAAGCAAATTGCTGAACAATGCCGAATCATGGGTATTCATGTCAATTTTGCACCAGTTATTGATGTTAATAATAATGCTAACAATCCGGTAATCAATAATCGATCATTTGGTGAACAAAAAGAAAGAGTCACTCAATTAGGATTAGCCTATATGAATGGCATGCAAGATAACGGTGTCATGGCATGTGGAAAACACTTTCCTGGACATGGAGATACGGACACCGATTCGCACAAGGCACTTCCAATTATTACTCATTCAGTTGATAGATTGGACAGCCTTGAACTTTACCCTTTTAAAGCCCTAATTAATGAAGGCTTAGCAAGTATGATGGTTGCTCATCTATATATTCCCGCATATGACAACACTCAAAATCAAGCCTCAACACTATCACCAAAAATTGTGAATGGTCTTTTAAAAGATAGTCTAAAATTCAAAGGTCTCGTTTTTACTGACGCTTTAAACATGAAAGGTGTTGCAAAATACTACCAACCTGGTGAAGTTGATGTCAGAGCGATTATGGCTGGAAACGACGTCCTTTTATTTCCTGAAGATGTCCCTGTAGCAGTCAATCAAATTAAATTGGCTATTACTAATGGCCAAATTACGCTAAAAGAAATTGAGGCTTCCTGTTTAAAAATTTTAAAAGCCAAAACATGGTCTGGTCTTCACGACTTAAAGCCAATTAATACCAAAAATTTGGTTGAACGGCTTACACCAAAAAGAAACGATCATTTAAATCGACAACTAGCAGATGCAAGTATCACTCTTTTGCAAAACCACGAAAATTACCTTCCTTTAAAAAGACTCGACACTTTAAAAATAGTTTATTTAAATATTGGTGGTACAAAGGAAAACGAATTCTACCAATCGTTAAATCAATACAAAAAAATACCTGAAATTAAAATTGCAAGATCTTTGTCTAGCACTGATGAAGCGAAATTAATGAAATCGTTATCACAGTATGACCAAATTATTGTTGGCTTTCACAGAACCAATAATAGTCCTAAAAGAAATTTTGGTATCACTTTGCAAGCTATTCAAATGCAAGCAAAACTGTGTCAAGAAAAATCCGTTACCTCTGTCATTTTTGGTAACCCATACGTTCTAAAATCTTTTCAGGAACTAGACCAGCTCAAAGGATTAATTGTCGCCTATCAAGACACTAAATACACTCGTAAATCTGCCGGAGAATTGATTTTGGGAGGCTTAATCCCAAAGGGTAAACTACCTGTTACTTGCACTCCAAAATTTATTGCGGGCACTGGCCTAAGTTATAAAAAGGCTACACGATTGCACTTTGGTACTCCAGCAGAATTAGGAGTTCATGATTCATTAATTGAAAAAATCGACCAGCTTGCAAAAAATGGAATAAAAATAGGAGCTTATCCTGGATGTCAAGTGCTAGCCATAAAAAATGGCACTGTGTTTTATAATAAAGCTTTCGGGCATCATACCTATCAAAAGAAGAATAAGACGAAAACCACAGACCTGTATGACTTGGCATCAATTACGAAAATAGCTGCCACAACATATAGTTTAATGAAATTAAGTCATGAAAACCAAATAGACATCAATAAGACATTAGGTGATTATATTCCTGAATTGGTTAAAAACACACCATATCAGCATACTGTTATTCGAGAAATGCTGGCTCACCAAGCAGGATTTGTATCATGGATTCCATTTTACTACAGAACGCTAAATGATGGCAAACCGGATTCCTTTTATTACAAAACTGATTCCACTAATGAATTCTCAAACAAAGTTGCAGACCATTTATTCATTACAAAAGCATACAAGGACACCATATTTGACAGAATAACGAAAACAGATCTCCGTAAAAAAAGATACAAATATTCTGATCTTGGTTATTATTTTCTAAAAGTCATAATTGAAAAACAAGGTCAAAAAAAATTGGAAAACTATGTTGAAGATAATTTTTTCAACCAAATTGGATTGCAACGTATCACTTATCATCCTCGACAAAAATTCAAATTATCGGAAATTACACCAACTGAAAATGACACAATATTCAGGCAGCAACTTATTCATGGATATGTGCATGATCCGGGAGCTGCTATGCTTGGTGGTGTTGGTGGTCACGCCGGCTTATTCTCGAACGCATTAGACTTAGGTATACTCATGTACACACTCATAAATAATGGAAAATATGGAGGAGAACAAATATTAGACTCTGCCATTATTTCTGATTTTACGAAATGTCAATTCTGTCCAACAAATAGAAGAGGTGCTGGATTCGACAAGCCTGTAAGATCATTAAATGGTGGTCCAACTTGCCCACAGGTCTCACTTGAAAGCTTTGGACACTCAGGCTTTACAGGAACTATTACCTGGGCAGATCCAGAACACAACATAGTTTATGTATTCTTATCGAATCGGGTTTATCCAGATGCTAACAACTGGTTGATCACAAAGAAAAATATCCGTACTGATATTCAAAATGCCATTTATAACGCGGTAAAATAATCCTTGCACTATTGTATTCTACACTGTATTGAATTTGTGAAATAAAATGATAATTGGAATTCAGATACCTTCGAAGTCTATTTTAATCACTTATTTTTGTACAACAAAAGACAACTGACTAAAATGAAAATTGGAATAGTATTATACCCAACCTATGGTGGAAGTGGAATTGTAGCCACAGAACTCGGAAAAGAACTAGCAAAAAAAGGCCATGAAGTACACTTTATAACTTACGCTCAACCGGTTAGACTAGATATTTATCAAAAAAATATTTTCTATCACGAAGTTGCCATATTTGACTACCCTCTTTTCGACTATCAACCATATGAATTAGCTCTTACTAGCAAATTGGTGGATGTAACTACTCATGAAAACCTAGACATACTGCACGTACATTATGCCATCCCACATGCCTCAGCAGCCTATTTTGCGCAGCAAATTTTAAAATCGCAAGGTATTGAAATCCCATTTATTACTACACTTCATGGCACTGACATTACCTTAGTAGGAAAAGACCCTTCATTTGAACCCGTTATTACCTTCAGCATCAACAACTCTAATGCTGTAACAGTTGTTTCTGAAAGCCTTAAACTAGACACATTAGACCATTTTGAAATCACTAATAATATTGAAGTTATTCCTAATTTTATTCGTCATACTAACTACGCAAAAGAGGCAGATGTAAGATGCTTAAGAAAAGAATTCGCTCCAAATAACGAAAGAATAATTACACACATTTCAAACTTTAGAAAAGTAAAACGAGTTGATGATGTTTTGAAAGTATTCAAAAAAATAAATGAAGAAGTACCATCCAAATTATTATTAGTTGGTGACGGACCTGAACGTTTACACCTTGAACAATTATGTAGAGAACTAAATATTTGTGATGATGTAAAAATGGTTGGCAAAATTCAGAATGTAAATGAGGTTTTACATCACTCAGACTTATTCGTTTTACCTTCAGAAACTGAAAGCTTTGGGCTTTCTGCACTTGAAGCGCTAGCAAGTTCTGTGCCCGTCATCTCAACTAATTCTGGCGGACTTCCTGAAGTTAACAAACAAGGTTATTCAGGTTATTTGAGCAATGTTGGTAACATTGAGGATATGGCATCAAAAGGGATTAAAATTTTAAATAATGATTCAACACTAAGCAAGTATAAACAACAGGCCTATCAACATTCTTTAAATTTTGGGATTGAAGCAATTCTGCCACAATATGAAGCACTTTACGAAAGACTAACAATAAAATAATTAGATTCTATCAAGTGTTAACTCAACAGTTAAACAGCTTAAACTATCTGACACATCAACTGAAGACAATTTTATAGGCTGTTTAGTTTTCAAAGCCATTGTGATAAAACCAAGACCAGCTCCTCCTTTACTTGAAATATGTCCATTAGATAAAACTTCCATATAGTGTTTCTTAACTTCAGCTTGTTCAGATCCATTTAGAAAATCTACTAACGTTTCCACCTTGGTAATATTTTTTGATTCTATTAAATTCCCAAAAGAAATTTTATAGTGAGTATCGTGCTGTAAAATAATAAGAAAAGAAACTTGAGTGCCATCTTCATCTCTCCCACCGTGAATTCTTATATTTTGTAAACCTTCTATCAAAATACTAAACATTCTTTTAATACTGCTCTTCTTATCATTACAATCAATCATAGCATTTTCGATTGATTGAGTTAAAGAATTCACAAGGTTCTGAGAAAATTCTCCAAAATGAGAAACCGTAACCTTGCCTTCAGGCGTATCAGTATAATGGCTAAATACCTCATGGAATTTAGCATTGCATTTATCAATAATGTTTACACCTCTAGTCATACCGCTTAGTAAAAATATCGCAAAGTTTGTGGAAAGTTACTAGTTTTTACGTAAAAAAGCAGAATAGGGTTGGGTAGTTATTCACAATTATCAGTCAACAACTAGGTTTTTTAATACTATTTAACGATTTTTTCTAGAATTTCACATACCGCAGGACATATTTCAACATTCTTTTCCGTAAGGTCAATAACCTGATGAACATTCTTTCTGTCTGTATGTGGATACCCTTTACAGGCAAGCGGTCTATGCTCATAAACTGAGCATGTATTATCTTCATTTAAAAATATACATGGTGATAAATTTAATACATAGTCTTGGTCACTATCAATATGCAAAAAATTGTTGATAAATTCAACAGGTTTCATTCTTAAGTGCTTTGATAAACGTTTAATATCTGCATCTCTAAAAATGGGACTTGTCGTTTTACAACAGTTGGCGCAATCCAAACAGTTTATTTTTTTGAATACTGATTCGTGTGCCTCCTGAAAAACACTATCCAGTTTCTTTTTTTTTATCTTGCGGACCGACTTAAATAACTGTTTCTTTTTAACGTTATCCACATTGAAATTGTGCAATATATTTTCTAATTCTGTCGTCATTCAAATAGATAAGTCCTATATTTATCGACAAAAATAATGGAATATTATTGCGATATCCTATTTTTCATTTTAAATTATCATGGGTAAATTTACATACGACTTAATTGTTATTGGAGGAGGACCAGCAGGGTATGCGGCTGCCATGCGATCAATTGATTTTGCTAAAAAAGTTTGTTTAATTGAAAAATCAAGGATTGGTGGGGCTGGTGTTTACCATGGTGCTCTGAGTTCTAAAACATTATGGGAACTTTCGCAAAGAGTTAGGAATGTCAACGAAACTATACTTTCAACTGGTATGAGTAAATTCGAATTGAGCTGGCATGATGTTAAAAAGAACCTAGAAGAAGCTGTTTTTGAACGCAAATTTCAATATTCGTGTCACATCAAGCTTCTGAAAAAAAGACGAGACGATCTTTTTTCTTATGAGAGAGGTACTGCCAAATTGATTACAAACAATGAAGTGCAAATCACAAAAAATGATGGCGAAATCAAAACAATAACAGCCGAAAACATTATTATAGCTACTGGAAGTAGCCCTAGAAAACTACCAAACATACCTTGCGACGAAGATACCATCCTTACATCAGACGGCATTGATAATATTATAGATTACCCTAAGAGTCTTGTTATTGTTGGAGCTGGAGTGATTGGTTGCGAATATGCCACTATATTTTCGAACTTTGGTAAAACAAAAGTCTATTTGATTGATAGAGCCGATAGGATTCTGCCTTTTGAAGATACGGATATTTCAGATATGGTTTCTTCTAATCTCGAGAACAATGGCGTCACAATTCATCATAAAGCCCAACTAGAGCGTATGGAAATTATTGATGGACAAGTTGAATATGAACTATCATATAGTGATGGTACCAGCGAAACAATTAGAGTGGAAAAAGCGCTCTTATCAGTTGGCAGGGTTTCAAATATTGAAAATATTGGTCTTGAAGAACTTGGTATAAAAAGAGGACCAAATGGACGAAACATAGGTGATAATGACACACAAACGAATATACCAAATATATATGCTGCTGGTGACGCCTCTGGAAGGATAGCACTTGTAAACATGGGAGAGATTGAGGCCAGGCATGCCGTTGAAAAAATGTTTGGAAATAAAAAAGAAAGGTTATCCTATGATAATGTTTGTACCATCATGTTTTTGCAACCAGAAGTAGCGGCTGTTGGACTAAATGTAAAAGAGTGCGTTGAACAAAACATTCCAATAAGAGTGGTTAAGTTAGATTACTCTGTAATGGCACGTGCTATTGCAATGCGCAAAACTCAAGGATTTTTTAAAATTATTGTCACTAATGATGACGACATGAAAATACTTGGAATGAGAGCTGTGGGTGAACATGCCTCTTCAGCTATTCAAGCTGTAGCTCTGCAAATAAAAACAGGTAGAGGAATTGAATCTATTGCAGAACTGGTTCATCCGCATCCTTCAATTGTTGAAGGTGTGCAAGAATGCGTTAGAATGCTACTTAACAAATCTATTTTTAAAGCTTCTGTTTTTCAAGACAAATTGGCCTGTTATAGCTTAGTTGATGGCGTAAAAACTGAACTTCAAAGATTGTAAAAAGAAAATATATAATTAATCCAGCATAATTTCAGACTCTTTTGATGATATGCTTAAATTTGTATTCATAAACCCGTTTGTATGAAAATCCTATCTGACAAAGTCAATCAACTAGAAGAGTCCGCTACAATTGCAATGGCGCAAAAAAGTCGAGCCTTAAAAGAACAGGGCATTGATATTATTTCATTGAGTTTAGGTGAACCTGACTTTAATGTACCAGACTTTATAAAGGCTTCTGCAAAACAAGCTATTGATGATAATTACTCAAAGTATACACCTGTACCTGGTTATCTTGATTTAAGAAAAGCTGTTGTAGAAAAATTTAAACGAGATAATGGCTTAACCTATAAACCAAACCAAATAGTAGTCTCTACTGGTGCTAAACAAAGTTTGATTAATGTAATTCTTGCTTTGATTAACGAAGGTGATGAAGTAATTATACCAGCCCCTTATTGGGTCACTTATTTTGAACAAGTAAAAATGGCTGGAGGCATTCCAATTACCGTCCATGCTGAAATTGAAAATGATTTCAAGATTACTGCTCAGCAAATAAAAAATGCGGTGACAAGTCGAACTAAATTAATGATTTTTAGTAATCCTTGTAATCCCACAGGTGCTTCCTATTCCAGAGAAGAATTAAAGGAAATTGCACAAGTTGTTTCAGATACACCTAATTTTTATGTGATTTCAGATGAGATATATGAACATATTAATTTTGTAAGAAAACATGAAAGTTTTGCGCAATTCCCTGAAGTATACGACAGAACTATTACTGTAAACGGACTCTCCAAAGCCTTTGCTATGACTGGATACAGACTTGGATATATTGGCGCTCCTGAAATTATTGCTAATGCAGCATCAAAACTTCAAGGGCAATACACATCAGGTACATGTTCAATTGCTCAGCGGGCAGCTATAACAGCATTACAAACTGATCCAAAGGAGTTGAAGTACATGATTGATGCCTTTAATGCAAGACGATTAATTGTCTTCGATTTGTTAAAGACAATTTCAAATATTAAAGTAAATCTGCCAGAAGGCGCATTCTACTATTTTATTGATATATCGTATTATTTTGGTAAAACCTTGCATGGAAAGTTAATTAAAAATGCTACAGATATGTCGCTCTATCTCTTAAGCAAAGCAAATGTTGCCGTTGTAACTGGAGAAGCTTTTGGAAATGATAAATGCATTCGTTTATCATATGCAACAGATGAAGCGACACTTCGAGAGGCCGTTGATAGAATAAAAGCAGCATTAGAAACTAATTAAATGGAAGAGATTAAAAGGGCATTTAAGCAATTTGTTGACAAAAAAGTGATTGTGATTGGGGATGTTATGGTTGATACTTACATCCATGGCAAAGTCAATCGTATTTCACCTGAGGCCCCTGTACCTGTTGTAAATTTTGAGTCGCGATCAAATCATTTAGGTGGAGCTGCCAATGTAGCCTTAAATATAAAAGCGCTTGGCGCAACTGCTTTCATTTGTTCCTTTATTGGGCAAGATGATAATGGATTACTTTTTAATAAACTACTTAGTGAAAATCATCTCTCTTCGAACGGAATATTAGAGTCAGATGAAAGAATGACTTCAGTAAAGACAAGAGTGATTGGGAACAATCAACAATTATTAAGAGTAGATGAAGAAATAACAGAAGATTTAACTTCAGTGATGCAATACAATTTAATTGAAAAGGTAAAAAGTATTGCTATACAAGAGAAAATTGATGCCATTATTTTTGAAGACTATAATAAAGGTATTTTAACCGAACAATTGATTACAAACATCATAGAATTTTCAACCAAAAATAATATCGTCACTTGTGTTGATCCAAAAATTAAAAACTTTTTAGCTTACAAAAACGTGACCTTATTTAAACCAAATTTAAAGGAGTTAAAAAATGGATTGATGGTTGATTTTGATTATCCTAAACATAAAGATAGATTCTTACAAGCAGTAGAATCACTTAAGGATAAATTAAATCATCAATATACTTTAATTACCCTTTCTGAACATGGTGTTTTCTTAGATAATGGAAGCACGAATCATTTCATTCCTGCACATTATAGAAACATTGCTGATGTATCTGGTGCTGGAGATACCGTAATTAGTGTAGCTGCATTATGTTTAATTAGCGGGCTTGACACAAAAAATACAGCAGAAATTGCGAATCTAGCTGGTGGTTTAGTTTGCGAGAAAGTAGGGGTTATATCTGTTGATAAAGAACAGTTGCTGACTGAAGCCATTAAATCAATACAATAAAGAAACGCACAATATGTCAGAGCAAATTAAGCCATACAATAAAGCTAACACCTCAAAGAAAGAAGAAGTAGCTGAAATGTTTAATAATATTTCAACAAAATACGATTTTTTAAACCACTTTTTATCCTTGGGAATTGACAAAATATGGCGTAAAAAGGCGGTTAAAATTTTAGGTGAAAATAACCCAAAAACCATACTCGACATGGCTACAGGAACAGGTGACTTTGCAATAGAAGCACTCAAGCTCAATCCTGAAAAGATTATTGGTGTAGATATTTCTATCGGAATGTTGGAAGTAGGCCGTAAAAAAATGAAAAAGAGAGAAATCGACCATATCATTGACATGCAAATAGGAGATTCTGAAAATCTAAAATTTGAAAACAACACTTTTGATGCTTACACTGTTGCATTTGGTGTTAGAAATTTTCAAAACCTTAAGGCTGGAATGACAGAGTTGAATAGGGTGCTTAAACCAGGAGGAAGAGGCGTAATTTTGGAATTTTCAAAGCCAAAAAAATTCCCTATTAAACAGTATTATAAATTTCACTCTAAGTATATTATTCCTACTATCGGAAAAGCCATTTCGAAAGATAAGAGTGCCTATGAATATCTACCTGAATCAATTGCAGCATTTCCAGAAGGTCAAAATTTTATTGAAATTTTAGAGCAAACAGGCTATAAAAACTGTAAGATGAAACCTGTAGCAGGAGGAATCGCAACTATTTATTGGGGCGAAAAATAAATACCGATACACTTTTTACTGTTAACAACTTCAAAACATTTCACTAAGTAAAGTCTAATTATCAATTAGTTTTGTTTCAAAGAAGTATTACCCATATGTTTGGATTAGCGATTAGAAAAAAGATTGACGAAGAACAATTATCTAACATTTTCGTCAATGCCTTATTGGAAGCTGTTGAAAATGGATTTGATGACGTAGCGGCTGCCATTAATGAAGATCCTGCATTTAGTTCATCCCCAAATATTCAAAATAATGCATTTGATCAGTTTTTATTGATTGTGATTACAGCCAATCTAAACTATCTCAGTCAAAATTCAGAAATTGATAACGTAGAGGATCTTAAACGAAAAATTGTGTCGAAATACGCTAAGATATTTGACCAAGATGCTATTGCTTTCGAAAAATTGATTGATGATATGGCTTCTTTTATTTCGCAGATAAATTACCCGTCTAAAAATTATTTATATGGTATTTCAAAAGCCATTTTTTATAAATATAATTTAAACGATTATCAAGAATCATACTTCCAAACTATGAACAATCCTAACCCTTTATTTTTAAAGAGAATGGATGAAATCACAAGCCATTTTTTATGGGATTGGGACACTTTTTTCAAAAAGCATAAACTGCAATAATTAGTACTTGTTAAAAATTAAATCTCTAATCCCTTTTAGAGTATCAATAATGTGTTTAACTTTGTGTCCCGTAGTTAACAAAACACTTTCATGTCACATTCAACAAAGTATATCTTTGTAACCGGCGGAGTTACATCATCATTAGGTAAAGGGATTATCTCTGCTTCTTTAGCTAAATTATTGCAATCCCGAGGTTACTCAGTGACTATTCAAAAATTAGACCCTTATATCAATATTGATCCAGGTACTTTGAATCCTTACGAACATGGTGAATGTTTTGTCACTGATGATGGTGCAGAGACTGACCTAGATTTAGGCCACTACGAACGATTTTTAAATACATCTACTTCACAAGCTAATAATGTCACTACAGGTCGAATTTATCAATCAGTCATTGAAAAAGAAAGACGAGGTGAGTTTTTAGGCAAAACTGTTCAAGTAGTGCCTCATATAACTGATGAAATTAAAGAACGGGTTCAAATTTTAGGTAAAAAAGGAACTTATGATATTGTGATTACAGAAATTGGTGGAACAGTAGGTGATATTGAATCTTTACCATATATTGAAGCAGTAAGACAACTAGTTTGGGAATTACCAAAAGATTGTTTGGTCATTCACTTGACACTTGTCCCCTACTTGGCTGCTGCTGGTGAGTTAAAAACAAAACCTACTCAACACTCTGTTAAAGAATTAAGAGAAGAAGGTATTCAACCTGATATCTTAGTTTGTAGAACAGAGCACGAACTAGACGATTCTATTCGAAATAAGATTGCAAAGTTTTGCAATGTCAGTAACGATTCTGTAATTCAATCTATTGATGCGGCCTCCATTTATGAAGTGCCATTGTTAATGTTAGAAGAAAAACTAGATTTAGTTGTAATGAACAAACTAAATCTCCCTGTTTTAGCCGAGCCAAGCTTAAACGAATGGCGAGCATTTTTGAACAGTGTTAATGAACCAAAACAGACTGTTAATATTGCATTAGTTGGCAAGTATATTGAGTTAAAAGATGCCTATAAATCTATTGTTGAAGCTTTCGGTCATGCAGGGGCGGCAAATGAATGTAAGGTAAACATAAACTGGATTCATTCTGAAGAATTGACTGATGAAAATGTAGCTAACACATTAAAAGATTGCCAAGGCCTTTTAGTTGCACCTGGATTTGGTTCAAGAGGCATTGAAGGAAAAATAACAGCGATCAAACATGTCCGTGAAAACAATATTCCGTTCTTAGGTATTTGTTTAGGCATGCAGTGTGCAGTAATAGAGTTTGCAAGAAATGTTTTAGGTTGGTCAGATTCGCATTCAGCTGAAATGAATGAAAATTCAACGCATAAAGTGATTGATTTAATGGCGGAACAAAAACACATTGTTGATATGGGTGGAACTATGCGTCTCGGCGCATACGACTGCTCAGTTGCGGACAATTCCAAACTACATAATTCGTACCAATCAAATGCCATTAGTGAGCGTCACCGTCACCGCTATGAATTCAATAACCAATATTTAAGCGACTTTGAAAATGCAGGAATGATTGCCACTGGTAAAAATCCTAAAACAGATTTAGTAGAAGTAGTTGAAATCCCTAATCACAAATGGTTTGTTGGCGTACAGTATCATCCTGAATATAAAAGTACCGTGTTGAATCCCCATCCTTTATTTAAGGAGTTTGTAAAGGTGGCTTTGGGGTAAGCTATTATTTTTGAATTATTATTTTTTCACTGGCTGAAATCTGATTATTTCTGAAATTGACTGTGTAGAATCCATTTGAGAGAAAACTTAAATCTAGCTCCATTACCACGCTTGTAATTGCATTAGAATAGACCGCTTGTCCTATGTTATTATAAATAGTAACTGTACCACCTAAATTTCCTTCAAGATCTAATAACATGGTAAACTGCCCACTGCTTGGATTAGGAAATAACTTGATTGTTTCAAAATCGTCACTTTGCTCATATAGGCAATTAAAATTCTCGAGATTATCCAAACCAAATTCATTGATTAAATGATTTTTCATAACACAGGGTCTGGTATTAAGAAAGTTTTCCAAATAATCACAATCACTCTGCCATTTATCATAACTTTTAGGTATTTGCCATCTTGTTATGTGATGAGATATCTCTGGGTCATACAATGACTTAAACTCATCAAATATACTAAGGGCAGAAATGGGTGCAAAGGAATTCTCAAGATGGTAGATATAACGAGAAACAAAATCCGTTTTAAACCCTTCATTCTTCATTAAACCATTATAGATAATAGCCAATTTTACATCCGACTCTTGAAGTTTGGTAAACGGATTTAGATTAACATCTCCAATAGCTGCATCAAGGTCATATAATAACCATCTCCATCTAGTATCTCCTTTCTGTTTACTCCACAGTTTGACATTATTACCCGGCCAATCGCGGTTGCCAAAATAAGTCTCCACAATCATATAATCCATGAAATTTTTAATGTCCAGAAACTTTTCTATTTCGTTATAGTTAGCTTTAATTGTCAAATCGTGATTTGCAATAAAATCTAACAAATCAAGATAACTATCTCCACTACCCACTTCAACTGCACCATTACCGTTTACAACATTAATGCTGTCCTGATCTACATTATGTATATTTTCAAAGTAATATTTATCTTGTCTTTCGCGTAAGTTATGGATTCCCCAATACTCCCCATTAATAAACAAATGAGAAGGTTTAGACATTTGAACATCTAGGTCAATTGAAGAATTTCCAACTAAAGTGTGAATATAATCGTCTTGGAAAAGGGTGTTCCTCTGCCACCAAGAGGTAAAGGAGGATCTCATTATGATTCGCTTGTGTTCACCGTAATCCCTATTATCAAATATAGACTTCTTTAAACTTGACCGTCCATATTCATCTCGGAAATATAATCGCATTGATTTTTGTGGTGCGCTTCTTGATTTTTGCCCTGAAATTCGAAGGCCTACATTTTCCGAAAAATCAAGCTCACCAGCTTTATTGAACCATTCTAGGTTGCCTATTTTCTCCCAAGCATCTCCCCTCTTAAAATAGTTTCCTGTCCATCCTGCATTGTCTTCATCCAAATACTTTCCTGGCACATAAATACCTTTATCATAATCAAATAAAGATAAACTATCTATGGTAATTGACAGTACCGGAAAAGTATAATCATGTTTCTCGGCAAAGTAGGTTTGACTATATATTAGACTGGTCATTTCACCGTTTTTGAAAGCAACAGCTTTTATCACAACAGCTTTTCGAACGTTTGTTTGCGGTATTTGAAAACCTGATATTTTATTGGGCCAGATATCAGGATCAAAAGCGAGATGTGTAGTTGGGATTATTGAAAGGTTATTCTGTAGTGGCTTGGAAATTGGAATGGCTTGGACATATAATTTAGAATTCAGACTCGGAATAGAGCCGTCAGTAGTATAGTAAACACTATCGGCACATGTCATTTCTAAGGAAAATGATTCTGCATAAAAGCCGGAAGGTTTAGAAAAATTAATCACTTTTAAAAGTTGTTCACTGTTATTTGAAAGGCCAGGTGTTGGATTTGAAATAATTCCAAAATTAGCAGTCCCATCATCCACTCTACCATAAGTTTGATTTGACTTAAGTGAAGGTAAATTTAAATTGTCCAAAATTGTCCCAGATGCATTTGACAAAATGATACGTTCGCCCGAACTACTAATTTTAAAATTACTATGCAATTGACTACTACTAACTCTATCTTTTCCCGACGCAAATACTAATAAAAAGTCGTTCGGATTAACTGTGACTGAAGGAAAAGTCCATTTTTGAGTTTCGTCTAGTTCATCACTTAAGTAGTAACCCTCTAAATCAATAGCTGAATTAGAATTATTATATAACTCTATCCAATCCACAAAATCACCATCCTCATCAAAAATAGATGTAGAATTTGAACTCATCACCTCATTTATAACCAAATTTTGCGAAAAAACACAAACTGATAATTGAGTAAAAATGATAAGAGTAAGTAATCTCATTTCTTGTTTTAAAGCTTCAGTAAAAGTAACGAATAAAACAACAATTTAGTTTGATGAAAATTTGAAATAGAATACTTTTTTCAAATTCTATTAAACCTTTTGTAATATATTTAGTCTAAAAAGAAAACTCAATCTAATATGAAGTCATTTTTTTCTATTTATTTGTTCTTTAGTTTATCTGTTGTTTTGAATGCTCAGAATTTATATTTCCCTCCAATAAGTGGAAATACTTGGGATACTCTATCCTTTTCAGAATTAGGTTGGTGTGATGACCAATTGCCTCAACTCTACAGTTTTCTAGACAATTCAAACACCAAGGCTTTTATTGTTTTGAAAGATGGTAAAATAGTCATTGAAAAGTACTTTGATAGCTTTACACAAGATAGTTTATGGTACTGGGCCTCTGCAGGTAAAACCCTTACTGCTTTTATGGTTGGTAAAGCGCAAGAAGAAGGTTATTTATCTATTTCTGACACTACCGCTAACTACTTAGGAGCAGGCTGGACAAGTTTAACGACTCAGCAAGAAGAAAAGATCAGTATTAAACATCAATTATCAATGACAAGTGGACTTGATGACGGTGTTCCAGATGTCCACTGTACACTCCCAAGCTGTTTGCAGTATTTAGCAGATCCTGGCACAAGATGGTCCTATCACAATGCACCATACACATTGCTACAAGATGTTGTTGAGACTGCTACTGGGTCAAACTTCAATGTTTATCTGAATTCCAAATTAAAAGTACCTACCGGTATGGATGGCCTATTCGTACCTATAAACTACCAAAGCGTCTATTTTTCGAAACCAAGAAGTATGGCTCGTTTTGGCTTACTGATGCTGAATAATGGAAATTGGGATGGTAATCAGGTAATGACTGATGTAAACTATTTAAATGAGATGATAACACCATCACAAAATTTAAACAATTCATACGGCTACTTATGGTGGTTAAATGGGCAATCGTCCTTCATGTTACCTTCATTGCAGTTCGTTTTTCCTGGATTAACTATTCCGAATGCCCCTTCAGATGTCTATGCAGGCATTGGAAAAAACGGTCAAATTTTAAATATTTCACCAAGTCGCAATCTAGTGGTGGTTAGAATGGGTAATTCACCAGACAATAGTTCTGTGCCGAATTTATACAATGATACAATTTGGCAAAAACTCAATCCAGTAATTTGCAGTACCAGTTCTATTACAGCAAAAGTCAATAATCTTGAAATACTCACATACCCTAATCCTTCAACTGGTTCAATTAATATTAAAGGTCTTGATGAAAAAGCAACATTGCAATTATATAGTATTGACGGTCGTTTAGTATGGCGGAAGTTTCTATCTGGAGAAACTAAACAACTTCATATTCCTGATAGAATTCCAAAAGGCATTTATATCATGGAAATTTCAACAGGGGTGCATTCCTTAAGTAAAAAAATAATCTTGGAATAGCTCAATTATAGTCTTTTGGAATCGTATTTCATTAATGCATTTTGCTTTTTTACTTCCACTTGGTTTTATTTGCAAAAAACTCTCTGTACAAATGTAAATTAGTGTAAAATGACTTTAATTCACTAAAACTATCTACTTTTTGACTTAGATTTACAGTATGGTCAATAAAGTACTTCTCTTCGTCCTTTTTTCTTTCATTCCCATCAGTAGTGCTTTATGTCAACTAGATAAACCAAATCCTGACGTTAATGCTGTTATGCGATTAATTGGACATGAAATTTTGAAGCAATCTGGTGATAGTTCTTCTCAAATTTTACCGATTGAAAAAGTGGTTGATCGGTATAAAATAAGTTTTGCTGACACGTTCAGTTTTCAACCAGAAGACCTAGTTCAAACAATCAACCAGATTGTTAAGAAAACCAACATTTCGAAAAGTTATAGCATAGAAATAGAACGTTGTGAAAACAATGAAATTGTTTATGCTTATAAAATGGGGCATGAGAATCAAACTGATATTATTCCATGTAGAGGAAGGAAACAACCTGCAGGCTGTTATAGTGTTTTTTTTACCATTTTAGATAGTGACTATTTGAATTCAAAACAATCATTTGGCACCACTACCCTAATTTTATTTGCTTTACTGACAATTCTATTCACTTTTATTCTTTTTAGAAGACAAAGAAAGAGGGCTAAAGAAATATCAAGCACTATTTCAATTGGGCAATTTCAATTTGACAAAATAAATTTAGCGCTCTATTTAAGGAAAAATATAATTGAACTTTCTGGTAAAGAGTCAGATCTTTTATACCTGCTCTACTCTAATGTTAACAAAACAGTGACCCGTGAAATAATTCTAAAAGAAGTTTGGGGTGACGAGGGCGATTATATTGGGCGTACTCTTGATGTTTTTATATCTAAATTAAGAAAAAAATTGGCTGACGATCCTCAAGTTAAAATTATTAATATTCGTGGGGTTGGTTATAAATTTATAGTTAATGATTGATTACATCTTTTCCAGTACATTAATAATATCTGAAGGCTCAGCTCTATTTCTATAATCAGGATCAAGGAAAGCATATTTTATGATTTTGTCTGTTCCAACTATATAGGTAGCTGCCAAGGGTAACTCATTATCGTTATTCCCATTATACTGGCTTAAACCAAACCCGTTTTCATACAAATCACCTACATCATCAGTGAGCGTAAATACAACTTTATATTGCCTAGCAACTTGATTATTAAGGTCAGATAATACTTGAAAGTCAAGATCATTTTTCTCGGAAGTTGAAATTGAACTATCAGGCAATTCAGGGGTCAAAGCCAATAAATTTGCACCCAACTCTTTAAACAAAGGCAAGTTTTCTTGCATTGCATGTAATGTCATATTACAATAGGGACACCATCCACCTCTATACCACATTAAAATAACAGGTCCTTTTTCTAATTCTGAATATAAGTTAACAGTTTTGCCTAATGCATTCGTAAGGGAAAAGTCTGGAGCTTGATCACCTATTTGCATGGCTGATTCAACTATTTTATTATCAATTACAAACTGAATTCCGGCTGCATATTTCTCTTTTTTATCTTCTGACGCTGTTGCCTCAAATTTTGCTTTTTTCGCGTCCAGTTTATTCTTTAAGGGGTTAACTTTATTAATACTTTCCTCAGTCTCAATAGCACTTACCACAGTAGATTCTTCTATATTATCTTGTTCAATCTCCTCACCACAACTCATAAACAGCATAACTGAAGCACTCATTATCAATTTATTTAATCTCATTTATTTTATAGATGCTCTATAATTAATACCTAACAAACTTCCCAGACGCACCATTCAGTTTATAGATATAGGTGCCGGTACTTAAGTCTTTTAAATTAATTATCTCACCGCCTTTTTCAGTGAGATAATGTTCCATCATTAACTGTCCAGCTAAATCATATATTCTCAAACTACCAGCCTTCTCATATTGTATTGAGATAAAATTGGACGAAGGGTTTGGAAAAACAGATACTTGGTTTACCGTTTGTTCATGCACTGTCACCGGTAATGGAAAATCAAAATCTAATCCGCTAATATCATAACTATACATAGATCGAGAATAAGTACCACAAATCAACTTATTATTCTCAAAATCAATTTTTAATTCTCTTGCTGTAATTGCAGGAAGGTCAATTCCAACATAATCCCAATTCACTCCCCCATTCGCAGTAAAATATACTCCACCATCTACAGCAACAAAAATATTATTATCTAAGGTTTCAGGTGCCAAACAAATGTCATTAACACCAACATCTGGTAAATCTCCGGAAATATCGACCCAATTTTGACCTAAATCAGTTGTTTTATAAATATAGGAGCTATTATCGTTTAAAGTATAGCCAGAGTAGGAAACATAAAAATTTTGACTATGAACTGAAGATTGTATTCCAGTCACATACCTGTCCGGTAAATTACTAGCTGTTACATTAGTAAAGCTCCATATCCCGCTGTTTCTTTCTCCCTTCCACACCAAGCCATCAGACGTCCCAACCATCATTAGGTTAGAATTGTATTCGGATTGTTCAATTTCAGTGATAGTATGTCGACTATCTGACCCAATAGAAGTGCCTAAGGCCACCTTTGTTAGATCGCCACTAATAGCTTGATAAGATCCATAAGGCGCAAATTCCATTAAACTTACTTTTGAGGTTCCAACAAATAATTCAGCATCATCTTCATTCACAGTATAAGGCGTATCCCAATTTGTTCTATCATCAGTCAAATCAGGAGAAACATCATAGCTACCTTGAAAGGCATCAAGATATGTAATATTTCCTCGCTGAGTTTCAACATACATTGCACCAGGGTCCAATTCCATATAGGTCATTCTAAAACCATCTCCTCCATAAATTCTTTCCCAATCATTTGGTAACAAAGCACTACCCGACATGGTTCCATTATCCTGAGCACCGCCTCCGTAAATCCCAAAATTTATCGGGTCAATATCAATATGATAAAACTGAGTGACTGGAATATTTTCTATATCTGTCCAAGTATTACCATTATCAATTGTTTTATATAAACCACCATCTGTGGCAATTATATAAGAAGTAGCATCTAAAAATAAAACATCATGTTTATCAGCATGAACTTCATAAGTCCACCATGTTGGTACGTTTTGAGACCATGACACCCCCCCATTAGTAGTTTGAAACATATCAACTCCTGGTATGATTATATGATCACTATTATAAGGGTTTACATATACCTCTCCAAAATACCAGCCAAACCCCTTATGAACGTCAATATCTACACCGTTTTGAATTACATTTAACGGCGCCCAATTCAAGCCACTATCAGTGGACCTATACACATCTTTTAATTCTTGTGTACTACCTGAAACGTAAATGGCATAAACTGTATCTGGATTAGACGCTGCAATAGCCAAACCAACTCGAGATTCTTCAGTATTTGGTAATCCATTTGTGAGTTGTGCCCAATTGTTTCCACCATCAGTTGTTTTATACACATCAGATTCTGGTCCCTTAATAACTGATTTGTATGGCAAATTAATTCTATTATATCCACTTGCATATAATACGTCTGGATCAGAAGGATCCATTACTAAATCCATTACACCTGAAGAATCGCTTAAAAACAAAACATTATTCCAAGTTAATCCCCCATCTATTGTTTTATAAACGCCACGTTCGTTCGTTTTTTCATAAGTGTTACCTAGTGTGGCCGCAAAAATGATATCTGGGTTGGTCGGATGCAATACAACTTCTGTTACAATACCTGTTTGCTCCAAACCAATTTGAGACCACGTTGTACCAGCATCTCCACTTCTGTAAATACCATTCCCTAATTTCGATCCTCCTCCAAAGTTTTTATCTCCTGTACCAACGTATAAAATATTGTCGTTTGTTTCATCAATAGCCATACAACCAATGGCAAGATATGCTAGATCATCAAAAATTGGTAACCAACTTTGTCCATTATTTACAGTTTTAAACAAACCGCCATTTACCGCTCCAGCATACAAGGTACTGCTGCTATTTGAAGGGCTTTGTTGAATGACATTAAACCGACCTCCAATATTACCTGGTCCTTCCTGAATCCAGGGCAGAGTTAAATCTGCATCTCTAGACTGTGCGTTATCATGAGCAGATTGTTTAACTTCTTCCATCTTTGCTAAAAAAAGTGTTTCATCAAACCCATCAGGATAAGAACGTATCTCATGCCACAAGTCGTTTGGAATTGGAGATTTGACCTCTTCCTTCTCTCTGTTCTCAGTTAACAAAATAGGATTTGTACCTTGATTAAAAAAATAAGATCCAGCTATAAGAGCTAATGTTATTGAAGTCAATGTAAGACCAATTCGTTTTTTCATACTACCTATTTTGAATAGGTTATAATATTACAACAATTTTAAATGGCTTCCAAATCGGAAATAGTTAACTGACAGAAATATTGAGTGATTGAGTAATATCCTCACTTTTTAATTAATTTTTTCGTTTTTGATCAATTAACCAAGTGGCGTTAATCACAAGCATAGAATCGACTGAAACTCCATCGGTAATTGCGATTTTCTTTACATTATCATACCATTTATTAGTCTTTTTTATTCGACTAACTACATCTTCTACACCTATTTCTTTTGTCACTTGACAAATAAAAATTGTATCTATTGGTGAGTTGGATAATGACCATGTAGGTTTATGTAAAAATGAATTATACATGCTCGCAAGCTGCTTACCTGAAAAAAAAGTAAAACAATTCGATTCCTCTGTAATAAAGCTAATCTTCTCAAATTTAATAGCCTGCTCAAACCAAAATCTCATCACCATCTTCAACACATAATATGTTATGAAAAATGGTCTGAGCTTCTGTTTTGTGATCATCAGTTGATTTATACCTTGCTGAAAAATGACCTAACAATAATTGCTTAACATTAGCAGTTTTGGCTAAAGTAGCAGCTTGTAATGCCGTAGTGTGGAAAGTTGCCTTTGCTCTAGCTTTTTCGCTTTCTAAAAAGGTGGCTTCATGGTATAAAACATCAACTTCTTTTAAGGCTTTAGTTAAACTTGGTATATATTTAGTATCTGTGCAAAAGGCATAAGCTTTTGGATTTGGTGGATCGATTGTGAGTTTTTCACAACTCACTAATTTCCCTTCTCGCTCGATATCATGTCCTTTTTTAAGCATTACCATTTCAGGAATGGTTAACTGATATGGTTCAATTAAATCTTTAATGATAGATCTTTCCTTTAATTTCTCTTTAAAAATAAATCCAAAACAGGGTATTCTATGCTTTAATGGCAATGCAGTAATCATCATATTATTATCTTCAAAAATAAGCGTTGGTTCTTTGGCTGTCAATTGATGGTAAATGATTTCAAAATTTAAATTTACAAATGTTAAATCAAATTGTAATTTTAAAATTTTCTCTAATTCTGGTGGTGCAAAAATATGGATATCATTTTGACGGCCCAATAAATGCATTGAGGCTAATAAACCGGGTAATCCTAAATAATGGTCACCATGCAAATGTGATATAAATATGTATTGAATTCGTTGAAAATTAATCCCAAATTTTCTAAACTGCAATTGGGTAGATTCTCCGCAATCAATTAAAATTCTCCGTTCGTTAAAATTGAGATATTGCGCCGTCACTCCTCTTTTTAGAGTGGGCGTAGCGGCACCAGATCCAAGTATTGTTAGTTTTACCACTGGGGTAGTTATTAGTTTATGGTTATTGGTGTTTGTAAAGCATAAGTTAATCATGATTGTGGGAAATCTAATACCCCATAACCTCTAACTCATAACCGTTTTACACCCCTGGCATTCCCATTCCACCTCGCATGCCTTTCATTTGCTTCATCATTTGCATCATGTTCTTTTTATTTGACATCAAATGCATCATTTTTTTAGTTTCATTGAACTGCTTCAATAACTTATTTACTTCATCTACCTTATTCCCACTACCTGCTGCAATTCTTTTTTTTCTACTTCCATTTATGATAGATGGTTCTCCTCGCTCTGCAGGAGTCATTGATTGGATAATGGCTTCAATACCTTTAAACGCATCATCATCAATATCAACTCCCTTCATAGCCTTTCCCATTCCTGGAATCATACCCATTAAATCTTTGACATTACCCATTTTTTTGATTTGTTGCAATTGTGCATAGAAATCATCCAAGTCAAATTTATTTTGGGCTATTTTCTTTTGAAGCTTTTTGGCTTCTTTCTCATCAAATTGTTCTTGTGCTTTCTCAACTAACGACACTACATCCCCCATTCCAAGAATATGGTCTGCCATACGAGATGGGTAGAATATATCTAAAGCATCCATTTTTTCTCCAGTACCAACAAACTTAATTGGCTTATTGACTACTGTTTTAATTGTTAATGCTGCACCACCACGGGTATCACCATCCAATTTTGTTAAAATGACACCATCAAAATTAATTCGATCGTTAAATGCTTTGGCTGTATTGACGGCATCCTGACCAGTCATAGAATCAACTACAAATAAAGTTTCGGTAGGATTAATAGCACGCTTAACAGTATCAATCTCATCCATCATCTTTTCGTCAACAGCTAGACGACCAGCTGTATCAATAATGACAACATTAAAGCCCTTACTCTTGGCATGAATAATGGCGTCCTGAGCAATCTTTACAGGGTTTTTCTCTTCTCTGTCAGAATAGACCTCTACTCCTAATTGTTCACCTAAAACATGAATTTGATCAATGGCTGCTGGTCGATAAACATCACAGGCCACTAAAAGCGGATTTTTTCTTTGTTTATTCTTTAGCCAATTGGCTAATTTACCTGAAAAAGTAGTTTTACCTGAACCTTGAAGACCTGACATTAGAACAACCCCAGGATTACCTTGAAAATTGATATCTTGGTGTTCTCCTCCCATTAGATTAACCAATTCTTCGTGACAAATTTTGGTTAATAACTGTCCTGGAGAAACTGTTGTTAAAACATTTCTACCTAAAGCTTTTTCTTTGACGGTATTTGTAAATTCTTTAGCCGTTTTAAAATTGACATCTGCATCTAATAATGCACGTCTCACTTCTTTCAAAGTTTCCGCAACATTTATATCTGTGATTTGGCCTTGTCCTTTTAAAACTTTAAAGGCTCTGTCAAATTTTTCGCTTAAATTTTCAAACATGTTTTTAGAATTTATTATTCTGGTAATACGGGAGACAAATGTAGTGAATTTTGTTTAAAATCACTAGACATTTTGGGCTTCAACCAGAGAAAGAATCAACAAATAAATTTACTCTGACTTGCGGACCTCCCTAATTTTCAAATTATTTAAATTTTCTCCTTTATGACCTGTTACTTTAATGGTAAACTCATGATTTTTTTCCTCTGCATCAATGAATTTTCTGTAGGTAACAAGTTCGGCGTTATCAGAAAATACAGCTTCGAACTCAATAGACTCAATTGGTGCATCTGAATTATTTGAAATCACACCATTAATTACCCATTTACCAATTATTCGCTTTTTGCCTTCAAACGAGATGATTTTCACCTTACTAGGGGCTATTATCGCCTCTATTGAGGCTAAATCTGATGACTCTGTAGTTTCAGAAGGTGCTCCACTAGGCACCAAAAAATAAATTAACACCGCCAAAACTAATGCTATTAATGCGTATAGTTTTCTCTTTGATTTTTTAGGTTCGCTGGGTTTTATATCAGGTTGCACCTCTATATTTTCAATTGTTTCCATAATTGCCGTTTAAAGTACAAAAATAAAAAAGCATTCCATTCTATGGAATGCTTTTTTAAGTTTAACCTAACCAGTAAGCTTAGTTAATAGCTCCTAATTTAAAAACAGATTTCCCATTTTCTGAAATCAATAATTGAGCAGCCTTATTTGGCATAAGCATAGTATACAATGTATTTAAGTCCCACAAATTAGGATTCTTGAACCATTCTCCAATTTGCATATCAATTTCAATTGTTTTATCTGAATTCATTGCAATTGTTTGGTCTAATTTAACAAAAATATAATTTGGAACTGCAGCGTCCGAGCTTCCAGCATCTTTAGTGACACTACCATTATGAAAATTGTACCCAATTGTATCAGTATCAGCATTAATAAATTTCCCGTCAAATTGCATTTGGTGATAACCACCTCCAATCATTTCAGGCCAATTCCATGTCGCTGCATTAAATTCTAAAATGGATCCACTAACATTTTTATCAGGAGTCAATCCGAAAATAAAACCAATTCCAGTATAGTCAATAGGATCTATTTTTTGATCCAACACCTTGGTTAGAGTGGTAGCATCAGACACATCAATTAAATGATGCATATCTATCATGACACTATCTCCATCCGCTTTATAAAAACGGACATCTGAAATTGAATACCTCAACCTTACAATACTCATGTTTTCATCATTCGCATTCTTAAATTTAATTTCATCAAAATCTGAAGAAGTGACATTGTTCCCATCCCAACTTTGCGTAAACTTTAATGTAGCTGTATTCTCATACGTACAGGTACCATCATCTTTTTTAGCTTCATCATTATAGTTATAAGCCGTCTCATCTGTGCATCCTTTTTTCCTACAAGATGTTGCCAATACTGTAACTGCTATTAAGGCCATTCCGGCTATTTTTAAGTTTTTCATTTTTTCGTTTTTTACAATTATAGGACGTCTGTCAGTCCTATGTTAATTCTATTTTTTGTTAATATCACTGATTTATCATAATCAGCTACTTCAAAATAAGTATCAAGCTGTAACAATAACGTATTTTTTCCTACTAAGGTTTGCCCAAATGCATCTATTTTTTGCATTTAATGTTTGCTCATAGTGAAATGAATAGTTTTTATAACCATTCAGTTTATAATTCACAATCGCAAAATCTGACCATATAGAATTAATTATAAGATTTTTAAAACTTGGACTAAACTGCTGATTTGGGAGGGGTGAAAATATCTTCTGAAAAGTCTGAAATACTTTCAATAAAATTAAGATAATTGTTACGCTTCAACAAATATAAAGGAACAGACAATCTCAAAAAGTCTCGCCCCGTAAAAGCCAACGGACTATATATAATAACCTCTGGCAAGACATCAGTCTCACTTGACTGACTAGTAGCTTTAAGTTGTTTTTTCAAGTAACAGTGTCCTTCACATTTAGATGATGCTTCATTCTTGTTAACACAATATTTTGAAATAATATTTGCTTGATCCTTATAAAAACTAAGTATTTGAATAGATGGCCGCACAATTAACAGAAGCATAAAGCTAGCTAAAAACAAAGCTATTAGACGTTGTACAATCATTTGAAAACAAAGTTAAAATATTTCTTTTAAAATTAAAATAACATTCGTTAGTTTTCTTGATAATTATGCATAGATGATAGACTTAATACCTTACAGATAGTGAATGTATATTAAGAAGAATGCTATTCAATCCTGTGCTTTAAAAGATATAAATCAGCAGAATGATAACTATCTATTATTTCAAAGTTAAATGAATTAGAAATAATATGTTTTAAGCTATCGTTACACATTAATACACGATCACCATCATTAAACTGACCTATGTTAGTGTGAAGTTCAATTGTTTGATTCCGTTCTTGCAATTTATATTTATAAAAAAGTAATGAACCATTCCACCCAAAATAGAACACCTTGATTCCGGATAAGTCTTTTTTCTGTTTTATAGCATTAAAAATATACAATTCATTTGCCTGAAGCAATCTATCTCCAAGTCCAATCGTATTACCTTGCGCCTTATTGAACATAATTGAAAAAGGATAGAAAAAAACACAAAATATAATGGCATATTTAGTTGAAGATTTAATAAAAGTATTTCCTCTTTTAAAATTCTGAATAATGAAATAAATTGGGTAGGCCGCTATGATTGATAAGTAAGGAAATAATGGCATATCGTACCAGACCAATTTAGTGACAGAGCAACTAATAATAATCAGGTATGACAAACTGATTACAAGAAGAATGAACATTATTTTCTTCTGTACTTCATCTCCAACCATAAAAGCAATAGACACGACACCAAGTACCAAAAACACTGCCCAAAAAGAAAAATTAGATACAAACAGATTTTCTATATAAAAAAAGAATTTTTCGCTGTGATATTCAACAACATTAATTAATCTTCCTGCATCCTTTAGCAGGATTTCTCTAAAATAAGCACCAGATGATTCTGCATTTCTGACATACAATAAGAATCCGTTTAATATGATAAACAATAATGACCCAAAAGCAAAATATTTATTTACTATGAATTTTTTCAATAACTTTTGATGAATCAAAATAAACAAATAACCTGGAATAAATAAAAAAGCAGCATATAGCTTTGTAGCAAATGCTAAAGAGATAAACACAAAAAATAAAAGAATTTGTTTTTTATTATCCTTCAAAATAAACAATACGAAAGACAAATTAGTTAATACTAAAAATAGCGTAAGTATTGAATCTGAGTCAGCCGTTCTAGCCGTATGAAAGCCAATAAATCCATTTGATGTCAGCAATATGAGTGAACTGATCCAAGCCCATTGATAATTGAAATGCCTAGAAATAAATTTAAATAAGATAACAACCGTTAAACCAGCAGAGATAGCTGATGGTAATCTTAGAGCCAGTTCATTATAACCAAATATTTTAACTGATAGTAATTGAAACCAGCTGGTAAGTGGTGGTTTTGTATTGAATAAATCTGGCTTGCCATTAAAAGAAAGTGAGAAGTAATTCCCATTCTGCATCATTTCATATGTATTTACAGCAAATATTGATTCATCCCACCACCTCATGATAAAACTGCCAAGCTTAAGGAAAATCACTAAGTAGATTAGGATTGAAAGAACCATGTAGTGTAAATAAATTTTCTGATTCTTCTTGAGAACTTGCATACAGTATATTCCTTATAACAAACTGGATTCTAACCTTTAATTCTGGACATTAAGGTATAAAAAAATCAGAATGAACACGTAACTAATTACTTTTAATTCTTTTTATTTTTTAAATTTTGGTGTTATATCAGATGTTAATTCAATTGTTACACCACTCAAAAAACAATTTAATTTAAAAAAAAGATACGAATAAGAGGTTATGCTAAATAATTATCGTAATATTGCAATATACAATTATGGGTTTAACTAAATCAGATTTATTTACAGAAGAGCAAAACACCTTAGCTGGAATTGCAAAGGTGTTGGGTCATCCTGCTCGAATTGCAATATTGCAGTATTTATTGAATAGTAAAGATTGTATAAATACAGATTTAGTTAAAGAAACGGGGTTGGCACAAGCCACAATTAGTCAGCATTTAAAAGAGCTAAAGGCATGTAATTTGATTCATGGTACAATAAGTGGCAATAGCATGAACTATTGCATTAATGTTGTTAAATGGAACGAGGTCAGTGCAGCAATTGCAGATTTTTTCAACCTGTATGACTCATCTAATTTAAAAAACTGTTGTTAAAACGAACATATGAAATTATCAGAATTTAAAAACATCTTAAAAACGAAGTCTACAATTGGTTTCCAATTGTCAAGTGGGGAAATTGTGCCAAGTCACTTTCACGTAACCGAAGTTGGACAAATTAATAAACGATTTATTGATTGTGGTGGAACATTAAGAAATGAGAATGTGGTTAACTTTCAATTGTGGGAGGCCAATGACTATGACCACAGATTACACCCAGAAAAATTACTAAATATAATTGAGTTATCCGAATCTAAACTAGGACTATCAGATGAGGAAATTGAAGTAGAGTACCAAGGTAAAACTATTGGCAAATATGGTTTAGAATATCAAGAAGGTAACTTCATTTTAACTACAAAAATGACAGATTGTTTAGCGAAAGATGAGTGCGGTGTACCTGAACGAAAAGTTAAAGTGTCATTAGCAGCAATTAGCACGGAAGATGCGCCAACTTGCGCACCTGGAAGTGGTTGTTGCTAAATAAAATGACAAAACTTTATGTTTGACCTAATTGAACAGAATCTTGCCAAAATTGATTTTGAATCCATTTCAAATGACCGGCAAACTGAACTAAGCATTCTAATTAATTATATTCAATTGAAGAAGGATGCTAATTTGCCTATCAACTTAAACTTTATATGTACCCATAATTCAAGAAGAAGTCAATTCTCTCAACTGTGGGCAAAAATTGCATCCCAATTCTTTAATATCAATGCAAACTGTTATTCTGGCGGAGTTGAAGTAACTGCCTTTAATGAAAGAGCAGTAAAATCCTTAGAAAATTTTGGATTAAAAATAGATATTGAAGGTACTAAAAACCCAAAATATACCTTACAATGGAGTGAATCAGATACGCCACTTGTTCAGTTTTCAAAGCTATATGATGACCCTAGTAATCCTTCAAGTGATTTCGCAGCCATTATGACTTGTTCGCATGCTGATGAAAACTGTCCTTTTATTCATGGTGCTGATGAAAGGGTTCCAATCCGCTATGACGATCCTAAGACATATGACAATACTCCCCTTGAAAAAGAAATGTATGATAGACGATCATTCGAAATTGCTTCGGAAATGATGTATGTTTTCTCCGAGATTAAATGACTTTATAAATTTCTAGAAGAATATAGAATATTTATAAATAAACCGTAAAACTTTTGGATATTGATAGTATTACTATTAGATTTGAATACTAATAGACGCTTATGCAATTTTTACATATTCAAGTTAAGATTAGTGATGAACTGTACTTAAAGGATCCAGAATCATCAAATCTAGGCAAAAAGATTGTTTCGAAAAGCATTGAAATGATTGATGAATTAGGTTTTGAAGGATTCACTTTTAAAAAACTTGGCTCAGCTATTGGCTCCCCTGAAAGTTCTATCTATAGATATTTTGATTGTAAGCACACCTTGCTTGTGTATTTGTATGCATGGTATTGGAGCTGGATGGAATACCGTTTAGTCTTTGCTATAATAAATAATAATTCAGCCACTGAGCGACTTAAAAATGCCATAGACATATTATGTCGTCCAATTGAAATGGATAAAACTTTTGAACATATTGACGAGATCATATTAAATAGAATCATTGTTGAAGAATCAACAAAAGTTTTTCATAATAAAACAGTTGATGAACATAATAAAAAAGGTCACTTTAGACCCTTTAAACAAATTATAGAGAGGGTTGCACAAATTATTTCAGAAATTAATCCGAAATATGCTTATCCGAACATGCTAGTATATGCCATGGTGAATGGAACAATTGAACAATCTCATTTTGCGATTCATTTTCCAACAGTTTCCGATTTGAATAAAAAGAATGTGAGTACAGCAGAATTTTATTCCGATCTAATTTTTAAAGCTATTAACTAAATTTAAAACTATGCAAACAAAAAGTAATAATCTTAACCCATTAAAACATTTACAAAAGGATATACCATCAAGTATTGTGGTATTCCTAGTCGCTCTGCCTCTATGTTTAGGGATAGCTTTGGCGTCCGGAGCTTCTCCTTTTTCAGGATTAATAGCGGGTATTATTGGTGGAATTGTAGTCGGTTCTTTCAGTGGTTCTCCCCTCGGAGTTAGTGGACCTGCAGCAGGCTTAGCACTTATTGTATATGAATCGATTAATAGTTTTGGAGGTTTAGCTGGTGGGGGCTTTGAAATATTTTTAGTGGCCACCGTTATTGCCGGAATTTTACAAATTGTGATGGGATTTTTAAAAGCAGGTATTATTGCCTATTACTTTCCTTCTTCTGTAATTTACGGTATGCTGGCAGGTATAGGAATTATCATTTTTCTAAAACAAATTCCACACGCTTTTGGTTATGATAAAGACCCTGAAGGAGATTTAAATTTTGTCCAATCTGATAATGAAAATACGTTTTCTGAACTGGTTAATATGATGGATTTTATATCACCTGGTGTTATGGTCATTACTGCAGTCTCTTTATTCATACTTATTCTTTGGGAAACAAAATTTATTAAAGGTATCAAAGCATTAACTCTAGTTCCAGGACCACTTTTAGCGGTAGCTGTGGGTATTGGACTAAACCTTTTCTTCAAATCGAATGAAACATATGCTGTTAGCGAAGATCACTTAGTAAGTTTACCTACTGCAGCAACTGCAAGTGAATTCTTTAGTAATTTTAGTCTTCCAAATTTTAGTGCATTGGCAAATGTAGATGTTTATCTTACTGCTGTTGTTATTGCATTAGTTGCGAGTATTGAAACCTTGCTTTGTGTTGAAGCATCTGACAAACAAGACACTTTAAAAAGGGTAACACCAACTAATAGAGAGTTAAGGGCACAAGGGATTGGAAATATCGTTTCAGGAATGATTGGTGGTCTGCCTATTACCCAGGTCATTGTAAGAAGTTCTGCCAATCAGCAGGCAGGAGGAATGACAAAGGCTTCCGCAATAATTCACGGTTTTCTAATATTAATAAGTATCATTCTAATTCCAAACTTATTAAATTTAATCCCATTAGGCGTTTTAGCAGCAATTCTTTTTGTTGTTGGTTTTAAGTTAGCAAAACCTTCGCTTTTCAAATCAATGTATGAACAAGGTTGGGGACAGTTTATCCCATTTATAATAACAATATTAGGCATTGCATTCTTCGGATTACTTAAAGGAATTGCCTTAGGAATGGCAGTTGCAATCTTTATTATTCTGCGAAACAACTTTAAAATTCCACTGAATTTAAATTCAGATACTAGTGATGAAATAAATAAAATTAAAATTACATTATCAGAAGATGTTACTTTCCTAAATAAAGCTTCTGTATTGTCAACACTCAATAATATTCCTGATAATAGTGTTGTTGAAATAAATGCCTCTGAAACACATTTTATCCATTATGACGTAACTAAAATTATTGAAGATTTTGCCATTAATGCTGAAGCAAGAGGTATTAAATTAACGATAATTGATTTATACGAAAGTAAAGATTTGAATCCCCTTGACCATTTAAAAATAACTAATAAATAAACGAGATATGATAACGCAAACAAAAGAAACACAAAGTAGTTTAACACCAGCAGCTGTGTTAGATATTCTAAAAGATGGTAATAAACGATTTGTTGAAAATAATAAAATTTCGAGAGATTTAAATACACAAGTTTCTGAAACAAGTGCAGGTCAATTCCCTCATTCTGTTGTACTAAGTTGTATTGATTCTAGGGTACCTGCTGAAATAGTTTTTGACCAAGGCATTGGAGACATATTTAGTGCACGTGTTGCGGGAAATATTATCAATGCTGATGTACTTGGATCGATAGAATATGGATGCAAAGTAGCTGGTTCAAAAGTTGTTGTGGTAATGGGTCATACTAAATGTGGAGCTGTAACAGCTGCATGCAGCAGAGTAGAATTAGGAAATATTACTGAATTATTGTCGAAAATAACGCCTTCTGTTGATAAAATTCATCCTAATAAATCTGAACTATCAGGTTCGGAAATTGAAGAAGTGTCTATCGAAAATGTAAAACATTCAATAGAATCTATTAGACAAAAAAGCCCAATTCTAGCAGAAATGGAGAAAAATGGTGAGATTGAAATCGTTGGTGCAAACTATAGTGTCCAAACTGGAGAAGTAGTCTTTTTGTAGACCTACCACGTTAATAAATATTGAAAAAAAGGACGCTTTATGCGTTCTTTTTTTGTTTTTAAAATAATATATGACGATTTTGTGTTCCTAAAAAGTTTTGAATGATTGGTGGATTTAATTTTAAACATCTCAAAGGAGATTTATTTGGTGGAATTACAGCTGGAATTGTGGCCCTTCCATTAGCATTGGCATTTGGAGTAAGTTCAGGCTTGGGGCCAACAGCAGGTTTGTACGGGGCTATTTTCGTCAGTTTTTTTGCGGCCCTATTTGGTGGCACATCCACTCAAATATCGGGACCTACGGCACCAATGACTGCTGTTAGTATGGTGCTAATTGCAAGCATCATTGCAGTAAATGATGGCAATTCAGAAAAAGCTTTGCCTATTATTTTGACCGTTTTTTTGATGGCTGGTTTATTCCAAATTGCTTTAGGCTTGATTGGTTTAGGTAAATACATCAAATATATACCATATCCTGTTGTCTCAGGGTTTATGACCGCGATTGGAATCATTATTCTAGTCACTCAAATTCTACCTGCCATTGGATACTACCCAAAGGAAGACAATGCCTTTGTACAAAAATTTGAGCCGCAAGCCAAGGAGGTACTGCTCAATAGCATTCTAAAGAATGAAATTGGAGAAGATGTTTTAAAACTTGAAAATTTTCAAGGAGCAATAGAACGCTCAAAAGATATTACAAACAGTAAAATTACAAAAGAGGCTAAAACCTTAGCCGGTAAAGAAGCATCTGGTGTTATTGGCACTTTAAAAGTATTGCCTAATGCGCTTAAACAAATTAAATGGCTAGAACTGCTATTGGCCCTTGGTACTATTTTTATCATTTATGGTTTTAAACGGATTACTACTAAAATACCAAGTTCGTTGGTTGCTCTAATTGTTGTTTCAGCTATTGCTTACCTTTTTAAATTTGATTACCGAACCATTGAAGAAATACCTAGTGGCATACCGTTAATAAATTGGGAAATTTTTAGTGGTTTTAGCTTCGCTAATATTACCCCATATATCATCACGGCTATTACTCTTGCCATACTTGGTGCCATAGATTCATTACTCACATCAGTGATTGCAGATAATATGACAAAAACCAAACATAGTCCTAACAAAGAATTGGTTGGACAGGGAATTGGAAATAGTGTTGGTGCTATATTTGGCGGATTACCTGGAGCCGGGGCCACTATAAGAACAGTAGTTAATATTAATGCGGGAGGAAAAACAAAGTTATCAGGAATGATAGTTGGTGTTCTATTGTTCATTATTTTAATTTCAATTGGTCCTATTGCCTCAAAAATTCCTGCCGCTGTGCTAGCTGGAATTTTAATAACGGTAGGAATTGGCGTGATGGATTATAAGGGATTAAAAGCTATTCCCCACCTACCAAGAGATTTAAAAGTTGGACCTCTTAAATTCAGTTCTGAAGTAGCAATTATGTTTATTGTCATGATTCTTTCTTCAGTTTGGGATTTAATTTATGCTGTTGGCATTGGTTTAGTGATTGCTTCTCTTATGTTTATGAAAAAAATTGGAGATTTAACCGAAAAACGATCTGATGTGAAGAGCTTGGCCAAGGAGCAGGCATGGGAGGATGAATATGGGTTTCCAAGCGAACTAAAGGAAGAAGTATTTATTAAACACATAAAAGGACCACTCTTTTTTGGTTCAACTGCTAATTTTCAGACCTTATCAAATCAAATTCCTGCCACAGCGAAAACGGTGATTTTAAGGCTAGATAAAATGAATTATATCGATCAATCTGGCCTCTATGCCATGGAAGATGTATTAATTAAAATGGCAACTAACAATATTAACCTGCTAATTGTTGGACTCAACAAGCAACCTCGTTTAATGCTAGAGAGAATTGATATTGTACCTGATTTAATCAATAATTCTATGATATTTGAAACCTTTAAAGATGCATTAAAATGGATAAATATTAATGTTATTGATGAAGTGTAAAAAAACTTAAAATGGTAAAATCCCTAAAGCGAATTCTGCAGACAATTTGGCTTTATGATTAGTTATAACTGCATCTATCAAGTTCAACTCGGATTCTATCAAACTTTTTTCTCTTGAATTTAATAAAAACACACTACTCTCTCCAATATTAAATAACGTTTGTTCTCCTTTAAACAGTAACTCATATTGCCTAACCATTTGTTCACTTAAATTAATCTGTTGAATTGAAGTTTGCCATGAATTATAATATGACCATACTTTATAGGTTTGATCGGCTTGTTTATTCGCTAATTCCGCCTGCAAATCTCTAACCTCGAGCTGACTTAATTGTAAATCACCTCTTTCTTTTCTGATAAAGATTGGAATATTTACTTCTGCACCCCATTGGTAGTTATTAATATTATAATTCTGCCAAGGGCTGCCATCAACCGGCGAGTTTAAAGCATTATACTTAATATTTACCGTTGGTTTTAATTGTTCTCTGCTTAACTTTAAATCAACTTCTGCGCTTTCCAATTCATACTGGTACTTTAGTAATTGAGGATGATAATTTTCGATTGTATCCAACATAGTTAAAATTGGTAAATCTACCTCAGCAATTACCAAATCTGAAATAGATGGAGGAATGATAGTATTGGTTACTTCAAGAGGAATATAACCATCTTGCCATAAAAACACCTCTAATTTTGCCACAGAATTTTTATATAATAATTCATACTCTGTGAAGCCAAATATTCTATTCTGCAAGTTTATGTTTGATTCTAAAGTGTCAATAAATGGTTTATCTCCAACACCGGCACTACGCTTAACACCATCAAACCGAATTTTAGCATTTTGGACGGCATTTTCGTAGACTTTCATTTTATGATATGCCTTTAACCAGTCCCAGTAGGCAGCAGATGCGTCATACAATAGTTGATTGAGTAAAATTTGTTGTTGTGCAAAAGTGCTCTCTCTATATATTTTGGCTTGCTTCAACTCTGCACGTCTAGCATCAATAAACAAATTTTTACCTAATGGCACTGTTATACCTGCACGCCACAATCCATCTTTTGGTGTATAATCTTGCGGATTTAATTGATCTCCTTTTGCTATATCATACCCCGCATCCAACTCAATCCCAAACCAAGTAGGAATCTTTAAACCACCTCCTATCTGACTATAGTATTGACCACCATCAAAATACTTTTGGTAAGCACTGCCATATAATTTCGGATCAAAACCTCCTTTTGCTTTCATGACATACGCCTGCCCTTTTTCAATAGTAATTTGCGATTGAATTGCAATAGGATGATGCTTGATAACTAAATTCAAAAACTGATCTAATGTAAACGGAATTCCACCGTCTGTTTGACAAACGGACTTGAACGAAATAAATAGCGTACTTACAACTAACAATAAAGATTTCAACATTTTCATTACTTCTCAGCTTTTAAATGGTTTTCTGCCTTGTAAAAGTTTGGAGGGAATCCATTAATTTTTCGCCAAATTTCATATCCAATAAATACATCTTCTAACAAAATCATATTGTTAGTACCACTACCATATCTTAAGGCCGTAGGCCATGGTTCTGTGCTAGGGTTTGGTTGAACCAAAATTCTATATTTTCCATTTGTACCTAAAAACATATCTATGCCGTATACTAAACCACTGTATGTTCCATAACTGGTATTTGGCCATCCTGAAAACACAATGGCTGGCCAACCATCAAAAATAATTTGAACTTCTTGACCAACTGTTAAAAGTGGCAAGTCGATAGGCTCAACGTATAATTCAACAGCTAAACTATAGTTAGTAGGCACAATATTAACAATTGGTGCTCCTTCTTTAATGGTTTCTCCTAACCCATTAGATATTAAATTAGCAACATACCCATCTTGAGGAGCCAAAATATAGTACATGCCTTGACGAAATGAGTAATTCGAATATTGATTTTTCAATTTGGTCACTAATGCTTCAGAATCATATTTACTCGATAGAGCCGTAAAAATGTCAGATTGAATTTTAGATACATCTGTATCATATTTAGCTCTAATATTATTCAATTCTACTCTAGCATTAATCATATCATTTTGACTAGCTAGCCACTTATTTTTGGCTTCCAGTTCATACGCCTTTGCTTGTTGCTCCTTAACATTTTTATTTTCCTGATCGGTTCTTGACTTCAATCCATCAACAAATAAAGTATCTATTCGATTTGCTTGCTTTGAGGCAGTTTGAGAGTTTAATGTAGAAGCAAAAAAATTCAAGCTATCTCGTTCAACTTTTAGTTCTGTCTGAACTAATTTGTTTTTAGCTATTTCTAATTTTAACCTTAATTGACTGGTTAACGCATCAACCTGTCTATTTAGCGCCTTGACTTTATTTTCATAAGATTCTGCGGTAGATTCTTTTAATTCAAGTTGATTTTTGGTTCTATCCAATAATAATGGATCAAAGTAAGCATCTTTAATTTCTGAAATAAAAGCAATGGTGTCTCCTTTTTTAACCAAGTCGCCTTCCTGCACATACCACTTTTCGATCCTACCTGCTATCACTGAATTGATGGTTTGCGGCCTCTGATCAGGTTTGAGAGTAGTCACTTTACCATCCGTTCTAATATTTTGAGTCCATGGTAAAAAAGCAATAATAATTAATATTACTAATGCGCCAATACTAATCCGCTTCACTACCTTTTTGGATTCTTTATTCTCTACTAACTTCAATACTTTTAGACCTTTAAAACTATCGGCCTTTGAAACGCTATTATTTGAAATATTAAGCATAACTATAGGTTTAAATGAGATTGAATATTTTTAAAAGTGTCGTACTTTTGAATATCACCTTTCTTTAAAATGGCTGTTTTATTTAAATAGGGTGCCAAGTACTTATTAGAGGATGCAATAATTAAAGTCCAATTGCGATCTTTGTGAGCTAAAAATTTTATGATCCGTTCACGTTCGCTAGGTTCAACAGCTGAAAAAGCATCTTTTATTAAGAGTAATTTAGGTTTATCCGCAATGCTTCTTGCTAATAATATTTTATCAACCACACCCTTTGAAAAACGCTGTCCTTCAGACTGAATTACTGTATTATAACCTTGAGGTAATTGTTTAACGAATTCTTCTAAACGCATATTTTTGATAGCCCATTTCACGTTTTCGAATGTGGCATTTTTTCTGCCCATGGTAATATTTTCCAACAGTGTGCCATCAAACAGTAACTCTTCTCTCAAACAATCACCTATAACAGATCTTAGTGCTGGTAAATTAAGATTGCCTTGTGGCAAATCATTATAAGCAACATAGCCGTCTTGTGGACAATACAACCCCGAAATTAAATACATTAAGGTGGACTTACCAGAATCGTTATCACCAAGCAGCAAAGTACTTGACCCTGATTCAAACGTTAAATTCAAATGATCTATTACCGGCTTGCTCATTGATGGATAAGTAAAAGTCATATTATTGAGCTCTACTTTCATTCCCTTTGTGATTTCAAGTGAAGATAACTCAGCACCTGCCTCATTCTCTAAGGGTAAATCCGTTACCTGTCCTATTTTTTCAAGTGATGTCAACACATCATAAATAGTTTCAAGACTCAAAATCAGCTTTTCAACAGAGTTTAAAACTAGAAGAATAATAATTTCAGCTGCTACAAACTGACCGATATTCATTTGTTGCTCCATTACCAAAATGCTACCGATAACTAATAAACCTGCTGCTACTATTACTTTAAAAATAATCATCAATTTGTACTGATTGACCAATACTTTAAAATGGCTTTCACGAGCATCAATATATTTTTCAACTGTATTATCCATCCTATTTAAAGGTAAGTTGGTTTTTCCGGCTAACTTAAAACTCACCATAGTTCTAGCCAATTCCTCAAGCCAATGCGCAACAAAATATTTATGCTTCGACTCTTCTAAGCTTGTTTCTAAACCAACACGAGCTGTTAATTTGAAAATGGCGTAGACCAAAATGACAAGAATTAAACTGAAGGCGATAAAAAACGGGTGGTAAAGTGATAAAAGTAATAAGCCGAATACAACCTGTATTGAAGCCGTAGAAAAGTCAATCAAAATTTTAGATAGTCCTTTTTGGACAGACACTACATCAAAAAACCTGTTCATTAATTCAGGTGCATAATGTCGATACAATGCTTCTAACTTGATACGTGGAATTCTATATGCAAACTCAAAAGCAGCTCGTGTAAATATTTTTTGCTGAAGATGCTCAGTTATCCGTAACTGACTAATCTGTAAAACGCCGTTTATAATTAAGCCTCCAATCACAAAGCTCACTAAAATAACCCATGAAGTATTAATTTTTCCGCCTTGAATCAAATTGATTATTGCTTGAATTCCCAAAGGCAATGATAAATAGACCATACCATGAAAAAAAGCATATACATACACGTTTCTAATTTCAGATCGATCTGGTTTTAACAAAAGCCAAAATCGTTTAACTGGGTTTAATTTTAACGAATCAAAATCCATAATATCTCTTTTTTTTAGCAGTATTTATATTGCAAATAAATATCTAACTCCGCAAATATAATAGTAATACTATCATTTATCGATATAAAAGTACTAAATTTTTACTAAAAAAACACAACAACAATCATTAAATATTATAAATCAAATTCTTACGTAAAAATTAACTCTGAAATAATATAAAACTTGGCTATTCTATTTCATTTAAACTTGTTGAAATAACAAAATTTCCCATCAACACTTTAATTTTGTCACCGTTCATACTTTGAATAATTCCAGTTTTCGTTTGATGTCTCAATTTTACTTGGTCACCAATTTTCAATGTCTTTCGATTGGTTTTTGGTTGTTCAATATCAACAACTACTTCCTTTTGAATTTTCTTTGCTATAGGTAAATCAGGGAGCGTCAATTTATGATTCAATTCTAATGGCTTTGTTTTGACGGCCAGCTTTGATTTCTCAATCACCACCAATTTCCTTAATGCTTCGTTTAAAGCCTTATTGGTTTTATGGTTCTTATTTTTTTTAATGATTTCAAAGACCTTCTTTCCAATATTAACAAACTTATTCTGCTGCTCAAAAAATTGCCCCTGCCTTTTCGCTTTATCATTTAGATCAGCCAACTTATTTTCAAATTTCGAAATTTGCTGTTTTGCTTTGGCATTGGCATTGACTTGCTCAGTATTAATTTTTTTGAATTTTGATTTTTCTTTTTGAAGCGCAACAGTCAACCCGTCAATCTTCAACTTGTTCTCAGACACCTTTAACTTAGCTTTGTCAATCAATCCCTTTTGAATATCATTGAATTGCGCTACTTCAAATGTAAATGACGAACCGGGTTGCCCTACTGACAATTGATATAAAGGGCTTAGCTTTTTAGTATCAAATAGCATACAAGCATTCACTGCTTGAGGAAGAGTAGCCGTCAAAATTTTAATATTTGTATAATGGGTCGTGATGACCGCAAATACTTTTTTGGCATATAATTCTTCATAAAAAACTTCTGCCAACGCCCCTCCTAGTTCTGGATCAGAACCGCTTCCAAATTCATCCAATAATAAAAGTGTGTCTTTATTGGCTTCCTTTAAGAAAAATGCCATTCGCTTTAAACGATAACTATAGGTGCTTAATTGATTTTCGATTGATTGGTTATCACCTATATCTGATAGAATACTATGAAACCAACCGGCGTTACTGCCATTTTCAACTGGAATTAATAAGCCTGACTGGAGCATCATTTGTAATAGTCCAACTGTTTTTAGGGTGATTGACTTTCCACCGGCATTTGGTCCTGAAATAACCAAAAATCTACTATCGTCATTGAGTTCAATTGTCTGGCCAATGGTATTTTCGCCAACTTTCTTGTTTTTTAAAAGCAGCAAAGGGTGTTTGGCACCTTTCCAATACAGGGTCCTTTTATTAATCAATTTTGGTTTTATAGCTTGCATACTTTCGGCCAAAAGCACTTTAGCATTATAGACATCAAACCTTACTAATAAACGTTGAAAAGCTTGCAGGTTATCTTTCTCTCCTCTCAATTCATCTGTAATCGCTTCAAGAATCTTATAGATTTCATGTTGTTCTTCAATTCTTAATTGATCTTGATGATCATTTAAAAAGACATTTTCTTTTGGTTCTACATAGGTATAGTTGCCTTTAGCACTAATGCCATGAATTTTACCCGGCACTCTCTTTTTATACGTTGATTGAACCGTTAGCAAGCGCCTGTTATCAAGATGTGTTTCTTCGCTATCTCCTAACAATTCATCAGTTCGATACACCCTTAACAAGCGTTCAAAATTTTTATTGATGGCTTTGTAATTAGACTTTTGTTGCGATCGCAAATTGGCTAAGTTCTGAGTAGCATCATCCTTTATCACCAATTTTTTTGTGTCTAAAACCTTGGTAATAATTTTTAGTACTGAATCAATACTTGTAATATGTGCACATGACTCATAAACCAAAGGCAATTGGGCTTGATTTTGTTTCGAGAATTTAACGAGTTGCTTAGTCCCTTGACATAGATTATATACTTTAATGAGTTCATCAACAATCAAAACACCATTCTCAATTCTCAACATTTTCAAAGCATCATCAATATCCTCAGCATTTGAATGCGGAAAATTTAAATGCTCGTCGTGATAAATCGTTTGAATTTCCGCAACGACATCCAACTCCTTTTCAACTGCCGTAATATCCTTAAAGAATTTTAGGTTGTTAGCAACCGTTTTGGCTTTTTCCGATTTACAATACCCAGCTAGCAGCTGACAAATTACGTCAAACTCAAGGTCTTTGCTGCTTTGTAAATCTATTGACATATTATGTTTTGTCCGAAAGTGGCAAAAGTACAATAAAATGATGGCGAAGAATAAAAGATGATAAGTAAATCAATTAAAAGAAAAAAGCGCAAACAAAAATGCTTGCGCTTTCAACTATTTTATGATGAAATTATTGTTTAACAAATACCTTTTTGGCACTGCCATTATTTGAATTCAATTCTAAAAGATAGGTGCCAGACTGGAGTTTACTCACATCTACTTTAGTTAGATTTGCATTAGTAATCGAATTTAGCACCATTTTACCCTTCATATCGTAAATAGTATACGATACTATTTCCTGTAGATTGGTACTAATATTTAAAATATCAATTACTGGAATTGGGTAAACTGATAAACCGATTTGATCTGCAATGTTCAACCCTGTAAAATCCACAGTTGCACAATCGGACCTTTTTGAACAGCTATCTTTAAAAACCATTGCTGCATAGTCTCCAGTAATTCCCATTGCCGCAGTTGGTGTAAAAGATTGACTAATTTCACCCGGAATTGGATCATCACCATTGTTACAATCTAACCATTGGTAAGTGACGTTGGGCCCTACTTCTGTCACTGTTAAGGTGGCTTCATTTTGTGTTATTGTAGCATCAATTGGAAATAGTGTAATGTTTAAGGTCATGTTACTATCACACCCAGCGGCATTTGGAATGACATCAGTAAAAGTGCCTGCTGTACTAACACTTAAATTATTAAATGCATATGTACTACCTTCGCAAATGGTAGCTGAAGTTGTACTTGAGGTAGCTTGATCCAACGTCAGATTTAAGGTTACAATTGTATCACAACTACCGGGCACCTCCACAGTATCAACATACTGACCAGCTGCACTTAAACTTTGTCCATAAAAATTATAAGTTGAGCCTGCACAAACTGAGGCACTAATTGAACTTTGAAATTCGGTGACAACATTAATATTTATTGAATTTGATAAATAGTAACATCCATTAGTTTCCGCTTCGACCAATACTGTACTGCTAACCAATGGTGCAATAGTAAAATTACCGGAATTATTGGTTTGGACTTGTGTTAGATTTATAACTGCCGAGTAACTATTAAAACCTGGTGGGTAAATACTGATTGAAGTACTGTTGCCAAGACACAAGTCTCCATTTAACGTACCAAAGACCAACAAGGTACTTGGTTTCACAGTACCTCCAATCATAAATGCATCAAAATTGGTATAATAGGTAGCCACTCCTCCACTTGGTCCGAAAGAACAAAAAAGACTATCAGGTGTATTAACATGATCTTGAGTGCCAACTGGTGAAAAGGCAACTCCAGTAACCGCTGTTTGTCTAATTCCTAAAAAAACAGTTTGACCAGCGTAGTTCACATTACCATTAATAAGAGAAAGACTGACATTAGTTCCTAAATCACTAGCACTTATCGTATATAATATTGACGAATCTAAAATTACTCCATTACTGTTTAATAAAAGACCCTTAATAGTATTATTTAGATTATTTGTGCTGGATGAAATGTAGGTATCAATAGTTTTAATATTTAATGGTAGTAATCCAGGAGGTAAATCATATTTGCAAGCAATTATGCCAGTTGTTGCTCCCCAACCTATTACCCCTGTTTGACTACCATTATTTGAATAACTTAAAGTATCACAATAAATGTCTTGTGTATAGTAAAGTGTATCATTTGTTGAAAGTTGATCAGATGGGACATAAGCTTGAACAACTTGTGTACCTGGGTTAACTACTGGAATCCCATTAAATACAATGGTCTGCGAATGCCCAGGCGCCAAGCTTGCTATAGTTTGAGAATTCATGAAGGTATTTGTTCCTGTAACAGACAATGTAACTGGTCTATTAAACACCGTATCGCTACCACTGTTTTTTACAGTAACTTCAGCGGAGCTTGTCGTCTGCAATAATTTATTAACTTTTCCAAAATCAGTCATCAAATCAGTAACTCCCATATCGTTTGTAAATGGATTTAAATATCCAAATCTTATTTCCGGTCTCCAATCAGACACTGCATTTAGTGTAGCAAGAGGTGTATTATTTGCTGTTGCGCCAGTTCGACAACCGCCAGTTATAGAGGTTTCTGCTAGGTAAATCGCACCAGTAGTTGCAAAGGTAGTCCCGATATATTCATAGGCTACATAGACTCCTCCTCCTGAATAAATAAAAGAATTGGTTACTGCAAAATCTGAAGTTCCTGCTACTGTAGGAATAACAAAAGTACCGTTATAGACAGTACTCATTGGTGCAGTCGCAATTGCCCAATCCGCTGATTTAGTATTTGTAACATCAGAAGTGTTTTCCAAATAAAAATGAAGATTTCCTGAAGCAACACCAACGGCGCCAGAACTTAAATTAACACCTAAATCAGTAATAACCGTTCCTATAGGAATTGCTGCTAGTTCTGATGCTGGAATAATGAAGTGAGCTCTTAATGTTGTTTGAGCTGCTGTACCATTTGGAGCCCTTAATCCAGTTGTGGCCCCATTATTAGCAGGAGCAGCTACAAAAGTTGTAGATTGGGCAAAAATTGTTCCCACCATCATAAGGGTAACAACTAAAAAAAGTGATTTTGTTTTCATTGTGAATAGGTTTTGGGTTCTCCTAAAGCTACAAAAAAAATCAATGCAAATGACTTCACCCCCCAGAACGACTGCAAAATTGAATTGAAACTACTAACTAATTGGCATATAATCTTTCAAGAATTTACCGCTCCAATGTTTACCAGAATTAATCCCATCAATTAATGGATCAATTACTCTTGCAGCACCGTCAACGATATCAAGTGGTGGTTGAAAATTGTGCTGTTCTTCCTTCTTTTTGGCTAGTCCAGTGAACTTCTAGGTGGTACCCTAAGGCGGCTCTATCCACTAATTTCAATTGTGCCCTGCAAAGTTGTGTGACCCTGCCACACAGCAGATATTACAGTTCCTGAACAAGTTGCTAAAGCTTGACTCCAATGGGGATATGTTTGCATTAGGTAACAATGAGGATCTTCACCAATCCACCCTGGCAACCATGCACTATTGGGAGCCTGAATTTTAGTATGGTAATCTGTTGGACTAGGAAATGGATAAGCCGTAGAAACAGTAGCAACCTCATAGTGATAACCAGTGATCCCAGGAAACCATGCTATTCCACCAAATGGCATAACAACAACAGTTATAGGCGCAAGAGTGATACAGCATACAGCAAGAGGGTCATCTGAACCGCATCCTGGATAGGATTCAATTGGCTGCATAGTTACGAACATAGGACATGCTGTGGTATTCGAAACTCTAACGGGATAATTTGTGGATGTTTGAGCACTTAAATTAATTGATAAACTCAATAAAATGATAATTAAGAATAACTTTTTCATAAATTTTGGTTTTAATTTGTTAATAATTAATCCAATATATGAAAAATTAAGGTGATATAAAAGATTTCGGTTGAATAAGACGATTATCACCAACTAATTGGCATATAATCTTTCAGGAATTTACCGCTCCAATGTTTACCAGAATTAATGCCATCAATTAGCGGATCAAGAACACGTGCAGCGCCATCAACAATATCAAGTGGTGGTTGAAAATCGTGCTGTTCTTCCTTCTTTTTGGCTAACTCAATCGGATCTTCATCAGTTACCCAACCAGTATCTACGGCATTTATAAACACCCCTTCTTTCGCAAATTCACCAGCCGAAGTATGGGTCATCATATTTAAAGCTGCTTTGGCCATGTTGGTATGTGGATGTCTTGGATTCTTCTTAAAAGTCTCAAACTTCCCCTCCATGGCCGACACATTAATAATATGCTTTTGACCCGTTTGCTCTTTCCGCATTAATACTGACAAACGATTGCACAATACAAAGGGAGCAATGGAATTCACCAATTGCACCTCTACCATTTCGAGCGTTTCTACCTCTCCAAGTTTCAAACGCCAACTATTCGTTTTTCGCAAATCTACTTGTTGTAAATCTGCATCCAATTCCCCTTCAGGAAAAACCTCTGAAGCAGTTAATGAATTATCAAAACTATAGGGTATTTGAGATAATTTTGCGGAGGCTCTTAAACCAATGCCTGGTGCTTCACCGTGCCAAGTCACGGGCATATTTTTTTTATCGACAGTTTGATGATTTAATGTATTGAGTTCTGCTAAACATTGTTGATGTGCCTTTAAAACTTCTTGCGCGTATGGTGGCAATTCATCAAAAAGTTTCTCCTCGTTTTCCATCAAATGTTTATAGAAACCTGCTGGTCTCCTCACCGTCTGTGCTGCATTATTAATTAAAATGTCTAAACGATCATATTGCATTTCCACATAATTGCAAAAAATTTCAACGCTTGGAATATGTCTTAAATCCAAGCCATGAACATGTAATCTATGCCCCCAATCAGTAAAATCATCTTCCTTCGAAAACCGTAGTGCTGAATCTACAGGAAAACGGGTTGTAGCTATTACAGTTGCGCCTGCACGCAGCATAATTAATACAATATGATACCCAATTTTTAGACGAGAACCGGTTACCACTGCAACCTGACCACTTAAATCGGCAGTTTGGAATCGTTTCGCATAATTAAAGTCACCACAATCTGTACACATGGCATCATAAAAATGATGTAGTTCAGTATATTCTTTGCGGCAGACATAACAATTTCTGGCCGACTCTAATATTTTCTTTTCGGTTTGTTTAGGTAATTCCAAAAACTTAGGGGCCACAAAAATGGCATCTTCTCTAGCGGATCGAATGCCAGTTTCTTTTCGTGCATGTTTGTCGCGTTCTTGTTGTTTTCGTTTGGCCGCTTTTTTAGCATCCTTGCGACGTCTATCTTGTTCAATCTTAGTAGGACGAGACAATTTGCCAGCAATGGTCATTAATTCAACTCTTTTGCCCTCTGACAATTCAAACAACTGATTTGTGTCTTCTAAAAGTGATTTCAATGTTTCAATACATTGGTCTATCTCTTCATTTTGTACTTTGTTATCGTTTGTTTTCATATTGAATTAAGGCCACAAAGATAAAACGGAACATTAAATAAACCTTGACTTATCAATAATTTTAAGTGGTTTAACCCATTATTTTAGCATATACTAACTCCAAGTCTTCTAATTCTCTGTAGCCATTTGACAACATAATAAACTCTTTACCCTTTTTTATAATCGTTGTTGGAAATCCTTTCACACCCATTTCTGATGACAATTGAAAATCTGCCTTGGTATTATATTTGGCCTCATCACTCTCAAAAAGTTCAGCAAATTTATTTACATCAATTGCCATTTTTTTGGCAATCTCTAGATAAGTCTCTAATTGATTGGTGTTTTTATTATCGTGATAGAAAGCAGTTTGTACAGCTTTAAAAAAAGCCAATTCTTTTGATGGATCAATCATTCGCACAACAACTACAGCTCTTGAGGCTGGCTCAGTATCATAAACAAAATTGGGATCAGAAAGAATATCATAAGAAAATGGTTGATTTGTTCGCTTATTAATTTCCACCCAATGCTCTTTTAAAAAATCGGCCATATCAATGGCTTTTTCAACATTATTTGGTCTTAGTCCGCCTTGCACTAAGTGTAATTTTAACTCAGGATGGGCTGAGATAAAGTCATCTAAATTATTTGCAAACCCGTAACACCAGCTGCACATAGTGTCACCCACATAAATTAATGCATTTGCGTCGTTTTTTAACCAATCAAAATTCATTGTTCAAAGGTAATGTTTGTTAGAATGATAAAGCACAACCCATGTTAAGAAAGGCTGATTTAAATTGATTAAAACCAATTCAAACCTTTTACTAGTGGCATAATTAGGTTGTTTTTTTTATATTTATTCCATTAGATTAAAAATAGACTTTTGCATACTGACTACCAATGATCTAAAAACAATTTGTCCTTTTTCCTTAAAAAAATGCAAGATTTTATAAAACCTTCGTCTTTATTATTGAAGAGACCGCCTAAAGGGCTTTTGCATGAAATCAGATAAAAAAGATAATCATCAATTGAATTCATTTTTTAAGGACGAATACTTGGACTTAAAAAAATATGTTCGCTCACGCATTTCAGAAAGCGCTGAAAGAGATGCTGACGATATCATTCAAGATGTTGCTTTGAAACTTTTTTCACGCAATAATGGCTCCCCGATTAATAATGTTGCAGGATTTGTTTATGGTGCTATTAAGAATAAAATAATAGATATAATGCGCACCAAAAGGCAAACTACACCAATTCATGACGAGTCGGAGGCAGAAATAATTGACTTAATGGACTGGTTATACAGTACAGCTGATAATTCACATTCGGAAAGGATGAAACATGAATTAAAGAAGGCATTGGCTGATTTAAAACCAGATTATAGAGAAGTTATTTTGGCTATTGACTTTGAGCGATTATCCTATCGAGAATATGCAAATGAAACAGGCACGTCGGAAGGGACTTTAATGTCAAGGCGACACAGGGCTCTTTCCATTTTAAACAAAAAATTAGAAAACAAGAAACATTAATATTTAAAAACCAACATTATGTCAAATTACTTTAAACATAAAATGCGCACCAAAAACCCAATGGAAATAGTAGGATGGGTGCTACTCGCCATTATAGGAATAACAGGCCTAATTATTCTATTTGGGTTTATTATTATGTGGTTGTGGAACTGGCTAATGCCAGATTTATTCGGACTGACCACAATTACATATTGGCAAGCTATGGGTATCTGCCTATTATCTAAAATTCTTTTTGGCGGATTTGGTGGTGGAAGCGGCAGCAGTGGTTCAAAGTCTGGTTCCAAAAAGAGACGTTTCGAAGATGGAGAATGTAAAGACTCCGGAAAGAATGAGATGTCGAAATGGAAATTTTACGACAAATTTTGGGAAGATGAAGGTAATCAGGCTTTCGAAAAATACGTAGACGAAAAAAAAACAAAAAAAACTGAAGAAGAATGACGGATTTCAGACATTATGAAACGCCTGAAAATCTTCTGCTTTTTAAAACAAGTATTGCCTCAAAACAAGATCTAAAGACAATTCGAAAAACCTTTTCCACCCATCATTCAATAATTGACTGGTGGGTGGATATTGACGACTGTGATAAAGTGATGCGCGTTGAAGTTGCCAATAAGTTGAAAAATGAAGACATCATTTCAATTCTTAAGCAATCAGAGTTTGCTTGTGAAATTTTAGAATAGGCATCCCGTATTTTTTTAGTAGATTGGTCCAATGAAAAAATGTTGCCTCTTTTTTTTCCTTGCGTTATTTTGCTTTCCGAGCTGCAATAATAAATCTAACCTCGATTGGGAGGGCTGCGAAATGAAAGAACCAGAGCATATTCGTGCTAAACGAGATTCATTGCAGTTGATTGAACAAGCAGACACCAATTCTATTCCCAACTGATTCAATATAAAAGCACCCTGCTATTTAGCAAATATCTTTTGCCACAACTTCATTGAATTTCTATCTTTTCCGTCTTCATCCTGAAGGCCAGTGTCCCGCCAAATTTTTCCAAGATCTTTTACCTCAGCAGGAAATGTTTCCCACAATGCATCATAATCTCTATGCGCCCACCAAATAATAAATTTATACTGTTTGTTATGCGCATTAACCAATAAAGTTTCTAGATAGTCTTCTTGTTCTTTTTCATCAGATTCAATATTTAGTGAATAGGCATCAACTACTAAATTTTCTGCCAAATGATTAGTTTCTACAAATGCAATTGGAATACTAATTTTGCTGTGCAAAAAATCAAATGCTTTTTGGAAATCATCCTTTGAATTTAAACCTTTAAAAAACGGGTAAAAACTAATGGCCGCAAAATCCCCTTCATTTGTTATTTTCTCTACCTCAGATAAATAATCGGGTTCAGTACTACTCTTATACCAACTATGCAAAGTAATAGATTCGGCCATCTCAAGATTAGGATATTTTAGTTTCAACTTGGCACCTACCGAATCCATTGCATCTCTAAATGCAGGCCATAATGAAGGACTATTCACAAATAATTCATTCGATTCAATTGAATAGACTAAATACTTTGGATTTAATTGATCAACCAGGTATGAAACATGACGAAAATAAGCCTCTACTAGTAATGAGTCATTCAAGTTTGTATAGGCAGGCTTTTCACCATCAAAATCTTCCATAATATCACTTCGTCCACCATTTAAGAAACTAACTGACAAGAGCAATTCTGCTCCATTCGGTTTTCTATTAATTTTGTCTTGAACTAAGCCTGTAAATTCAAGTGGTAGTTCAGCACCATTTAGCCATGAATTCCAAGGCACTTTATGGTCCATATGCTCTGAATATACGTCACCATTTGTGGCTAGAAAATCGTAAGTGGCATTAACAGCTTCCAAAGTTGGTCCATAGGACCAGCTGCTAAAACCCATCTTAAAATCGCGATTATCAATTATTTTTTTCGGATTGTTTTTTTTACATCCTACTAAAACAACTAAAGCTATTGCTGATAAAAATACATACTTCATCATATCAAATTTTAATTTCTGTCTAATAAAAAGACGTCCTTTGTCAAGCAATCCCCTACTCCTGTTATTTGAAATAGGTTTTAAAAATCGCTAATTCCGATTTAATATGCTCCAATATTGCAGCACCTCCTTCTGGACTGGATGTCATGACTAGTGCTTCTTTTAAATCTAAAAATGGTAAAAGCCACTTATGCAATTCTTCATGTGCTTTTCCTTTCATATCACATTTTCGAATCACTTTACTTGTTTGCTTCCCGATATCATCACCCAGTATTTGAAAGTCTACCAAATTATTGCTATCAAAACCATTAACTAGTGTATTTATCCTTTCAAAATGCTTACGCATTCCCCTGCTAATTTCCCATTGGCTACCATTGTTTAATTCTAATTGATGTGGAGTTTTAGGCTTTTGAGTTTCAACTTTTACAATTGTGTCAGTCGGAATCTCTCCTTCCGAATCTTTGACAGCTGCGTCACCACAGCTCATTGTACCTGCAGCCATAAAAAGGCATAAATAGATCTTAATTTTCATTTGATGATTTTTTAAATAATAATAAAAGTTGATTGATTAGTAACATTTGTTTTTCAATACTGTTTGATTTATTTTGATTTTTAGACCATTTTAATATTTCCAATCTAAATGTTCCTAAAGCAATGTCTAGTAGATTTTCGGAAGTCAATTGATTTGTAAATTGTCCCTTTTTTTGAGCCTGTTCGATAACAGGCAATAAATATTCAGTTGATAGTGACGTTAAGCTCGCAAATTGGATATTCAATTTTCTTGTACCTGCTGCAATGGTATCGGAAAAAAGAATGGGCAAAAAATAGGGCGATTTAGTAAAGAAATTAAACTGAACTTTAAAGATAGTTTTAAAAGCTTCTTTCGGTTCTAAAAAAGGGTCAACGTCAGATAAAACAGCATCAAGTTCTTGCTTGATAAAAATCAATAATCCAGAAATGATTTCGTTTTTCCCTTTAAAGTGTCTATATAGTGCTCCTTCGGTAAAACCAATCTGACTTGCAATTTTTTTTGTCGTCAATCCTGCCCATCCTTCCTGTAGAATGATTTGCCCTGTAGCATGAAAAATTGCAATTTGTCTGTTAGTAAATTGAGTCACAAATTTTAGTAAGTGAATATTTACTTACAAATATATGATTATATTTTTTAAATCAAAAAAAATGAGCCCTTCAGAGCTCATTTTTAAAATAATAATTTTGAAATCTTACATTAAAATATTATTCTTTGCCTTAATAGGCTCAGGCAAATCTGTTTCGCCTAACATCTCACGCAAATCAATTTCAATGGTTCTACAGAGCGATAACATTGGTATATCGTTAGCCATACCTTGAAAAGGATTTTCAGTATAATCTCCTACTACCTCCATCATAACATATATCCATCCAACTAAAGCGGTTATTGGAATAGATAACCAAAACCCCCACTCTCCAGATTTCATTAATTCAGGTACCATACTAAAAGGCAAAAGCATAATAAAAATACCAACAAAGTACCTACTCATATTCGCATATTGGCGTGGTAACGGGAATTTTTTAATTCGCTCTGCTTTACCTTGGTGATCATAAAAATCATATAAAACTTCCATCATTTTCATATGACGAAAGTCTTCAACAATATTTTCTTTTCTTAGTTCCCTTAAATCTCGTGACTGTTCATTAATAATTTGAGTGGCCGTATTCTTATGATTAATCAGACGCTCATATTCATCCTTCGGTAACATGGCGGATAATTCCATTTTTGTCGCTTCGTCCGCCACCAAACCTACTCCAAAGGAATTTTGATAATACTTTGCATACTTTGAGGTCATTCCCCCTTGACTAACATGTTCCCATGGAGTTGGTAATAACAACTGACTCCTTAGACTGTATAGCCAAGCGATATGCCTATAAATTAACCTTGTTTTTACTGATTGAATTTCTTTGTCTGTTTGCTTTCCATCTGAAAATTGCGAAGTAATAAAGCCATCTACAAAAGTACCCCAAGCACGGCTGCTATTTACAATGGCACCCCAAATTTTTCTAGCCTCCCACATTCTATCATAAGCCTGATTGTTTTTAAAGCCAACATAAAATGCCACCGCTGTACCAATAACGGATAGTGGCAGCCAAGGAATACTAAAATTTAATATTTCAAAATAATACAATGTTGCAATTCCACTCATTAGTATTAGCAACCAAATGACATGATGACCTGACCACTTTATTAACCTTCCTATACTAATTCCTTTTGCTACTACCATGATTTAAAATTAATTTAACTGCCTATAGGCACTTGGTGTTTGACCTACTTTTTTCTTAAATACTTTACTAAAATGTTGCGGATATTCATATCCTAATCCATAAGCTATTTCGCTTAAAGAATCAGTTGTTCCTAACAATTTATTTTTGGCTTTATTTACCACAAAATCCTGAATATGCTCTTGGGTATTCATACCTGTTTCTTTCTTCAATAAATCGCCTAAATAATTGGCTGACATATTCAGTTCTTTAGCACAAAAACTAACAGTTGGAATGCCTAACTCAGATTGTTTTCCCGTTTGATAATAATCTTTCAAAACGTCGTTAAACTGAGTAATCAAATCCTTGTTCAAGTTTGTTCGTGTATAAAACTGACGGTCGTAATATCGTGTACAATACCCTAAAAACAATTCTAAATTACTAATAATTAAGGCTTGACTATGCTGGTCAATGTTTTGACCAATTTCGGCTTGCATTTTTCGAATTATGTCATGTAAAATAAGCTTTTCGGCATCAGAAATATGTAAGGCTTCATGCACTTCATAATTAAAAAAGGCATATTGATCAATAATGGTACTTAAAGCTGATTTTCTAATTAAATCGGGATGAAACATGACCACATAGCCTTCTGCCTCACCCTTCACTTGACCTTCCGATCCAACCGAGGAGATGACTTGACCCGGTTTTACAAATGCTAAAGTCCCTTCATCAAAATCGTAAGTATTTCTACCATATCCTATTTGACATTCCACACCACTTTTCATCCATATCTGAAATAAATCAATTCTAACTCTCATCCCCTTTGGAACGATACTAAAATCCAAATCTTTTTGAGCAACAACTGATATTAATGGATGAGTTGGCTTTTTGAGTCCTAATAGTTCATGCGCTTTTGAAATACTATCTAAAACTAATAATTCGCTCATTTGTTATTTTATTTTATTCAACCAATTTTCTAATTTTAACTTCTTTATTTTTTTGGTTTTAAAATACCTTCATCTATCAGTAGATTAAATGAGTCTACCATCGTTTCTTTTAATGGACGAAACTTCAATCCTAAATCTTTTTTAATTTTTGAATTGTCTGCATTAAACTCAACGTTTACATTATTTCTGATCATTTTTCTTGAAAATAATTTGTTGACCATTGGTCCAACAGCAAGTAATAACCACTTTGGCAAAGCCCTAGTTGGAAGAGGAAGTTTATCACCAAATTGATCTGCTAGACTCTCTGCCATTCCTAAAAAATTGGTATTATGAGCAGATGTGATATAACGCCCTTCTGCTTTTGGGGTAAAACCTGCTTGGAAATGTGCTTCAGCAACATCCCTAACATCTACTACACCAACACCCATTTTAGGCACTCCCATTTTCATAGTTCCATCTCCTAATTGCTTTAAAATATTATAGCTTTCGGAAGTGATTGCTTTAGCATTTAGTGCTGGACCCATTACAAAAGACGGGTTAATTGTTACTAAGTCCCAAGTTTTTTGACTTTTTTGGATCTCCCACGCCTTCTTTTCCGCTAAGGTTTTTGAATAAGAGTATGGTTGATATTCTAAGGATGAAGAAGTATTCCAAACATCTTCTGTGAGCACCCCATTGGGAGCGTTCTGGCAATCAATGGCATCAGAATAAATGGCGGCACAGCTACTTGTAATAACTACTCTCTTTACACTTGGTGTAGCACTAGCAGTATTTAAAACATTAGCAGTTCCTTGTTCTGCCGGCTCTATTAAATCTTTTTGAGGATCCTTTACTTCCATTGTAAATGGAGAAGCGGTATGATAGACTAATTCACAATCTTTCATAGCTTCTGCATAAGCGTCCTGTGTCATCAAGTCAGCTTTAAAAAACTTCAATTCGCCTTTAGTGCCTTTTGCAACGTCTTTTAAATGTCCGACTTTTTTGTCATCATTTGGGTTTCTTACTGCTGCATGAACAGTTAATCCCTCTTCTAATAATTGTTTAACCAACCAACTCGCTACGTATCCGTTGGCACCCGTTACCATTACTGGCTTTGTTTTATCTATTGCTGTCATAATTGAATTTTAATAATACAAAGATGCAACGATTAAAACAAGGGAATTTATACCAATTACTGTTTAATGTATCGATTTCGGGAAAAGACTTAAGGCTGGGGATTAAAAGGTATAAACTGGAGACTCCACAGATACAGAAATCTTGAAGTTTGAAATTAAGACTTGAATCCAATGTTTGTCTCCCTATTGTTTACATTATTTACCGATTATCTATTCAACAGCTGACCTCAAATCATTCCATAAATCATAATAAATTAATGCCTGTTTTTCTAAAAAGCTAAAAGTACCTGTATTTGTAAATACTCCTATGGTTGTTTGGTTTTGAATATTATGATATACATAGCATGACGACCCTAAAAATAAACCGGTATGTCCAATCCAATCACCTTGATCAGTTTCAACAACCATAAAACCATGGCTATAACCTGTGTTCATTCTGCCTTCGGCCTCCTCTTTCACCCAATCTGTTTTTATAAGGGTAAGCATTTCTTCGTTTATTAGTCCTCCCGTAAATACGCTTTCGTAAAACCTTACCATTTCCGCCGGACTAGAAATTACCCCTCCAGAACCTTTAATATAATGGTTTACTCGAATTTCTAGCGCTGAAATATTTTCGTATTTGCCGTTATTGTACTGATCCCAATAGCTTGCGACTAATCCTTTGGGTGAAGGAAACCCATCATTGTGGTAATACATTTCTAAGCCTAATGGTTGAAAGATTCTATTTTCGTAAGAAGTGATGTGATCACCATCTAGCCTATCAATTATTAGTGACAAAAGCATAAAATTAGGATCGGAATACACGTGCTTTTCACCTGGTGTCTGCAAGGATTTCTTATTTTTCAGAATTGATAAGAGTTGGGGTGTAGTGTAAGTTTTTTCAGGATTATTCATCACTTTTTCAAAAAAACTAACGCTAAAGACATCAGGAATTCCAGACGTTTGTTGAAGTAAATGTTTAATGGTAATCTGATCTACATTTGGAATATATGACTTCACCTCATCACTTAATAAAGTGTTGATTTTTGTATCAAATCCTAGCTTACCTTCTTCAATTAACTGAAGAATAATTACACCCGTGAATGATTTTGCTAGACTTGCAGTTTGTTGCAAATGGCACGGATTCATTTTTTGATTGTCTTCAATATTTGAATAACCTGAAGCACTTTGCCAAAGGTCTTCATCTGGTTTTGAAATTACTACCGACAGGCCTACCACACCTTTATTGGTATATTCATCTAGAATTGATTGATATTTGTCATGCATAACATGATTTCCGCTCTTGATGGTACAGTTTATATCTGCTACTGCATAGTAGGTGTCTTTTTTACAAGCAATTACACCTATAACTATAGCACTTAATACTATTTTATTTAGTCTATTTTTCATAAGAATCATCTTTTATTATTACTTTAAATTAAATCGAATACCAGCTTTCAATAAACCATTTGGACGAATAGTAATCAAGCTCCAATAATATGTACTGGCTAGAAATTGATAACCAATATAAGGTGTTAGTTGGCGCTTCGATTTTTTGATTTGATAACCTAATTGGAAATTGATATTTGAGGATAAAGCTCCTATGCCGTTCCCTTTTACTTGTTCATATACTCCAGAACCAGCCAGACTATAGACATTTGAAGGATAAAAACCTTGAAAATAACCCAGCCCAAGCGAAAACTCAGTCATTAAACCAAAATTTGTTATTCCCCTAAAACCAATATTAGTATTTACATAGATTCCAGAACCAGCCGAATTATTTAAAAACCCACCTATTTCTAACACTTGATATAGTGCTGTTTTTTTCCATTTTTTATATTGATATTCGGACCCAATAGCTATACCAGGGTACAAAGGAACTATTCGGTACACTTGAGAGCCCGGGAAAGCCCATGAATGGTTTAATACTGAAATTGAAATTGGAAAACTTTGAATAGTTTTAGTTTTGCCCCCATCTTGCCCAAACAAGCTAAAACTGGCAAAAAGCACCACTGTTAAAATAAGTTTGTGAAATTGTTTCATAATCATTCGTAATTGTTTTAATTGACTACAAATGACTGCTAAATTTGATTGAAATACAATAGTGAAAAGGGATGAAAACGGCTTGAAAACTTAATATCATACAAAAGTATGAGTGGACAAATAAACCTTTATTTTACTATGAAAGTAAGTTAACTAGCTCCAATTTATTATTCACTTGTGCCTTTTTATAAATATTAGATACATGTGTTTTTACAGTTGGCACAGATATAAATAGTGCCTCGCCAATTTGGTTATAGGTATTTCCTTTTACTAGCAAATCAACAACCTCAAGTTCCCTTGGCGAAAAATTATAATTTAAAGTGTTCTGATCCTTAACCGTTCTTGTATTACCAAAAAGAGAAAGCCTATGCAAATCATCAAGCAGTTTACCTCCGGCTAAAAAAATAAATAAAAATGGTAGCGTTAAACCAATTTTCGATTGAATAGCATTTAACACTTTAAATTGATTCGAAATTAAATCTAAAAACAAAGTTACCGGAAGTATAATAAAACAAACCAGAGCAGTTATGCGTTCTATTTTTTCTCTATGTTCTACTCTAGCATTTGGCTTAGTGGTTCTAATAATCGACATTGAATACATTACCGAAATCAATAGATATAGCATTACTATATGTTCCATATACAAATTATAGCCTGAAAAATACTCTACAAACACCAAGGTAATTAATATAACAAACAGACTAATAAATAGTGATTTTACTAAATTACTTGGCTTAAAATTACGTTCAGCAAAGGTGTTGAATACAGTAGATAAACCCACTAAGAGCACTGGGATGCTAATACTGATAGTGCTCACAAGCCAGTTAGGCTGCTGGTAAAATTCTGAAAATCTCGAAATAGTAATTCCTATAATTAGTAAAAGAAAAGACACTGTTAAAAAAATGGTTTCCTTATATTCAATATGACGTCTATAACAAATGAACTCTAAAAAAAGTGTAACTATTCCAAGCGTGTAAGAGAAAATTAATAACGTTATTTCAAAAATTGCCATGCTGATAAAAATACGAATATAACCTCATTCTTATTTATAACGATAAAAAGAATTTAAAATTAAATAATCAAGAATAACGAGTTAGAGATCTAAAAACTCCGAACAGGAATAGTCTTGTAATTCCCTCCCCCTATTTTCGTAAAGTTAGCTTGCGTACCATTGTTTATTTGTGTTTCGCCAGAAAAATATATTGCCTTGCAAGCATTTATTGAGGCTTCTGAAGATGAATAGCAAATGGAAACGTTCCATGAGTAAGGATTGTTTCCATTTACATATATTAGATTATAAATCAGTTTTAGCTCATCTACTGATGGCATATAATAATCTGAATATCCATTCTGCTCATATTCAGTACAATAATTTGCCAAGGTGTTTAATCCGCAATTATTATTAATCAGAATGGTATTTGCATTGCCAGTGCCAACGCTATCCTCTGTTCCACCTATAAATGTACCTCCACAACCCCATACGTTACTAGGTGTGACATAATTTACGGCGACTTCAATTCCACCACCATTTCCGTCTAAATAGATGATTGGACCTCCTGCTGGGCCGCAGCCCAAACCGAGGCAGATAGTTTTTAGTTCACCGTATTTTACTTCGCCCTTATAAATTGAATATAATCTATAGTAATATTTGCCCAATGGTTTCAGATTTGTCAAAAAATATGTCCGAGTTTGCGAGTTAGTTTCATCTATTATTTTTCCAAATTCATTAAAATTATCTTCAAATCTTAACATTGAATCCAATGAGTATATTACCCCTCTCGAATCTATTGCCTCAACCGAAGAAATTGTTGCCTCAATCGTAAAAGTAGAATTTGTTTTAGACTTTACATTTGATTTAAAATTAACTGAGTAACCCTTTTGCTTAACACAGCCTAATATGGTTATTGAAAGGAGTATAATAGTAAGATATTTGAAAAATTGATTCATAATTTATAAATTTAGCGCATGGCTGGACGTTAGTTTTCTGATTTAAAAACTACGGACAGGAATCGTACGGTAACCAACATTTTTATAAGACGCACTCCACATTGACCCTAAAGAAAATTCGATTGCCTTACAACTACTTTCATTGTGCTCTGATGATGAGTAATACACTGTGTTTTGCCACCCATATAAATTTTGTTCTTTTATAAAAACTTCACTATAAATCAATTCCAACTCAGCAATAGAAGGCATATAGTAATCCGCATAGCCGTTCTGTTCATAGTCATCACAAACCTTAGCTAATGTGTTTGATTCACATTCGCTCATAATTTGATTAGTATTAGCTTGACCTGTACCAATTTCATCATTAGTTGTATTAATAAAATTACCTTGGCATCCCCAATTACCGGGTTCAGTAACAAAGTCTGCCGCCACCTCAATACCACCACCATTATTATCCAAATATATAATTCGTCCACCGGCTGGGCCACAACCCAGACCACCACAACCTGTTGTGAAAGACATTAATTGGCTATACTTTACTAAACCTCTGTTAACAGTGAATAGACGATAATAATAGGTAGACGCTGGTGATAAGTTAGCCAAAGTATAGCTTCGGTTCTGTGAATTCGTTTCATCTATTATTTTTCCTCCAGCAACAGGTCCACCATCATAACTTTCAGGATAATAACTGTGTATCCATACCGAAGTATCCAACAAAAAAAGTAACCCATGTGTTTCTAAAACGATATCAGATTGAATATTGGCTTGAATTTTCATATCATAAGTTCCATTAATAATATTGGCTTGTGACGAAAAGCTGACTTCATAGTCTATTTGCTTATTACAACTTATAACTGAAATAGTCAAAATGCAAATTATAGTAAAATTTAAAAACTGTTTCATGTCTATAAAATGAAAAACCAAGAACACATTGGTATTGGAAAAGATCGCGTTTTTTGCACTGATGGTAGAAAACTCGAATAGTTAAATCCAATTGAACTGTATTGAAAAACTCCTGCTAATGCGATTTGAAATGCCCTTGTACTTGAGCTTTGGAATCGCATTCCAGGCATAAAAAAGGATGTTAGTTCTGTCCCCGCCGAATACAATTCTGGTGCCTCCACATTATTTCCTTGGGAATCTTGAAAACCATATAGGTTAGAATAATTCCGCCGTTCTGACAATGCAATCATAGAGTCAAAAATAAAACTAGCTTTAGCGCCTACTGGAAATATACCCGCTACGGATGAAACTGATGCCACTCTTAAGTTATCGGGTCTATTATTAAAATTGTTTAATCCTAAATTGACATAACCAACACCTGAAGAAATACTAATATTTTTCCCAACAGAACCGTAGGTAACAGTACCCCAGTGCAAGCCACCCCAGCTCCTCGCCTGATTTAAATAACCTGAACTTAGCATGATGGTACCCAATGATAGGTTTACTTTTTCATTTTGTGTTGGTATAGCATATTTTAAGGCTAGCCCAATTGGTGATGCAATCCATGTGGCCATCAAACCTACAGATAGGCGATCGGTTACTGCAAAATGCACTTCAGGCCCATACAGATGCACCATACCATAATGGTCTCCTTTTTCAATAGGCAAGGCATTATTCGTGAAATAATATCGAGTTTTAAATGGTGCTTCTTCTCGATATTTGCCTGTATTAGACATCTCTTTTTCCGCTATTTCTTCAATTAATTTAATATCGGTTTTAATAATATATAAATCACCTACGGTTTTGGTTCGCAATAATATTTCTCGTCCATCATCTTTTATAATTTGTCCAAAATAGACAACACCATCATTCTTTGTGACTTTTACAATTGGCTTTTGGCTAACGTCCGACGTATCCTTACTCACTTGGGCAAAAATTGATGGCCCCATGAATAGAATAAAACTAAAAAATATAATTCTCATAATCATAACCAAACTGCTTTATATAAGATTTAAATCAATACTATGAAGGTACACATTCTCTAACAAAAAGAACACTCAATATTATCAAAATGATGATAATAATTAATAGAATTGGTTTCACATTTAGACAAAATATTAACGGAAAAATTTACTATTTATTTCAGACCTACTACAAAACGAAAATTGTAATGATTAAAAAAACATTTAGCAATGAAAAAATCAATAAACATATTAATATTCTAGTCAATAGCTATTTTACTTCAATCATGCATTACCTGTCGTAAGCCAATTGAACCGGAAAACAATCGTGTTGAAACAACTCAAGAAACATCAAGTGAAGCAGATCTAGATAAGCCTTATATGCTTTAAACACATAGGCTCAAACAACTTTATAATACACTCAGAAGGCTCGATTAGCGCTTCGAAATTTTTTGAACTATTGTTCGATCACCCATTTCCAATTTTAGGAAGTATAAACCGGAAGGTAAATCATCTAAATGATTAATGGTATTTCCTTTCGTTCTGCCCATTTTTACAACTTGACCTGATAAACTAATTATATTAAAATAACTCCCATCTGGAACTGAAGGAAGTTGAATTTGATTTTGAAAAGGATTGGGATGAATGATTAGTTCTGAATCTGAGAAATCAGGTAACCCAGACGGACCTCCTTGTCCAACTGTAAAGCTGAATGTTGAATCATCATCTGGTGCAATGCCTGCTGTGCACGGTGCTGGTGCAATGCCTGAGGTTAAACTCAAATTAAAATTGTAATTTCCGTTTGCCAAAGGGTTAATTTTAAACGTATCAATTGTATTGCAGATGGCTGCACCTGCTCCAAGACAATGGTGAGCTGTAGCCTGAATTCCTGAACCACCTGGAGTTACAGATAAATCACTCAAATCGCACGCTGTACTTGTAAAGCTTAAATTAGCATATATATAAACCGTATCTGTATTTGTAGGGTTAACTGGATTAATAGTGAAACCTGTAATTGTACCTTGGGCACTTATAAAAGGCATAAATAAGAAAAGAAAAAGAGAGGACACTAAATACTTCATAAGTCGGCTGTTTACATAAAAGATGCAATTCGGTCGAAAATGGTTGCTTTAAAAACTTAAATCAGCTAGAAACTTCGAATTGGGATCGTACTGTAATCCCCTGTGCTTTTTGCTTCAATACTTTTTGCGCCTGTATTAAAATTGAAGGCTTCATTTCCAAATGCGGTTGCTTCGGAAGAAGAGTAATACATTGTACCTGACCACCCATAAGGATTGCCAATACTGTTATATACTGTCGAAAAAATCGAATCTAACTCATCAATGGACGGCATGTAATAATCAGAGAATCCATTTTGCTGATAATCGGCACAAAGTTTCGCTAATGTAAGTGGACCGCACTGATTCACAATAGCCGTTGTATTTGCCTGTCCAGTGCCGACTGCAGTTGAAGTACCTCCAATAAGCGTCCCTGCACAACCCCACTCCGCTGGTGGTGTAACATAATTTACTGCTACTTCTATTCCGCCGCCATTGCCATCTAAGTACAAAATTTGACCACCGGCGGGACCACAACCTAAACCAAGGCATTCAATATAGAAAGACTTTATTGTACTATATTTTAACTGGCCATCATAAACAGAAAACAAACGATAATAATATCTCTGTCCAGGTAATAAATTATACAATGAAAATGTGACATTCTCAGCATTTTCAAAATCAATTATTTTTCCTGAATGATTATATTCAAAATTATCGGTAGGTGAATATTCACTCTTAATTGTAAGTACTGAATCTGCTGAAAACAATAACCCCTTAGATTCTAATTTTTTGTCTGAGTTGAATCTTCCTTCAATCAAAAATAATTCCGGTGAAGTAGATAAAATACTTGATGTAAAATTAATTTCATAATCTCTTTCTTTTGCACAATTAGCGAACAAAAATAGCAGCACAAGAATTGAAATATGTTTGAATCTAACTATCATACAGTTATATTTTAAAAAGCCATGAAAGAACAGGAATGGGCACCATACGGATGTCTGGATTTGGATCAAAGTTGGTAAAGCCAATACTACTGTATTGCACTAAACCCATAATACCAAACTGAAATGCCTTTCTTTCACCGTTTTGAAAACGCAAACCTGGCATTATAAATGACGACACCTCTGTACCTGAACGGTATAATATAGGGCCTCTATTAAATGGAAAACCACTTGTTGATATGAAACCAGGATGATACTCGCTAAATAACTTTCGTTCTAAAATAGCAAACATAGAATCGAATATAAAACTTAGTTTATCATTAACTGGAAATGTTCCCGCAATTGAGGTGACAGAGGCCACTCTTAATGTATTATTACTGTTAATTTTACTCCAACCTTCAAAATCTAACTTAGAATATCCTATCCCACTCGAAATGCTAACATTTCTGTCTGCTTGACCAAAAGTAATGGTTACTGTGTGCAACCCACCCCAGGCTTTTGCATAAAATAAATACCCTGAACTGACTCCAATATTATTAATAGATAGATTGATTTTTTCATTTTTGGTAGGGATAGCGTATTTCAATGCCAAACCGAGAGGTGATGCAATCCAAGACCCCATGAAACCAATTGAGAAACGGTTAGAAAGTGCCACATGAAATTCAGGGCCATACAAATGAATATTGGCATAGTTTTCGCCTTTTTTAAGTGGCAATGCATTGCTTGTATAATAATACCTGGTTCTATAGGGCATTACTTTTCTAAAAGCATCTAATCCATTTTCACCTTGATAAAACTTAAGGCTTTTTATCTCTGTTTTTACAATATAAAGGTCAACACTATCCTTCATTCTTAAAACAATATGACGTCCATTGTCTTGCACCATTTGACCAATTAAAACTTTTTTATCGTTTTTGGTTATTTTGACAACTGGTAAATTCTTTGCTGAAATAGTATCTGATAAGCCTTGCGCTGAAAGAACTGTTCCAGTCAATATTAGAAATGCAAGTAAAAGTGCTTTTAGGCTCATCAAATGTGGGTTAACAAATTTTTAATCCGCTTACAAAGATAGATATTCTTTCTTGGAATTTATACTTTTCCCTTTTTTACTATCAATTTATCTATCTGATTTTTAAGTCTTATCAACTGCACATCACCCGATAAAACAGACATCAATTTGGTTTGCTGTTGGTCTTCAGAAAGTTTAGAACAAGGTCCATGCAAATCAAAATACGTTTGGTATACACTCTATATCTCAACTAAGCCAGTTTTAATGGCATACATAACCAAACCCACTCGTGACCTTACTTCTAATTTATCGAAAACCGAAGCTCGATAACCATCAATGGTTTTAGGGCTTAAACACATGATATCAGCAATTTTTTCATAAGTGTCCTCCGAGCAAGCCAGTGTAATAAATTTTAATTCTTGACTACTCAATTTATTTCCATTTTTAGAATGCCCTTCAGGGTGTTTAATGGCATTAATTAAGTGTTTGGTGAGTTCATCATTATAGTAAAAACCTTTCTCAATAATGTCATTTAATGCCAAATTAAGCTCTGATGGCTCAATGTCTTTACTAATGTAACCCCTAACCCCTAATTTTAGCATCTTTACTAACGACAATTCATCTTCGTTCATGGTTAAAATCAAAACTTTGATATCTGGAAATTGATCACGCAGCATTTCTGCCGTTTTAAAGCCATCCATTTTTGGCATATTAATATCAACTATCGCAATGTCAATTGCGGAATTATTATGCAATGCGCCTTGCAGTTCAACTCCATCAGAAACTTGATGCACTATCTTAAATTTTGCATCTAGCGATTCTATCAATTGGATTAGTCCAGTTCTGAACAATTGATGATCGTCTGCTATGGCTATATTTATTGTTTTACTCAATCTTTCTCAATTTTAATTTCAATTAAAGTCCCTTTGCCTTTTTCGGAATCCATTTTTAATTTGGCGTTAACTAGCTTACAGCGTTCTTGCAAGTTTAATAGTCCCGATCCGAGTTCAACTGCATTCATATTAAACCCCTTGCCATTGTCTTTGAAACTAAAGATAACATTTTTGCTGTCTTCAGAAATTTGAATGTTTACAAAGCTTGCATTTGCATGTTTTAAAACGTTATTGAAAATTTCTTGCGACATTCGGTATAAAATAATTTCAGTATCCGCTTTTAACGGTGAGAAGCTTGAAGGATAATCAAAATCAATTTTTAATTTTCCAGCTGCTTTGTATCGCTTAATGTCTTTCTCCATCATTTTAATCAATCCAAAACGTTCTAAGTTTTCTGACTTTAAACTAACAGACAATGCTTTTACATCTTTAATTAATTGCTTAGAGAGTTCTATAGAATCCTGAACCTTTTTCTGATCCGCCTCGCTTAAATCTTTCGATAATAAATTCAGATTGATTTTAATCAGAGATGCAATCTGACCAATATTGTCGTGTAATTCTCTTGAAATATTAGTGAGGGTTTGCTCTTTAATTTCTATTTCCGTTTCTAGTAAGGCTTTCTTGAATTCTTCACGTTCTTGCTCAAAATCTTGCTGTTTTTTTTGGTAATTGATGATGAAAAGAATAATGAAAATGATGAAAATTGAAAATACACAGGTCCCAATAATAATTGGAAATAAAGCATCCTTTGTTAAAAATTCATTCATCCTTCAGCTTAGAATCTAGTAATATGGCAATTAAATAAGATGAATATAGTAATATATTAGCAATATAAATCAGCTGATAACCAGCACTACCAACTTTCGCTGATTGATAATAAAGATTGTAAAAGGAGAATATACTAAACGTGACACCATAAAACACCAAATTACCGGTGTTTAGCCAAAAAACTGGCTGTTTATAAATACTTGTTTTAACGGGAAACTTCAGCATATTTAAATAAGTTAACATAACAAAAACAATAATTTGAAAGGAATGTAACATGATTCCATTTGAAGGAAATTTATCTGCTGACTGGATAAAAATAGAATTTATTACAGAAAGGAAAATAAAAAAGATAGTCATGCCTAACATGACTATCAAACTGTACTTTTTTACAACGATTAAATTTAAATAGATGAAGAAATTAAACACTAGTGCTCCTACTATAAAGTAATGATAAATTGAAAATGAAGAGCCGGTTTTAACTTCGAGAATTTTAGCCGCAACCTCAACACATAATGTTAAGATTAATAAAAAAGTAAGATATTTAAAACCTGATGATAATTTGCGATACTTCAATACTGCTACAATAGTAGTAACGGCTAATAAACTCAAATAAAATAAGACTCTAGCTGTCATTAATCTATGAATAACTCTTCATAATTCATACACTGAGATGGGCATGGATCGCAGTATTCTATAAAATCATCAACATACATTCCACTTTCATCAATTCTACCAACTGCTATACTTAGATAAGATTTATTCTGAAAAGAGCCTGAAGGATTTTTATAAGCGGGCCTAATAATTGGAATAAAGACAAAAACGTCTCCATTACTTCCATTACCACCTCTAACATCCAGAATTTGTAGATCTGCAAGAGATATAGTATAACCTTTAACAATTGTATTATATGTTGCGTTTAACAAATGATTATGACTACCATTTACTCTAAAGTCATATGAAAAATTATCAAGATCTTGATAAGTTATTACCGCTCCTAAAGCTTTTCCATCCTTGTCAGTCAAAATATCTCCATTCTCATTTATCGAATCTTTTTTATAAACTACGTTCAAATTTTTTGAGAATTGAAAAGTTGATGGTGCATAACTTGATTTTAGAAAATTTTTACCGTTTGGCATCACTTTATTTTTAACTGGAGCTAAAATCAAATTTAAGTATTTGCTCTGTCCACTATCATATTCAGACAAACCCCACATCAAAAATAACGAATCGTACACTTCATTCTGCAATAAACCAATCAATTCAGCACGTTTAAAGCAATATCCTGTAATTTTATTGCCACTATAACTAAAATGATTTGCAGTTACCTCTGCACGATAGGCATCTATTAGGACGTCAGCCTGATTTTTCAAAAGAGTATTGTCGGCGTTACTTAACTTTTCTAATTTGAACTTCTTCTTTTTATCACACAGGTCCGTTGAAGTTTCATTTGATGAATTACCACAACTAAAAACACATGTTAACAAGGCAACTAGTGATAAATATTTTAACATTTTCATACTTTTTAATTTTAATTGGTTCGGTCAAATCTAATCATCCTGCTATCAAAAAAAAAGCCTGCCCTTAACATATAGGAATCTTCTTCAAAGCAATAGAGGTTTTTTCCTTAACCCTTTTCATCATATATCCTCTAATAAAAATCTCACAATAGATAGAGCTTTGCGATAAACAATTTAAAAATTATTATTATGAAAGTATTATTCTCAATTTTAAGCATTGCTTTTTTGCTAAATGGTTATGCACAGAAAAAACAGCAAACTGAAACTATGACGCTAAAATCAATAGTTGAAACTATTAATAATAGCATTGAAGGGACAGCCGCTGAATTGGAAGGTGTCAGTATACAAAAGGCAGAAATTACACTCCAGACTGTATTTGACAAAACTAGTGGTGGTGGCTTTAAAATTTTTGTAAAAGCAAAAAAGCAATGGAATAGAACAAAATCATCTTCAATCAATTATTCTTTTGTTCCAAAAAAGGATATTAAAGAGTTAACGACATTCTCAAAAGATAACATGGAGAAACATTTAAGCACAGCTATTGAAAAAGCAGCTAAAGAATGGAAAAGTATGCAAACTTCAATTACAGGTCTCGAGAAAAGCGAATTTAGTATCAGCATTTCATTTACAGCTAAAAATATTAACTCTGCAGGAATCGAATTTGAAATTTTAGGAATTTCCTTTGATGGAGGCAGAGATTGGAATCGAGCGGTAGTGCATTCTATTGAATTAACATTCAAATAAAATCTTGGGAAATCTAAATATTCCTATCAAATTGAACCAAAATCTTTCACTATATTGAAATACTAAAATTAAAAGATGATCATTAAACCTCCTTTTAAATATCTTGGCATTACCTTACTCCTTTTTAGCATCATGGCATGTGCCAGGAGATTGGATTCTGTATTTGACAAACATGACAATGTAAAGCGAACTGAAATTCCAAGTACAGTATTTAAGCATAAGGATTATGGTTTTAACTTTAAGGATTATGATAAAAGCCCCATTGCCATTACCTATTTGGGATGCGGTGGTTTTAGTATAAAGCGGAACGACAATACTGTGCTCATTGATCCATTTTTTACCAACCCTGGACCATTAAAAGGTGCTGGGGTTTGTAAAATGAAGACTAAAACAGAAAAGGTAAGTATCGGAATGGCTAACATTCCAAACTTTGTAAACGAAAATGTTGCGGCCATACTAGTCAGCCATTCACACTACGACCATTTAATGGATGTGCCTTATGTATATGATCGATATACAAATCCTGGCGAAACTGAAATCTATTGTTCACAGTCTAGTAAAAACATGATTAATGGGGTTGGTAAAATCGAAGCCGAAAAAATTACCACTCTAAATTATGAAACCAGTTCTGTCAATCAAATTGGTGATCGCTTTTTTTTAGCTGAAGGATCAATCAGAATAACCCCAATACTGTCAGAACATGCACCGCATTATAAAAGCATAAAAATGTTTGAAGGTGATGCCAAGCCCAAACATAAATATACTGAACCATTGGATAGATCACGAGCTGGTTGGTGGAAAGAAGGGGAAACTTATGCTTTTTTGATTGACTTTTTGTCTCCGACAAATTCAGACTCTATTGAGTTTAGAATTTTTCTCCAAAGCTCGGCTGCTAACCCGCAAAACGGTTGGCTTCATCCTGATTTGAAAGTTGAACACCCTGTTAATTTAGCTCTGCTTGGTATTGCTTCCTTCGATTATGTAGACCACTACCCTGAGTCATTAATTGACCATTTAGAACCTGAAAAATTAGTGCTTTGCCATTGGGAAGATTTTTTTAAAAAATATGACCGTAAAAAACCAAAGCGTGTGAGAGCCACTAAAGTGAGAGAAGCCATTAGACGAGTTGCTTTAGTTTACCCTCACAGTAATAATAAAGAAGAACAATTTATTTTGCCATATCCAGGTGTTACCATTAACTGTTCAAAATAACCTGTAAATTATTAACACTAGTATTTTAAATTTTGTATTGTCAATTTCCAGTTTTTGGAAAGGTCTAAAAAATCATTTCAAAACGGTCACGGTTCCTCTAAAATCGTAGACTTTATCTGTAATTGAACCTCTAGCTTCGAGTAACCAAATAAATGTGCCATTTTGTACTAATTCTCCTGAACCATACGAGCCATTCCATGATGCATCTGGATCATAAGACTCCCAAATCACCTCACCCCACCTATTAAATAAGGTAAGGTGGAAATCATAATAATCTATACCGGAAGCGAACACTCGCCAGCTATTGTTAATTTTATTGGCAGTTGGTGTGAATATGTTAGGGGCAAAAACCGTTAAATCGCTCACTACTTTAACCTGCCCCACTATTGAATCTTCACAGCCATTATCATTACTGACTAATAATTTGACTGGATAGGTAGCTTCAATACCTTCTGGATAAATAACGATTGGGTTTGATTTGGATGAAGTAGTAATGTCTGCACCCAATCCAAAATTCCAGTCCCAAGCAGTCACATCTAATGAAGATGTATTCGTAAAATTAACTATGGTATTATAAACTGTTACTGGACTAGGGGACTCTATATAACTAGCCTCCGGAGCGGCAAAAACATCAATATAAGATGGCCATGTTTCTGTGAAAACGCACCCATCCACAGTAGTGGTGGTCAGGCTGATGTCATATATACCAGCATTATCAAATTGCCGGACCACATTTCCTAAGCCAATTGTAGTCAAATTGGGCCCATCTGAAAAAGACCATTCTGACTTTACTATTGGTCCTGTAGATAAATTACTAAATTCTACTGTTAAAGGCTCACAACCACTTATGACATCTGTAGCGATTGTCGGAACTGCTGAATCCGGTTTTGTAATGGTGAATTGATCAAATAATTCACACCCAAAATTGTTATTGACCACTACATTATATACCCCAGCACAAAGATTATTGAATACACCTGATGTACTATAAGTCGTGCCATTATCAATAGAATAATTGACTAAATTAACTCCTGTAACGCTAGCACTGCCATCACAGATCCCTAAGCAAGATTCATCAACCGTTTGTACAGGTGATAAAAATGGTTGATCAAGAATAGTGATTGTGATAGCAGCCGTATCTGTGCAGCCAAAAAAATCTTGCACAACTAAGTTATAACTGGCTGGTGAATTGGGTGCTAAATTATTGATGGGTAGACTTTGGAAACCAACAACTCCAACAATGCTATAAACATAAGGTGCAGTGCCACCATTCGTTGTTGTTCCAATACTGACTGCCCCAGTACTATTTTGACATTCACTGTTGACCAATTCAACATTATCAATTTCTGGTGCATCATCAAACACAGAATCCATTTCCGTATTTTGACAACCGAACTGATCGATAACGACAAGGTTATAATTTTGGCCATTTTGTGCACCACATAGACCAGTGAAAATACTATCGTTCTGAAAGTTCAAACCACCGTCTATAGAATATTGATAAGGGCCAGCACTTGCTGTCGCTTGAATTTCGAAGGCGCCATTACAAGCATTGCAAGCGGAATTGGTCACTAATGTATTAATAACTGGTGCTAACACCACAATATCTTTGGTAATATTATAGACACAGCCTGACACATCTGTTAAGTTTAATGATACAGAATAGGTGCCTGGAACGCTATATGAATGAATTACACTCTGCATGTTTTCAAGAGGGCTATTATCGCCAAAATCCCATTCTCTACTTACAATTCCTCCTGCAATAATTGATGAATCTGCTAAAGTAATGGACTCGTTTATACAAATACTATCGGCCGATACATCAATTAAAAGATCGGCTTGAATACAAAATTTTTGTTCATTACTAAGGCCACCTGTTGCTGCCGTAAAACCCCAATACACATTTGGGTTCCCACTAAAAACTGTAGTCACAAGGTCTACTACAATATTGGCATACAGTGTTCCATCAATTAGTACCGTTAACTGGGTAAGTGTAGCGTCCCAAATGACATGCAAATCATGAAAATTACAGTCCTCCATATTTGGCAATACAATTGGAAGTGTTAGATCATTCGGGCTATTATCATGAATATTATCGCCATTGGTCTGAATGGAAAGGTGGTCGGCCGCCGGATCAAAATCAATTCCATTCATATAAGTATCAATATAAATACCTACTGCAGGCGAAACACCTGACATACCCATACCACCTCCACTGGAGCCAATATTAGTACCAACTGGCTGTAAGCCAAATACCATTCCATCTGCACCACCATCATTGCATCCTAAAAATACTTCGAATGTCATGTCAAAAGAAAGGCTCAAATCTAATAAATTCGAATTCCAGACTGAGCCCACCAGAAAACTCTGTGGATTGGTTAAGGTATAACAGTCGCATGAAGTAGAGTAGGCATTTCCATTCACAACGTACTGCGATTGCCCAAAAGCCATTGAAGAAGTCACAATAGTGCTAATGATTAACAATCTTATTTTTTGGTACCAATTCATTTAAATGACAATGCTTGTCGATAAAGGTAACACTTAAAGTTAAAAGTACAATAAGGTGCAGCAGTTTTTCCCCCAGCACTTGGTCAATCTTTAACTTATCCGAAAATTAAAAACCACCATTTTCAGGGATGTCCTTATCACCATTTCTAATGAGGTAAATATGATTTCTAATTTGCAGTTTTGTTCAAGTAGAAATTATCTATGTTGCGGAAACCGAGCTGATGATTGGTTTATGTCAACGATAGCCCAGCACACAGCGGTCACCAAATATGTCGCCAAATCATATTCGACTGAGGTGTGGTGAGCTTGTTGAAGTTATCTTTTTCTCATCCGCGTGCCCTTCGAGTCCAGCACTCCGTGCTCCTCAGGGACCCGCTAAGTTTTTTCGTTGTATTCGCGCTCCTCAGCCACCGCTAATGTATTTTATTTCTATTTCAAATCCACTTGGGATTTTGAGTCCAGCACTAACGTGCTCCCCATTTCGGTAAACGCACCGCAATTACCAAATCCTACATCACTGCTATATGCCCCGTTAGTTTGCAATAACTAAAGGCGGCTGAGGATTGAATAGATGCCAATCTATTCAATGGACTCGAAGCCCCGGCTTCTATCCACCAATCTCCTCCCCACCTTTCGGTTCAATAATTTTATTAATCTCGGTTTCTGTTTTGTCTAGCTTGTCTCTACAAAATTCCACCAAGGCTTTGGCTTCTTTGACCTTATCCGCCAAGTCATCAATTTTAATTTCTTTGCGTTCTAGCAAGGCTACAATTTCTTGTAATCTTTCTAAGGCCACTTCGTATTTTAAATCCTTTTCTAATTTCATTTTAATTCTTTTTAATCTCCTTAATTTCGCTACTTACTACGCCAATTGATGTTTTTGTGGTCATGGTTTCGCCAACTAATTCAGCTTCATTTTGATTTAAATCTATCCCATTAATAGTGGAAATAGTATACCCTACTTTTAGTAAGCGTTCAGGGTTTAACATGTTTAATAAATCGTGTAATCCATTTAATTCGGTGCTTTTATTAGACAAATAATTTTGGCTGCCCAAATCTAAGCGATCTAACTGATTAGGTAAATCGGACGTTTCGGCCAAATGAATAGTATTTAAACTTTGAGATTTCACTTGATCCAATTTTAAATCTAAATTTGATTTTTCGTTTTGAATCAATTGAACAAAACTTTTTTGCACTTGGTGAGCCTCGGTATTCAATTCCCATTGGTATTCTAACAAGACCTGTTTACTACCATGAATTAAATACTTATGCAAATAATTAAACTCATCTTTTAAGCCACTAACCATGCTTCTTGAATAATTCAAAACGGCATCAAACCCTTGTCTTAAATTGGCGGAAAAAGTCCCAATTTGAATATACAAAAACTCAGCAGCAGCTGTAGGTGTAATGCACATTTTACGGCAAACCAAATCCGATACTACCTCATCATACTCATGACCAATTCCTGTCATCACTGGAATTTTACTTTGGCAAATGGCCTTACTTAATTCATAATCGTTAAAGACATTCAAATCCATTTTACTCCCTCCACCTCTTAATATCACAATTGCATCCACATCATACCGCTCAGCAGCTTTTATTGCACTAACTAGTTCGGTAGCAGCTCTATCGCCTTGCACGGAGGTGGCGAATTCCTTCACTACGAAATTGGTGTAGACTGAATTTGAATTCAGCTTGGTCATAAAATCGCGATAACCGGCCGTACCAGGAGAACCAATCAAAGCAATTCTTTTAGCGATTACTGGCAAGTACAAGGCTTTCTGTAAATCATATAATCCTTCAGCTTTCAAACGATCTATCGTCTCTTGCTTTTTTCGTTCTACTTCACCGTATGAATAGGATGGATCCACATCTACCACATTCAATTTAAGCCCATAAATTTTATGGTATTCAATCCTCATAGAGAATAAAACCTTATTCCCTGCCTTCAAAATCTCATCCAAATCGTTTCCAATATTGGCTTTAATATTTTTATAGGTACCAGCCCATAACGTAGCAGTCATTAAAGCAGACGTTCTATTATCTATTGTATCCACCAACTCCAAATAATGGTGTCCGTTTTTTTCGTTGGACTTGGCTATTTCTGCCACTACCCAATAATTTGTTGACCCAAAATGCTTCAGCACAAAGTTTTCAAGCGAGGTGGTTAGCTGCGTGAGGGTGAATATTTTTTTTTCTTGAGCGATATGATAAAATTAGTGAATAAGTCTGGTTTTTGATAAGTGGGATGAAAATAATCCGCTCCTGGCTTCGAGTCCCGAGCTAACGCTCGCCTCAGCCACCGCTATTGTATTTTTTACATTTCGAGTTCGTTGCTGTGCAATCCTTACTTTGACTATCGCGCAGTATGGCGCAGGCCACCGCTAGTGTACGTCCTTACATTCCGAGTCCAATGCTAACACATTCCTTACTTCGACTATCGCTCAGTAAGGCGCAGGCCACCACTAGTGTATTTTGATTAATAGACAGGCGTCTGAGGATTAAATAGCGGTGAGCTATTTAATGGACTCGAAGACCCGGTCTCAATAATTTATCAATCATTCTTCTCTCGTCTAACAAATAGCAACAACAACAGCGACAAAAAACTACAAATGAAAAAGCCAATAAAAATAGGCCATGCAGAATCTGTCATAAACGACCCAATAAAAATAGAAATAGGCACTGACAATAAAGTCGATAAAAACCCATTAATGGCAGCTCCAATACCGGCTATATGACCAATTGGTTCCATGGCCAAGGACCTAATGTTTCCAAAAATAAAACCTAAAGACAAAAACTGAATGGCAAAAAACAACATCACAATGGCAAGACTTGGGTTTTCAGAATTAAGATACAGAAGACTATACAATAATGATGAGATACAGAATACCCATAAAAAGAAAGTAGACAGTTTTTTCATCCCAAACTTAAGTACTAAAGAACTATTCAAAAAGCTCGCCAGGCCTAAAGAAAATGCCAAGGCTGCAAATACATATCCGAACTTTTCTGCAAGCATGTACTGGTCCTGAAAAACTTGTTTGGATGCACTTAAATATACAAAAAAAGAGCCGCCAAGTAAACCAGAAATAAGGGTATAAACAACCGAAATCCTCATCTTAAAAAACACCCTTGCTCCACTTATAAATAGCATTTTTGAAAACGGCTTTTTATTTTCAATTTTCAAGGTTTCTTCTTGTCGCAGAGCAAACCACCCTAACACCAATAAAATAAAACCAATCTGAAACCCAAAGAGATATTGCCAAGCAAAGTGATTTAAAATTAATTGTCCAATTAAGGGCGCCACCATAGGTACAATAATAAAAATAGCCGCAATAAACGACATGATCCGTGCCATGCGGTCTCCTTTGTAGGAGTCTCTTATAATAGACACACTAATACTACGGGGAGCCGATAAACCAATGCCTTGTAATACCCTACCCACTAACATCACCGTTAACGACTCTGCCATAATACAAATAATACTCGCCACTATAAACGTAATAATACCGGCGTACACCATTGGCTTACGACCAAAACTGTCGGACAGGGTGCCAAAAAACAATTGCCCTACTCCTAACCCCACCAAAATCATGATGATGATTAATTGCAAATCATTCGCAACGGATACATTTAAATTCCCCCCAATGGCTCCTAAACCAGGTAAAATAGTATCAATAGCCAATGCCGCATTGGCCATTAAAAATGCCATTAATGCAATGAACTCTAGTTCTGATTTGGGTTTTGTAATTGTTTGAATTGATTTGATAGCAGGGGTGTTTTATTGGTGTGCAAAGGTACAGGTTTTATTAGATACTAGAGTCTAGATATAAGATGCTAGATTTTTATTGCCCTCAGTAGTCTAAAAACCAACAATGAGCGAAATTAAATTGTGCCGAGTTTAGGGTAATCAATTATTGCCACTTGTGCCTTCGAGTCCATTTGGGATTTCGAGTCCAGCACTAACGTGCTCCTCAATCACCAAATCCTCAGGCACCGTTGTATTTGTTTATTATATTTTGGGTGTACGTCATTTCGAGTCCCGAGCTTCGCCAGCCTCAGGCACCGTTGTATTTGTTTATTATATTTTGGGTGTACGTCATTTCAAGTCCCGAGCTTTGCCAGCCCCAGGCACCGCTAGTGTTTTTTCTTATATAGATAGCAGGTGCCTGAGGAATGTTTAGCTGGCAAGCTAAACATTGGACTCGAAGGCCCGGGTTTAATCCTTTTGCCCCCAAACTGCTTTACTAAGCCCTACCAATTTATTTTCTTCGCCATTAATCAAAGCTTCTTTTTTAGCTCTGCTCCAGCCTTGTATTTGCTTTTCACGATAAAAGGCATCTGCTATCTTATTATGATGTTCAAGATAAACCAGTTCAACTGGTAAATACTTTTTTGTATGGCTCGCCCCTTCACCTTCTTGATGTTGTAATATCCTGCTTTCAATATTAACCGTACTACCTGTATAGTAGCTTCCGTTCGAACATTTTAATATGTAGGTGTATCCTTGTTTCGTAGTACGCTTGCCCTTCGTATTCCGCTTGCCCTTCGAGTCCAGCACTAGCGTGCTCCTCAGGGACCGCTAGTTTTTCTCTTTTTTTTTAGCACTCCTCAGCCACCGTTCGGTTTGTTGTGCTGTTTCCGCTTGTGGCTTCGAGTCCATTTGGGATTTCGAGTCCAGCACTAACGTGCTCCTCAATCACCAAATCCTCAGCCACCGCTATCATCCTTTTTTGTTTTTGCGCTTCTAACCCACCGCTAGTAATTTTTCTTGCATAGAAGTAGGTGCCTGAGGAATGTTTAGCTGGCAAGCTAAACATTCGACTCGAAGGCCCGGTTACTATACCTTCCCCTTTCTCAAAACCACCTGTCCTTTTTTTTTTTTTTTTATAATGGCCTTTACATTATCATGCAAAACTGATTTTAATTTTCCATTTCTAGCTTCTTCAGAATTGGATTCATCTAAATAAAACTCCAAATCTGCCAAAAATACAAAAGGCCAAGCCTTGACTTCTTTTTTTAAAAACGACCCACCATTCTCCATTTGGTATTCCACCTCATGCGCTTCAAAAGGCAATAAATAACAATTAATGGCCTCCACAAATTCAATCTCCACTTCCGTTCCCACATCTATGGCTTCACTCAATTCAATTTCTGCCAAAGCTGATGGCAATGAGAAATTCACTTCTCGCCAATACATGGTGTCTTTGTTGAATAAGTCGGATTCTTTCATGGGCGCGAAGGTAGGAGATTAGTATTAAGCAGGGAGTATTAAGTATAAAGACTTTTTGGTTTTTTAGTTCTTAATTTTTTAGTTGATTTTTACTGATCAGTTCTGCCAATTCGTTTGCTACGTTTGCTTGGTTGGCATAGGTTTTCCAATTTGACACCACCTCCGTCATCTCTTTTATAATTGAGGCTGCTTTTTTTATATTGTTGGTTTTTGCAATCGTCATCAAATCGTTTTCTGTTATTTGACTGTGCTTACCATTTACACTAAGCGTTTGTTGATTGACCCAACTATTGGTAGGATCATAAGCATAACAAACATCATAGGTTGGTGCGAGTTCCCACGACTGACCTTGTTTTAATAGAAATGCAAAATTCTTGGTGTGATCGTTATAATTTGTTGCTATTACATTAAAAACCATTCGCCTAAACATTTCTTCG
>JBGCFR010000011.1:0-98201 GCA_045107045.1 Crocinitomicaceae bacterium
TTTTACTCGACCTACTTCTCCTGTTTCCAATTGTACTTTTATCCCATGGGTATGCTTTGGAGATTTTGTTAGTAATCGCTTTACGATTCCCCAAGTTAATTCGCCTGAACGCTGGTGGTGTTTTTGAACAATTTCTACCTCTAAACCAATATGAATGTTTTGACGAATTTGGCCACTTTTGGATTCCATGAATTATTTTTTTTCAAAGATAGTTTAATCTGTGGCTAAGACTGGAACCTGTTCTCGATATTTTTTTAATCAAACTATCGCTTTCTTTATCAAAAACTCAACCTGATTTATAAACTGATCTTAATTAATCATAGATTTAGTAAATCCAAAATATCCTCAATGGTATTTACCCCTTTGTCTTTATTATACCAAACCTGCAAGTCTTTTTTGAATTCTGGAGTCAATGAACCATGCTCTGCTTTATAATCTGCTACCATTTTAGTAGCAATGGTTGGCCTTGGACCCCAAGTATTTGTTACCTCATCACTTTCAATTTGAATTAATTTCGGAATGGCCATATTACCATTTGTTAAATAAGCTTGCATCAGTTCAGGATGTTGATCTCTTAAAACAACTCTCAAGTTAATATGATCATTGAGGTTAGCTATTGCATTAATGATTGGTAAATTTTGAGCGGCATCTCCACACCACCCTTCTGACAACACTAGCCAAGTAATTGGTTGGTTAATTTGTTTGATTTTAGCAGCAATATCATCCGGAATTGTAGTGGTTTTCCGAAGCCTTTTCATCCGACTGATGTTTAGCTTCGTATAATCTACTAATGCTTGACCTCCGTTAGGTGTTGTCGATTCTCCTTTTTCGAATAAATTCTTAACTAAATCTGTATAATCGTCATAATTATAGCTATCCGCTAATCCCTTTGTTATTATTTCGTTGTTTGTCATTGTATCTGTTATCATTGTCTGTTATTTTGAAGATTAGACGAATTAGGTAATTCATTCTTACATTGCCCTTATTAATATCAATATTGAGGTTTTCTATAAACCAAAAATCCCTGCTCTAAGCAAGGATTTTTTTAACGATTAAATATTAAAATTAGTGTTGTACGCCACCTTCACCATGAACATGTCCGTGCTCAACTTCCTCAGCAGTTGCTGGACGAATGTTTAATACACTTCCTTGAAAATGTAAATCTTGTTCAGCTAAAGGGTGATTCATATCTAAATTAACTGATTTTTCATTAACAGATAACACTTTTCCTGGTTGCACCTGTCCTTCTTGGTTTTGCATTGGCAATATATTTCCAACTGCCACTGACTCCATTAATTTACCCTCTTGCATAAACATGTCAATAGGCAATTCTATTAAGGCTTCCTCAACTCTTTTTCCATATGCGTTTTCAGATTTTATTCCGAATGAAAATGTGGCACCTTCTTCTAAATTTGACACTTGCGCTTCAAATTCTGGAATCATTTGTCCCATTCCTGACAAAAATACCAATGGTGCTTTTCCTTCAGTAGATTCTATCAATTCTCCTGTCGCTGTATCTTTTGTTAAATTGTAATGTAATGAAATTACATTGTTTGTATGATTGCTCATTTTCTATTTTTTTTGCAAATGTAGCCGAATTAAAGCAAATACCAAAGTGATTCATCAAAATGAATAGATTGATTATATCTACAACACTTTATCCTTTCAAAAACAATATTCTAAATATTGGGCTTGTATTTAATAATTTCATGAAGTTCGATATCGAAAACCAGTGCAGAGTTAGGTTCAATTGGTCCACCTCCAGATTCTCCATAGGCTAAATGGTAAGGGATAAAAAACCTGTACTTTGCCCCTTTATTCATTAATAGTAATCCTTCTGTCCAACCTTTGATAACTTGGAGCACTCCAAATCTGATTGGTGTGGGGGATGATATTGAGCTTTCAAATTCTTGCCCATCAATAAATCGTCCTATATAATGCACACCCACAGAATCCAGAGTATTTGGCTTCGGGCCACTACCTTCAGCAAAAATTTTATATTGAAGTCCTGACTCAGTTTCTACTACCCCTTCTTTAGCCCTATTCTTCTCCAAAAATGCTTCTCCGTTTTTCTTATTAATGTCAGCATAGTAGGCAGTAATATCAAAACGAGCATCTTCCAATTTATAGGCCGTTTCAACACCCGAAAAACCATCCTCTACCCCTTTTATTAAAGTAGCCGGAATAATCTCCTGATCAATTCCTCTTGCTACAAAAGCACCTACTAAAACAATGGCTTCATTCACACCAACAGCATAACTGCCAACAGATTTTGTAACAATAGAACTGTCAACCGACCCATCTTCTTGCAAGTATTGTGACAATACTGAGTCAACATCTTTTGTTTCAATTTGAAGCGGATTGGATGCCAAATAATCTACCATTCCATTTTTAATGGCTTCTAGATTGAACTTCCCAGAGAGCTTATCATTATTATAAAATACACGACCACCAGTTCCTTGATCTAAACCGATCGCATAACTTATTTTTTGAAAATAAGATTCAAAAGTCACTACTTCAATATCTGGTTCAACCAACTTGTCACTTTTCCCGTCATTACAAGAGAGCAAAAACAGAAATAAAATCAAAAAACAATTATAATATTTCATCATTAACCTTGAATGGCGATCAATTCAACATCAAATATTAACGCCATATACGGTTTAATTGGGCCTTGCGGATTAGGATTTGCTCCATATGCTAAATGTTCTGGAATATATAACCTGTACTTACTTCCAACAGCCATTAATTGCAATGCTTCTGTCCATCCTTTGATAACTTGATTGACACCAAAAGTAGCCGGTTCTCCTCTTTCTATTGAACTATCAAAAACAGTTCCATCAGTTAATGTACCATTATAATGTACGGTAACTTGAGATGATTCATTTGGCTTTTCTCCAGTCCCTTCAGTAACCACTTCATACTGCAAGCCTGATTTCAGTTCAATAACGCCTTCTTTTTGTGCATTAGCTGATAAAAATGCGGCACCTTCTACTTTATTAGCAGCAAACTTCTTTTCATTAACTTCATTTAAAAATTCTTGAATTTTGCCATTTGCTTCCTCTGGAGACATTTTTAAACCTCCTCCATGAAACACATCCTTAATTCCTGCTACAAAACTATCTAAATCTAGTCCGTCTAAATTTTGACCTTGTAAACTTTGTCCAATACTCATACCAACTCCGTAGCTAGCATCATTTTTTAAATTACTCATCTGTTTTTTATTAATTATTTAAAATTGCCGCAATTCCCGGCAATACTTTTCCTTCTAAATATTCTAACATGGCACCTCCACCGGTTGAAACATGACTCACTTGATCGCCTAAGTCAAATAAGTTAACAGCAGCTACACTATCTCCGCCTCCTACAAGGCTAAATGCCCCTTTTTGAGTTGATGCAGCCACACCAAGTGCAATGGCCTTAGTTCCATTTTGAAACTTCCCTAATTCGAAAACACCCATTGGTCCGTTCCATAGAATTAACTTCGAATTTAAAATAGTTTCAGTAAACACTTTGATAGCCTCTTCACCAATATCTAATCCCATCCAACCATCAGGAATTTCTGAAGTTAAGCAAGATTTGGTCTTGGCATCATTCGAAAACTCATCTGCTACTATTGTATCCAAAGGCAATAAAATATTCACCCCCTTATCTTTAGCTGTTTTTAGAATATCATTGGCTGTTTCCAAATAGTCGTTTTCAATTAGAGAATTTCCTACGGAACCACCTTGTGCTTTAATAAATGTATAAGCCATTCCTCCACCAATAATCAAGTTATCCACTTTATTAATCAATTGATCAATAATGGTGATTTTTGAAGACACCTTTGCACCTCCAACAATTGCCGTTAAAGGTTTGCTGGTTGAATTTAAAACTGCATCTACACTTTTTATTTCTTTTTCAATTAGGTATCCAAACATTTTTTCATCTGGAAAAAACTGAGCAACAACTGTTGTAGAGGCATGTGCTCTATGAGCTGTTCCAAAAGCATCATTGACATAAACATTTCCATGTTTTGACAATTGTTCTGCAAACTGAACATCTCCTTTAGTTTCTGCCCCATGAAAACGTAAATTTTCCAATAGTAAAACTTCTCCTGATTTCAAATTTGATGATTTTTCGAAAGCACGTGCACTAACGCAATCAGATGCAAATTGAATGGATTGGCCTAGAATAGATTCAACTGAAGATATAATATTTTTAAGTGAAAATTTATCTTCAGGTATGCTCTTTGGTCGCCCCAAATGCGACATTAAAACAACTGAGCCGCCGTCAGCAAGCACTTTTTTTACCGTTGGTAAAGCCGCTTTTATTCTAGTAATATCAGTAACAGCTAGCGTTTCTTTATTTAAAGGCACATTAAAATCAACTCGAATTAATGCTCTTTTTCCACTAAAATTATAGTTATCTATTGTTGCCATTTTAATCTTTTCTTAGAATTGGATGGGCAAAGATAATACTATAATAAATCAATCCCTAAATCGCGTCAATTTTCTGATTAATTTAACCGCATTTTTTGGTTGAAGACTTGATTATTTACAAAAACAGAAATAATATAAATGCCATTTGGAATAGCATGTCCTGATATCATTTGATGGTATTGCCCCTCTGCTTTAACTCCTATTGTGGTGCTTTGAATTAATTGACCCGTTAAACTTTGTACATTCACTAGAATTCTACTTTCCTTCACCAACAAATAATCCAATCGGAATTGTTTGGTTGATGCATCCCAAATACATTTTATGTGATTCGGGTTATGGTCTATTTCATCAACATTTACAGCCAAAGCTGAATAAATAAGATCCGATCCTAAATAAATTTTATCCCCTGTATTTTCATTATTCCCATTGGCTTTGTTTACTACATAAAAAGCACGTAAATTTCCTAAATCATTTACTGGTGCTTGCCACTGAAACTGCCAATTTTGAATACCCAAAGAACTGTCATGTCTAATATAATTCCTTCCTATCGCGGTTACAGTACTCGTATTTACACCATCAATAAAACTACCTGCATTTTGGTTGTTTCCGTTTAAAATAGTTAATTGAAAGCCGTTTTTTATTCCAGAACTAACTGAGATACCAATATTATAAATTCCACCAGGAACGTATTGAGCTGTATCTAGTCCATCAAAATCGAAATCAACCACTCCAATTGATGATAAGACAGCACCTAAATGACAGGATGTACAGTCAGATTCACCTGGTGCACCAGTTCTTGATGCAGGTGGGTTTTCAGAATTATCGTCAAGATGAATGGATACATCAGTAACACTAGAATGAGATTGGATATAAAAAGACAACTGTGTAAATCCAAAAACACCTATACTGATAAGTATGAGGGTAAACTTAACTATATGCAATCTAATTATCAAGCTTCCCCTGATCAATCCAACACTTAAATTGCGCAATTAGTGAATCTGACAGTTTTTTAGCTCCTAATCCAATTGGCATTTGAGTGGCACCTGGCGCATGGCTAATCACATTATAGATTAAGTCAGCATTATCGCTTACACTTGTATAATCTTTTAAGGTTATATCTCCTTTATTTGTATTATCATGACATCCAGACACGTTACAAGACATATCAATAATTTCTGGAACAATTAATCCTGCGTACGAAATCGTATCCACACATTCGTAAACAAAAACAGATTCTACTGCTTTCTCTTTCTGGCAAGACATTAGCATAACGCTTCCTAAAATAACACCTATAAGTAGTTTCTTCATATTATAATTTAAATTTTCTAGTAATCGAAAAGCCGATTCTAAACTGACCATCTAACCAATTCGAATAGGTAGATGGAATAAATAAATTTTCGTTCACACCTTGACTATTCGAAAACATAAACGTAAATGCATGGCCTCCGGTTAGTAATTCAAGACCAAAAGTTAACGGATTTTGGTAAGCTATATCATTTCCTCTATTTAAAATATGATTGTATTCAGCTAATAAACCAATAATCTGCGTGACCCTAACCCTTGCTGCTCCTCCAGCAAAAAAAAGTGTATTTACATCATCAAAAGCCACATAATTTCTATGGTTAACACCCGCATTTAATTGTAGAGATAAGCGATCACTAAATTTTCGGCTACCAATTATTTGATTCGTATAAATCAATCGATCTGCAAAGGTAGAGAATGAATTTTCGGCTGTTAGATCATTAGAGGCTTCAGCATATGAAAACGCCATACTACTTACCCAAGTTAACGATAGGGGTTTATTCTTATCTTGTTGCAAAATTCTATATTTGGCATAACCATCAATAACCTGACGTATGGATCCAATACCTTTATTTCTTCCTAACCCAATGTTGAAATCGTTAGTTATACCATATTCAAAAGCAATTCTTACATCTGCTAAATTATCTAATCCAAAAGCTTGCTGTGCGGCACCAGCAACACCCATATCGCCAAATTTATGGGCGACAATAAATTCCATTTGATTTGCGTAAAGCATTTCATTTGAATGATTATTCAAAACCCTTGTCCCTTCAAAGGTATCCCATACTTTTTTGGTATCCTCTTGTGCAATTGAAGCAATTGAATTAAACAGTAATGCTATGATTATGATTTTTTTCATCTTTAATTTGATTTGTTTTTAGATATATATCCCAATAGGTCTAATAACTGCTCTCGACTCATTTTTTCCAAAGGATATTGTGGCATATAAGCCTTTTTTCCTGCTATTGCATACGTTCCCTTTCTCACTAGCTTTGGCACTGAAAAGTGACTATACTTCGAGATTTGCGATTCCAAAAATGACATGGTCAAATCGTTATCGTCAAATTCAAAATTTGTTACATTATTTCCAGACCCATGACAATGTAAACAGCCATTATTAAAAATATATTGGCCATTATCCAAATTTGGTTCGTAGCCTTCAATCACTGGTATTTCTGTATGCCCAAAAGTAGCATCATTGATTGTATTGAATTTTGACTTTAATAGTTTAATTCCGCCTTTATCCTTATTGATGACATTTTTTGTTAACCTATCCATCTCTTTCGAAGTCATTTTTAAATCCTTTACCTGCAAACTAATACTTTTGTAATAATGCAGAATTGCTCTTACTTCCCAATTGTCCATTTTTCGGCCTTGTGAACATTGAGTGGCACATAATTGAATAGCGTTTACCAATGTATCACGCGTAGGTTCAACAAGACTTCCGTATTTTTTGGCATAGTCACCATTATACCAATTCGTTTTATTGTACATGCCATAAAAAGTAGAAGCCGGTAAAAATGCAATTCCTTTTTCTTTCCCAAATTTAATTCTGGCAGCTGGGCTTTCATCTGCTAAATCACTTACCTCAGGTATTACATTATGGCAATCCATGCAGACAAAAAACTTAGACTGTTTTTTGTTTTTAGAATTCTTTATTCTTCCGGTTGATATTAAATCATATCCCATTTTTACGGAATCTTGATTTAAGTTCTGGATATAATGTAATGGCTCTTTATCGCCAAGTTTTAACAAAACATCCTCTACACTTAGGTCAGAAATGAGCTTAGTATAATTCTCTATTACGCCCTCTTTTTTTTGACCTGATTGTAAAAACAAAGCAAGAAGTAATAAAAATCCTAACGAAAAAAGTCCTCTTTTTAGAATCATGTCATTGATTTTCTATTTTTGTGAAGATAATAATAATTTTAAGACTCAAAGCTTAACATATGCAAGTATCTTTTTTAGACACGCCTATAGAGTACCTCAAGGGAGTTGGGCCTCAAAAGGGTGATGTTTTAAGAAAAGAACTTGGAATATTCAAATTCAGAGATTTATTATTATACTTTCCTTTCAGGTATGTTGACCGGTCTACTTATCAAACTGTAAATCAAATTTCGCAAGCAGAAGGGCATGTACAATTAAAAGGGAAAATCACAAAAATTTCTGAAGTTGGTAAAGGGAGAGGAAAAAGATTATCTGCTCAATTCACAGATCAAACTGGTTCAGTTGAACTCACTTGGTTTAAAAGTATTCAATACATTAAATCAAGCCTAAAACCAAATACAATTTTTCGATTGTATGGAAAACCAAAACGATATGGGCTGAAATTTAGTATTGCACACCCCGAGCTTGAAGAAATTGATCAAATTAAAGGAGAGGAATTAGGATTACAACCCGTTTATCATAGTTCTGAAAAATTGTCAAGACGAATGCTAAACAGTAAAGGCATTGAAGTTTTAGTGAAAAATTTGCTCTTACAACTTAAAGTAACTCTTCAAGATCCTTTGCCGAATTGGCTCATCAAGGATTTAAATCTTATTTCCAGACATGAAGGCCTGACCCGAATTCATAAACCTTTAAATATTGACCAAGCCAAACGTGCACAATTACGTATTAAGTTTGATGAATTGTTCTTTTTGCAGCTCGAATTACTCACCAGAAAAAAAATAACTCAAACCAAAATCAAGGGATATCCTTTTCCTGAAATCGGACAGTCTTTTAATGAATTTTTCGAAAATCATTTACCATTCACATTAACCAACGCTCAAAAAAGAGTAGTTAAAGAGATTAGAAAAGACATGTCGAATGGCAAGCATATGAATAGGTTGTTACAGGGTGATGTTGGTAGTGGCAAAACTTTAGTTGCGCTATTAGCAGTATTAATTGCTATTGGAAATGGCTACCAGACTTGTGTGATGGCACCAACGGAAATTTTAGCCAACCAACATTTTGAGACTTTCAACGACCTGTTAAAAGATATGAATCTCAATGTAGCTTTACTCACTGGTTCATCCAAAACAGCCGAACGGAAAATACTACATGCAGGCCTTGAAAATGGAGAAATTGATGTTTTAATTGGAACTCATGCGCTAATAGAACCTAAGGTTAAATATAAAAATCTGGGCCTTGCTATTATTGATGAACAACATAGATTTGGTGTAGCACAACGTTCAAAACTTTGGCAAAAAAACAAACTGCCTCCTCATATTTTGGTCATGACCGCCACACCCATTCCAAGGACATTAGCCTTAACTTTTTATGGTGATTTAGATGTATCAGTTATTGATGAATTGCCACCTGGCAGAAAAGTGATTGAAACACGACATTATTTAGAAAGCTCTAGGTTAAAGGTTCTGAAGTTCATTGAAACAGAAATAAAAAAAGGGCGCCAAATATATATAGTGTACCCATTAATTGAAGAATCTGAAAAAATGGACTATGCCAATTTAATGGCAGGCTATGAATCTATTGAACGGCGGTTTCCTAGGCCAGATTATCAAGTTAGTATAGTGCATGGCAGAATGAAATCAGAGGACAAGGATTATGAAATGCAACAATTTGCAAAAGGCATCACCAATATTATGGTGGCTACTACTGTTATTGAAGTGGGGGTTAACGTACCAAATGCTAGCATCATGATTATTGAAAGTGCTGAAAAATTTGGCCTTTCACAGTTACACCAATTGCGAGGCAGAGTTGGTAGAGGCGCAAACCAATCGTACTGTGTATTGATGACAGGCTATAAATTAGGTGAAAATGCGAAAAAGAGAATGGAAACCATGGTCAGAACAAATGATGGGTTTGAATTATCGGAAGTCGATTTAAAACTGCGTGGACCTGGCGATATTATGGGCACCAAACAAAGTGGTATCCTCGATTTAAAATTAGCAGATTTAGCAAAAGATGGACAAATAGTATCAATTGCAAGAGATAAAGCCAGAGCCGTATTTGAAAAAGACCCTAAACTTGAATTGCTTGAACATCAAGATTTAGCAGTCATTTTAAGGAACATATTGAAAGCCAAACCAAATTGGAGTAGAATTTCTTGATCAAAAAAGCCACTATTTGTCAATAATTTTCGTCTTAGTTAATAAGTTAGTACCAGTGTCTAAATAACCGAACAATATTAGCGCAGGTTGTGACTATAGTTTTTGGAATTAATCGTTTATGATATATAGACGAATGTTCACTCAAACTCAACGAATATAAATTAATTACAAGAATTTTTGGCAGATCTGAGTGTCTTGCAAAAAATTATTGGTAAATTGATAGAAATGTATTAGATAAGATAAATGTTTATTGCATTTTATTCGAATCTAAGTTGTTGATTTTTATCATTTTTAATACCTTTGAAGCCAAATGAAGTGGATTTTAACATTAGCTGTTCTCATCATATCCTTAAGTGGTAGCTCACAAGAGATTTGTGACAATGGTATTGATGATGATGGTGATGGACTCATTGACTTAAATGATAAGGATTGCCAGTGTGGTGCAGGTTTGAACGCCCAATTTAACAATGCCATTCCTAATCCTGAATTTAATAACTCATCTTGCTGTGTCACAACCTGGAATCAACACCTCTCTTGTTTAGACGATTGGAGCACAGACACTACATTTTATAATAGTTCTTGGGCCTTAAACTATGTTAGCGCTTGCAACAACTGCACCTACTGGAGTGGATCAACCTTTTATATAGCACCTCCAGAATGTGCTACAGTTTCCAATAATGGCTTCTTAGGAATGGGCTTTTGGGATTGGAATAACAACAATAATAATTGGAATTGGAATAAATACGCCAGTTCATGCTTAAACACACCATTTTATCCAGGTAATACCTATGTATTAGAATTTGATGCATTTAATACACATAATTTTAATTGGCAGTATATGAATGACACCATACATATCTCAATAGTTGGAACCAATTCTTGTAACAATATACCATATTCTAATAACTCCGGAACTTCTTGCCTTGATCCTAACTGGTACACCTTAGATTCTATTGAGATAGTTGTGCCGGTAGATACAGCATGGCATCAATTTAGTTTTTCTTTTACACCAACAGATACCGTTTACGCCATGGCATTGGGACAAACTTGTAACTCTTTTAATACAAATCAAACTTACAATGGTTGGCAAAGATTACTATTGGACAATTTAACACTTTATGATAGTAAAGTGTACGATTTACAAATTGCCGAATCAGGAAGTATTTGTAATCCACCTTATGTACTAACTTCATCTATTGATACAACTGGAGGCACTTGGCAATGGTATCAAGATTCTGTTGCTCTAGTTGGCGAAACTAATCCAACAATAGACATTACTGCATTGGGTGATGGAAACTTTACCGTTTTATATAGCATGAATGGCACCTGTCAAGGACGCAATTTAGAAGTATTACCTGCAGTTTATCCTTTCGCTTTTCAAACTCCAGTTAGTAATCCAATTTGTACAGGAGATAGTATTTATTTTGATGGCTTTTCATTTATCAACTCAGGCACAATTGACAATTATTATTATGATTTCGGAAATGGTGATTCAGCATTTGTTGAAGACCCTGTTTATGCCTTTGATACACCTGGAACTTATACGGTAACTTATACTGCCGAATCAAATCAGCAATGTACAGCAAGTGAATCACAAACAATTACAGTCTATGGTAAACCTTCAGTTGATTTTTCAGCCAGTAATCAATGTATTTATGATAATGTTGATTTTATTAGTTTAAGTACTGTTACTAGTAGTTTAATTGATAGTTTGGCTTGGGATTTTGATGACAATTCTTTCGCTCACGATAGTCTCGAGTCGCATCTTTATAATTCTGCAGGAAATTTTGATATCCGTTTGTTCGTTAGGTCCAACCATGGTTGTACGGATAGTATAACAAAAACAATTACGATTCATCCTGCGCCACAGTCTAGTTATTCAGCCAATAACGATTGTGAAAATATTGGCATTCCATTTACAAACCTATCTTCAGTTTCTAATGGAACAATTATCAATTACAATTGGAATTTTGATGATGGTAATTCGAGTTCAGTTTTCAATCCAACGCATACTTTTGATTCTTATGGCCCCTTTAATACAAAACTTTTGGTTACTTCCGATTCTGGCTGTGTTGATTCAAGTTTCCTTCAAGTCATTGTTCACCCCGAGCCAACAGCCAATTTCACCCCTAGTAGCTCTTGCTTTTTAGCTAATTTCGACAATATATCTAGCATACCTTCTGGCACAATCGACCAAACAAATTGGAATTTTGGCAATACATTAACCTCAACAGATGTTGATCCAAGTCACTATTATACAGTAAATGGAAATTACAATGTAAATCTTGAAACAATCAGTAATTTTGGTTGTGTTGATGACACCACTATTTCCATTACAATATTTAATAATTTCAATGCCAATTTCTCTCCCTTAGACAGTTTAATTTGTTCAAAAGAATCGGTAAGGTTTACAAATAAATCGACTGAGGTATTTGATCAAGAAGTTAATTACATATGGGAATTGAGTAATGGACAAACTTCAACTGAAAAAGATCCGTTATTTACATTTGTTAATAATTCAGACATTACAAAACTTGTGGATGTGTCATTAAAAATCTCAACCAGTTCGGGTTGTATTGACAGCCTATTTAAAATGGCTGCTATTACGGTTATTCCAACGCCCGAAGCTAGTTTTTATTTTACACCAGAAAAGCCATCTATTAGCAATTCGGAAGTACAATTCACCAATTTATCAGTGAGAGCAGACAGTTATGAATGGAATTTTGGAGACAATACGAATACGATTGAGATAGCGCCTACTCATAAATATCCGGAGTATACAAAAAGTTATACGGTAACATTAAAGGCTTATAATAACTCAGAAAAAATTTGTGTGGATCAAGAGAGTAAGTTATTGATTATACAAGATGAAATTTTATTTTTTATCCCAAATGCATTTTCACCTGATGGTTCTGGTATAAATGATTTTTTCTCGCCTCAATTTGTGAGCGGAATTGACATCTATAATTTTAGATTGCAAGTTTTTAACCGTTGGGGAGAAATTGTATTTGAATCCAACGACCCTGCAGTAGGATGGGACGGAAAATTTGCAGGCGAATTTATCAAGGAGGATGTATACATCTGGAAAATTGATTTTGCAGAAAGTTTTCTTGATAAAACGCATACACATCATGGATCTGTTACGGTAGTAAGGTGACAAAAAATTATAACCTTCAGTTGTAAAAACAAGGTATGAAAATAGCGCCATTTCATTACGCATTTATGGTAAAGAGTCTAGAAACAACTAGAAAATTCTATATAGAGTTATTAGGCTGCAAAGAAGGCAGATCATCAGAAACTTGGCTCGATTTTGATTTCTTTGGACATCAACTATCCGCCCATATAAGTGACAATCTTCCAAAATTAGATTTTTGCGGAAAAGTAGACGGCATCAATGTGCCCATACCACACTTTGGATGTATATTAGACATTGCAGAATTCAAAAGGATTCAACAAGTACTTGAATCTGAAAAAATTGAATTTCTGGTTAAACCACAAAAAAGATATCAAGGCAAAACTGGAGAACAGTTAACCATGTTCGTATTCGATTTTAGCGGAAACCCAATTGAGTTTAAAGCGTATAGTAATAGAAATGAGGTATTTTCGGAAGACTAATTACACTCAAAAAATTAACTTTAAACTAAAATAATAGGGGTATTTCTAAGTCACAACGTCTATTAAGTAGAGTACAAAAAAAGACTAATTATGAAAAACTTAGTATTCCTTTATTTGTTGATGACAGCTTCATTACAATTATCAGCACAAGCACCTGACACTTCTTTTTTCCCTTCCTTCACAGCCTATTCAGCTGACCCCATTATTGATTGGAATGACTTTATTGTGGGTTCTTGGGCTGATCCTACAGTATTAAAAGTAAATAATGAATACGTCATGTATGCATCCGCAATGCATGGTGGCATATCTACACCTCAACCCATCAGTATTTATAGATTCACATCAACAGATGGGTATTCATGGGCAATGAATCCATCCACACCTGTTTTTGAGCCAGTGCCAGGCACATATTATGAAGGTGGTTTAGAAACACCCAACGTTGTCTTTTTTAATGGGGAATATCATATGTATAATTCCGTTTATCTTCAGAATATCCCTTCTCTTTTTAAAATATCTCATGCTACTTCACCAGATGGCATTAGCTGGACCATTGATAATGCGCCAACACTATTTCCTGACCCATCTACCAGTTGGATGAGCGAAATTGTTGCAGAACCTGGAGCATTAGTTAAGGATGACACCTTATATTTATTCTATACTGGTATTTCAAACTCCGGAGCTGTGAGTATAGGTCTTGTTCGGAGTTTAAATGGTAGTACTTTTATTGACACCACACAAGTAGTAACAATCCCCACTAATATATATCCTGCAAATGAAGGATATATAGGATTAAGCACACCAGATGCGACATTGGTAGGTGATACTATTTATCTTTTTACAGATCTTGTTAGAATTGACACACATACGCCTTGGAATCAAGTAGGGCTTCATCAGTTTAAGTCTTTTGGTGATATTAATACATGGTACCATGACACAGCTGCTATACATATGAGTGATGATTTTACTTGGACAGATGGTAATTACTTATCCCAACTGTTAGGTGCCACCCCAGTTATGGATGGTAATAGACTTAGAATATGGTATTGGGGCTATGATTTAGCCGAAATTGGTCCAACGGACACAACATACCATGTCAATTTAGTTGGCACAGACTTGCATCCAAATGTTGGTCAATGGGGCATTGGCACTTCCGAATATCTTTTCACGAATACAACCAATGCAATTGAAGAGACTAAAATAGTTCCAAATATTTCCATTAATTACTTTCAAAATAAAGGTTCAGTAAAAATCAATAGTAATTCACCTTCAATTATAAATATATATGCCGTTACTGGACAATTATTATACACTAAACCATTTACTGCAAGTATTAATTTCGATATTGATTACAACGGCATCATCTTAATAAATGTGATTAATGACAAGAATATGACCACCCAAAAATTCGTTTCATCTCGCCAGTGAGATTCTTAAAAAATTCATCTATGAAAGTGTTAATTTCTTTACTACTTCTAACAAATATTTTGGTTGTAAAAGCCCAAATCTATCCAAGCTTTGGAAATGAAATTGATGTATCAATAAACGGGCTAACATTTGATGCCATGGAACCCTTTATTTCTGCCAACGGAAACTATCTATTCTTTAATAATTTAAATGACGGCATTGACACTAAACTTTTTTACGCTTCAAAAATAAACGATTCAACATTTAACTTTGTTGGAGAATTAAATGGCACCGGACAACTTTCACCGACTCATCTAGATGCCGTAGCTGATATGGATGCTTCAAACCATTTTTATTGGACGTCTACAAGAAATTATCCTGCAGAATTAGATAATCTATTCTATGGTAATTTCAATTCCGGTAATGTTACTGGCATTGGTCGTGTTCACGGAAATTTTAATAAAAACATACCTGGCTGGTTAGTAATGGATCACGGCATTAGCTATGATGGTCAATTATTGTACTATAACAATGCTAGGCTCGACCAAAATAATTGCCAGGGGCCTTGTGAAACAGAATTAGGAATTGCACAAAAAATGAATGACTCCACATTTAGCCAAATATCAAATTCAAGTGCTATTCTGCAAACCATTAACGATACTAATTTCATTTATTATGCGCCTTGTATTAGTAGCGACAATTTAGAGTTTTATTATACCAGATATCCTAGAGATACCATTACAGTAAATACCCTTTTTGAAATATGTGTAGCTGTAAGAAGCACACCAACTGATCATTTTTCGGCTCCTTTGGCCTTATTTTCAGAAACTATTGCCAACTTAATTGAAGCACCAACATTAACTACTGATAAACAAATTATGTACTATCACAGAAAGATTCCTGGTTCCCATAAAATAGTAATGAGGTACAGAGAAAATTCATTAGCAATTGAAACAAACAAGAACGAGTCAATTCGTATTTATCCAAATCCAGCAAGTAGGCAAATAGGCATTCAGACTAACTTCAATTATCAAAAAATGAAAGTATCCATTTTTACTTTGCTAGGTATTGAAGCGCTGTCAGTTTCAAATCAATCAACAATTGATATTAGCGCACTGGCTCCAGGGACATATACGGTTAAATTAGATATTGACGGTGAAGTAAGTATTCAAAAATTGATTAAAATAGAATGACACTCTAATATTATGAATAGAAACAATTAATCTATTCTATCTAATAACTCGCTGCATTTTTAAAACAACACCGGCTAAAGTTTCGTTTGCTCCCACAAGGGCATGGATCATGCTTTTTTGTGTACTTAAAATTGGATTTTACTTTAGGATTAAATATGCTATCAAGCGCAGAATACAAACCTGGATGTTCACTTTTCATTTTCTCCGGGCTTTCAAAAAAGAACTCTCCAACAACTGCTAAAAACTCTGCTCTGTTAGCTGCTCCATACTTTCTAATGCTTGAATTTCCAGTCTCAATTTCAGTCATTTTTTGGTGTATCAGACCTAACCAAGGGCTAATATCAACCTCATTCATGACCCTTTGCATTATGCCATCCACTTCCCCATCTTGCTTGTCTATGATATGAATAAACTCATGAATAGCGACATTCTTTTGGTCATTCTGATCGGCATATCCTTCGTAAAGAGCCTTTTTCGATAATTTTAAAATACCTTCCATTGCACCCCAACCTGTTAAACCATGCGCCATTTTATCAGTACCCTTGATTGGAAATTTGTCAGGGTGCAGATGCACCTCACTTAAATAAGCATAATGCCATTTTGGAAAGCCAAAAATGGGAATAATGGCACTGGCTGCAATTAAAATTCTGTCTTGATCAGTCACATTAATTTGTATGCCCACAATTCTAACATTCAATAAAAAAACGTGCGTTTTATATTCGAATCGTTTTCTTTCCTCACGATTTAGTCTTTGATAAAATTCAATCTCATTTTCCAAAATCGTTCTCCATTTATATGGAAAATCCCGATCCGGAATTCGAATACCATTTGTACTATTACTCAGGCTTCTTTTTGAATAAATATAGGCTAAGGCTATTACTACACCTATCGCAATATATAATACATAGTAATTTTCCATGACTGCTAAAAATAGTAAATAAGATTAATTCCCATGAAAATCATGCAAATCTTCGGGAATCATAAATAGTCAATGAATTTCACTTCATGTATAAAAATATTCCAACTAAAACTAAGTCTCATTTAGCAATTTTTCCTCTGTACAATTTAACTCACCATCGTGTCGTTTGGAGGAATAAAGTTGATCACGAAATTAGACGATATTAAATTACTAAACACTTAGTCAATCTATTCCGAAATATTCATTTGTTTTAAAGCTTCTTGGACCTCAACTACTGGCATTTGACACGACTTATTCACACAAACAAAAATGGTGGTTTCACCTATAAACTTGCCCTCTAATAATGGAATAGTTCCTTTTTCACCTCCCATCAAAATCTTATTGGGGATATCGCATTTGTTAAAAATCTCAAAATCCTTATGAATGGCAGGTCAGGAGGTCAAAAAATGCCGTTTATTTTTTGTATATTTAGTGGTAAATGAAACCGACAAACTATGTATACAAAAACACCATTCATCTTAAGTTTTCTTTTTATTTTCACGACCTTTTTTAGTTCAAAGGCACAAAACTCAATTGGCAGGCAAGAAGCCATTCAATTAATTCAAGAAGGGGATAGTTTCCTCCAATTTGGGATGTGGGATCGGGCCTTAATTTCTTACAGCAACGCCATTGAAACAGATAGAGAATATGCTGAGGCCTATATGAAACGTGGACAATTATACGAGCGTATTTTAAGAACGCAAGAAGCCGCCATAGATTATAATACGGCCATTCAACTCAACCCATTAATTGATATTTATTATGACCAAAGGGCTAGGCTCAAAATGTTGTCGTTCGACTATTATGGTGCTCTAGAAGATATTACAAAAGCAATAGAAATTAATACGTCCAACCATAATTACTTAAAGTATCAGGTAGATGGTTTTATTTCGTTGGGTATGTACGAAGAAGCACTAGGGAACCTAGATTCTATAAGTGCGGATGAAGGTTACGAATTATATAGTTTCCAGCGAAAGGCATTAATTCACCTTTTGAATGATGATATAGCGCTTGCAGAATCTACAATTAACAAAGCCCTTGAAATTGACAATAAAGCCTACTTAACTTTGGATTTAATAGGACTAATTAGTTTAAAAAAGGAAGATTATCAAGGCGCTATTTCGTGGTTTAACCAAGCCATAGCCATAGATCCTAGCCAATATGTCTCATTTTATAATAGAGGCATTTGTTACCGTTTTTTGGGTGAAACTGAATTGGCGTTAAAAGACATTAACCAATCCATTACATTGAATAATCAACAACGTGATGCCTTTTTTAAAAGGGCCTTAATTAAAAAAGAACAAGGCAATTTCGAAGGGGCGATTTCAGATTATGAATCTGCCATTTCTATTGACTCATCATACGCTGACGCCATTTATAATAGATCTTTTACCTATAAAATACTGGGGGATTATTTAAGTGCCGAAAAGGATATTGATTTATTGATAAATGACACACAAGACAAACCTGAATATTGGAATATGAAAGGCAACCTCTTAGTACTTCATGGTGATATTGAGGAAGCCATTACGTTTTATAACGAAGCCATTAGCATTAATTATGAGTATTCCGAGGCCTATTATAATAGAGGTATTGCTAATTTACTGTTGAATCATACTATTCAAGCTTGTCAAGACTTTCACAGAAGTGTAGACCTAGGAAATCCAAAGGCCGAAGCCGTTATTCTCAATTTTTGCGGATATTGATAAGGTTGAACTTAACCTAGCTGTCTTTTTTTATTTTGAGGGTGATAATTTTTTTAAACTTTCTTTGGTCAGGAATTTAGTAGAAATACCACCTTTGATATGATTAACATCAAACTCAATAATAAACGCATTTTTATCAATTGACTCTATTAGATTATAGGTCCTGCGAATATCGATTCTATTAATAACTGTATGGATAATATCATTGTCTGACCGATTCCCTCTTTTTCCGAATCCGCCAGAGCCTTTATATATAGTTGAACCTGTTCCAACAACCTTGATTATCTCTTTATTAATCTCATCCATTTTTTCAGAAACGATCATGAGACCTACATAGTCTTCAAATCCTTTAATCATTAAGTCAATGACTTTGGCGGTAACTATAAAAGTCAGAATGGAGTACATGGCTATTTCAATTGACAATGACAGTGCTGCTATTGCAAATAAAATGGCATTGAATAACAGAACCACTTTACCTATACTGATGCCTAAACGTTCGTGTATGAAAATGCCGAGGATTTCTGAGCCATCCAGCACAGCGCCATTTCTTATGGTTAAACCTATTCCAGCCCCCAAAAATAGCCCTCCAAAAATGGCAATTAGTAGCTTATCGTCAGTAATGGACTGAAAATTTTCAAAATGAATGACTATTGCCAATGCCACTATTGAAATAACTGATTTAACAAAAATACTTTTAGATAGACTAAACCAAGCTAAAACTAGAAAGGGAATACTTACAATTAAAAGAAAATAAGAAATATCAAAATCGTAAAGTTCACTGAGTAAAATAGCAATTCCTGTGGCACCGCCATCTAAAAACCCATTGGGCAGTAAAAACATTTTTAAGCCAACACTCGCTAGTAAAATGCCAATTGAAATTTGAAAAACTTCCGATAACACTCTTTTCATATTAGTTATGTTTCTCTTTTACAATTTGGACCGACTTATTTATAGGTTAAGCGTCATTTTCAATTATTTCAAACTCATCTGTTTTAACGCCTCGCTAACCTCCACTACTGGCATTTGACAGGACTTATTTACACAAACAAAAATGGTAGTTTCACCAATAAACTTACCTTCTAACAATGGAATAGTCCCTTTTTCACCTCCCATTAAAATTTTATTAGGGATATAGTGTTTGTTTAATTCTTTCAGTATAGTGGCCCAATCTTTTCCTGTGATGGCAATTTCATAATACGGATAAGTCATTTCCATCATGAGTATAGCCCAGTTTGAATATCCAGATGGATATTCTGCAAAGTCCGACTGTACATTTAGCAACATTTGCTCAGCTGTTTTTTGGTAAGAAGAGCTATCCAAAAGTGTTCCCAACTGATGTAAGCCAATGGCCATTTCAGAATTTGAAGATGGAATGACATTATCATTCACTTCCATTTTTCTTGCAATTAATTGTTCACCTGCACTAGAGGTGTAGAAGAACATACCCGATTTTTGATCTTTAAAATTGGCAATTGAGAATTCAGCTAATGATCGTGCCTGCGTCAGCCATTTCTCATCAAATGTCATTTCGTATAACTTTACAAAGGCGGTAATCATAAATGCATAATCATCTAGAAAACCATCAATTTTACTCACCCCTTCCTTACTGGTATGCCATAAGCTCCCATCTTTCTTAATCTGGTTTTTAACTAACCACTTCGCATTTTTTAAAGCTAAATTGCTAAAGTTTGGTTCATTAAAAGCCATGGCAGCATTCACCAAACCTTTTAACATTAATGCATTCCAAGTCGTTAAAATTTTATCATCTAGTCCTGGACGAATACGCTCGGACCGCTTAGTTAATAATTTACCATTAATGGTTTTTACTTTGGCAGACAATTCAGCATTTGACATGTTAAAAGTTGAAGCGGCTGTATCTTTAATGTCTCTCAATAGAATATAATGTCCTTCCCACAATCCTTTTGGGTTCACATTATAATACTGTTTTGCAAAAGCATATTCAGTTTCAGTTAATACCTCTTTTAATTCCTGTTTTGACCAAACATAAAATTTTCCTTCTTCTCCTTCCGAATCAGCATCTAATGCCGACTGAAATGCACCATCTTTGGTAGTCATTTCACGTTCTAGCCATTCAATGGTCTGATAGACCACATCTTTATAAATTGGGTTCTTTGTTCTCTGATAAGCTTGGCTATATAAAATAATCAATTGGGCATTATCGTACAACATTTTTTCAAAATGAGGCACTTTCCATTTATCATCTGTCGAATATCTAGCAAAGCCACCACCTACTTGGTCATAAATGCCACCCAATGCTATTTTGGTTAAGGTCAAATCAACATAATCCAATAATTTCTGATCATTAACGTAATTTGCAAAACGCATTAAAAAGTCATAATTATTTGGGATTGGAAATTTTGGTGCTCTGTTGGGGCCACCCTCTTTATAATCGAATGCGGCCTCCCATTTTTCAATCATCAATCCAAGATTTTCATCTTTTATTTTAGTCTCTTCACTTGGTGCTTGAATCAATTCCGACTGTTGGATACCGTCTGTTAAATTACTGGCATATTTCTCAAAACTACCCTTATCTTTCTCATAGGTCAAAGCCAAATTTTGAAGCATTTCCATCCAGCTACTTTTTGGAAAATATGTCCCCCCGTACACAGGTCTTCCATCAGGCAATGCAAAGCAGTTTAAAGGCCACCCACCCGAACCGGTCATCAATTGAACCGCATTCATATACACCTGGTCCACATCTGGTCTTTCTTCTCTATCTACTTTAATACAAACAAAATTGTCATTCATAAATTTGGCCACCACAGAATCTTCAAAACTCTCATGTTCCATGACATGACACCAATGGCAAGACGAATACCCAATACTCACAAGCACTAGCTTATCTTCCGCTTTAGCCTTTTCAAAGGCTGCATCTCCCCATGGGTACCAATTAACAGGATTATGCGCATGCTGCAATAAATACGGACTCGACTCATCAATTAGTAAATTAGTGTGGGCATGATTTTTCATGGATTTATCAGTTTGCTCTTGACTATTAGCGCATGAGGCCATGATTAATATAATTGCCAAAGCCAATATTGCGTTTATAAAATATGCACTGTTTAAACCTTTCATATAATTTCTTAAATCTAAAAGGTAAATATACTTAACTTCGTTCTGCTAAAGTAATTTATATGAAAAATATCCTACTTATTCTAACTCTAATCATAGCGAACTCCGGTTTCGGTCAGTCCTATTTTCAACAGGATGTTGATTATAAAATTGACGTCACTTTAAATGATCGGAACAATACGCTTTCAGCAAATGTGGAATTTACATATAAAAACAATTCTCCTAATCCTTTAGAATTCTTATACATTCACGTTTGGCCAAATGCCTATAAAAATGCTGAAACAGCTCTTGGAAAACAACTTTATGATATGAAAGAGATGGCTTTGCAATATGCCACTGATGAAGAGAAAGGTTATATAGATTCTTTAGATTTTAAAGTAAATGGAGAGCAGGCAGATTGGGCCTTTGATGAAACCCATATTGATATTGTTAAATTGAGGTTGAAAAACAGCCTCAAACCAGGCGAATCAGTTAAAGTGTCAACACCATTTAAAGTAAAGATACCGGATGGCGATATTTCAAGACTTGGTCATGTTGGAGAGTCTTATCAAATTACACAATGGTATCCTAAACCGGCAGTGTATGACGTGGATGGATGGCATCAAATTCCATACCTAACACAAGGGGAATTTTATTCAGAATATGGTTCATTTGATGTGTCCATTACTCTACCAAAAAATTATGTAGTTGGTGCCACAGGAGATCTACAAACCCCATCTGAAATTGATTTTTTAAACGACTATGCAGCCCGAACTGCTCGCAAATTTGAGACGAATGGGTTCACTGCTCCAGATGGCGAAAAAAGAAGGTCTTCCTCCCCTTTTCCTAAATCTGATACTACTTTTAAAACCATTAGATATACCCAAGACAATGTACACGATTTTGGATGGTTTGCTGATAAACGTTTTGAAGTATTAAAAGGCGAAGTTAAATTACCTCATTCAGAGAGAGTAGTCACTTCGTGGGCCATGTTTGTGCCACACCATGCCGAACTTTGGAAAGACGCCATTGAATACATTAATGATGGCACCTATTATTACTCCCTTTGGAATGGGGACTATGCTTATAACCATGTGACAGCTGTTGATGGTACAATTAGTGCTGGTGGCGGAATGGAATACCCAAATGTAACAGTAATTGGTAATGCCAGCTCAAAAGAACAGTTGGAGGTGGTGATAGTCCATGAGGTTGGGCACAACTGGTTTTATGGAATGCTGGGTTCAAATGAGAGAGTGCACCCTTGGATGGATGAAGGCTTGAACACCTTAAATGAAATGAGATACATCAACACCAAGTATCCTAATAATACACAAACATCTGACATGCTAGGCAAAATTGCAAAAACCGTTCATTTAGAACATCTAAACCATAGCGACATGAACGATTTAATGTATAGAGTTACAGCAGGAGCTGGTGTAGACCAGCCGATTGAACTCACCTCTGCTAACTATACATCAGGCAATTATGGTGGCATTGTATATGGTAAAACCGGATTAGTTTTTACGTATTTAAAAGATTACCTAGGGGACGAATTATTCGACAAATGTATGCGAAGTTATTTTGATATTTGGCATTTTAAACATCCTCAACCAAACGACTTTAGAAAGGTAATGGAAGATGTTTCAGGTAAGGATTTAAGTTGGTTATTTGATGACATTATACCAACAACCAAGCAAATTGATTATAAAATATCGAAAGTAAAACAGACCGAAAAAGGAACAGAAGTGACCATTAAAAATGTTGGACAAGTAAACGCTCCAGTTCGAATAGATGCCTACAGCTTTGAAAATTTACGTAAAACCATTTGGATAGAACCTGGTGACAAAAAGCAAACGGTTCTTTTTCCAGAATCTAAAATTGATGAAGTGAAAATTGATGGTGTTAAGAGAATGCCTGAACCAAATAGAAACAATAATTCATGGCACGAAAAAGGACTATTTGGAAATGTAGAACCCATTAATTTTGAATTTTTAGGTGGTGATAATAATCCAGAAAAAACAACCGTCTGGTGGTCACCAAACATGGGTTGGAACAAATATGATAAAATAATGTTAGGTCTTGCTTTTCACAATTTCACTCTGCCAAAAAACAAATTCGAATATTTATTGGCACCCTATTATTCTTTTGGAAGGAAAACAATTGCTGGTTATGCTTGGGGAAGGTACACTATGGTTCCAGCTAGAAACTTTAAAGGTATTGTAGTGGGCTTAAAAGTGAAAAATTTTGGCTTTGAACAAACAGATGGCTCAAGTAATTATATTGCTTTGTCGCCCTATGTTGACTTTTTAATAGGAAAGCCTGATTCAAAAACATACTATACTCAAAAATTAAGATTGCAGGGAGCTTATAATTTTGAGGATGGTGCTGGTTATTATCAAACCGTTTCTGGAGGCTTTGCAAAATACGAATTCAACTACAAAAAAAGGTTGCATCAATTCAGATTTGGAGCGCGTGCTGATTATATTTCTGTGGCTTCAGAAAACATTTCTGTGGCCAATGCTTATACCAATGCTTTTTACAAGTTTAAGTATTGGGACAAAAAGAAAAAACACGTGAGTTTGCAGTTAAACTTTGCACAAAACCTCCTATATGAAGGGACAAATAGCAGCAGGTATGGTATTGCTTTAGGTGGGCAAACAGGTACTCAGGATGTATTTTATGAAACCTTTATGTTTGGACGAAATGCCACCACAGGTGTAAGCGGCCGCCGAAGACAAAATAATCATGGTAATTTTAGTACGGTTAGTGCTATTACCACCAATAACCAAATTTTATCTGCCAACCTTTACTGTGAATTACCTTATGTTCCACTTATTGGACTATTTGCCGACGCCGGTATAATACCACACGCCAATAGTACAGCTCAATATGCTCAAATGGGAATTGGCATCAGACTTTTAGATGGCGATTTAGGACTGTTTTTACCTTTAGTTGAAAACACCTCACTTAAAAACTCCTATACATCCGATAAAATTTGGTCAAAACTTAGGGTAACCTATAACCTAACCAATATTACAGGTGATCGATTATTGAAAGTGGCATTTTAAGATAACTTGTAACTATTTATTCAAGTCCCAATTATACTCTTTATAAGTTATAGTGGCATCTTCGTTAATCGAGACGTTGCTATATTTATTTAGAAATTCAATGACATCTCCACCCTGAAAATCATCTTTGTACCAGTCAAATATTTTTGATATCTCAATTTGATCTGCGGCAATTGTATTGGCTGAACCGTTAATAAAAGTAGTCGTCTGCTTTTGCAATTGACGACTCAGTTTTTCTGCCGTAAAAGCACTATTCATAATTGGCGGACATGATTTAGCTGCACAATTAACGGCAAAGTGAATTCGCGCTTCTTTAAATCTTGGCCTTATTATAGAGTTTTCAATGTCATTTAACGAGTATCGCTTCGTTCCAACCTTCACAACATCTTGATCCCATGGCTTACCTCCACTTAAATTTGTGATTGAACTGATTGGGTAATTTTGACAAATTAGACGAACAGTAGCTGCATTGTATAAATTAATCCAATACGCTAATTTTTCATTTCTTGACCAACTATCTCTAGTTGCAAAACTCTCTAAATAGACCACGTATGCTTGTAAATCAGTCATACTCCCTTTCATTCCAGAATAGTTTACTTTTCCACTACTGCTAACATTCGCTTTCAATAAAGTATTCCACTTATCATGGTTTGGTTTTAAGGGAACATTGGTTGGCTGCGGAATTTCATCAGCCGTTGATACTGACTCCTGCTCTGAGCTTTGATCAATAACCTTTTTATCGGCTGGCTTAGCATCAGCAACTGCTACCTTTGTATCATTGACAGGAGGTTCTTCTTCTGAAACTGTAATTTCCTGTTCTATATTATCTATTACTTCCTCGACTATATTCTCTAATTCATTATTCTTAAGAACTTCAGCAACTGACTCTTTTCCAGTCTGAACCGATACTTTGTCATCATTCGATTGATTGTCACTTTCACTATTACCTGTCTCTGAACAAGAAATAAATACAAGAAATGAAAATAAAATTATTAGATGTTTCATAGAATTTTTTAGATAAATATACCAAATTTGTACGAAGATGATTGGTTAACCTTACAATGGATTAAAATATTCTGAATCCTTAAAAAGATTTCATTTATTCATATTAGTATATTTGTGTAATGAAGTTAGCCCTAACTGTAACAATTCTAATTATCCAGATCATTAGTTTCACCCAAACATCAGACAGTCTTAAATTGCAAAAAATTCGAGACTTCCAGACATCCTTAAACCATGATTATAAAGACAAAACGCATTCTCCTTTAACTAAAAAAGATCGCCGAAAATTTAAAGGCCATCACTTTTATGATAGCAACTTGCAATATCGCGTTGCTGCAACCATTGTATTAACACCCGAGAGTGATACTTTTGGAATGAAAACATCAACTGATCGTAAACCATTGTATAGAAAATATGCTGTGGCTAGTTTCGAACTAGGAGGTCAGCCTCTTGAACTCAGTATCTACCAAAACATTAAGTATTCTCAAATAGAAGGCCATAAAAATAGTCTATTCTTATTATTTAATGACTTGACAAATGGAAATGAAACCTATGGCGGAGGGAGATATATTGACTTAGAAAAATCAAATACGAATACGATAATAATTGACTTCAACCTTTCTTACAATCCCTATTGTCACTACAATTCGAAATATAGCTGCCCTATTCCTCCCTCTGAAAACAATTTACCAATTCCAATTGAAGCGGGAATTAAATCTTATGGTAAAGCAAAGCGCCATTAAACATTACAAATTTTTAACGTTAAAAAATTTCAGCCGGTCAACCAAATATAAAATATGCCGTCTCTATTTTTAGTATATACTGAAAGCTTTACATAAATTTGTTACATAACCAAGATTAATATGATGACTACAAGCCTTAAAATTTTAATATTATTTTTAACCTGTTCAGTTTCTCAATTGAATGCTTTGCCTTCTACATCAAGGTATTTGATTCTTAAAGGCACAGTTGTAGATGAAAGCAATTTACCAATACCTTTTACTGAAATTGAAATTCGATATAAAGCGGAATTTCCTAGGACTTCAATGCCAATTTCTGAAAAAACCAAAGCTGACAGTGCTGGTCAATATAATATTGAAATTAAAAAGTTTGGCAACTATAAATTAACATTCAGTTCAGCTAACAAAATAGCCTATAGCGTCACTTGCAATTACACCAAAAACAACTCACTATTCTTAAGAAAAATTGAGTTTGTTCAGCAATTAAACGTTAAACTATTGCCTCAAACTAGTAAACAGAAATCAGATGCGTACAATGGCGTCAATTTAAAGTTTGACGAAAATTTAATTGTAGCTGTTCCTTATAAAAGATATTTAGAAAGTACTGACTATAAATTTAAAAAAGGATTTAAAACCGAAAAGAAATTATGGAAATACGTTAGAAAACAAATCAAAAAGAAAAAATTAAAAAAATTATTGCGAAGTCTAGCTAATCAGGCAGAAATCGATTTTATTATAAAAGATGTTACGCACAGTGAAGAAAGTAGAAATACTTGGCGGAAAAATTTTGGAACTAAGAGCTACCAATTAGATATGGAGCAATCCAAAATTGAATTTGCACAAAAGGTGTTTTATCAAATTAATCATGATAAGGAAGACAAATCACTTTTATTCAAGGGCACAATGATTGAATTTGAAAGAGCTAAAACGGTAAAATTAGATCCAGGGAGAAAATTATTTTCGGTATATAAGTTTGAATTTGAGAACGAAAAGGGGCAGAAATTAGCGTATGATATTGTAAGTATTAAAACCTTTTCGGGTTGGAAAATTGCCAAAATATTTCCGCATCAGGTAGTGTGAAAAATTGCCCAAAAGTAATTCATAACCAACAGATTTGTTTTGTTCACAAAACCAATTTTATTTAATCGGCTAGACTTGGATTTTTTAAATCTTGTTTCCCACGAATAATGGCAATAACTAAACCTACAAGTGGTAATACAGCCATAAAATAATATAAATTAAACCCAATCGTGCCATATAAGGCAGCTCCTATCACAGGAAACACAGCTAGTGCAAGCGAATTAATTGACTCACTAATCCCCATCACTTCTCCCTGACGTTTTGGGTTAGCATGTTGTGCTATCAAACCATTAAATGTTGGAAAACACAGTGACAATCCTAAGTTCATGATATAATAAAATGCAATAAATAAATACAATACGTCCGTTAGCGTTAAACAAACTAACCCTATTGTAGAAAGACTAAGACCAATTAATAATGTGTTGTACTGCCCAAAAGCCAAAATAAATCGCTTTGACAAAAAGGCCTGATTAAAGGCTAAAAATATACCCACAAATAGCATGAACCAACCCAGCTCCTTTTCGTTAAATTTAAATAAATCAATCAAGAATAAGGAAATTGATGAAATGTAAAAAGCCATCATAATTGCAAATACAAATTTGATAATAAACAAGGTCTTAATTATGGGTTTTGGTTTTACTTCTCTAATTCTTCTTAGTATAAAAAAACTCTTAGAAATAGATTGATGTTCATATTGTTGCCTTTTTCCCTGTGGTAATGACTCTTTTAACCAATACTTAATAGTTAGCAATGTGATGAATGATATGGCAATGGCAGTTAAAACTGTGCCTTTGTAGCCTAATGGAGAACTTGCAGTAAAGCCCCCAATTCCGGGTCCAATAATAATTCCAATACCTGCAACACCTCCTAAATAACCAAAAATATATGACTTCTCTTTGGGAGAGGTAATATCAGCCACATAGGCATTTGCTACAGATGTATTTCCTCCAGTAATGCCATCAAGAATTCTTGCTAATCCAATAATGACTAAAGGCAGCGTCAAACCATAAACGGAAACATCTGGAATAAAAAGTGCACCCAAAAAAACGATCCAACTCAAAAGCGTACCAGCTTGGCTTAGCATTAATATTGGTTTTCGTCCTTTCTGATCAGACCAAGCACCCAATAACGGAGAACCAATAAATTGAGAGGCTGAATAAAGGGTTAACATCAAACCAAAAATCCATTTTGGTGCCCCATAGCTATTAATCACAAATGGGAGAATTGGCATTAAAATCCCAAATCCTAGTACATTGACAAATGTCAACAAATAGGCAGGAACTAATCTTTTATTCATTCCGCAAAGATAATCTTTCGAAAACAGTATCAGATTATTTTAGGAGAATTGTAATTACCTTTATAGTATTTCGTCTAATAAACGTATTGAGATTTATTAAATTATGAAATTTTTTCTTTGTTTGCTTTTATTGTCTCTTTCTCTTCCAGGAATTAGTCAAAATATTAATTCAAAAATGAATGGGATTAGCTTTGTTGGAACAAGAAAATTAATCTCCAGTTCGAACCTTGTGCCAGTGGAAAAAATTAATGCCAACTGGATTACCGTTATGCCATTTGCATTTATTCCAAAAGGGACCGCAAAAGTTCAATACAACCAAAATTTTCAATGGTCGGGAGAAACGGTTAGCGGAATTGAACATACGATTAAGCTTGCCAAACAAAAAAATTTAAAGATTTTACTAAAGCCACATATTTGGATGCACTATTCATGGATAGGTGACCTAACTTTTGATACCGAAGACGAATGGATGACATTTGAAGAAACATATACAAACTATATTCTAGAATTTGCCAAGCTATCCGAAAAACTGAGTATAGAAGTATTCTGCATTGGAGTAGAAGTCAAAAAAATTGTGATTGAACGGCCCAACTTTTGGTTTGAATTAATTGGTAAAGTTCGTGAAGTTTATACTGGCAAAATTACTTATGCTGCAAATTGGGACAATTATCAGCATGTAAAATTCTGGTCGAAACTGGACTATATTGGAATTGATGCTTACTTCCCAATATCAGATGCAAAAACACCCAGTTATCAAGCTTGTTATATTGGCTGGAAAACCCATTATGAAGCTATAAAAACATTAAGCAAAGCGGCCAATAAAAAAGTCATTTTTACAGAATTTGGCTATCGTAATATTGATTTTACTGGCAAAGAACCATGGACAGAGTCATCCAATCAAACCTTCAATTCAATGGCACAAGAAAATGCTTATAGAGCTATTTTTTCAAGATTCTGGGGAGAAAATTGGTTTGCTGGTGGGTTCCTCTGGAAGTGGTTTCCCGACCACCAAAATACAGGAGGGTTAAAGAACAATCGGTTTACACCACAAAATAAACCAGTTCAAAAAATTATCAAACATTTTTATGGGAGCGGAATAGAACCCTAATGTTAAAGTTTTGTTATTATCTAAAAAGCTAGTCTGTTTTTTTGGATATTTAATCCAATGGGTAAAATACTTGCCATCCTTTTCATTTTATTTTCAAGCATTGCTAATGCTGGCTATATACAATACTACAAATTAGTAAATGAAGGGGAATATCAAATGTATGAAGGGCATTACCAGCTGGCTTCAACAAATTTCGAAATGGCTTTTAATTTAGTAGAAAGTCCAAAACCAAGGGATTATTATCTTAATGCTAAATGTTATACTCAACTCAATGATGACAATATGGTATTCAAGTACCTAAAGCTATCTGTTGAAAATGGCCTTGACAAGAACTTTATTATTGATGATTCATTATGGTTTACCAATCAAATGCATAGTCAAGAATTTAAATCTATCCTTGCCATTAATTCCTTTTTTAAAAAACAAATTAAAGAGAAGTCCGAGGACTTTGTTCGATTAAGTAAAGACTTCAAAATGAACGACATTATTAAGTATTATAAATATGCTGATAAAAAAGACAGCACATCTGAAAACTATTTAAAATTTATGGCAAAATATCTGCCATACCAAGATTCCTTTAGAATTGAACTAATCAAATTTTGTTTAAATGGTCAACTACCTTATAATAAAAAAGACCTTGGCAGATTGCACTTTTACTGTATTCACTTTTTCTATCCAAACATGCCCGAGCTTAGCAACATTAAAAAGCGATTTATTGACCTCATAGACAAAGGATTTTTAAGTCCTATGTATTATGCTACTACCTTTGACAAAGTTCCGATTAGACAGAATACCATGTATCCTGCAATAAAAAGTGAATTTGGGATAACCGAGGAATCAGTAAACCAAGCCGATTTGACTCAAATTATTGAAAACAGAATTTCTATTGGCTTGAGTCAATATTACTATGATGCTCCAAATTATCGGAAAAATTACAAACCTATTTCTATCAATAAAAGTATAAAAATTGAATATTAACTGGAGTTTGTATATCGTGAGAAATTTAATCAAATTACATTAAGATAACCTCGGAATAAATTGGGTACTATTTTAAAGATAATTGACTAGATTTGCCTTTATAAATAGGTTCTAAAAATGTTAAAAAAAGTATTACTCTTACTGCTCATTGTATTTGCTGTCATGCAATTCATTCAAATTGATGTATCTATTCCAGATGACGCCAATACTAAAACTGACTTTATAACAAAATATGCTCCACCGGAAGACATCAAATTACTTGTGAAAAATGCTTGCTATGATTGTCATTCGTATCAAACAAATTATAAATGGTATATGCATATTGCACCTATTTCATGGTTAACAAAAGGCCATGTAGAAGACGGAAGAAAACACCTTAACTTTTCCGACTGGGATAGCTATACTTTTAGAAAAAAAGTACATAAATTAGAAGAATGTCATGAAGAAATTGAGCATTTCGCTATGCCGATTCAAGGTTATATCACTATGCACGAGGAGGCCGATCTTAGTCAGGAAGAAAGGGAAAAATTAATTAATTGGTTCAAAGATTTAGAAGGCTCTATTACTGATTAAAATTAAGTTAAATAAATTCTGATAATTCTAACCAGCGCATTTCTTTATTGTCAATCAATTGCGCTATTTCAGTCATCCTAATGCTGAGTGTTTTCATTTCTTCAGGATTGTCAATGCCGGCATTCATTTTTGCAACAATCTCATTATTTTCCTTATTTAGCGCCTCTAATTCTGTTTCAATTGTTGAGAATTCTTGCTTTTCCATATAGGATAGCTTACGTTTTTGCGCATCATCCTCTTTCTCCACAATTTTAACCGGAGTCACTTCTGTTTTCACCGCTTTTTCGGCTCTTTTTTCTTTCTGAATTTCTTGTTTTAAATAGGCTCTGTAACCTGTATAATTTCCAATAATGTCCTTTATTTTTCCTTTGCCTTCAAAATAGAATGTATGATCTACTACTTTATCCATAAAGTATCGATCGTGAGATACGACAATCAAACAACCTTTAAAGTTCATTAAATATTCCTCGAGCACACTTAAGGTGAAAATATCTAAATCATTTGTGGGTTCATCCAAAATCAAAAAGTTTGGATTTGTTAAAAGAATGGTCATTAGATATAATCGTTTCTTTTCCCCACCACTCAATTTATAGACAAAATTATAGTGCATGTCACGATCAAACATAAACATCTCCAGAAACTGAGCGGCTGACATTTTTCGCCCCTTTGTCAATGGAATCCATTCAGCAATGTCTTTTATAATATCAATGACCTTCTTTTCTTCGTCGAATTTTAAACCATCTTGGTGATAATATCCCATTACGACCGTATCACCCACACTAATTTTGCCAGTAGTAGGTAACTCTTGGCCAACTAATAGATTTAGAAATGTTGACTTTCCTGCACCATTATGACCAACAATGCCCAATTTTTCCCCTCGTTTAAACACATAATCTAATTGATCTATAATCACGGTATCTCCAAAGCTTTTATTCAATTTATGAATTTCAACTATCTTCGATCCAAGTCTACTCATTTCAACTTCAATTTCGAGTTGATCCTCTTTGATTCTTTGTGTTGCAGTTTCTTTTAAGCCACTAAACGCATCCACTCTAGCCTTCTGTTTAGTTCCACGGGCTTTTGGTTGGCGACGCATCCATTCAAGCTCCGTTCGCATTAAGTTTTTTGCTTTGCCAATTGTGGCAGCTAACATTTCTTGACGTTCAGCTTTTTTTTCTAGGTAGTAAGAAAAATTACCCTTGTACTTATAAATGGTTTGATCTTCTAGTTCATAAATAGTATTACAAATCACTTCTAAAAAATAACGATCATGTGTTACCATTATAATGGTTGATTGACTTTGAGAAAGATATGTTTCCAACCACTCAATCATATCTAAATCTAGATGATTTGTTGGCTCATCTAAAATCATAATATCTGGCTCATTGACCAATACTTTAGCTAGAGCCAGTCTCTTTTTTTGGCCTCCAGACAGGCTGCCGATTTTTGCTGTTTTGTCTGTTACCTTAAGTTGACTCAACACTTGGTTCACCTTCACTTCAAAATCCCATGCATTTAATTGATTCATTCTATCAAGTGCGGTATGATAGGCTTCTGAATCATCAGGATTCAAAAGTGCTTTCTCATATTCTAGAATTGCCTTTGTTTCTTGCGTTTCAGCAGACAGCACCTCCGAAAACACATCTTGATTCGGATCAAAATTTTCTGCTTGTTCCAAATAATCAACCCGAACGTCTTTTCTATAAATTACCTTTCCAGAATCTTTATCCTCTAAATCACATAGGATCTTAAGCAATGTAGACTTGCCATTACCATTTTTTGCAACAATAGCTACTTTATCTCCTTTATCAATGCCAAAATTGAGGTCTTCAAATAATACTCTAATACCAAAGGATTTGGTAAGATTTTCAACTGATAAATAATTCATTTAACGAAGTCTGTCTAAAGATTTTAGCAAAGCCTCATCACTTCTTATGCCTCTAATTGCTAATAGAATAAAAGGAATCCCCATAAATAATACAAAATAACCCATTCCATAATCTAGTTTGACATCACTAATTGGAAATCCAATTTCCTTGTACTTCCCTGCCAAATAATCCAATCCGAAAAGAGACACTAATAGAAAACTAATGGCTAGAATAGATTGAAATAGTAAATTCAAACGACATACCAATAACTGCTTTCTTCTATTCTTATATAAAAAGATAGCCAGTACCGATAACATTGCAGAGAATACAAATATTAGGTAGAGAGGCACTGATTGTGTTGTTTCTCCGACCATTCCATATGCACCAATTGTTCCAACTTTTAGAACTTCAGTGTTTGAGTCAATTATTGATAAATTGTAAATGGGCAGAAATAAAAGTAGTATGGAGCAAATAAATGCTAGCACTAAATAAATTGTTTGAATTCTCTGAAGCATATTTTAAGGTAAAAAAAATCCCGACAATCACAAGATAGTCGGGATTATAAATATAATTAAAGGCTTACTTTACCAAAGATTGGAAAGAAGCATTATCGAAAAACTTAATGAATTCTCTATCTTTCGAAGCTTTCATTTTTAGGCTTGAATCTTTTGAGAATGCACTTGTTAAATTATTTGTAATCATGTCGATATTATTTTGACGTGCTCCAACAATTGCTTTTAAGTAATAACCTATTGCTGAAGTAGCATCTGGAGAACTATCAACAGTAGATAATGCAGAACTATAATCTTCATTCAATAATTGCGCTAATGCTTTATTAAATGTATTGGCAGACCCCATATTACTTATTGCGCTAGAATAGTCACCATTTTGAATATCAATAATTCCCATATTATACTTCACATCTGAACCTGCAGACATAGCTGAATTAAATAACTGAGTCGCTTTTTCTCTATCACCTTCTTGACGTGCAATTAAACCCAGGTTATTTAATGTCATTGCACTTTCTTTTAAGCTATTTGCTTTTTCGAAGCTTGATTTTGCTTTAGCCATGTTATTTTGGCTATACATCACATTTCCTAAATTGTTGTGAGATCTCCAGTCATTTGGATACTGTCTTACAGCTTCTTTATACATTCTTTCCTTATCCTCTAAGTTATCATACAAAGCTGCTGTAAACAATAATTCTTCAATAGTTAATGTATCTGGATTTGATAAAGACAATCCTTTCAACTCTTCATCAGACCAACCAATTTTATCGTAATCTACAATTACCTGTGCTCTTCTTAATGGAGGTAAAATATCTTTTTCTAGACGTTTGTAAGTTGCTGACATTTTCTTAATTTCCTCTTCTCTTTTTATTGGGTCAGGATACATTTGAAGTACACGAACTATTAAATCTTTATCTTCAATATCTGATGCCTGCATAGCTGCCTTAAAACCTTCCCAATCTTCACCTTTAGGAGAAATCTTTAGCATAGAAGACATATCAACTTCCGCAGCAGTCATCATAGTTGTCAAAGCTTCTTTTGCAGCATTTGCTCTATCACTAGCCAAAGTGTTATTTTTTCCAGTTTCTCCTTCAGGAGATGCATAAGAACTTAAATTAATAGACTTTGGTGCAATTTTAGGATTAGTATTTGCAGCAATCATCCAATTTTGAAAGTTCATAATGTCGTCTTGCTTCATTTCCCCTTTCTTCACATTAGACTTTGCTTTATCAAAATTGATTTCCGTTCCAGAAAATACCTGTTGAGTTGTTCTTACAAAATCATCTGTTGCCATAATTGCTCTATCATCATTTTGAACTAAAAGTGGGGTAATGATAGTTCCATCACCAATTTTCATTTCATCCAAAATAATCTCTTTACTTCCTTTAGAAGCCTTACCAGTCATTTTCAAATCTGCATTTGCTAAATCAGGAGAATAAGCAATTACATCAGTATAGGTTACAGTTTTACCAGGCTTAAAGTCAATTGTTTGCCCATTACCTGTTGCCTTTTCACCTTGAATAGTAATTGGCTTAAACGCTTTTGATCCAAGCATAGGAATAATTTCAGCACTTGCCTTTTTGTTTAGACCTTTTTCAGGTACTACAAGTGAAATTTTAACTCTCACACTATCTCCATGCATTTGAACAGGATCCTCATCCAATCTGTAATTCAAATCTCCGATTAACGAACAACTTGCTAACATTGAAGTTGTTACTGTCAACACAGCTAGGCTTTTATAAACTTGTTTTTTCATTGCTTAATTAGTTTAGCTTTAATTCATGCTTAATGTACTGCAATATTAAGTATAATTTTTTAGGTGTAATATAATTAAAGAACAAAAAATAAGATTAATTGACACTTAATTTACAACGCAGGAATGTTAACAAGTGCAATGGTTTCATCATTAAGTTCGGCTATTATTTGACTAATTGTTTTGTTTAAAATTGGATGCTTATAACTTGGTTCAAGATCTCTTAATGGATATAAAACAAAATTTCTTGATTGCATATAGGGGTGTGGGATTATTAAATCATGATAATTGTATGTTTCATTATTAAAATCAATAATATCAATATCGATTAACCTTGAGGAATATCCCGCTTCCAATTTTATTGGTCTACCCATTTTCAACTCTATGGCTTTTATTTCAACCAAAAGCAGTATGGGGCTAAGTTTCGTTTCAATTTTTACTGCTAAATTAAAAAAGTCGTCCTTAGCTTTAAAGCCCCATGGAGGGGTTTGATAGACTTTAGATATTTTCAGGATATTAATTTTTGCTTCTTTTAAAAAGGCTATTGCTTCCTTAATATTTTGAATTTTATCTCCCATATTTGTTCCCAAACCCAAAATCGCAATTGCTTTTTTCTGTTGCATAAAACAATTTTAATATTTTTTTCGGATAGAGCCAACCTTTTCGAATTCAATTTCGTCATATAAGCAAGACAGAAAGCTTTTTGGGGCTTTTTGGTTTTAATTTCCTTGCAAAAGGCCTAAATAGAAGTTGCTACCAATTTTACCTGCTCCTTCTCTTTAGGTCTTTCTTTTTTCAAAAAGTTTCAGATATAAAAAAAGCTCCTAAATTAAGGAGCTTTTCGTACCCGAGGCCGGGATCGAACCGGCACTCCAGTGGAACACGAGTTTGAGTCGTGCGCGTCTACCAATTCCGCCACTCGGGCAATGCTTCAAATTGATTTTAATTTGAAATGGTGTGCAAATTTATTAAAATTTTAATTTATCCGACTATTTTTTCGGCTATTTCCTTTAATTCTTCCGGACTTAATGAAAGCTTTTGGTTAGCAAAATTCATATCATCCATTCTATTAATAGGTATCAGATGAATATGTGCGTGCGGAACTTCCAAACCTATCACTGTCATTCCAATTCTATTGCAAGGAAATGCCTTTAATATTTTCTTAGAAACTCCTTTAGCAAATACCATCATTTCACTCAGTAAATCGTCTTCAAGATCAAATATATAATCTACTTCCAATTTTGGGATTACCAGCGTATGTCCTTTTTGAAGCGGAGATATATCCAAGAACGCTAAAAACTGATCAGATTCAGCAATTTTAAATGCTTGAATTTCTCCATTGATAATTTTAGAAAAAATAGAAGACATTTTACCTAGTAATATTTAAAATTTCAAAATTAAGTACACCATTTGGTGTTTTTATTTCAGCAATATCACCTACAGACTTGCCTAACAAACCTTTTCCAAATGGAGAATCGATTGAAATTTTCTTTTCCTTCAAATTCGCTTCGTTTTCCGCTACAATTGTATAATCAACTTTAGTCCCATTGGCCACATTCTTAATCGTTACTTTAGACAAAATAAATACCTTAGAATTATCGACTTTAGAATCGTCAATTAACCTAGCATTGGATACAATTACTTTCAATTTTGCAATTCTTGTTTCTAACAATCCTTGCTCCTCTTTAGCAGCATGATATTCAGCATTTTCAGATAAATCTCCCTTATCTCTTGCTTCTGCAATTTGATTGGTAATAAAAGGTCTTTCTACTGTCTCTAACTGGCGCAGTTCGTCCTTCAATTTTTTTAATCCTTCTGCTGTATAATAACTAATGTCTGACATAATGCTTCTTTATATAAAATAACAAAAGAGCCCAATGGGCTCTTTTGAATTACAAATATAGTAATTTTTTAATTTAGCGACAACGTCAATCCAATTGTATGAATACCATTGAATAAGTTCACCGCTCTATAAGCATATTGAATTCCTAGATTATTTTTATTCTCACCAAGAATTGCATCAACAGATAAACCCGCTGTAATACCACTTAGCGCCGTTGCTCTTCCGTCAACCACATAATCACTACTAAAAATACCTCTTTCGTAAACATAACCTGCTTTTAAATGAAAAGAAGCTTGTGCTATTTCTTTACCATAGTCTGCTCCAATTCTAATTTGGTCGTATGAAAAAGAATTAGCCGTGAAAGCTCCAGCTAAAGTCAATTTATCTGTCTCAGTAAAATTAAAGTCATATGAAGCACCAATATTTAATAAAGACGGTAATTCAAATGATTCACTTCTTTGTTCAAGAGATGCAAGAAGACCAGTTTCAGGATACTCTATTAACTGAGCCAATCCGTCACCAGAATAATTCATTGTTGGTCCAATATTTTTTAAAGCAATACCAAACTTAATATTATCTTCCTCTCCAGTCACATATCTAATACCAACATCTAATCCAACTCCATTCCCCCTAATGTTTGCAATGGATTCAGAAATTACCTTAACGTTAATTCCAGCGTAAATAGATTGAGAGAATGCATGTGCTATTCCTAAGTTAAAGGTATTCATTCTTGGTGAAAAGTCACCAATACCTCCTTCAGGCTGATTTACAGTTGTAATTTGAATATCACCAAAATTAAGAGATGTAATACCTACAGTAAACACAGTTGATTCAGAAACCCTTTGTGCTAAACCCGCAGAATTAACATTAATACCTGAACCTCCTAACCAATTCGTTCTATCGAACATAATTTCCGTCTTAGAAGTAAACGCTAATCCAGCAATATTTGTAAAAGTTGCTGACATTCCTATATCACTTGCTATACCTGCATCAGCCATTCCAACGCCTCTTGCCCAAGGGTTGATTAATAATTGAGATGCTCCAGCCTGTCCAACTCTATCGCCGTTACCAGCATAAAGAGCAGTTGAAAAGAACGCTACTGTTCCACATAGAATAGCTTTATTAATTATTGCTTTAATTTTCATAATTTCATTTTTTTTCAACTAACTCTAATTAGATATTATTTAAATCAACTTTACGCATGGTTCCAAACCACTTCACAATCTTTTCTCCAACACCTGGTACTTCTACATGAATAATGTAAACACCACTTGAAATTGGAATCCCTTTGGTGTTTGTTAAATCCCATTCTACCGAAGTCAATTCATCATCTTTAACAAACTGACGGATCAGTGAACCTTGCATGTTAAATATCTTAACATTACACTGTTCAGGTAAGTTAGTAATCTTTACTCTATTATCTAATCTTCCATTTTCATACTCGCTATATGCATAGTAAGGGTTGGGTACAACATTGATAATATCTAATCTTGATTCCAATTCAGTTGACACTCCTGTTCTTGCACTTTCTTCTTCTGATATCGTAAAGCTATATCTAGGATATCCATCATTTGAACCTTTAGTCTCATCTCTTACAGCATAAGGCCTGTTTACTCTGACCTTAATACTCACATCTGTTGATAAATATTCACCAAACTCAACCAACAATGGTTCAGCAATAAAGGTACAGGCCTCAAAAACTGATTTATGTCCTGATGGTGACTGTAATGACAATTGCTGCTTAAGGTATTTACCTTCATCATATATTGGCATTTCTAAAACATTACCAAAGACATAGATAAAGTGAAAACCTCCTAAGAGTGGTTGAAATGTCTCGTTTATAAGGTTGCTTGTTGGGTTCCATATCATATCAGTACCATTTTCTCCAGCTAACCATGAGTTTTCTCCAAAGGCCATATTTAATCGTTTACCTGTGGTTACATCAATGGCATAGCCAGGAAACCATCCCATTCCTTTGTCATTGGCATCACTCACCGCTTCGCCTTCTTTATTAACTGAAGTTTGATCTCTTAATTCAAGAATATCTGCATCTCCAATGGTTTGACTATTATTATCGTTCATTTCAAGTACTGGGCACTTTGTCCATAATGACTTATCAGCGGTGATTACAATATCTAAATCGTGTAACTTAGACATTCCATAGTTTTTAAAAGTTGAGGCAGATAAGTTGTAATATCCTGGATTACCCAATGGCATTCCATAAACCTCATAACCAACATGGCTGAAAGGAGCAATTGAGCCACTTAAAAGAGATTCCCATTCTTGTTTGGCATCTGAATTGTCTCTATCATAATAGTAGCATGGATTCTGAATCCATAATTCCTCATCACAAGTAGGATCCTCTGTAGCAGGAGGTGTATTTGAACCTGCACGAATCCAATTTGTGGAGTAATTATTATCACTGTCAGCAATTCCTGATAGCCAATTGCTCGCAGAATCAAGGTGTGATACTGAGCTTGTAATCGGTGTTGTGGTCCAAGTCTTTTCAAAAATTCCACCTCCGTATTCAATTTGTTGCATATTTAGTGAAAGACCCCATTCTGGGAAAATTTGCTCGTTTGAAATAGAAATATCATAATTAGCTCTTGCAGTATCTGTACTACCGTCGCTTGCGGTACGAACAATCATCCAAATTGCATCTTGGTTTACGCCTCCTCTATCTTCACCAGCTTCTTTATCAATAGTCACTGAATAAGTACCGGCTTTAAGGTTCAAAGGATCAACTACCTTAATATTAATTGGACCTCCTCCACTTTCAAAAACTGGTTTATCAATCTGTCCATCATTTAAAATGGTGGCGATACTCTCTGGTGTTAACTCCAATACATTACCTGCATTACCCATCCCTTCTTCTTGTGTAATTCTTGGTTGAAAACCATATTCTGTTCCAAATGAAGTACCTTGACCTTCAACTGCAGGGTTGTGAGGTATTGCGACTACTGTTTCAATTTCGCCAAAAGTAGCAGACTGTCTTGATGATAAATACGGTGTTTTTTGTCCGTCAACACCATCAGCCTTTGTTGGGTCATACTCTTTAAATTGGTTATAAGCATAAGACACGGCTATATAATAGTATTTCTTATGGTTAACAAGTGCCCTATCTCCTGTAGCAAAGAAATCTTCTGTCAGCAAGAATGAATGCTTTAGTCCTTCGTCAACACCATTGACTTTAACAGATGGTACAGAAATATTATCTTCCTCATTAAAGTCGTAGTTGATTAGCTTGGTGACACCATTGGCAATATCACATTGCGCAACTAAACGTGCTTTTGTAATATCAGCTAAATCTGATACTGAAGCGGTAGCATCAGACATTTGAAATACTTGAAAACCTTCGAAACGATAAAATCGGTCGTTTAGCTCTCCTTCGTCATTTCTAAGAGGAATGTTAATTTTATCTTCATTCTCATAATCTTCTATGCCTGGTGCTGAACCATCTAACAAAAGGACGATTTGATTTTCTAATTCTTGAACGGTTACAGCTGGAGCCAATGGTGGCTCAAGTATAGCAAAACAAGCATCAAATAAATTTTGTGCTTTAGTATCAGCCACCTTCATGGCATTTACTGAAGCCAATAAGTCTCCATTAAAACTTCTGCCGTACACCACACCAACTGTTAAGTTATTCAATGCGCCTGGTCTTAATGTAAAAGGGCCTGCAACTTGCACAAATCGTCTGTCTGCTGCATCCCTATCTGACCATTCTATTCCGGCTGATGCATCTGGTCCTTGTCCAGCTGCTGCTGTTCCCCATCCAGCTGGATCAGAGTCTCCAGGGAACATATAGTTTGTAGGTACAGCCCCTGACAATCCATTATCTCCAAATGTATGAGGATTTCCTGAAGAGCCCCAAATACCTCTCATAAATCCATAGTATTGGGCAGCGGTTCCTGGATCACCTTGTACAGGACCGGCTCCGTTTGTATAAAATATAAATCTTCTCATCCCCATTCTTTCATTATCAGGAATACTATCACCGTAACCTAATCCTAAACCTTCGTATGGCACACCATTATATTGGAACGCTTCTAAAGCACCTTGTGGTGTTGACTCAGTTAGCGGATTATCGCCTGCTGGAAGAAGAGGATGCTTTAAAAATGCTGCATCAGCATCTTGGTATGGTCCTTCAAAGAAATCCACTCCAATTGCTGGAGGGTTAGCACCAAAATTAGAAGCTCCAAGGTTATCATCTAAATCTCCATTATAAGCAAAGCCAAGGCCTCTAGACACATCACATCCCACATAATCATCCTGAGCACCACCAATATCAGCATCAACATATTGAGCAAAATAAGTGTTTTCAAGAGTTTGTGTTCCTCTATTAATCATTTCATAATTATAGAAGGTCATGTCATTAATCTGATCATTAGTAGCAAAAGAAAATGCTTGCGCACGAATCTCCATTCCGATAGGCTCTCCTTGAGATCCTTGATGAATATTTCCTTTATCATTAAAAACCCACCAATTGGTTTCATCACCAAATAATGTGACTCTTCTATCTCCTCTACAGTCAACATCACCATTAATATCAAACCATGGGTAATCGCCATCCACAATTGGGTCATATCTTCCATTTGCCCCATCTGGCGCATCCGGATTATCATAAAAAGGTGCTAAGTAATAATCTTGACCTAATGACACATCTCCATGTGCGGGCCAATCTAAAATTTTCTGTAATTCAAAAACATCCAATGGTTCCACCCCATCGCAGTCCTCTGGTTCTGTTATCCCATTGTTACACTTCCACCAACTGATAAATTGTTGAACTTTTCCTTTTTCAATTGTAAAAAAGCGATCATATTTATTACACTCTTCTGGAATAATTTCAGCATCACCAAAGCCTCTAATTACATCCGAAGATGCACTTTGAGGTGAAGTTGGGTCAAAATTACCTGGGCTTCCCCCAAAAGTAGAAAGTGGTCCAGCCCAAAAATCAGGACCATCACCAATAAATTTTTGTGCAGCAATTCTCAATTGGCCGTTTACATCAGTTCCACCCATCCATAGTGAGCCTGCATAAATAACATCAGGACCAGAACCATCAATTGTTTTTGGCACCTCATAAGATGCTCTATTTGCCGAACGTTCGGTCCATAAAATACCGCCTGTTTCTATTCTTGCACGTACATTATTAAATTGCAGCAATAATGCACCTACAGACACTGTACATCCAGCCGCTCTAGGATCCAATCCATTATTGTTATTTGAGCCAGGACCTACAAAGGACATTCCCATTAAACCTGCTAAAACAATTATTACACTTATATTTTTCATATTATTAAATATCATATTAAAAATTATCTTAAAAATCAAATTTTACACCTAATCTAATTGTTCTTGGAATTCCTAAGTTGAACAGATTATTTGTTCTTAAGGAATAATAATTAGAGTAAGAATCTGTATTCAATTGATTACCTGCTACATTTTGCCCTAATGCAGACAATAGGAACCCATCATCTGTAGGGTTACCTGTACCTCTATATACATTTATAACATTCACAAAGTTGAACACATTGTTTACTCTTAGGTACACATTGAGATAAGCTACTTTCTTTTTATCATTTTCATCTTTTCCACCAAACGTTGCCTTGAAGTTTCTGTCTAATTGAGCATCTACTCTATATGACCAAGGTAAATTTGACCCGTTTAAAGTTCCTTCTAAACCTGATGTTTGCGGTGTTGCTAGCGATTCTGCAGTGATAATTTGCTGTCTAGAATAAGGCGTTCCGGACCCTAAATTAGCTTGAACGTTTAAGCCTGTATTTTCGAATACACCAAAATTCTTAATTTTTGGACCTTTGTAATCTTTACCTCCACCATATCTATAATCAACAACTAAATTAAAAGCATGTCTCTGATCAAAGTTATATGGCAAAATGTTTCTCAAATTTGGCTCCCCTGCATTAATTAAACTAAGTGCAGATGCATCATCAGACCCTGTACCATTAGCAAATTGAAGTGTATAAGAGGCGTTTATTCTAATATTACCTGTTCTTCTTAAGTCATAAGAAACAGTTGTTCCTTTAATAGTTCCAAAATCTCTATTTCCGAAAGTTGTATAGGATGCAGGATAAGCATCAGTAATTCTCTGTAATTGCACTTGATCTCTTTGTTCCTTGTAGAATGCTGAAATCTTTATTGATGACGTTTTCGTCAGTACTTGTTGAAAACCTATTTCATAATCAATTGTTTTTTCAGGTAGTAAGTTCGGATTATCAATAATAATACTTCTTGTATTCACAAATTGATAGTCTGTAGGATCAAATACATTTCTACCAGTAGGTCGTTTTGTTAAGATATCATAATGGGCAAAGAATGAAGCTTCATCAGAAATTGGAAACGAGAAAGCAATTCTTGGCATTAAATTAAATTGTGCCTTATAATCATCAAAATCAGTTGGGTTTGGTGAGGTAGCACTTGGATCATTTAAAAGAGGCGCTATACCTTCTGACCCTTGAATTACTGCAGAGTTGTCAACTTCTAAACCAGTTGCATCATACCAAATATCTCCATCTCTATAACCATTAATTTTAGTAGTATTTCCAATATCATCAACGTAAACAACTGCATCTTCTGATATATTTTCAGGATGGCTCACGTCAGAACCACCAATAGTACTTACTTCTTTTACTGTTTTTGCACCATACACCAAATACTTATCTTTTAGAACTGGCTGATTGGCATCAAAAATATCTGCTCTCAGTCCAACATTAAAAATGATATCATCAAAAGCAAATTTATCCATAATATACCCTGATATATATATAGGCTGATATGCCCCAATCTTTCTAATTAAGTTACCATTATCATCATATTCTGTAAAATACTTTTGAATATCTGTGGCACCTCTAACCTTTTCTCCTGTATGATCGTAACCTCTCCAGCCAAAATATTGTTGTCCTGAATTCAATAAATCATCCGGTGAAAACATAGCTAAATTAAAAAAGTTAGGATCTAATTCATCTAGATTAATAAAGTCAGTTCCATCAATAAAAGCCTCCAAATCTGCTCCCTCTAAACCATCTTGTTCTCCTAAAGCTTTTCTCACAGAATAATCAAAAAAGTACTGTGCATCATTTTCTTCCTGGCCCTGATATGCACCAGGTGCAGCATTTAATCTACCATAAGTAACTCTAGGGAAAGTACCTTCATATCTAAAAGACACATCATTTCTATCAATTCCTGTAATATGACTATTCAAATACAATCTAGAAATTGTCCAGATGGTTTGAGGATTAATTCCATTTAATCCAGCAGGATTTGATCTAAAATCCCTATCCCATCTTTGCTCATATTCAAAGCCTAATGTTAACGCATGGTCATTTAAGTTAATAGTACCTGACCCTGTTACTCTTAATTGATCATTTTGAGAAAAACGATAAGTACTAAATGGAGCACCAAAACTACTCCACAAACCATAGACACTAGGTAAGATATCACCATTAACTAAAGCCCCACCAGCACGAATCTGGTCTAGGTTTTCAAATTGACCAACTGTTTGCCCTTCATATATATTATAATACTGAGAAGTAATAGCCGAAAACCCAGGATTATTATCCGCTGCTGTAAATTCAACTAAGGTATCATTCCAACCTGTTAACACTAAACTATCAAGATCTGCTGTAAAGCCATATGAATTTTCTCGGTATGTTTTAAATTTACCAACGTATCCATAATTAAATAATTTGTCTCCATGAGTTGCATCTTCTAATCGATTATGCTCTTGAGAATAATCAATCATTAAGGAATAATAAGCTGATTTAATTTTAGATGTTGACCCTTCTACATTATTATTAAACCTTTGCGTAAATCGTCCAAAAACTCTCCAATCAAAATTAGTTTCTTCTCCAAAGTTTTCAAAATTCAGTAATGAATTCGTTCTGTTGTATTGATTATTACGACTGTAATTTAAAGACCCCCCAAAGGTTAAATTCATGGTTGGTCCAGCATTGACATCTAATTTTGCTGAAGCACTGTAATTTTGACCTCTATTATTCATTCTATATGGTACCTGTTCAAAATCATCAGCTCCTAAAAAATTAGAATTATAATAAGTACCTGTCCCTTCGCTATTAGGTCTCAATGGACCAATTCCATTTTCGTAATCTAACAAGTCATCTCTTACTTCTTTTTTAATTCTATATGCTCCGCCATTGTGTAACGGTCTTGCATCCAGTCTATCTCTTGCATTTGCAGATAAGAAAAATCCTAAAATTGGTTTACCAGTTTTATTACCCAATGAGTCCTTTTTAGATAGAAGTGGACCAGAAATCATTCCCTCTACTAAGTTGTACGCATATTTATCTAATCCAAATACTCTACCATCATAACCTAATGGATCCTCACCATTTAGGTAAAAGCCTGATGTTACAACCTCTCCAGACCCAAAATATTTTGATGAAGGGCCTCTAGTGGTAATAGAAATTACACCACCCGTTACATCACCATAATTCGCAGGTAAACCACCCGTAATTACGGCAACCTCTTGAATAGATGATTTTGGCAAACTTGAAGACCCTCTTACTTTTATACCATCAATATAGTAGTATGTTGCATCAGATCGTGTCCCTCTAATATTAAGTCCTGAATCACCTTCTTTTTGATAAACACCACCTACCGTTTTTGCAACTTCGGTTGCAGAACGAGCAGACATTTTAGAAATATCATCTCTTGTAACAGTTGCGCCGGAAGCACCACCATCTTTATCAATTAAAGGTACCTCATAAAATACAACTTCAACTTCAGTCAGCATTTCACTGGTTGCTCCAAGATCATAATTACGTATTGTCAGCTTATCACTATTAACAACTACTCCCTCTTCTCTCTTAGGCTGGTATCCAACAAATCGAAGTTCAACATCATACTCACCTGGAGACAATGATGCAATAATGAATTTACCGTCTAGACCAGTAGAAGCAAAACCTTTCTGATTACCATTTTGAAAAACGACAACCTTAACGAATGGCAATTCCTCTCCTGTTTCTCTATCAGTGACTGTTCCTTTAATAGAACCTACCCCAGTTTGAGCAAATCCGAAACTCGCCGACATTAACAAGGTTAAAATTAAGAACTTAAAATTTGTAAGCATATGTAAGTGTATTTGTTAAATTTTCCTAAAACACATTAGGACGGTAAATATAGATATTTTAAATTTGAACCGCCAAATTATTTTTAACAAAAATTTAACTTTTAATTACCTCTTCAAAAGTAGGTGAAATGAATTCATTGAAGACCATGTTTTTTGTCAAAAATCATCAATTCTATACAAGTCTATTACCCCTAGAACGCTTTCCTTTTTGTCTTCGCATAGCGCTTTTATATGCTTTCCTCATTCGTTTTCTAGTTGGTTTATCTTGAATTTTATAAACATGTTTTCTCTTCTTCTTGTTTACCTTAGCTATCTGTCTTGCTTGTTTTTTGGCACTAATTTCTTTCTTTTTTTTGACTTGTTTAGTTCCTTCATTCTGGCTAAAGCCAATTGATGATGTTACCACAATAACTCCAATTAAAATGGTTAACTTTGACAAAAACATTCTGACTCTTTTGTCCATGATACAAATATATAATAGAATAATAATATCTCTAATTGTTGGATTCTTACTCTACTCATGCAATAAAAAGCCAGTGTACCCTATTCCAAACGTCGCTGTAAACATTTTACTCAATTTAAATTTACCTGCTTATCAAAACCTAAACAACCCTGGTGGTTGGGCCTATGTAAATGGTGGATCGAAAGGAATTATAGTTTACAGAAATTTCAATGAATTTGTAGCATTAGATAGACACACAACTGTATTCCCTGACTCTACATGCTCTATTGCAGAAGTAGATTCGATAAATGGATTTGTACTAAATGATCCTTGTTCAGCTGCTCAATATTCTATTTCGACAGGTACTGTGATCAAGGAGCCTGCGCAATGGGGATTAAAACAATATTTTACAACTTGGGATGGCGCACTTGCACTGCAAATTACAAATTAGCCAATGGTTTACTAAATGTGCCCAAAGCTTCTTTAACATCTAAGTCGTCCTTCAAATAAATTTGGTAGTATCCATTTTCTTTAAATAGATGGCGTGCCATTTCTGCTTTAATTCTATTCTTAATGATTTGCTTTGATCTCAGGATATCATTTTCGCGTCTTGGAATATCAAGTTCATCTTGCGCATAAACAACAAAATCTTCAAACATAGGCTCCGTAACTTTAAAGTTTCTGTTAAACATATCAAATGTTGACCAGTAGCTTCTTTTCCCATCTAAATAACCAAACACATATTGGTTGAAGGCACTGCCATAATACAAACTGGTGAGATAGTAGGACGCACCCATAGTATCATTTGGCACAAACACATCAGGGTAGATACCACCTCCACCATAAACCGTTCGGCCCTTCGGAGTGGTATATTTTAGCGAATCATTTATTTTAAGACTATCTTCCTCAAATAATTCTCCCGATTCGAATCTTGCATAATAATCATTATCATAATCAACACCTTCACCATAAGGCTTTTGAATACTTCTTCCTGTTGGTGTATAGTATCTAGAAATTGTCAATCTTAAAGCACTACCATCACTGAACTCTTGCTGATCCTGCACAAGACCTTTACCAAATGAACGGCGACCAAGAATATATCCTCTATCATTATCTTGAATAGCACCGGCCACAATTTCTGATGCTGAAGCTGACATGGAGTTGATTAAAACTATCACTTCTACATCTTTTAAGATTCCTGAACTGGTTGATTTGTAATCAAATCTTCCAGTCCTTCTGCCTTCAGTGTAGACAATCAATTTATTCGCTCCCAAAAACTGGTCAACTATTACTTTTGCTTCATCTAAAAATCCACCACCATTGTTTCTTAAATCAAAAATTAATTTTTCTAATCCTTTAGATTTTAACTCGGTCGCTGCCTCAATAAACTCAGCAGCACAATTTTTTGTAAAGCTATTTAACTTAATAAAACCAACCGATCGATTAAGCATTATATTTGCGTTAATACTATTTACTGAAATGACGCCTCTATTAATCATTATTGGTCGTTTTTCACCTTGTCTTAATACGGTCAAATTGACTTTTGTATTAGGCACTCCTTTTAGTAGGTCCATCACTTTATTATTGTCAAGTTTCATGTCAATCAATAATGAATCATCTACCTGCAATATCCTGTCTCCTGGAAGCAATCCAGCAAACTCTGATGGTGACCTATCAAGCACATGTGTGACTACTAAAGTATCTTCATGTATTAAAAAACGAATCCCAATTCCGCCAAACTGACCATCTAACTGTTCATTTACATTTGCAAGATCTTTAGGAGGGATATATAAACTATGTGGATCTAGCTTTTTAATCATACCCTCAATGCTACTTTCTAATAAAAAATTGTAATCAACTGAATCGACATACTTATAATCCACTAATTCTAGAATGGCTGACAGTTTAGTTTCTGTTTGATTCGAATTATTGGCCACTAATGCAGATTTAGGCAAAAACATAGTCCCTAAATACAAACCTATTGCAAAGACTCCAGCAATTAATAATGGCCACAAATATCTATACTGTTTCATCTATTTCTTCGATTAACTCTGTTTTAACACCATACTCCTTCAAAAAATCAATGCCCGACATGTCTTTATAAGCTGCGTTAAAAACAACTCTTGTAATTCCAGACTGAATGATTAACTTACTACATTCTTTACATGGTGACAATGTAACATATAATGTAGCTCCTTTAGCTGACTGGGTAGATTTTGCAACCTTTAAAATAGCATTTGCTTCCGCATGCAAAACATACCATTGTGTTTCACCATTTTCATCTTCACAACAATTTAAATAACCAGAAGGTGTTCCATTATAACCATCAGATATTATCATATTATCCTTGACAATAATAGCACCAACTTTTTTTCTATCACAATAAGACAATTTCGCCCATTCTTTTGCTATTCTAAGATAAGCTCTATCGTACTTTAATTGTTTCAATGCTGTCATGCCTATAAAAAGAAAGTAAAGGTAATTATTTTTTAAATGAGATTCTGCTATAATAAACTGAAATAAGAAGCCTTTGTTTATTATTTAACTTATTTTAAAGATAATCTGTATTTTTGCCAAAAAAAACTGAAAACAGGAATCGTCATAAAATCAACCGGTAGTTGGTATAAAGTTTTGGATGATCAAGACCTAATTTGGAATTGTAGAATTAGAGGTAAATTAAGGACTAGAGATATTAAATCTACAAACCCCGTTGCTGTTGGTGACAACGTAATATTTACCGTTGAAAATAATGAGGAGCATGAAGGTGTTATTAAAGATATTGATCCTAGACAGAATTATATTGTTCGTAAATCTATCAACCTTAGCAAACGTTCACATATTTTAGCAGCGAATATAGATCATGTTTACTTACTTGTTACTCTCGTCGCTCCTGAAACAACTACTGGCTTTATTGATCGTTTTTTAGTGACAGCTGAAGCTTATCACATTCCTGCGACTTTGCTTTTTAATAAAGTTGACCTTTTACTTGAGGATGAGCTTATTATTCTAGAAGATTTCAAAAAGACATATTCGAATGTTGGTTATAGATGTTTAAATATTTCCGCAACAGATTCAGAATCAGTAAATTTTTTGAAAGATGAAATTAAGCATAAGAAAGTTATGTTTGGTGGGCATAGCGGAGTTGGAAAATCGACTTTAGTCAACACTTTAGACCCAACACTTGACATTAAAACCACAGAAATTTCCATTGCAAACCTTGCTGGTCAGCATACAACTACATTTGCCGAAATGCACAGACTCCCATCTGGAGGCTTTATTATTGACACACCAGGAATTAGAGCTTTTGGTTTAATTGATTTTGACAAAACATTACTCGCTCATTACTTTCCTGAGATGGCTGAATTAATGAATGAATGTAAGTTCAATAATTGTATGCATATCAATGAACCACATTGCGCGATTAAAAAAGCAATGGAAGCAGGAACTATCAGTCAATCTAGGTATCACAACTACTACCATATGTATAATGATGATGAAAGCGAGAACTATCGTCAAAATCTTTACAAAAAATGAAAGTAGTTATTCAAAGGGTTAGCGAAGCGTCAGTTCAGATTGGAGGTGTGCAAACTGAATCTATAAAACAAGGATATGTTTTACTACTTGGTTATGAAATTGAGGATAACAATGAAGATATTACTTGGATGACTTCAAAAATTATTAATCTACGACTTTTTTCAGATGAAAATAATTTGATGAATTTATCAATTAAAGATATTGAAGGTGAAATTTTATGTATTAGTCAGTTTACATTACATGCACGAACAAAAAAAGGAAACCGTCCATCATTTATTCAAGCTGCGAAACCAGAGATTTCCGTTCCTTTGTATGAAAACACAATTGTTGAATTCGAGAAACTATTGCCCAGTAAAATAAGAACAGGACAATTTGGAGCTGATATGAAGGTAAGCTTAATTAATGATGGGCCAGTAACAATAATTATTGATTCAAAAAATAAACAATAACGATTATGACAATTTCTGATGCACAAAAATTAGTAGATGATTGGATTAAAACGTACGGAGTGAGATATTTTAATGAACTCACTAACATGGCTCAGTTAACTGAAGAAGTAGGTGAAGTAGCAAGAATTATCGCTCGCAGATACGGTGAACAGAGCGAAAAAGAATCTGATAAAAACAAAGATCTTGGTGATGAGATGGCTGATGTTTTATGGGTTTTAATTTGCTTAGCGAATCAAACAGGAGTTGACTTAGAAAAAGCATTAGTTAAAAATTTAGATAAAAAAACAAAACGAGATCATTCCAGACATCATAACAACGACAAACTTACCTAAGTAATTGAAAACTCTTTTTTTTATATCGTTCATCTTCCTTTTCTTTCAGTCTTCATTGGCTCAAAACCAAGAGACCCTTTCTGTTTCTAAAACTGAAACGGAAATATCAATTGATGGGATTGATAATGAAATGGCTTGGAAGAACGCTATGCCAAGTCAGTCATTTACTCAAACAACCCCTAATAACGGAAAGCCTTCAATCCAAAAGACAGAAGTAAAAATGTTGTATGATAATGAAGCAATCTATGTTTTTGCAACTATGTACGAAGTCCATTCCGATAGCATTACGAAAACACTATCTAGGAGAGATAAGTTTGGAAATGCCGATCTGTTTGGTGTTGTTATTGACACATATGGCGCCAGTACAATTGGTTTCGGATTTCTTGTGACAGCTGCAGGTGTTCAGATTGATGAAATACATAGTCCAAATAATATTGATAGAAATTGGAATGCGGTCTGGTTCAGCTCAGTTAAATGCCTCGATAATAAATGGGTTGCGGAGTTAAAAATTCCGTTGGCTGCATTTCGATTTCCGAACCAAACCATTCAAGATTGGAAAGCCAATTTTACAAGGCATATCAGACGCAATAGAGAAGATTCTAACTGGCAGTATTTTGATGCAACTAAATTAAATTACTTATCTCAATTTGGAAATTTAAGCGGAATTGAGGGTTTAAAATCACCCGTTAGACTTGCACTTTTTCCATACCTTAGCACCTATGTCGATATTTTTGAACAAAATGTAAGGCCAACTGTGAATGGTGGAATGGATTTAAAATATGGAATGAATGATGCCTTTACGCTTGACATGACTTTAATTCCAGATTTTGGCCAAGTGCGATTTGATGATCAAGTCCTAAACTTGTCACCTTATGAAATTCAATTTGATGAATTTAGACAATTTTTCACTGAAGGGGTTGAACTATTTAATAAAGGAGACTTATTTTATAGCAGAAGGCTTGGTGGCACTCCGGTTAACCAAAACAGACTCCAAAATTTGGAAGCTTCTGAAGTGATTGAAATAGAAAAAAACACCACCCGTCTTGTGAATGCCACTAAATTTTCAGGCAGAACAAGTAAAGGGCTAGGTGTAGGTATTTTAAACGGTACTAGTCTTGCCACTAAAGTTCATATTAATGACACTTTAACAGGTAGTGAACGAATTATAGAAACTAGTCCTTTAACAAATTATAATGTTTTAATTTTCGATCAAAACTTAAAGCATAATTCTAGTCTAACCTTAGCCAATTCGAACGTTTGGAGGGCAGGGGAAACATATGACGCCAATGTAACCGCATTCTTATTCGATTTGTTTGACCAGTCAGAACGGTTTAATATCAACGGAAATATTTCTAATTCACAATTATTTGAAAGTGGCAATGCCACTATTGGTCAAAAATATGAGCTTGAACTTGGAAAAGTTGCCGGTAAATTCATCACAGATGCTTCCGGGGAAATTGTAGATGAAAAATTTAACAATAATGATTTAGGTTTTTTGCGAAGAAACAATTACAAAAACATTAGCTATTATGCCGGATACCGATCTTTTGAGCCATTTTGGAGGCTGATTAGGTATTGGGCAGAAATTGAAATTGAGCATACCCGTCTTCACCAACCTGATAATTTTGAAAATCTTAATTTCTATACTGAAACAGGAGCCGCTTTTAAAAATTTTCTATTTGCCGGGCTCAATTTCACTTGGCGACCACTTGCCGAAAATGATTTTTTTGAAGCTAGAACCGCCAACTACTTTTACAAAAGACCAGGAGGAACTAGATTAGGAGGCTTTATATCTTCCAATTATGGAAAACCTTTTGCTTACGACATCAGAGCAAATTTACTCCAAAGAAACGAAAATGATCGTTACGATTATTCCATCAACTTAAGTCCAAGATTTAGATTTAATGATAAATTCTCTCTGATTTATGACTTCACTTACGACTATCAGCAAAATGATGTAGGTCTTGCTTTGACCAATACTTTTGATATTGTTAAAATTATTGAAGTTCCTATTTTTGGACAAAGAGATAGACAGAATATCACTAACCTTTTAACGGCCAATTATGTTTTTAATAATAAAATGGACGTCTCTTTTAGAGCACGACATTACTGGTCCATTGTAGAGTACAAAGATTTCTATTTATTAGAAAAAGATGGTAGAATTTCAAATATTGATTATACTGGTTATGACCAAGAAGAGAAATCTATTCATGACAATAATTTCAACATTTTTACTATTGACATGACCTATTCTTGGGTATTTGCTCCTGGAAGTTTTCTTAATATTGTATGGAAACAATCACTTTCAAACACTAATACAAAAACAACACTTAACTATTTTTCTAATGTAAATGACTTAACACAGTCTCCCGCTTTTAATAGTATTTCTTTAAAACTTTTATACTACTTGAGCTATGCATCATTAAAATCAATTAAAAATTCAAATTGATATAATAACCTTCATGCTTTCTAATATTTAAAACCCTATCATTATCAAGTAATAAGTATTGACCTTTAATACCTAAAAGCTTGCCTTCTATTATTGGGGTTTTATCAAAACCAACACTCTTTATCTTTTCAGGAAATGTAAGCACTGGGTAATTAATATCATGAATCTCGTCATCTTCAGTCATATATTGGCTTAGATCATCTGGCAATAATTCTTCCAAACGCCATTTCTCCTCTTCCAAATCGAATTGAGCTACTTCATTCTTCAACATTTTTCGCCAATTCGTTTTATCGGTAAATGAAGATTTTAATGCCACTTCAATTTCACCGGCTAATTGCCTATAAGGCACTTCTGCAATTTTAATTGCCTGTGAAGCACCTTGGTCAATCCACCTTGTAGGCACTTGTGTTGACCTTGTCACACCTACTTTTAAGGCTGAAGCTACAGCAAAATAGACTATATGTGGCTGAAAATGGTGCTTTTTTTCCCACTCAACATCTCTTCCTTCTCCTAAATGAGCACGACATAATTCTGGTCTTATAATACATTCAGCGGCCTGAGGAGAATTAGTAAAACAACTGTAACAGAATCCCTGTGCAAATAGTTTTTTTGGATAATCACCACATGCCATGCATTGAACTGTGCCGGTAAATTCAAACTGAATAGACTGGCCAATTAAATCATTAAGCTCAATGATTTTTTCTTCAGACTTTAAGCTATACTTAACAACATCTTCCAATACTGTTTTCATTTTATGAAGGCGTAATTCCATTTTGACTATTTTTTTGCCGAAAGTCAAAGTTAAAAAAACAAATAATAGTATTGATGGCTTAGCAACTAAGAAAAAAATATTAATTAATTTAGCAGTGAATATGAACTTATTTGAACATATAGGAAAATACTTTTTGATGCTTAAATTCGTATTCTCACGTCCTGAAAAAGGAAAAGTTTTCTGGGAAAAATTTTTTACAGAAGCTCATGGAATAGTAATAAATTCTATTCCATTAATTGGCTTTTTATCTGTTTTTATGGGAGGTGTTATTTCTCTTCAAACAGCCTCAAATATGAGCTCTCCTCTTCTTCCTGAATATACGATTGGTTATATTACCCGTCAATCTACCATTTTAGAATTTTCACCAACTATTATCTCATTAATTATTGCCGGTAAGGTAGGTTCAAATATTGCCTCAGAAATTGGCACTATGAGAGTAACTGAACAAATTGACGCATTAGAAATAATGGGAGTAAATTCGATTGGTTATTTAATGTTACCTAAAATATTAGCAACTACATTATTTTTCCCATTTGCAATAATTATTTCAATGCTATTAAGCTTGATTGGTGGATGGATTGCAGGTGTCACCTCAAACCTTTATTCAACTGAAACATATATACTTGGGATAAGGGCATTCTGGGATGTGGACCAGCATCATTTATTCTATGCACTAGGAAAAACCATGGTGTTTGCATTTTTAATTACTTCAATCGCTTGTTATTATGGATATTACACCAAAGGTGGCGCATTGGAAGTTGGAAAAGCAAGTACAAATGCCGTTGTTGCAGCTTCAGTTGCTATTTTACTTGCCAATTACATTCTCACTCAATTAGTCCTTATATAAATTGATTGAAGTAAGAAACATATCTAAATCATTTGGTGACACACAAATATTATTTGATGTTTCTGCTAGCTTTTCGCCTGGAAAAGTAAATTTAATTATTGGTGGATCTGGGCAAGGAAAATCAGTTCTCACAAAGTGCATTGTTGGTCTACACGAAGTTGATGAAGGGAAAGTAGAGTATGATAGTAGAAATTTTTCAGAAATGAATAGAACACAACGTAAAGTTGTTAGACAAGAAATTGGAATGCTTTTTCAAGGTAGTGCCCTATTCGATTCCTTAACTGTTCTTGAAAACGTTATGTTTCCGCTAAAAATGTTCACGGATATGACCAAGGAAGAACGGATAGAAAGAGCAAGGTTTTGTTTAGAAAGAGTAGAAATTATTGATAAAGATCATTTACTACCCGCGGAAACATCTGGAGGAATGCAAAAAAGAATAGCAATTGCAAGAGCCATAGCTATGAATCCAAAATATCTATTTTGTGATGAACCCAATTCTGGTTTAGATCCTAAGACATCTATATTAATTGATAACCTAATTAAGGAAATCACTTATGAATATAATATGACCACTATAGTTATTACTCATGACATGAATTCAGTCATAGAAATTGGTGATCACATTATTTTTATTAATAAAGGAAGAAACTGGTGGCAAGGCGATAACCAAGAAATATTAAGAACCGATAACCAAGAAGTTATTGATTTTGTTTACGCTTCTAACTTTATGAAAAATTTAAGATCAAAATTAATTAATAACTAAATATACGCTATGAGTGAAGTAATTGAAACTAAAGGAAAATCCAAATCTGGAGGATTATATATCCTAATAATAATTGCATTATTGCTGCTTTCTGGTTTCTTGGGCTGGAAACTATCTAGTAAGAACAAAGAGATAAATGAATTAGCATTCCAAAAAGAAGAATTGATTACGGAGCGTGATGAATTAAGCGGTATGCTTTACAAGCAAGGAGTTGAAGCGGGGAATGACCTAAAGGAAAACCTTCAAAACATGTTATCGGACTATGAAACAATGGAGGCCTTAAATACAGACTTAAATGATAGCATTATTCAAGAAAAAGAAAAAATTGTTGAAATATTAGCTGAGCTTGATAAAGAAAAAAAGAATAAAAGGTTTTACGCAAGAAAAGTATTTAAATTAGAGAAAGAAACCGAAACTTTGCGTTCTATAATGAAGGACTATGTTAGAACCATTGACTCTTTAAACACTGAGAATCTGACATTAAAAACAGATTTAACAAATACTAGAAATGATTTGACAACTGTTATAAAAGACCGAGATGATTTACAAGATAAAGCGGAAGATTTATCTAAGCAAGTTAGTGAAGGCTCAAAGTTAAGTGCCTTAAGCATCCTTTCTGAAGGCATTAGAGAACGAAGTTCTGGTTCTTATAAAGAAACTGACCGCGCTAGCAGAGCGACACATATTCGGTCTTGTTTTACAATAGCGGCGAACAAAATAGCCACTGCTGGAAATAAAGCAGTTTACATGAGAATTCTTAATCAAAATGGTAATACACTATACACTAGCAGCAGTAATACTTTTACAACAGAAGATGGACGAAAACTGGTTTATTCTGACAAGAAAACAATTAACTATCAGAAGAGTGTAATTGACGTTTGTATATTCCACAAACTGAGTAATGAAATAGAATCTGGAAACTATGTCGCTGAGTTATGGTGTGAAGGTTCAAAAATTGGAACAAATAGCTTTACTCTAAAGTAAGCACTAAAAATAATTCTAATTATAAAAAAGGAAGCCCATACTAAATGTATGGGCTTCCTTTTTTATCTACTAAATTCAATTATACTAATTGCTTTAAGATTGACATAAAAATATTCTGTCCATCTATATTTCCCAAATTAGGGTCAACGGCTCTTTCAGGATGAGGCATCATACCAAATACATTTTTTCCCTTATTGGTAGTACCCGCAATGTTCAATAGACTTCCATTAGGATTAGAATTTTCATTTACTTTTCCTGACTCAGATGCATACTGAAATAAAATTTGATCGTTATCCTGCAACTGCTTCAATTCATCATCAGAAGCAAAAAATCTACCTTCACCATGTGCTATTGGAATCTTATAAACTTTATCAAAATCTAAATTCGCAGTAATTGATGCTGTCTTAGAAATTGGCTTTAAATGCACATTTTTACAAATGAATTTTTGAGAGTTGTTATGCAATAAAGCACCATCTAATAAGTGTGTTTCAGTTAAAATCTGATATCCATTACAAATACCCATAACATATCCTCCTTTATTTGCATGATCAATAACCGATTGCATAATTGGAGAAAAGCTAGCAATTGATCCTGACCTCAAATAATCACCATATGAAAAGCCCCCTGGTAAAACAACAAAGTCAACACCTTTTAAGTCATGATCTTTATGCCAAAGTTTTTCAACTTTTTGATCAAGCATTGTTTCTAAAGTATAAACCATGTCTTGGTCACAATTTGACCCTGGGAAAGTAATAACTCCAAACTTCATTTTGTTCAATTTTAAGAACACAAAGGTAATTAATATGTGTTACAATTTGGAACAGCTTATTAACTAAAAGACAAAAATTCTTAACAAATTTAGAATTACTAATGCAATAAATAATGTATTTAACATCCCGTTGTGTTTTGCATTTAAAATTGGAATTGATAGCAGTAATGCCAAGGGCACAATAAACAGAAGATACTTTATTCCATAAACCCAATAAATTGAAGCACTTATAGCGAATGTTAAAAATGTGAAAAATGTTAGTATATTAACCTGTTTCCTTTCTATGTTTAATATGTACTTAAATTGATTTCTTAACTTGATTAGAGAAATTAAAGTGATTAGAATTAAAATACTAAAACTTAAATAATCAATCCAATTGTATTCAATGATCGCAGACTGAATTGGCATTGACTTTAATGAAATTGAACCATGTATTAAATACTTTAACGATAATAGATAAAACATTGGCAATATCATTCCCAAAATACTGACTGCCCACTCACGCCAGTTAAAGGGTCGGAAAACATTTAAACTAAATAATAATAACAATCCAATTGGTAATAGCCAGTAGGAAAACAAAAAGCTAAATCCAATAATTATACCAGTGATAAATCCAATATGAATGGCGGTTCGATTCTGATCAAGTTCGATTAATTTAAGAAAAAGAAAAGAAAAGATCAAACTAATAATATAGGTACTATCGAAATAAAAGCCGCCGAAAGTGCTGAGTATTATTAGAAATATAAAAATTGGTAACGCTGTAGTCTTCAAATAAAAACTTGTCTTATTAAAAGCTCGATTAATCACAAAACCGGTCAAAAGTAAAAATACAGCAGATATAATATAATTAAGAGTTGCATTATTCTGTATAGACTTAACACTTGATGAATACCATACGAAAAAGTCATCTTGAAAACTATTTTCTTGAATAAACACTGACAATGCACCTATGAATACAAACAGTATTGAAATAGCATAAACTAAAGGAATATTAGTTTTTAGTAATTTTATCATTGATGGCTGAAAATAGCTTTTTTTTACTTACCATTTGCATGGTTAAGTAAGAATTTTAATTAAATTTGCTTACAAAATTAATAAGAAATGAGCTCATCAGATTTTTTTTACGGACTAAAAGACGGAATTTATTGGTTATTCGAAAATACACTTGAACCTTTGGCTGATTTGCCTTGGCAAGGTGTGTTAATTTTCGGATTTATTGCATTTGCTTATTGGATGAAAAGACAAATTGATTATAATAAAATCGCAGAAAACGATTCTGATCAAATTAAATAAAAAACGTTTTACTTATATATAGAAGCTGGCCTTTACGTCAGCTTTTTTTATTTCATATTTTTCCAGTTTTTGAAAAAGGCTATAATCTGCTTATGAAATACAACTATTAATATTATATAGGGAATAGTCATAATGTAAAGGATTCCACTATTAATTCCACTACCATCTTCCTCCCATTGCGACTCTGCCTGTGCTTTGCACATAACACATTGTGATATTAATCGATTACTAAAAAGTAATGCAACAGTAACAAAACTTGTTATCTTACTAAGGTTTAACATTACTTGCAAAGATAACCTTTTTTTAAGGCGTAGATAAATGAATTTTTACGTTATTTGCAATTGAAAAGTTGATTTTATGGAAAACGTGACCACACTTGGAGAATTTATTATTGATAGACAAAAAGATTATCCTGGATCATCAGGAGAGTTTTCTCAACTACTAAGTGCTATTAGATTAGCTTCGAAAGTGGTTAGTCAACAAATTAACAAAGCTGGACTGTTAAATCATATTTTAGGAGCCGCTTCATCTGAAAATATTCAAGGTGAGCAACAACAAAAACTTGACATATATGCAAATGATCAATTCATTAAAGCATTAACTAAACGACAAGTTGTTTGTGGAATTGCTTCTGAAGAAAACGACGACTATATTGAACTTAATAATGATGGAAAATATATTGTTTCTATGGATCCACTTGACGGCTCTTCAAATATTGATGTTAATGTTTCTGTAGGAACCATTTTTAGTATCTACGAAAGAATTAGTGCTGTAGGAACAGTTGTTACTGAAGCTGACTTCTTACAAAAGGGCTCAGCACAAATTGCAGCAGGATATGTCATTTATGGCTCTTCAACTATGCTAGTTTATACAACCGGCAATGGAGTAAATGGTTTTACATATGATCCAGGAATTGGTGTTTTTGTGCTCTCTCATCCCAACATGACATTTCCGAATGAAGGAAAAATATACTCAATGAATGAAGGGAATTTTTACAATTGTTCAGAAGGAATTCAAAACTATATTAAATTTGCTCAAACAATTGACAAATCAACCAATAGACCATATACTGGTAGGTATATCGGTTCGCTAGTTGCCGACTTTCATAGAAACATAATCAAAGGTGGAATCTATATTTATCCTTCAACATCATCTGCACCAAATGGAAAACTTCGCTTGCTATACGAATGTAATCCAATAGCATTTATTGCAGAGCAGGCTGGTGGGAGTGCAAGTGATGGAAAAATAAGAATTCTAGATATTGAACCAACTGAGTTACATCAACGGGTTCCATTATTTACAGGCATTACCAATATGGTTAATAAAGTGGAGTCCTTTTTGGACTAAAATTTACTTTTTAAGGGTTAAATTAAGCGAACAATGCTTTTAGCTCTGTTGCATCTTCAGGTTTCATTTTCCCTGCTAATATTAAGCTCAATTGCTTTCTTCGCAGTGCACCTTCAAAACGTTTTTTCTCCTCTTCAGTCTCAGCAATAATTGGTGGAATTTCTATTGGTAATCCATTTTGATCAACCGCAACAAATGTAAATATTGCCTGATTACTGGAAATTATTTTATTTGTCGATCTATCTTCAATAGACACATCAATAATAACCTCCATTGAGGATGAAAAAGCTCGCGATACTTTAGCTTTTAGAGTAACTGTGTCTCCTAAATTAACGGGTTCATTAAATGACACATTGTTCACTGAAGCTGTTACTGCCACTCTTTTACTATGTCGGTTTGCAGATACAAATGCAATTTCATCCATCCAAGCCAATAACCTGCCGCCAAACAAATTACCCAATGTATTAGTATCATTCGGTAAAACAAGCTTTGTACTTTCCGCTAATGATGCCTTTGCAAACTTTCCTTCCATATAACTTATGAAATAAAAAATGCTCCAAAATTTTGGAGCATTTTTTAGATTATCTTCCTTGAGCGGCTTTCTTCAGTCTATTGTCCTTAATATCGGCTTTATCTCTTAAAGCCTTCATAACATTTCCATCAACATTGTTAACTCTTGTTGATATTTCAGCAAAACGTTCAGAGGTAAGATCATAGCCCTCTGGCATAGCTACTTCATTAATTTGATTAAGAACAATTAAGAATACACCAGCCTCTCCTTGAATAGGCTTTAACATAGCTCCTTCATTTTCTTTACTCAAAGAAAATATGGATCCAACCACCTTATTTTCTTTCCCTCCAACTCCAGCTATAGTTGCAGGTCCAAAAGTTACTGTTGCTTGTTGAACTTTACCATTTGGAATAGTTTGTGCTACTTCATTAATATTCTTTATTCCGGACATCAAATCAATATAAAATGCCGCTTGTTTCTCTCTTAAGGCAGGAGTTCTCATTTGGCTTTTAACAGCTTCAAAACTTGGCACTCCCATCTCAATTTTACTTTCTAAATACGCCACTTTGATTTTAGAATCGTCAAAAATCGGTGTTGAGATATCTCCAACTTCTGAATCTAAAGAAAAAGCAAATTTTTGTATTTTTTGATGATCTTTAAATCCAGTTACGTATCTAGATGAAAGATACATTTTCACATAACTTGCAATCAATCCATTTTCCTTTGCCAACTTATAAAACGCCGAATCATCTTTAGTCGCTTCTAAATCATTAATAAAGTCATATGCCAAATTCTCAGCAATTTGGATTGTTTCAATCCCTGGTTTTACAGTTTTACGAATAGGAGCAAGTTTAGGTAACTTTCTATCCTCTCGTCCTAACACTTCAACAATATGATATCCATATGTTGTTTTCACTAATTGAATAGCACCCATCGCCCCTTCAAAAGAAGCTTTATCGAATTCTGGAACCATAGTACCCTGCTTAAACCATTTGTATTCTCCTCCATTCTCTTTTGAACCAGGATCATCAGTAAATTGTACTACCATTTCAGCAAAGTTTTTCTTAGTTTTAATCACTCTAACCAAACTATCTGCCAACGATTTTGCTACATCCTCACTTCTCTCATTTGTAGAAATTAAAATATGACGCACCCATGATCGTTTTTGATTCTCAAAACCATTAACTTTTGCAATCATAATCTGAAGTTGCCCATCAGCTGTAGTTGTTTCAAAAGGTCCTATTACATCACCGTCTTCTGATGATTGCACCATACTATCAATTGATGCTGGGTACTGATACGTTTTACTTTGATCATCAATTACTAACTCCTCAGTAGTTCCTAATTCAAATCCAGTAGTATCAGAATAAAATTTATCCTCACCCTTGGTCGCCATGAAATACACATTATTGTCTGTTTCAGCAAAATCTGACTTTAAATTGGTCAACTCTGCCTTTAACAATGTTAAATCTTCTTGACTATAAACCACAGGGAATTCAACAAATTGAATTTCTGCTGACTCAGTAGTTTGCTGATATACTTTATCGTTTTTGTGTTTCTGGTAGTATGCTTTGATATCCTCATCACTAAACCCTACTTCTTCTTCACTAATTGAGCCATATGGTTGCATTACGAAGCTAATATCTCTTGTTTGCGCATTGCCATTATATACATCTTTTAATTCTAGCGAATTAACAAAAACTCCTTTTTTAATTAATGACACGAACTTATCAGTACTTCTTGCATCTTTCAATTCTTTCTCAAAATCCTTCCATTGAACTTTCGCTTGCTGCCACCTATTATACACTGCAGTGTCCGCTCCATCTGGACTACTTTGCAAGCCTTCTAAATAATTAACTACAGAATCTCTTGAAAATTCACCAATAGTATTTTTAAACATACCAATTTCAGATATCCATGGATGGATGTGATTCCCAGTTATCATATCATTTAACTCAGCTGACGAAACACTTAAACCTAAGTCAGTAAGTTCACTCTCCATCAAAGCCTTTCGAATAATCTCATTAAAAGCTTGATCTCTCGAATTCTGCTCATCATCTGCTGTAAATTCTTTGCCTTGATAACCCGCATTCTGTCGGTCTCTGTTCACAAAGTCTTCCTCCAGTTTATTTAACTCTGACTCGTTCATCTCCACCCCAGCAATCTCTCCAGAAGCTAATGGTTCCACACCACCGCCAAAGTTTTTAAAGCTATCAGTAAAGATAAATGCCAACATGGCCAATCCTATTACAATTAATAATAAGTATGAATTTTTTTGTATTTTTCCAATAACTGCCATTACTGTATATTTAGTTTAATTTAAGAATTTGCGAATATACCTTTATTACTTTAAATAAAAAAGAAGTAAGATGGATAATTTCTATTTGATTAGTCTAATTTATTAGACCTAAGCAAATTTTTAATCGAATCACCTTTTTAACTGAGGCATAAACCTGTTGTTCTAGGATCGGATCTTTACTAATACCATCAAGGATATCCGAAACTGCTTTTTTCGGATCAACCGGCATTAACACGACATCACAACCTGCTTTTACAGCTTCAAGTTCACAATTCGGTACACGAATAACTCCCCCCATATTCATAGCATCCGTTATTATGATTCCTCTAAAGTTTAGCTCATTCTTTAGCAACCCTGTCACTATCTTTCTAGAACAGGTTGATGGCTGATTATCTGTATTGTACTTTTCATTGTTCTTAATCGCTATGTGGGCAACCATAATTGAAATAACACCGCTATTAATTAAGGGTATATAATTCTTTACTTCCTTCATTTCACCATCAATATACACCAGTTTTTCATGAGTATCTCCCTTGACATAACCATGACCGGGAAAATGCTTTGCAGTTGCTACTATTCCCATTTGTTGAGTTTCGTCGATAAAAAGTTTTGACCATATCTGTGCTGTATCACTATTATTTCCAAAACTTCTTGAACTAACAACCTTGTTTGGAGACATATCGACTACGGGGGCGTAGTTATAGGTAATACCTATTTGTTTTAAATCTTTGCATATAAGCTGAGTATAGTAGACCACTTCCTTTCTAGAGAGCATTTGACTGGCTTTTTTTACTGGTGTGGTTCCAGTTATTTTTCTATTTATCAATGTGGGTTCTGCATCAGCCGAAAAAATTAATGGTAATGTCTTATTTAGAGTTTGAAACTGGTTTTTCATTTCTATAAAACCTTGTTTTGACCCATTCAATAATATAATTCCGCCTATATATTTTTCCGTGATTAACTGCTTAATTACCGAGGTTGGTTTGCCTAACCTTCCGGCCGCAACAACAATCATTTGAGCGACCCTTTCTTGCTTTGAAATGGATTGAAAAATAGAATCAGTTTTCTGCGCCAAAGCTGGGTGATATTGAAAGAAGTCTTTAAGATCATAAGACCAACTTAAAAGGGGCAAGCAAATAAAAATTAAACTAAGTCTTCTCATAATTTTTGGCATAAAAAAACTCCGTTAATTGCTTAACGGAGTTTTTAAATTTAAATATTTATTGTCCAATGACCTTAACCATTGTACGTCTATTCTTTTGATGTGCCTCTTCTTTTTCACGAACAGATGACAAGTTCTCTAGTACTGCATCTGAAACTTCCAATTGCTTAGACCCATAGCCTTTTGTTTCAATTCTGTCTGCTGCAATACCTTTAGAAACGACATAATCTCTAGCCACTTTTGACCGTCTTTTTGACAAACTATTATTATACCAAACCGCTCCTCTAGAATCGGTGTGACCAGCTAATTCAATTCTTAGACTAGGATTCTCTTCCATAATTTTAACCAATCGATCTAATTCATCAACTGATTCATGACGAAGTGTAGATTTGTCAAAATCAAAATAAATGTTTCTTAAAACAAATTCAGCACCTTCTTCCAACTTTTGCATTTCAAAATTGATAGTATACTCATTACCTTCGTCTTCAGTTCGAAGCACCAAATTATCAGATGCTAAAGTATAACCCGGTTTTGTAGACGTAATTGCATAATTCCTTCCGGTTTCTACAGCCAATGCATAGTTACCATTATCATCTGGAATGATGTCATAAACCCTTTCATTAGAATTTGCATCAGTAAATGAAATAGATGAGACCAATGGTTCACCATTATCTTTATTCTTAACATTACCTCTAACTATAACTAAATCTCTTTTAGCGTAATCTTCAGTAATATTTTTATCGGTCAATGGATCTAAGGCTCCACTTACTAGACCTGAGTTCGCATATAATGGATCTTTCTTATCTCCAAGAAAAGTAATTTGATAAATATCTTTTTCACCATAACCGCCTTCTCGTACTGATGAAAAATAAGCATAACGCTCATTACCCGACACTACATAATATACATCATCTCCAGGAGTGTTAATAGGATACCCAATATTTATAGGTTCTGACCATTCGTTAGTCTCATCATTATACTCGGTTTTAAAAATATCTAATCCTCCCATAGTTTTATGACCACTTGACGAAAACAATAACGTTTTATTATCTGCTGCGAAAAACACACCCTTTTCATCAAACTCAGTGTTTACAGGAGCACCAATATTTTGTGGTTCACCCCAAGTATTATTTGCTTCATCCCAAAGTGCCATATAAATATCATGCCCTCCTAAACCTCCAGGTTTATTAGTTACAAAAAATAGCTTCTTCTCATCAAATGACAATGTTGCGGCTTCCTCATGATAATCAGTATTAATACTCTCTCCAATATTTTGAAGTTTTTCCCATTTACCTGAGTCATCTTTACGAGTAATTAATAAATTACCATCTTTTCTACTAATACCATGGTATGTAATCAATGATTTTCCATCAGGTGCAATACCAACTGTAGCATCATGAGATTTAGTATTCACTTCTGACCCAATATTCACAGCTGGTCCCCAATCAGCACCAAAACCTCGACTTGAGAAGTAAATATCTTCAAAATGATATCCTGATTCATCTTTTTCTTTCCCAATATTTCCATCCGGTCTTCTTGATGTAAAATATAACTCTCTATTATCGGCAGATATCACTGGTCCAAAATCAGGATATTTCGTATTAACATTAGGCCCCAAGTTATCAACCCAAACCCTAACAGGGTTTTTAGCTAATTCTCTACCTACCTTACATTCCTGAATTTTTTTATTAATAAAAAACCTCATTTGATTATCAGATGGATCTAATGTTTCTTTATAACCTCTAAAAAGAGTAATTGATTCATCAAATTGCCCATCCATGTGGTAGGCTTGTGCTAAATGGAAGTCTAAATCAGGATAGTCTTTTTCATCTCCACCAGTAGATTTAACATATTCTAATCTATCTAAAGCCTTATATTTTTGCGTACTTGACAAATAACAAATACCCATTCTATAATTTAAATAAGCACTCTTCGAATGAAAAGAATCGGCTTCAACATAGTGCGACAATGCATTAGCCATATCATCTTCACTACCTCGCTCAAAGTGAATATCACCCAGTTTAATTTCTTTTAACGCTTTACCGAACCCAGGCTTACTGCCGAGAACTGTCTTATCGAATGGTTGATCTACAACTTGAGAAAAACCTACAAAGCCTATTAAAAAGGCTAGAACTACTAATATTTTATTCATTATTCTCATTATTCGTTACAAGCTGCACTATTTAAAAATTTCTCTGCTTTTTCTGATCCTAGTATAAAAGCTTCTTCCCAATCTTCACAAGCCTCAGTAACCATTCGTGTCATTTCTTTCGCAATTCCTCTGTTATAGAAAGCTTCTTTTGACTCAGAATCAATAGAGATTGCTTGATTACACTTTTCTATTGCTGATTCGAAATCTTCTCTATCAATTAAAACTGCAGCTTGGTTAACAATTATGTTAGCATTATTTGGCTGGATTTTGAATGCTTCATTAAAAGCAGATTCAGCATTATCAAGATCCTCTAGTCCTTTATAATAATTCCCTTTTAAAATTAAAAAAGCAACCTTTTCACGACCTTCGGTAGCTGCAATTCCTTTATCAATATAGTCGACAGCTTTGTCAGATTCCTTTAACTTAATATAAGTGCTAGCAATATTACTGTAAATGTATTTGCTTTCAGGTCTCAATTCTAAAGCTTTATTGTAATTAGCAATGGCTTTATTATACTCACCTAATCCCGAATTTACGTTACCCATCAAAACGTTATAATCCGAATTATTTGGGTCCTTAGCATATAATTGATCAGCTGCTACTCTTGCACCAACGAAATCATTTGCCCCAACTTTGGCAGCTGCTAAAAAATAATTTTCTTCGTCCGATAGCGGTTTAAAAATTGCAATTCTTTCTAAAAAGTAAGCAGCACTATCATAATAATCGTTCATGTAGTAAGCCTTTCCTAGTTGGGAAAAAACTGTATACTGTACCTTTTCGATATTTTGTGCTGTTCTAGCATACTTCAATGCATCTGAATAATTTTTCTCTTCAAATCTAATAGAAGACATGTTCACATATGCCTCAGCATAAGACGGTTCCATCTCAGTCGTTTTTTTATAAAAACCGAATGCTTCAGATGTCTGACCAGCTTTGTAAGCACTATTTCCCTGTTGAAAAATTTGTTTTGATTCTTCAGAATAATTTTTTTGCGCAAAAACTAACACAGGAAACAAGAAGGCAAAAAGTAATACTTTTTTCATACTTAACTATTATAATATATATATAATTAAGATGTTAACAACAGCCCAAACCACCCTTAACATCACAATTAATTAACAAAAATAGCAATATTATTTAGAAAATCAGTAATTTATATTAGGATTTTCGATTTTCTACTTTATTATTAAATTCTCAGAAAAAAAACTATACTTTAGTTCTTCAAATAAGTTCGTAAAATGGCAAAAAAAGCAATCATTACCCAAAAATCACTTAAATTCTTAACCGCTTACCTCAACAATCCTTCACCCACTGGTTTTGAGAAAGAGGGGCAAAAACTGTGGTTAAATTACTTAAAACCCTATATAGATGATTATTGGGTAGACAACTATGGTACAGTTGTCGGAATAGTTAACCCAAATGCCAAATATAAAGTTGTGATTGAAGCCCATGCTGATGAAATATCTTGGTTTGTTCATTACATAACTTCAGAAGGATTTATTTATCTAAGAAGAAATGGTGGTTCTGACCATCAAATTGCGCCATCAAAGAGGGTTTTAATTCATACGAAAAAAGGTCTAGTCAATGCTGTTTTTGGATGGCCAGCCATCCATACTCGCTCTGGTAAAGCAGAAAAGCCGCCTAAAACAGATAATATTTTTTTGGATTGCGGATGTACAACTAAGGAGGAAGTTGAAGCACTTGGCGTTCATGTAGGCTGTGTAGTGACATATCCAGATGAATTTATTGTACTTAATAAAAATAAATATGTTGGTAGAGCCCTTGATAATAGAATGGGTGGTTTTATGATTGCAGAAGTAGCAAGAATGCTTAAAGAGAATAAAAAAAAGTTGCCTTTTGGTTTATATATTACTAACTCTGTACAAGAAGAAATTGGGTTGAGAGGTGCGCAAATGATTGCAGAGCGTATTCAACCTGACGTTGCTATTGTAACGGATGTTTGTCATGACACCCAAACACCTATGCTAAACAAAATTGTTCAAGGAGATATTGTTGGAGGAGATGGTCCTGTTTTAACGTACGGGCCTGCAGTGCAAACCAACTTACTGGATTTAGTAATTAGCGCAGCTGAAAAATCGAAAATACCTTTCCAACGTGCAGCTGCATCTAGATCAACAGGAACTGACACAGATGCTTTCGCCTATTCTAATAAAGGCGTACCATCTTGCCTAATTTCATTACCTCTAAGATATATGCATACTACTGTTGAAATGGCGCATAAAGATGATGTTGAGAATTGTATCCGTTTGATTTATGAAGCAGTGCTGAAGATTAAAAGCAATCAGGATTTTAGATACTTTACTTAAGGTTGTACCTTTTAGAGTATTTTTCTGACAATTGTATTTGGTGATTGGTAAGCGCTATAAATCGGCCTTTTACCATTGCCATAGTAACATGATTGGTTCGCATATCTAAGGCATTTCCGGATGACACAAATAGTGTCGCATCTTTCCCTTTCTCTATGGATCCAATTCTATCATCAAGTCCCATAATTTTTGCAGGGTTTAATGTTAAAGTTGCAATAGCTTCCTCCTCAGTTAAACCATAAGCCATTGCAGTGCCTGCTAAAAACGGCAGATTTCTTGCATTCATCACCTCCATGTTTCCAGCATTTTGGATACAAAACAACAATCCAGCTTCTTTTAGCTTAAAAGCAATAGAAAAGCATGAATTCGGCAAGTCCCCTTCAAAAAAAGGCAAATGGTGTGGATTTGATAACATAATAGTAAATTTATTTTCCTTTAATCGCTCTGCTAAAAACGGGGCATCATATCCGCCCACAATTACTGGGAACTGCAATTCAAATAGTCTAGAAAAATTAATAATATCATTCATCTCTGGTGCAAAACTAGCATGAAAATAGACCCTCTGATTCCCTTGAAACACCTTGGACATGGCTTCGAATTTCAAATCCAGTACTGGATCATTGTCTGACAAATAGGCTTGAGCTGATTTAAAAAATATCTTTAGCGTCTCAACAACTTCATCATACTTTTCGTTTTTCTTTAGTATGCCAGGTTCAGCCCACCATCCAGTTTGACGAAAACGTGCTGGCCAATTAATATGAATGCCATCATCTGTTTTATAAACTGCATCTTCCCAGTTCCAGCCATCCAATGCCATAACCGAAGATGTACCAGAAATTAAACCACCTCTTGGTGTTGCTTGACAAACAAGCACTCCATTTGTGCGAATAGTGTAAATGATTTTTGAATCTAAATTAAATGCGATAATGGATCTAATATGTGGGTTAATATATCCAACCTCCCTAAAATCATTCGTTGCTCTTACAGCATCAATTTCTGTTAAACCAATGGTAGCGTTTGAAGCAATAAAGCCTGGATATAGTTGCTGTCCACTGATATCAATAATTGTATCCCATTCTTCTTTATCCAGTTTAAAAGTTAAGGCATTTGCAACCACTCCAATTTTACCCTGCTCAATGCTGATAGCTGATTGATCAATCACTTTCCCATTCCCAATATGCGCTTTCCCATTAAGCAACAGAATTTTATTGTAATTCTGATGGATTGGTGATGGCACTTGTGCATGTGAATAAACACAAATCAGAAAACCTATAACAAATATTAAATTTTTCATCCTTTTAAAATCTATTCTCCTTCAGTATCACAATGATAGTGTCTTTCGACTTTTGCAACGGGTTTCTGTGTGGGTTTACCTTTCAGTTTATCCGCTAACATTAGTCCTAACAATCTTTTTCTTTCCAATTGATCACGTTTATAGAGCATTTCATTTCTTTCAATATCATAGTAGAGAATCCCATCTATAAATGTCTGCTCAACTTTTGCATTAATGCTTAGGGGGTTATCCGACCATATTACAATATCTGCATCCTTTCCTTGCTTTAGACTCCCCATTCTGTCGTCAATATGTAATAATTTAGCTGGATTCAAGGTAATCATCTTCCAAGCATCCTCTTCACTAACGCCACCATATTTAACAATTTTAGCTGCTTCTTGATTTAATCTTCTCCCCATCTCAGCATCATCAGAATTAATGGCTGTAATAATTCCCATTTTATTCAAAATAGCGGCATTATAGGGAATAGCCTCATTAACCTCAAACTTATAGGCCCACCAATCAGCAAAAGTAGACGCTCCGGCACCATGAGTCTTCATTTTGTCAGCCACCTTGTAACCTTCCAATATATGAGTAAAAGTATTTAATGTGAAACCCATTGAATCAGCCACTGTCATTAACATGGCTATTTCCGACTGAATATAAGAATGACAGGTTACAAATCGTTTTTGTTCTAGTATTTGTAGGATCGTTTCCAATTCTAAATTGCGGCGAGGCGCAACTGATAGGGTATTATTTTTTTTTGATTTTTTTTGACTGTCGTTATAATTGTCCCACTCTTTTTTATAGGCGCGTGCTCTTAAAAAAGCATCATAAAAGACCTGTTCAACGCCCATTCTGGTCTGTGGAAAGCGAACGCGATTAAAATCGCCCCAATTAGACTGTTTTACATTCTCGCCTAAAGCAAACTTAATAAAAGGCGCTGCATTACTAACCAACATATTATGAGGTGGCTCCCCCCATTTTAACTTAATTAAAGCTGACTGTCCACCTATTGGGTTTGCTGACCCATGGAGTAATTGTGAGCAGGTTACTCCTCCAGCTAACTGACGATACACATTAATGTCATTTGAACGCACAACATCAGCAATCGAAACCTCAGCAGAAATAGCTTGACCGCCTTCATTTACGCCCTTACTAATTGAAATATGGGAATGCTCATCAATAATTCCACAAGTAACGTGCTTACCTTTTGCATCAATAATAATTGTATTGTTTCCAAAACTATTTATCTTTTTATTAATCGCTTGGATTTTACCATCCTTAATCAATAGGTTTGCATCCTTCAAAATTCCATTTTTCTCATTTGTCCATATGGTTGCGTTCTTGATGAAGTAAGTTTGATGTTTAGGTAATGAATCAAAACCAAATGCCATAGCTGGATAGGTCAATCTATTCAAAGCGCTTGTATCTACTTTAAAGTCTTTTTCTACTTTCTTTTGATCCACTTTTTTATTTTTAATAGCACTCCATTTTACCCACTCTCCATTGCCGACCAACGCATTACCTTCCATAATACCTAGTTTCTGATGAACTGAACCGTTTAACTGAACTAAAGTAGTATCCGAATCTGAATAAATTTTAAAAATGGCACTTAACTGTTCTCCATTTAATTTAGCAACCATAGGTGACTTTATCGTATCAATTGTATTAAGCCCTGTTATAGTATCTTTATTAATGCGAATGCTGCTAACCTCACCACTTACCTTTGGCGATAAACTTCCTTTGATTGTGGCCTCGTATGATACGCTATCAATATTAAAGTCATAGGTGCCATCAATATTAATCAAGTCCATAGATTTCACCACCTTTTTATGCCCTCTAATCCAATTTTCATGGATAATGCCATCCTCGAATAAATCACCTTTTACAACAATAAAATTCGCTAGATAACCTTGCTCTAATTTACCTACCATTGATTCGACACCTATTAATTCCGCAGGATTTTCCGTTAATGCCTTTAATGCAATTTTTTTTGGTAAACCATGTTTCACAGCTTTTCTTACTTGCGTTAAAACTGTTGTTTTCTTTTTAGTTTTATAAGTTGAAAAACTTATTTCTACTCCATTTTTATGCAAAATGTAAGGATTGTACGGCGCCATTTCCCAATGCTTCAAATCGGATAGTTTAATATAGCGTGAAATAAAAGGATCTGTTAAGTCATAGGCATCCGGAAAATTCAAGGGTAAAATAATTTGTTTTAAGTCTTCTCTTAATTCATTAATTCTTTGGTAAGTGTCTCCTTGTCCAAACATAACGAACGGAATGTTAAACTCCACTCCTATTTTCAAAACCCTAAATATTTCTAATTTATCTGTCACATCAAAAATATGAGGCAAGTTCTTTTGGACGTCAGTTGAGATAAATGCTTGATTCGTTTTTGAATCATCATCCAACTGCATATACCACTTAAAATCGTAAAAATATTGACGAATTAAAGCAATTGCGCCCATTTGAGATGAAGGATAGCTTTGTTTAGAAACGCCTTTTTTAAATGAGTAGTGATTAGCAGTTTTCGTTTTTAATACTTCTTTTTTTAACTTACCATCACCCAAAGTAACTGCAATGGCTGTACCTCGCATAATACCATCAGGTTGGTGACTAGACACAACGCCATACCCTAATTTTACCAAATGTTGTTTGGATTTTGCCAACTTACTATTATAGAATTGGTGAGCTTGTTTTTCTGGCTGAATAGCCTCATTCCAATAATTAATCCTATCAACTAAAGATGATAATTGAGGGGCAAAACCTTTTTTTAAACTCACCGCCTTTGGCATTCCCAAATCAGAAAAAGGATCAATAAATGAAGGATAAATAGTGTAGCCTGTTCTATCAATTTTGACTGCATTTTTTGGCAAGAGTAACATCTTTCCTACTTTTTCAATTTTGTTATTCCTGAATAAAATAGTTGCATTTGAAATCACCTCACTTGATGATTTATGGACTGTAACACCAGTTATGGCATACAAAGTTTCTTTGCTCTCTTGAACTCCATTATCAGGTTCAAGATTTTGTCCAAAGGAGATCATTACCGCCCCAACATTCGCTAAAAAAAATAAAATAGTTTTCAACATGTTCCTTTACTTGCCGATATTGGTTAATTTTGTGTAAAAATAAGAAAATATGTATAACGGATTACTTCACGCACATTCAGGTTTAAGATGGATTGCATTATTTTTGATAATTGCAACTATTGTTATCAGTTTTACTTCTAAGAATAAGCCATATTCAGGATTCGAAAAAAAGCTAGCACTTTATACATTAATATCTTTCCATGTTCAGCTTTTAATAGGCCTATTCTTATATTTTAGTGAAAATGGAAGGATCGACTTTTTTGAAGGATTTATGAAAAATGATATTGCCAGGTTTTATAATGTTGAGCACATTTTTGGGATGATTGTTGCCATTGTTTTAATTACTATTGGCTATTCTAAAGCTAAAAGAAAAACAGAAGATAGTGCTAAAAGGAAAACAATCAAAATGTTTTACATCATTGGTTTAATCATTGTTTTATATTCAATTCCATGGCCTTTCAGAGGTTTAGGAGGTCACTGGTTTTAAGATTCTGAATGGAAAAAGGGTATATTACTAGTGATAAAAAAGCCGAAACTGCCATATTAGTCGGTGTCGTCACTTCTAACCAAACAGAAGACATGACGAAAGAATTTATAGATGAACTTGAGTTCTTGGCTGAAACAGCAGGCGCCGTGACGAAGAATAAGTTTTTACAAAGGGTTGATAAACCGCACCCAAAAACTTATATCCGAAAAGGTAAAATGGAGGAAATTCGACAATATGTAGTCGAACATGATATTGATGTAGCTATTTTTGACGACGAGTTATCTCCCTCTCAACTTAGAAATATTGAAAAGACATTGGAAATCAAAATTCTTGACCGAAATAACTTGATTTTAGACATTTTTGCAAGTCGAGCACGAACGTCTCATTCTAAAACCCAGGTTGAATTAGCACAGTACCAATACTTATTGCCACGATTAACCAGAATGTGGACTCACCTTGATAGAATGAAGGGTGGTATTGGAATGAGAGGACCAGGTGAAACACAAATTGAATCTGATAGACGAATCATTACTCAGAAGATCTCCTTACTAAAAGAGAAATTGAAAAGTATTGACAAGCAAAAAACAGTGCAACGAAGTAATAGAGGTCAACTAGTAAGAGCAGCATTGGTAGGTTATACCAATGTCGGTAAATCGACGATTATGAACCTACTCAGTAAATCTGAAGTATTTGCTGAAAATAAACTGTTTGCCACATTAGATACAACCGTTAGAAAAGTAGTGATTGAAAATTTACCTTTTCTACTAACAGATACTGTTGGGTTCATTAGAAAATTGCCACATCAATTAGTAGAATCATTTAAATCAACGCTTGATGAAGTCCGTGAGGCAGATGTATTGATTCATATATTAGATATGGCGCATCCTAATTTTGAAGATCATTATAAAATAGTAAACGAAACGATTGCAGAAATTGACAAAGCAGAGAAAACTACAATAGTAGTTTTTAATAAAATTGATGCTTATGACCCCAAGCCGGAAGATGTTGGTTACCACCCAGACGGCAGAAAATATGCATTAGAAGAGCTCAAAAAAACATGGATGGCTAAGTTAAATCAAAATAACTGTCTATTCATTTCCGCACAAGAAAAAGAGAATATAGACGAATTTAAAGCCATTCTATATAAAGAAGTGAAGGCCATTTTTGAGGTTAGATATCCCTATCATAACTTCTTATATTAGATTAAAAGTAGTCAGACATTTAATCCTAACGAGAAAGTCTAATTTCGATACAATTTCTCTTCGTTTCACTCCAATAAATCACTCAATCTGACGACCTTTTGAATCAAGTTCTTTGAATAAGTGAACTCCTTGCTTACACGAAATATTTTGTAACTGACCATTAAGGTGCGCTGGAAAAGGTAAAACTATTCACTAATCACCATTTAACTATTCACTAACTATTTTACCTCTGCTGAAAAGCTTACTGTTTTAGTATACCCATTGGAGAATCGGATTAAAACACGACGGAGTACTAATCCAAAATCATCTGAAGGGTTATATTTTACATTAATTACACTTGACTCATTAGGAGCAATGGCTTTTTTATTAATTTGAGCTATTGAACAATCACACTCATTTAAAATATCCCTCACCATAATTGTGTCTATGCTATTATTGGTGATGCTAAAATTTGTTTCCAGAATATTTGCTGATGAAACGATTCCAAAATCATGATTAAGCTCATTAAATTTTAATGGAATCATTTGACTGGATTGTACATTTACAGACTGAATCTCAATTTTACGTTCTAAAGATGCCTTTCGGCTATAAACGGAATTCTTTTGATCGTTTACATTATCACTAACAATAGCGTTGGCAGTATACTCGCCAAACGGAATTGATTCAATAGATAATTGACCATTATTTAAAAAAGGTTTTAAAACACCTGATTCATAATTATTCAAATAGTTATAAAAACTAGCTATTCTACGCTTAGTCAAATTTACATTGTAGTCCGATTTAGCTAATGGGCTCGCAAATCCTTTTACAGAAATCACTAATGCTTGCCCTTTCTCCAATTCTTGTTTCAATAGAGCTGAAAAAAGACTTAGTTCACTCACTCCCTTCTCGACATATTCTATGAAAAAATCTTCAATATCCTCCTTAGCTTCCTCTCCAGCATCTCCGATCAACCCTTTACTATATTCTTTTTTATACCTATTCTGCATATTTCTGTAACGCTCAAAAGTAGAGAGGTAGCTCAAAGTTGTTGTTGTATCAGTTGTTTTAGGATTGGGCTCATCATTATGGAAATACAATGTTGGCAAATGATTATTGATAGTTAATAAATCCGGAATTTTTGCAACTACTTCTTTTGATTGATTAGTGTTCTTGACCATAAAAATATCATTGCAACAATTTGGGCTTTTGGAATATTCAACCCCTACTCTATTGGACGAAAAATAAATATCGTTTGCTACTGTATCCTTAAAAAAGTATGTATCGTTTTGAGGCGAATTAATCGGCGAACCTAAATTTACAGCACTGTTAAAACGCCAATTCCAATCTATCATTTGTGCATAAAAAATATCTTGTGCACCAAACCCCTGGTGCCAAGAAGAACTAAAATACACTCTTTTAGTTTCTGGATCATAAAAAGGACTTATGTCATCCTCAATGGTATTAATTTTATCACCTAAATTAAATACTCTTCCATATTGGTTTCCATTAGTAATTTTTGAAGCCCAAATATCAAGACCTCCAAGAGTTTTATAGCGATTAGAAACGAAAAAAAGGTATTCTTCATTATTAACTATAGCGACGTGAGGCATAGTAGTTGTGCCTGCAATATCATTAATCACTTCCCCCAAACTATCAATATTAGTCACTCTACCATCCTTAAGGTTGCCTACAAATATTTTACAATTAAAATTATTGTTGCATCTTGAAAAATATATCCTTTTACCGTCAGCACTTATAGAGCCATTAGCAAAATTAAATGACTGATTATCCAATCCTTTTAAAGTAGTTATTTCTGAAAAATTAGTCTTAAATTTTGATGCTTTGAACAGGTTCAAATGATAGGTATTACTGATCACCTCTTCAGATTCTAGAATAGAATCCGCTTTTAAAGCTGTAAAGTAAAAATTATTATCATGCACAAAAGGAGCCAATTCGGAATCCTTAGAATTAATAGGATTTCCAATAGACTCTACTTTTATTTGTTGATTCTTAATTTGATTTTCAGCCCAAATACAAGCTTTAAAACTTTGCACAGACTTTAAATAGTGATACGCCCCTCTATCAAATTTAAATATTTTTTTCGCCGACTTAAAACTTCTTTTGGCATTTGTATAATCACCTAATTGCTGCTGCATGGTAGCTAACCAAAAAACAGATAGGGGGTAAATTCTACCAAATTCTCTTCGGTACACCTTGTTATAAAAATATTGAGCTGTTGCATAATCTTTATACAAACGATTGACTTCTGCCAGTTTCCAATTTATCTCAATTGAATTAGAATCTACTCTAAATGCACTATTATAAAATAATATAGCCTGATAATAATCTTTTTGAACAAGTTCTCTATCACCTTGGTCAACTAATTCAGTATAGGTTTGAGACCATAAGCTTGTGCTAAAAAACAGAAAAAAGAATAGAATTAACCTAATCATAAATAGTCAGGGCAGGTTCGATATTGGCCTAATTTGGGCTTAAAAATACTCAAAATATATTGGAAAGAAAATTCTAGTCCACCTCTTACATTACTTGCCGGACTTAATTCAGATATATTAATATCATAGCTCACTCCTGCAATCCAATTATTATAATATAAACCTGCTACAACATTAATAGCATCATTTGCTCTGAGCCAAAGTCCACCATACGGTGCCACATATTCACTTCTTTTATCTTTAAGAATGTATTTAATATTTGATCCCAAAACCAATTCATTGTAAACCCCTTGTTTTTGAAACAAAAGTCCTGGTAGTAAATACCATTCTTTATCCATTTTATAAGTCGCATTTGCATGGTAAGTCAATCGCCTGTCTCGCACTATGCCATTATTCCCTACCAGTTTTTGTTCTTGACGTACAATATTAAATACTGCAATTCCTGTTTCAAACTCTACTTTAGGGTTGAGTATTTGATGATAGGCTATGCCTAAACCTATATTGATATTAGTATAGCGTTCATTTAAGAATGACTCGTTGTTTGGTAATGTATAATCGTATTTATACCCATCAAATTGCACATCATACTTAAATGCATTATAGTCAATTGCTTTATGGTTTATACCTAACTGTAACCCTGTTGTTAGAATTTTAGATGAATCTAATCCCAAATAAAACCGATAAGCATTGGTTATGTTAAAATCATGAGTCCGATAATCACCATCTCCTGCAACATCATTCAAATAATTGACTCCGTGGAATAAATTCTGCTTTAATAGCTCCTCATTGTTCTCCGCACCAAAACCAAATGTATTAAAGGAACGAGAAACTGAGCGCCATTGGCTCCGTTGATTTGCTGAAAAACGCCAATCGCCATTAAAGCTCCCTGTCAATGCAGGGTTTAAATTAGTGGGCGTTTTATCAAACTGCGAAAAGTGAATGTCCTGACCGTTTGCATTGACCAGCAACATTAAAGTAAATATGGTTAAAAAACACTTCATTTATCGCAATAAAGTAATATTACCTTTAATTAGATTTTCCTGACCATCCACACAAATTGCTGTCAAATGGTATACATAAACATCTGGGTCTAACATTTTACCTTTAAAAGTACCATCCCAACCAATAGATTGGTCATTGGTTTCAAAAACTAATTCTCCCCATCGATCAAAAATCTTAAATTGAATCTCTGATATATTTTGTCCTCTTACAAATACCATATCATTATTCCCGTCTTGCCCAGGTGTAAATGCAGTGGGCACAAAAACGTAGATATCTCCGCAAACAAATTCCAATACTCTAACCGTCAATTTGGCTGATTTGGTGCAAACTCCGTTTTTAAGAGTAGCCGTAAACGTAGTATTATCATTTAATGGATATGTTTTAGTTACTCTGCTATTAGGGTTCAACACTAAGTTGCTTGGTGTCCATGAATAACTGTAGGTGGAAATATTTGGTAATGCTATCAATTCACTTGCCCCTCCCTTTGCCAATTCTGTTGGGTTTGCAATTACCTCAATTAAATCTTCATCAATATTATCAACATTCACCCAAACTGAATCATAAAATGGACAGCCATTAATAGTTGCTGTGGCATAAAAATATTGCGAGACGGAAGGTTTTGCAGTCGCGGTTCCGAGCACTTGATCCTCCTCTATTAAATCAATATTAGGGCTCCAATCAATGAGTACATTTGATCCGGCTGGCTTATTAGCAAAGAGGTTAACTTGATCACCCAAGCAAATATTAGCAGGTGGTGAAAGGTCTATGATATCGCCACTGAACTGGACAACCACCGAGTCAATTATATCACAAATCGAATTGCCATTTGAAATTTTACAATAAAAAACAGTCCCAATACTAGGTGAAATGCTAATTATTGAATCTAGAATCCCAGAATTAAGTGGGTTGTTAAAATTTATATTATCAGCCCATGTAAAGCGAGTGGCTGTTCCAAAGCTATTGGCAATTAAATCAAAATTGGTAATGTCATCACCACAAATTATGGTATCATTTGTGAGTTCAAGAGACGGGGTTGGTAATACAGTAATGATTCTTTTAGCTGTATCCGTTAAATTACAAATGGCATCAGTAATGTGCAAAACGGCTTCATAAGTGCCTGATTCAGTATATTCAACAATAGGATTGACCCCCCCTTGAATAATGGTTCCACCAGAGCTTAAATCCCAAACTGAACTATTGGGATCATTACTTTGATTTGCAAAATTAATAGTTAATGGACTACAGCCTTGAATTGAACTAACCGTAAATTCTGCATCAGGCACAATTTGAAAATCAAATTTAAAAAGGAGATTATTACAGTTGGTAGAATTATTTGTAGCAGACCAAGCTCCGGGTGTAACTGGAAAGTCATCATTATTACTGCAACCCGCACATACGGATTGATAAATCACTCCTTTCTTATCAAATCGAGAAGTCCCTCCATCTACATGTTCTCGAGAATCCTCACCTCCAATATAGCTTCCATATAACAAGTTTTCTGCATTTCGTTCTAGCACGAAAAGATAAAAATCGAAACCATCCTGAGGTGCTGATTGAAAAGCATCAGGAGAAATTGGCATTCCAGTTAAACCTGCACTACCATTAGGCAAAAGAATACTTCGGCCCCAACCTGATACATAAACGTTACCACAAACGTCTACTAAAAAAGCAGCTGGTGAGATATTAATTTGTCCGTTTCCATTTCCAAAAACAGTTGAGTACTCGATAGCCGTTAAACTTGGATTTAATTTCATAATGAATTGACCACTATTTGGGTTTGAATAATTGGCACTAATTAATGGAATATTGCCTAACGATTGCCCTACAATGTATATATTATCATCTCGATCAATTTCAACAAATATGCATTGATCATAAGCAGGAGTACCAATATAAGTAGATTGAACTATAGCAGAACCATCTCCTTCAATTTTAGCGACAAATCCATCAGCACCACCATCCAAATATGTTGTGTTTAATCCTCCAGTGGTATCTGGTAAATTATTGGAAGAGGTCCCTCCAGCTATTATGACATTGAAAGATGAATCAATTTTTACTGAATAACTGGCATCATTCCCAGAACCACCATAATAACTGGACCACAATAGTGATGAAAAATCAGCTGATAACTTAAACAATACGCCATCTTGCATACCCGCATTATTCAATTGAAAAGGGTTTTGAGTTGGAAAATCTGTTGAATGTGTGCTTGAAGTCACCAAAACGTTATTGAACTCATCTAACATAATCTCTCCGCGAAATTGATCACCATAATTAGTGGTTAAATCACCATAATTATAAACAAAGCCTGTAGGATTAGCACCAGGAATATAAGCAAGGCTTGATTCATTATAGTTAACGCCATCATTCCCACTACCTCCAATGTATGTAGAACCCAATAAATTAGCACCATTATCACTAAACTTGGCGACAAAAATATCAGTTCCTTCTGCAGTATAAAACACGCCATTTCGATAAAAATTCAAACTATCCTCTCCTCCTGCATGTCCACTCTGAAAGGCATTAACAGTTGGAAAATCTAAACTTGAAGTGGCACCGTACAAATAAATATTGTTATCCTGGTCACAAATTAAACTATGCACAGTTTCAGTGCCAGTAAAATCGTTCCCCCCACCTATAAAGGTAGTCCACAACATATCAGTACCTGTTTCATTGTATTTACTAATAAACACATCAGAAATACCATAGCTTGCTGAATTTAATCCAGTAAAGTTAGTTAATGTATCATATGTATTAATTACAGTTGGGTAACTATTCCCAAAAACAATTCCACCTGCATAAGCCTTTCCGTCATAGGCGTATGTAGCCGTCATTCCAAAATTGTCAGAACTGGCACCATTATATGTTGCAAAAATTAAAACAGGGTCAATAACTAGTTCAACGTTGTGGTCATAGTCTCCTAATTGGAAAGAAAGAACATTATTTTTATCCACGTTGAATTTACTACTAATTTCAATTACTCTACCATTCTTAATCTGGTACACATATGGTTTTTGTTCAATAATTTGACCTAGACCAGTATAAATAATTACGTTTCCATTTTTTAAATGTTTAATTTTATTTGCCCCCTTATACTCAATTTTTATCTCCGAATAATTTGCCTTTGGCGCAACGTGATATTCGTATTTCAGGGCTTGATCTTTTTCATAGAACACCAGATCTATACCTTTATACAAACTTTTGTATTTTATTGTATTGTAACTCCGATTTTTTGATGTCCATTTTGACCGGTCATTTCCAATGAAATAATTATAATATACAGTACTCGGGTATAGTGACTCTATCTTAAAGTTTTCATTCGAATTTAAGAATTTAGCATAGACTAATTGTTGTCTAGCAGACTCAGTTGTCTCGTGTTTATCGAAACTAGCATGATGATGATTTGCTTGATCTGTAAACTGATAAAGTATTCCTTTTTTTTCAAGCCAAATATTACCAGCAGTAACATTAGCTTTATACAAAACTTGTTCAGGCCACTGCCCCTTATTTTCAATGAACTTGTAATTACCTACCATTTGTTCTATTTCCTGCCCAAAAGCTGAAAACAAAAGAAATATAAATACAGAGGAAAGAAAATAGCCTTTCATATTACTAAATTAAGCAAATATTAAATCATATCTATTAATATGACTTGTAATAAGACAAAGAAGTTGCTTTATTTTAAATTGTAATTGAAGAAGCTTATTATTATAGAATTACGAAATCCAATAATAGTCTTACTTACAATAACTGAATTTTTCAATAATGCGATAACTATTAAACACAAAAACGGACTTATATTTAAAAAACAATTAAATTTGTTACCATAAATTTTATAACCAAAATCATGGCAAATCAATTTCAAGCTCAGATAGATGAGTTTATGGCTAAAGTAAAATTAACAAACGGACATGAAACCGAGTTTTTACAGGCTGTTGAGGAAGTAGCAGAAGCTATTATCCCATTTATGGATGAAAACCCAAAATACGCTGGTATTAATTTATTAGAACGTATGGTTGAACCAGAAAGAACGATCATTTTTAGAGTTCCTTGGTTAGATGATAACGGAGATATTCAAGTAAACAGAGGTTTTAGAGTTGAGTTTAACTCTGCAATTGGACCATATAAAGGCGGATTAAGATTTCATCCATCTGTAAACTTATCAATTTTAAAGTTTTTAGGTTTTGAACAAGTATTCAAAAACTCATTAACAACATTACCAATGGGTGGTGGTAAAGGCGGATCTGATTTTAATCCAAAAGGAAAATCAGACAACGAAGTGATGAAGTTTTGTCAATCATTCATGACTGAATTATCTCGTCATATCGGTCCAAATACAGATGTGCCTGCTGGTGACATAGGTGTTGGTGGACGTGAGATTGGTTATATGTTTGGACAATATAAAAGATTAAGAAACGAATTTACTGGTGTTTTAACTGGTAAAGGAAGAAACTGGGGTGGATCATTGATTCGTCCTGAAGCGACAGGATACGGAACTGTTTATTTTGCTAAAGAAATGTTAGCCACAAAAGGTGATTCATTTGAAGGTAAAACCGTTGTAATTTCAGGTTCTGGTAACGTGGCACAATATGCTTGTGAAAAAGCAACTCAATTCGGAGGTAAAGTCATTACCATGTCAGATTCTAAAGGATATATTATAGATCCTGCTGGCATTGATGCCGATAAATTAGCTTGGATTCAAGATTTAAAAAATAATAGAAGAGGAAGAATTTCTGAGTATGCAGCTCAATTCCCAGGTTCTACTTTCCATGAAGGAAAAAGACCTTGGGGTGAAAAAGCAGAGATCGCTTTACCATGTGCCACTCAAAACGAATTGAATGGTGAAGAAGGAAAAGCATTATTAGCAAATGGATGCATTTGCGTGGCTGAAGGGGCGAACATGCCTTGTACACCTGAAGCAATTGCTGCGTTCCATGCTGCACATATTTTATTTTCTCCAGGAAAAGCGTCAAACGCTGGTGGTGTAGCCACTTCTGGATTAGAAATGTCACAAAACTCTTTACGTTTGTCATGGACTGCCGAAGAAGTAGATGAAAAATTACACGGTATTATGGTATCCATTCATGAAGCTTGTGTAGAATACGGAAAAGACGCCAATGGATATGTTGACTACGTAAAAGGTGCAAACATTGCAGGATTCGTTAAAGTAGCGGATTCTATGATGGACCAAGGCTTAGTTTAGAGAAGTCGTTTTACATCTTTAATAGAAACTTTGAAACCCCTTCACTATGTGAAGGGGTTTCCTGCTTATTAAAGAAGAATTTTTTAACTTTGAGCGAGTCAATTCTAATTATTCCAATGCAAAACATCACATTCAAGCTCATCCCTCCCTCAGAAATCCAAACCGCATTGCCGCTTCTAATGCTTTTAAACAAGGATGAAACAAAAGATATTCTTTTTGAAAGATTAATAGAGATGACTAGCCAAAATTATGAATGTGTTGGTGTCTATAATGGTAGTAGATTAATCGGAATTTCCGGTTTATGGTTTCAAACGAGACACTACAGTGGCAGAAGTATTGAACCTGACCATGTAATTATTCATGATGATTACCGTAACAAGGGAATTGGCAAACAATTGTTTGATTGGATAGATAATTATGCGAAAGATAAAGGATGTGCAGCCGTGGAGTTAAATAGCTATGTAGCCAATACAGCCTCACATAAGTTTTACTATAATGAAGACTTTGTGATTATGGGATTTCATTTTGTGAAGAGGTTTTAACTCCTAATACTGATGCACTAAATCAAAACTCCATCCTCCTGAATACTGCTATCGATAAAAATTTGAAATACTCGGATTATAAATTCACTCGAGCTGACATTTTTCGAAAATCTGAGTGCATTAAAAAAAAGTATAAAAAATGCCTCAACTAAAAGTTGAAGCATTTCTACAATAAATATATTTCAATAATTTTAAGCCTCAGTAGTTGGTCCACCAAAATTCATTGGCATGCCTCCATGTTGCGGGCTATTTTCTTTAATTGGACCATGGATGGCTTCAAATTTGCTTACATTCTCCGCTAATGCTTTTACTAATTTCTTAGCATTATCAGGCGTTAAAACAATTCTTGACTTCACCTTTCCCTTGGGAATACCAGGCATTAATTGAATAAAATCTACAATAAACTCACTATGTGAATGTGTAATTATTGAAAGATTCGAGTATAAACCATCTGCTATTTCTTCAGGTAATTCAATATTAATTTGGTTTTCTTTTTGATCGCTCATGTCATTTTTATTAAAAAAAAACGCCTCAACTGGTTGAGACGTTTTTTAAGTTAATTTATTCTGCTTCTTGAACTTCTTCTTCCACAACAACTTCGTTGTAATCCTCTTGACTACCAACAACAATGTTTTGGAATTCTCTGAACCCTGTTCCTGCTGGAATTTTATGTCCAACAATAACATTTTCTTTTAAGCCCAGTAGATTATCTTGCTTTCCGTTAAGTGCTGCTTCATTTAATACTTTTGTCGTTTCCTGGAAGGAAGCGGCAGAAATGAAACTACGAGTCTGTAACGACGCTTTTGTAATACCCTGAAGCATTGGCTTAGCTGTTGCAGGAACCGCTTCGTAAGCTTCAATTAAAGCTTTGTCTTTACGCTTCAGCATTGTATTTTCATCACGCAATCTTCTTGCAGTAATAATTTCACCTGCCTTTACATTTTCAGACTCACCTGAACCAGTGACAACCATTTTACCGTATAAAGCATTGTTTTCTTCAAAGAAATCAGCTTTATGGATTGATTGACCTTGTAAGAACTTAGTATCTCCCGGATCCTCAATATCTACCTTTAACATCATCTGGCGAACAATGACTTCAAAATGTTTGTCATTTATCTTCACACCTTGTAAACGGTATACTTCTTGAACTTCATTTACTAAATATTCTTGAACAGCTGTTGGGCCTTTAATATTCAAGATATCTTTCGGAGTAATTGCACCATCAGACAATGATTGTCCTGCTTTCACATAATCATTTTCTTGAACTAAAATATGCTTAGATAAAGGTGCTAAATATTTACGCTTTTCACCTGTTCTTGATTCAACAATCACTTCCCTGTTACCACGCTTTATTTTACCGTAACTCACAATACCGTCAATCTCAGTAACCGTTGCAGGATTAGATGGATTTCTGGCTTCAAATAGCTCAGTTACTCTTGGTAAACCACCTGTAATATCACCAGACTTACCTGAAACTCTTGGAATTTTCACCAAAATTTCACCAGGCTCAGACTTAGCGCCATCACTAGTAATAATGTGAGCATTCACCGGTAAAGAAAAAGATTTAATTACCTCTTTCGTTTTAGGGTCAACCACTTTAATTGTTGGTGCGATTTTTTTATTTCTAGTTTCAATAATTACTTTTTCAGTAAATCCTGTTTGCTCATCAATCTCTTCACGGAAAGTTTCCCCTTCATTAATGTGTTCAAATTCAATTTTACCTTTAACATCAGAAACAATAACAGCGTTATATGGATCCCATGTACAAATTACATCTCCTTTTTTAATCTTGCGTTTTCCTTTAATTTCAAATTGTGAACCGTAAGGAATAATGTGTGTTGAAAGAACAGAATTATTCTCTTCATCAATCACTTTTACTTCACCAGATCTTCCAATTACAATCTCTACATCCTTTCCTTCACCGTCATTTTTAGTAATGGTTTTAATATCTTCCATTTCTAATTTACCAGTAAACTTAGCTTTGATAGATGATTCATCAGCAATATTTGAGGCTGTACCACCAACGTGGAACGTTCTCAATGTTAACTGTGTACCTGGTTCACCAATTGATTGTGCAGCAATTACTCCAACAGCATCACCTTTTACAGCACTATAACTAGTTGAAAGATTTCTACCATAACATTTAACACAAACACCTCTTTTTAATTCACAGGTCAATACAGAACGTGCTTCAACTTCATCAATATCTGCTTCCTCAATTAATCGGGCATATTTTTCAGTGATCTCTTGTCCACCTTCAATGATTAATTCACGAGTATCAGGGTGCTTAATATCAACAACAGCCGTACGACCTAAAATTCGGTCATATAACGATTCTGCAATATCATCATTCTTCTTTAAAGCAGTTACCGTAATACCTCTTAAGGTACCACAATCCTCTTCGTTAATCACTACATCTTGAGCTACATCTACTAAACGACGAGTTAAGTAACCAGCATCTGCCGTTTTAAGGGCTGTATCGGCCAAACCTTTACGGGCACCGTGAGTAGAAATAAAGTAATCAAAGATGGTTAATCCTTCTTTAAAGTTAGATAGAATTGGATTTTCAATAATATCTTGAGATGACGCCCCAGATTTTTGTGGTTTTGCCATCAAGCCTCTCATTCCTGACAACTGACGAATTTGCTCCTTAGAACCCCTTGCGCCAGAATCCATCATCATAAAGATAGAGTTGAATCCTTGTTGGTCAGTTTTAATTTTATCCATCAATCTAGATGTTAACCTAGTATTGGTGTGAGTCCAAATATCAATAATTTGGTTATAACGTTCGTTATTAGTAATTAGACCCATATTATAATTGGCCATTACTTCGTCCACTTCATTTTGAGCAACATCAACCAACTCTTCTTTATCTTTCGGAATAATTACATCATCCAATACAAATGATAAACCTCCAGAAAATGCCATATTATAACCTAAAGTTTTAATATCATCTAAGAATTGTGCTGTTCTAGCAGAACCACATTTTTCTAACACTTTCGAGATAATATCTCTCAATGCTTTTTTGGTTAAAATATCATCAACGAATCCAACCTGTTGAGGCACAAATTCATTAAACATTATTCTACCAGCAGTCGTTTCAATAATTTTCGAAGCTATATCTCCATTATCATCCATAATATCCAAACGCACTTTAATTTGTGCATGAATATCAAGCTTGTTTTCATTAATGGCAATATTTACTTCCTCCGCAGAATAAAAAGTTCCACCTTCGCCCTTTACTATAAGTTCCTTAGTGCTTTTTCTTAGTTTGGTCATATAATAAAGACCTAAAACCATATCCTGTGATGGTACAGTAATAGGTGCACCATTTGCAGAGTTTCGAATATTGTGCGAAGACAACATGAGTAATTGAGCTTCCAGAATTGCAGCGTTACCTAGTGGTAAGTGAACTGCCATTTGATCCCCATCAAAATCGGCGTTAAAGGCAGTACATACTAACGGGTGAAGTCTAATTGCTTTTCCTTCAATTAATTTAGGCTGGAAAGACTGAATTCCCAATCTGTGGAGTGTTGGGGCTCTGTTTAAAAGTACTGGATGTCCTTTCAATACATTTTCTAAAATATCCCAAACTACTGCTTCCTTCTTATCAACTATTTTTTTAGCAGACTTTACAGTTTTTACAATCCCTCTTTCAATTAGTTTTCTAATGATAAATGGCTTATATAACTCAGCTGCCATATCTTTAGGCAAACCACATTCGTGCAGTTTCAAATTTGGTCCAACAACAATTACCGAACGTGCAGAATAATCAACACGCTTACCCAATAAGTTTTGACGGAAACGACCTTGCTTACCTTTTAATGAATCAGATAAAGATTTTAACGGACGGTTAGATTCTGTTTTTACAGCTGATGATTTTCTAGAGTTATCAAATAATGAATCTACAGACTCCTGCAACATCCTTTTTTCGTTTCTCAAAATAACCTCTGGTGCTTTAATCTCTAATAATCGCTTTAAACGGTTATTTCTAATAATGACTCTTCTATATAAATCATTCAAATCAGATGTAGCAAAACGACCACCATCTAATGGTACTAAAGGACGTAATTCTGGTGGAATAACTGGCACCACCTTCACTATCATCCATTCTGGTCTGTTTTCAACTCTAGTATGAGAATCTCTTAAAGATTCTACAACCTGAAGTCTTTTTAATGCTTCCTTCTTTCTTTGTTGAGAAGTTTCATTATTAGCACTATGTCTTAAATCAAAAGACAAAGTATCTAGGTCTAACCTTTGTAATAAATCATGCAATGCTTCCGCACCCATTTTAGCAATAAACTTATTTGGGTCAGAATCTTCTAAATATTGATTCTCTTTTGGTAATTCGTCAATGATGTCTAAATATTCTTCTTCAGTTAAGAAGTCCATATATTCTAACGTCTCATCATCTTGACGTTCCGCAATACCTTTTTGGATCACTACATATCTTTCGTAATATATAATTTGATCCAATTTTTTAGTTGGTAAGCCTAATAGGTAACCAATTTTATTAGGTAATGAACGGAAATACCAAATATGCGCTACTGGTACCACTAATGAAATGTGACCCATTCGCTCTCTACGCACTTTCTTTTCTGTTACTTCAACACCACAACGGTCACAAACAATTCCTTTATATCGAATTCGTTTGTATTTTCCACAATGACATTCGTAATCTTTGACAGGTCCAAAAATACGTTCACAAAATAAACCATCACGTTCAGGTTTATAAGTACGGTAATTTATAGTTTCAGGCTTTAAAACTTCACCGTAAGACTTTTCTAAAATCTGTTCTGGTGAGGCTAAACTAATTGTAATTCTATTAAAATTACTTCTGGTCTGTGTTTCTTTTCTGTAAGCCATGTTAATTTTTTTTTATTAATAAATTCTTAAATTAGTCTAAAGTGATGTTCAATCCTAAACCTGCCAATTCATTCAACAATACATTAAATGATTCTGGAATTCCTGGTTCTTGGAATGGTTCTCCTTTTACGATCGACTCATAAGCTTTTGCTCTACCAATTACGTCATCCGACTTAATGGTTAGAATCTCTCTTAAGATATTAGATGCACCATATGCCTCTAATGCCCAAACTTCCATCTCACCAAAACGCTGACCACCAAATTGGGCCTTACCACCTAATGGTTGCTGCGTAATCAATGAATATGGTCCGATTGAACGGGCATGCATCTTATCGTCAACCATGTGACCTAATTTAAGCATGTAAATAACTCCTACTGTTGCTGGTTGATCAAATCGTTTACCAGTTCCACCATCAATTAAGTGTGTCTTACCAAATCTTGGCACTCCTGCCTTATCAGTGTAAGAATTAATTTCAGGAATAGATGCTCCATCAAAAATTGGTGTTGCAAATTTAACACCTAACTTTTCTCCAGCCCATCCTAAAACAGTTTCATAAATTTGACCTAAGTTCATACGAGAAGGTACACCAAGCGGATTCAATACAATATCAACTGGGGTTCCATCATCTAAGAAAGGCATATCTTCCTGACGCACGATATTGGCTACAATACCTTTGTTACCGTGACGACCTGCCATCTTATCTCCAACTTTTAGCTTACGTTTTTTCGCAACATAAACTTTAGCCATTTTTACAATACCATTTGGTAATTCATCACCAACAGCAATTTGGAATTTTTTACGTTTAAAAATACCTAGTAAATCGTTTGCTTTAATATTGTAGTTATGCAATACACGTTGAATCAATTTATTCACATGATCATCTTTTGTCCAATCATATGGACTTACAATAGAAAAATCAACAGTTAGTAAGTTCTTTTCAGAAAACTTGATTCCTTTTTTAAGAATTTCCTCTTTAAAGTTATTGAAAACACCATTCGATTTTTGACCATCTAAGATATCTAATAATTTTCCAATTAATCCTAATTTCAAGGTAGCAGCTTCCTTATCAAATTCAGCATCTAACTCTGCCAAAATTGGCTTATCTTTTGCTTTTTGCTTTCTATCTTTAATTGCTCTTGAAAACAACTTCTTATCAATTACAACTCCTCTCAATGATGGAGATGCTTTTAATGAAGCATCTTTTACATCACCTGCTTTGTCACCAAAAATAGCACGCAGCAACTTCTCCTCTGGAGATGGGTCCGTTTCGCCTTTTGGCGTAATTTTTCCAATTAAGATATCACCTTCTCTAATTTCAGCTCCAACACGAATAATTCCATTTTCATCTAAATCTTTAGTTGCTTCTTCTGAAACATTTGGAATATCAGCAGTTAATTCTTCAACCCCTCTTTTGGTATCCCTAACATCAACTGAATACTCGTCAATGTGCACAGAGGTAAATACATCATTTCTAACTACATTTTCAGAAATTACAATGGCATCTTCAAAGTTATACCCTTTCCAAGGCATAAATGCAACTTTTAAATTTTGTCCTAACGCTAATTCACCAGCTTGTGTTGCAAATCCTTCACATAGTACTTGATCACGTTGAACACGCTGCCCTTTTTCAACAATTGGACGTAAGTTCATTGAAGTACTTTGATTCGTTTTTTGGAATTTAACTAAGTTATACGTTTTCACATCTCCTTCAAAGCTAACTAATCTATCTTCGGCAGATAAATCATATCTAATTTTGATCTCATTTGCATCAACGTACTCAACTACACCTTCTCCTTCAGCATTAATTAATACTCTCGAATCTCGTGCAACTAGTTTTTCAATACCAGTACCAACAATTGGTGAATTTGGTTTTAACAAAGGAACAGCTTGACGCTGCATGTTAGATCCCATCAAGGCACGGTTGGCATCATCATGCTCCAAAAATGGAATAGATGATGCAGCTATTGATGCAATTTGGTTAGAACCAACATCCATTAAATCTAATTGCTTAGGCTCAATTACTGGGAAATCTCCTTCTAATCTAGCTTTAATTCTATCTCCTTGAAATCCTCCGTTTTTATCTAAATTTTTATCTGCTTGGGCAATCATTTTACCTTCTTCCTCCTCAGCACTTAAATATATTGGCGCTTTAGAATCATCAACTTTACCGTTTTCTACTTGCCAATATGGCGTTTCAATAAAACCAAGGTTATTAATTTTTGCATAAACACATAATGAAGAAATCAAACCAATGTTTGGTCCTTCAGGTGTTTCAATAGTACATAAACGCCCATAATGTGTATAATGAACATCACGTACCTCAAAACCTGCTCTTTCTCTCGATAAACCTCCAGGTCCAAGGGCAGATAGTCTTCTTTTGTGTGTTACCTCTGACAATGGATTCGTTTGATCCATGAACTGAGATAATTGATTCGTTCCGAAGAATGAGTTAATAACAGATGATAATGTTTTAGCATTAATCAAATCAATTGGTGTAAACACCTCGTTATCTCTTACATTCATTCTTTCACGAATGGTACGAGCCATACGCGCTAAACCAACACCAAATTGATTGTTTAATTGTTCACCTACGGTTCTTACACGACGGTTAGATAAATGATCAATATCATCAATTTCTGCTTTTGAGTTAATTAACTCAATTAAATATTTAATGATTAAGATAATGTCATCCTTTGTCAATACTTTTTGATCGATAGATGTATCCAATCCTAATTTCTTATTAATTCTATATCGACCTACTTCACCTAGATCATAACGCGTATCTGAGAAAAACAATTTATCAAATACGTTTCTTGCTGTTTCAAAATCAGGCGGCTCAGCATTCCTTAATTGTCTGTATATATGTTCAACAGCTTCTTTTTGAGAATTAGAAGTGTCTTTTTGAAGCGTATTGTAAATAATTGCATAATCTGCACTATTTACATCTTCTTTATGTAAAATGATTGTTTTAGCATTTGCATCCAAAATCATTTCGATATGATCTTCTTCCAAAAGAGTTTCACGATCTAAAATAACTTCATTTCTTTCAATAGATACAACCTCACCCGTATCCTCATCAACAAAATCTTCAATCCATGTTTTTAAAACTCTTGCCGCTAGCTTACGTCCTAATACTTTTTTAAGACCAGCCTTTGTTACCTTTACTTCATCAGCAAGGTCAAAAATTTCCAAAATATCTTTATCACTCTCATAACCTATTGCTCTAAACAATGTTGTTACAGGTAATTTTTTCTTACGATCAATATAAGCATACATTACACTATTAATGTCTGTTGCAAATTCAATCCATGATCCTTTAAATGGTATAATTCTAGCTGAGTATAACTTAGTTCCATTAGCGTGGCGACTCTGACCAAAAAATACACCAGGTGAACGGTGCAATTGAGATACAATAACTCGCTCAGCACCATTTACTACAAATGACCCTTTTGGTGTCATATATGGAATAGTACCTAAATATACATCTTGTACAATAGTTTCGAAATCCTCATGTTCTGGATCTGTACAATATAACTTTAGTTTAGCCTTTAATGGCACACTATAGGTTAAACCTCTATCTATACATTCTTCAATTGTATATCTTGGAGGATCAATAAAATAATCTAAAAACTCAAGTACAAATTGGTTTCTAGTATCGGTAATTGGAAAATTTTCTGAGAAAACCCTATGAAGGCCTTCTTCATTTTTATTTTCGGGAGTTGTTTCCAACTGAAAGAACTTACGGAAAGACTCTAATTGAATATCTAAGAAATCTGGATACTTGAATGTAGCAGATAAGCTTGAAAAGTCAATTCTCTCGGTAGTATTATTGTTTTTTACCACGGCTTAATATTTTAAAGTTAACTATACTTATTTTAAATAAGCTATTTTCAGTTTTAATGTGCTGAAAAACACAATAATTATAATAATTCCAAACTCATATAAAAGTATTAGAATTATAAAACAGGATTAGGCACTTGCCCGAAAGCAGTGCCTAACCTGTTAATTCATTGAAACGTATTATTTGATTTCAACTTCAGCTCCTGCCTCTTCTAATGAAGTTTTTAGACCTTCAGCCTCATCTTTAGCAACACCTTCTTTAATTGCAGTTGGTGCACCGTCTACCATTTCTTTTGCTTCTTTCAGTCCTAAACCAGTTAATTCTTTAACTAATTTTACTACTGCTAACTTAGATCCACCGGCAGCCTTTAATATTACATCAAATTCTGTTTGTGCTTCAGCAGCGTCGCCACCTGCAGCAGCTCCACCAGCAGCAACTGCAACAGCAGCAGCAGCAGGCTCAATTCCGTGCTCGTCTTTTAAAATGTTAGCTAGTTCGTTAACTTCTTTTACTGTTAAGCTTACTAATTGTTCAGCAAATTCTTTTAAATCAGCCATTGTTATTTGTTTTTTTATTTGTTAATAATTAATTAATTTACCCTCTACTTTCAAGGGTTTTTAAAATTCCTGCTAATTTGCTACCACCAGACTTAAGTCCAGATATAACATTTTTGGCAGGAGATTGAAGTAATCCAACGATTTCTCCGATAAGCTCTTCTTTGCTCTTAATTGATTCCAACATATCTAATGACTCGTCTCCGATATAGATTGATTCTTCAATATAAGCAGCTTTAAGAAGTGGTTTATCGTTCTTTTTTCTGAAATCTTTTATCAATTTTGCAGGTGCATTACCAACTTCTGAAAACATAATTGAAGTAGGACCAGTTAGAACTCCGTAAAGTTCACTGTAGTCTTTGTCTTCAATTCTTTCCAATGCTTTCTGAAGTAAAGTGTTTTTAACCACTTTCAGTTCAATTTTATTATTGAAACATTTTCTTCTTAATTCATTGGTTTTTTCAACCGTTAATTCTGCGGTGTCTGCTAAATAAAATACGCCAGAATCAGACAATTTCGCTGATAAATCTTCAATGTACTTTGATTTTTCGTCTTTAGTCATCTTCTAAATGTATTAAGCGTTAGCGTTATCAATAGATTTTGTGTCAATTTTAATACTTGGGCTCATAGTTGAGCTCATATGCACGCTTTTTAAGTACACCCCTTTAGAAGCAGCTGGTTTCAATTTAATGATAGACTGTAATAACTCGTTTGCGTTATCTTGAATCTTTGCAGAATCAAATGATACCTTTGCAACGGCAGTGTGCACGTTACCGAATTTATCCACTCTAAAGTCAATTTTACCTGCTTTTACTTCAGTTACAGCTTTTCCAATATCCATAGTAACAGTACCGGTCTTAGGATTTGGCATCAAACCTCTCGGTCCTAGCACTCTACCTAAAGCACCAACTTTACCCATTACTGATGGCATGGTTACAATCACATCAATATCAGTCCAACCACCTTTAATTTTAGTGATATAGTCATCTAAACCAACATGATCAGCACCTGCTTCTTTAGCTTCAGCCTCTTTATCTGGTGTACAAAGCACCAAAACTTTCACATCTTTTCCAGTTCCATGTGGTAAACTCACAGTACCTCTAACCATCTGATTAGATTTTCGTGGGTCAACCCCAAGTTGAATACACAAATCAACAGAAGCATCAAACTTTGTTGTCGTAATTTCCTTAACTAAGCTCGCTGCATCAGTTAAAGAATAAGACTTGTCTTGATCTAATTTAGCCAAGACTTCTTTTCTCTTTTTACTTACTCTAGCCATTTTTCTTAATTAAGTTGTTCTGGAGCAGTTCCTCCTTTTACGTTAAGTCCCATACTTCTAGCAGTTCCTGCAACCATCATCATAGCAGAGTCAATTTTGAAGCAATTCATATCTTGAATTTTATCTTCAGCAATCACTCTAATCTGATCCCATGATACAGTACCTACTTTTTGTTTGTTAGATTCAGGTGAACCTTTTTTCAATTTAGCAGCATCCAATAATTGAACAGCTGCTGGTGGAGTTTTAATTACAAACTCAAAAGATTTATCACCATATACGGTAATAACAACTGGTAATACTTTCCCTGCTTTATCCTGTGTTCTAGCGTTAAATTGCTTGCAGAACTCCATGATATTCACACCTTTTGCACCTAATGCAGGTCCAACGGGCGGAGAAGGGTTAGCGGCACCACCTTTGATTTGTAGCTTAATTAATCCATCTACTTGTTTTGCCATTTTGCTTGTTTTGTGTAGTGATAACGTGCCTTATAATTAATGGGAAGCATTTATTACATTACAGCACTCCTACGGTTATAAAAATTATTATTCTTTTTCTACTTGCATGTAATTGAGTTCAAGCGGTGTTTTACGACCAAAAATTTTCACCATTACTTCAAGTTTCTTTTTCTCTTCATTAATATCTTCAATCACTCCAGTAAAGCCATTGAATGGGCCATCAATTACCTTAATTGTTTCGCCAACTACATAAGGCACGTTCATTTCCTCTTCTTGAACAGACATTTCATCAACTTTGCCTAATATTCTGTTCACTTCACTTAATCTCATTGGCATTGGATCACCTCCTTTAACACCACTCATGAATCCCATTACATCTGGAACACTTTTGATGATATGAACCACCTCTCCTTGCAATGCTGCCTCAACTAAAATATAACCTGGGAAAAAATTCTTTTCTTTACTTACTTTTTTACCATTTCTAATTTGGTAAACTTTTTCGGTTGGGACTAGAACTTCACCCACTAAGTGTTCAATATTATGACGTTTTACTTCCATCATAATATATTCACTTATCTTTTTTTCTTTACCTCCAACAGCACGAACAACGTACCAGCGCTTTTTAATTTCTGCCATTTTCGATTAACTTATTAGTCCTACCATTTTATAAAAGAATCCCATTACACCAGCCCACATGTTTTCTGGATTAATACCAAATGCATAGTCCATTACAAAAATGGATAAGGCGAACAATAAAGAAGCAACTAATACGACGATTGAGGTGCTTTGTAATTCATTCCAAGTAGGCCAAGTTACCTTGTGTATTAACTCTTGGTATGACTCTTCAATATAAGTTATAATTTTTGCCACTTTAATTCTTTTTAAGTTCATCATTAAAAATAAACCGCTATGGTCTATTTTTTCTTATTGGGAGAATATTTACGGTATACAGTAAATACTAACTCTCAAATTTTAAGCAAACAAATTAATTGAATAAAATACTAAAAGTACCAATACTCAATTTTATGTTTCAATTGCACGGGCGGAAGGATTCGAACCCTCATCAACGGTGTTGGAGACCGGCATTCTACCATTGAACTACGCCCGTATAAAGCTAAAAAGAGAGAGAAGTCAAAAACTCCTCTCTTCATTATCTAGCTATATTTTATAGTTACTCTATAATTTCAGTAATCTGTCCAGCTCCTACTGTTCTACCACCTTCTCTAATCGCGAATCTTAAACCTTTATTAACGGCTACAGGTACGATTAAGTTTACAACGATAGAAACGTTATCACCAGGCATTACCATTTCTCTTCCTTCTTCAAGAATGATTTCTCCAGTAACATCAGTTGTTCTTAAATAAAACTGTGGTCTATATTTGTTATGAAATGGAGTATGACGTCCACCTTCTTCTTTTTTCAACACATATACTTCAGCTTTCACTTTAGTATGTGGAGTAATAGAACCAGGTTTAGCAATTACCATTCCTCTTCTAATAGCTGCTTTTTCAACACCTCTTAAAAGTAAACCAACGTTATCACCAGCTTCACCTCTATCTAAGATTTTTCTGAACATTTCAACACCTGTAATAGTTGACTTCATTTTTTCGTCACCCATTCCAATAATATCTACTTCATCACCAGTATTAATTACACCAGTTTCAATTCTACCAGTAGCAACAGTACCACGACCAGTAATTGAGAATACATCTTCAACTGGCATTAAGAAATCTTTATCAACTTCTCTTGGAGGTAATTCAATCCAAGTATCAACAGCTTCCATTAATTCCAAAATTTTAGGAACCCATTTGTCATCTCCATTTAATCCACCTAATGCAGATCCTTGTACAACTGGTGTATTATCACCATCATACTCATAGAAAGATAAAAGATCTCTAATCTCCATATCAACTAATTCTAACAATTCCTCATCATCAACCATATCCACTTTATTCATGAATACAACCATTCTAGGAACTCCTACTTGTCTACCTAATAAGATATGCTCTCTAGTTTGAGGCATAGGCCCATCAGTTGCAGCCACAACCAAAATAGCACCATCCATTTGAGCAGCACCAGTAACCATGTTCTTAACATAATCGGCGTGACCTGGACAATCTACGTGAGCGTAGTGTCTATTCGCAGTTGAATATTCAACATGTGAAGTGTTAATTGTAATACCTCTTTCTTTCTCTTCAGGAGCGTTATCGATTGTATCGAAATCTCTCTTTTCAGATAATCCGGCATTAGCTAAAACTGTTGTAATTGCAGCAGTTAAAGTAGTTTTACCGTGATCTACGTGACCAATTGTACCAATGTTTACGTGTGGTTTCGAACGGTCAAATTTTTCCTTAGCCATAATCTAATTTATTATTTATTTATCAATTTTTACAAATACAAAAACACACCACTTTAAGTGTGTAACTCTCCCATTGAGCCAATGACGGGAATTGAACCCGTGACCTCTTCCTTACCAAGGAAACGCTCTACCCCTGAGCTACACCGGCACTACGTTCTAAAAAAAACTTCAAAAAGGCTTAAAACCCTTTTAAAATTTGAGCGGGAGACGAGACTCGAACTCGCGACCCTCAGCTTGGAAGGCTGACGCTCTACCAACTGAGCTACTCCCGCTTATTATTTTAAAGTTTAATCAGATTCCAATCTGACTAATATATTTTTTATTTTAGTGGGGAGAGCAGGATTCGAACCTACGAAGACATAAGTCAGCAGAGTTACAGTCTGCCCCAGTTGGCCGCTTTGGTATCTCCCCAAAAAAAATAAAAAATAAACAGAGCCTCTGGAGGGACTCGAACCCACGACCTGCTGATTACAAATCAGCTGCTCTAGCCAGCTGAGCTACAGAGGCAAAAACTTTGTTTA
>JBGCFR010000012.1:0-99831 GCA_045107045.1 Crocinitomicaceae bacterium
CCATATGCTGAATTTTTAATATTTAGAACTAGAAAGTATGTTCGCTATTATAGCAAGTAACAATATTTACTAAAAATACTAAATATTTACAATTTTTGCTATCCAAAAATCTCTACTTTTTTAAGAATAGCTAAAAAAATATTTTGTGTTGATTCGAACTGTCAATGCCTTTATAGATAAACTTAAGCGTTAATCTAATAACTTCAATTTATCAAATCTATAACTCCTTATAAAAATGTACAACTAAAATGGGTTCGTGGCCCAAACATTAATCTCTGGTGCAAACCCTCTATCATCCATTTCTAAACCACTCAATATAACATGCGCAATTTCTGTAGGAGTCAATAAAGATAAAGATGGGAATATTTGGTTTGGAACTGCTACAGCAGGTGCTTTTCGATATGATGGAGATTCATTATTATGGTTTGGAGAAAAGGAACTCTCAACCCTTCCAGATGGTCGCGTACCAGGTGTACGTTCAATGATTCAGGATAAAGACGGTTATTATTGGTTAAGTAATTTTTACAGTAAATATAAAATCAATCCTGACTTACCAAAAGGGTATAAAAAGGTAAAGGCAGTCGATTTACCTGAAGAAATAACAAAAGATAAAATACTATATTTCACTAGTGGAATAACAGACGAAAAGAATAATTTATGGATGACCACTTACGGAGGTGGTGTTTGGAAATATGATGGAAAAACTCTGTCCAATTATAAAATACATAACGGTAAAGAAGAAGTTTTACTAATCTGCATATATCAAGACAATAACGGAACAATTTGGCTTGGAACAAACAATGACGGAGTTTATAAACGAAATGGAACTAAGTTTGAAAAATTTGAACCAAATAAAAGCAGTCGCTAACACGGTGTATAAGTAATAGCGGTTTAAGTGATAGAACAAAAGTAATTAAATATAAAAAAGGTTTGTGTTTAACCGAAAGGTTAGTAAGTAGAAATCCGCTACTACTCATACACGAGACGTTGCACGGCATTAAAAAAAACACCCCCCAATAAATGAATTACCAAACATTTCAACCAAATTCTGACTTGGAATTGCTTATAAGTTGCTATTGGACTTTAGAAATTCCTGCCGAATCTGGTGCTCAAAAACAGCGGATAATTCCAGACGGAACAATTGAAATGGCATTTATCCTTGGAGATGATATTAAACGATATACTTTCGAAGATAAATTCATTATACAGCCTCGTGCAATGGTTCTTGGACACACAATCAAGCCATTTTATATCGAACCGACAGGTTTTGTAAACACTTTTGCAATTCGTTTTTACCCTTACGGCTTTTCAAATTTTGTAAATATGCCGATTAAGGATTTAGCAAATAAGGAAACACCTATTAAATTATTTTTTGGAGAAAAAACTGCTAGTGACTTAGAGCGAAAAATAATTGAGGCAAGTAATACTAGTGAACGGATAGAAATTATTGAAAATTTTCTTTTAGATAAATTAAACGAAAAAACTACAATTGATAATATCGTAAAAACTACGATAGACGCACTTTTAGCAACAAATGGAAATGCTTCGATAAGCACAATTCTTAAAGAAGACTTATCTAAACGGAGACAACTTGAACGAAATTTCAGAAAACAAATTGGTGTCAGTCCAAAACAATTAGGTAAAGTAATTCGATTGCAAACTGCATTGAAAATGCTTCTTAATAAAAAATCTGAAAACTTGACTGACATTGCATATAAAAGTGAATACTTTGACCAAGCTCACTTTATAAAAGACTTTAAAGAATTTACCGGAATTAATCCTAAAAGATTTTTAGGCAATGAAAACATGACGCTTTCTTCCCTTTTCTACAAATAATCTACGTGTCGCATTTTTACAATTTTCAAATTTAAATCTAATCTACATTTGTCTTGTCAAATTAAACAGGAAAAATGAGAAAATCCATACTTTTTACAGTCATAATTCTATCCTTTAGTATTACAGCTTGTAACAATCAAAACAAATCTAAAACCGAAACTAACTCGGTTGAATCTAATATTAATCAAAAAACAAAACAAATGAAAAGTCATATTTCAATTTTTGAAATTCCAGCAACGGATATTTCAAGAGCTACTAACTTTTACAAAGAAATCTTAGGAATAGAAATTGAAAGATTGGATTTCCCAGGAATGGAAATGGGTCTATTCCCATACCAAGACCAAATGGTAACAGGAGTAATAATGAAGGGAGAAGGCTACGAGCCTTCATCCAGCGGAGTTACTATTTATCTGAATGGAGGAGATAACCTGCAAACTATTCTCGATAAAGTAGAGGGTAATGGCGGAAAAATAATTATCCCTAAAACACCTCATGCTGACGAAAGTGGATTTTTTGCCATTCTCCACGACTCTGAGGGAAATAAAATCGGACTTCATTCGCCAAATTGAAAAAGAGCGAACGCACAATAATTTGTAAAATCAAGAACGGTCGGGTATAAACTCTGACCGTTTTTGCGTTAAATTAAGTATCTTGCTTACCAAAAGTAGTTAGAGGCTAATCCTGTACAGTTTTTGCACAACCATTAGCAAAAAATATTAAAAGATATTGAAGTAAAAAAACAAAATGATTTGCATATCATGTAATATTGAATATAACTCAAATTTTTGCCCAAATTGTGGAGAAAAGTCTGGAATTAAAAAACTAACATTTAATTCAATGATTGAAAACACCTTTTCCAGCATTACGGATATGGACAAAGGTTTTCTTTATAATTTTAAAATGCTTTTTGTAAATCCTGAAAAATTTTCGTTTGATTATATCCTTGGTAAAAGAAAAGGGATACTCAACCCAATTTCATTCTTAATAATTTCAATTTCCATCTATTTGATATTTGAGACGATTTTCAAATTACCAAAAGAACAGATCGACAATATTGATAGGTCGGCTATCAACAAAAAGGGATATGAAATTGGGCTAGCGGGAGGGAAGATTATATATGAATATTTCAAATACTTTTGGATGTTTTCAGTTTTTCTGCTTGCAAACACAACTAAAATTATTTATGGAAAATATAGTTATATAGAACATGTAGCTATATCTTCTTTAATTATTGGACAAGCTACTTTATTAGGAATAATTGGATTTTTAATTTTTAGAATTCCTTTAACTTTTAACCCTATACTATATTTAGCTATATTCACTTTGACATATTTCATTTTTAATAAAGAAAAGGCTAAATTTAAATCAATATTATTGTCATTTTTAGGATTGATTTTATTTATAATTCAGCTTTTTCTTGTCATAGTAATTATAGGAATTGTGATGGTTCAATAAAGAAAAATGAAAAATACTTTTGCTAGCAGTAGGCATAATTCATTGTTATTAGTTGTCTACTTGCGAAAGTAGCTGTGAACCTTTTCCTGTGAATTATCTGCTAAATATAGTACTTAAACTGCGCAACGATATCATACACCAATACGCCAGGTAAAAAACAATGTAGACTAAGAACAGAAATTATGGAATTTCCAAAAAAAACAGAATACTATCCAGGATATCAACAATATATTGATTTAGCAGATCGAGGGAATTTTTTTGAACAATTTGACAATGTCACGAACGAGACTATAAAATTTTTCAAATCAATCAGTAATGAGAAATTGAACCATAGATATGCGGAAAATAAGTGGACAATTAAAGATGTGTTTATGCACATTATTGACACAGAAAGAGGTTTTTCATATAGAACTATAGTATGTATGCGAAAAGATAGCAAAACACCATTGTATGCAATGGATGAAGAGTCTTACGCAAAAAATGTAAATGTGACAGAACGAAGTATCGAAAGCATGGTTAAAGAATTTCAAGCTGTTAGAGAAGGATTTAGAATTTTGTTTGAAAATTGTACAGAAGAACAGGCTTCATTTTTGGGGAACCATATAGAGTACAATATTTCTGCAAGAGCCTTGGGATACATTTCTATTGGACATACTAAACATCATATAAATATTATAAAAAAAAGGTATTTAAATGAATAGATCAGAAAACCCGGGCAGCTAACGCCTGCGACAGATATCACATTTTACGTTATAAAATATTTAAGACAAAGATTAAGAATTGAAAGCAGATTTAATTTATAGAAAAGCAAACTCTTCAGATTTCGATAAATTAAAATCACTTGGAATAGAATCTTACTCGGAATTTTCTAAAGTCCTAACAAATATAAATTGGGATAAAATGAATTCTTTTCTTGAAAGCAATGATAACTTAACAAAACTGATTAATCAAAGTACGATTTTCGTTTGCGAAAATTCATCCCAATTCACTCATGATTAAAGGGATTGTGTGTGGTTATCGAATTGAAGAAATAGATGATGAATTTGAAGTATATAAACAATGTAGACGTTTAGAGAAATTGATTGACGAATTGGCAAAAGGTCGTAAAATGGAGAAAATTTTACGAGAAGAAAAAAATAGAAACTACAAGTATGTAGGTGAAATAGGACATGGTCTAAGGAAAACAGAGCTCCATACTTACTATAATACAAATGCTGCTCCAAAGTAGAATTTGAATGAAAAAAACTTCAGTAATAACTTGTCCTTCCCAAAAACAATTTGCACCTTCCAGGCATCTAGAATTTTCAATTACTATAAAGCCTAACAGCTATAAATTCATTTCTTCTATTTTTACAGATTCATCAGACTTCATTTTAAATGGAGTGCTGAATTGAGAATCAAAGGTTGTTTTGCCGCAACTTACAATTAGCACAATACTGAAAAGAAAGATTATATTTCATACTACATGCTTTCTGGCTGATAAATGCCGGACTTTTTAATTTCATTTACAACAAAAGAAGAATGGACATTACCTATGTTTTTTATCCTTGCCAATTTATCAGTTAAAAAATGACGATAGCTATCCATATTTTTCACCATTACTTTTAATAGATAGTCGTGCTCTCCAGTCACATGATGACATTCAATAACCTCATTTATTGATACCACTTCTTTTTCAAAATTGACTAAAAAAGCCTTGGTATGCTCTTTTAAAGAAACATGAGTAAATACTAACAGATCTAAACCTAATTTATAGGGATTCACTTTAGCGACATATTTTTCAATTACTCCAGCTTTTTCTAGCTTCTTAATTCGCTCATAAACTGGTGTTACTGTCAGATTAAGTTGCTTTGCAACCGCTTTAATATTCACATTGGAATCTGCTTGTAAAATAGTAATAATTTGACTGTCAATATTATCTAGTTTCTTCATGTGAATAATTACTAAACATTAGTAGTAAAAATCTAATATACAGAATAATTTACTGTAAAATACAGTATATGCAGGTATTTATTTCGCTATCAGGAATATGATTAGTTTTTCATAATTCAATTTAATTCCTTTGTAAAAAAATAAAACCATGCGCAGACCAGAATCAGAAATGATGTCCTTTGGCTATAAGCCTTCCTTATCAGAAGGGGCTATCAAATGCCCAATTTTTCAAACCTCAACATTTGTATTTAAAAATGCAGAGGAAGGAAAAGCCTTCTTTGAAGTAGCCTATGGAATTAGAGAAAAAGCTGAGAATGAAGAAATGGGTTTAATTTACAGTCGATTAAATAATCCCGATTTAGAAATTCTAGAAAACAGATTGAGTTTATGGGATAATGCTGAAGATTGCGCTGTTTTTGAAAGTGGGATGGCTGCAATTTCAACTGTGCTAATGGAATTCTTAGCACCAGGCGATTTATTGCTTTATAGTAATCCAATTTATGGTGGAACGGATCATTTTATTAAGCATGTATTAACTAAGTACGGTATTCATATTTTACCATTTGATGCCAAAGATTCTGAAGATGCTATTCGCAATAAACTAATGGCTAGCGGCCATGCTGATAAATTAGCTTTAATTTTTGTTGAAACACCTGCCAACCCAACAAATGCTTTAATTGACATTCAAATGTGCCACCAAATCGCTACCTCATTTTCTTTGGAAGAAAATGAGGTGATTTTAGCAATTGACAACACTTATATGGGGCCAGTTTGGCAACACCCAATTAAACATGGCGCTGATTTAGTAATTTATTCAGCTACCAAATATATTGGTGGGCATAGTGATGTGATCGCAGGTGCAGTTTTAGGTAATGCAACTAATATGTCAAGAATTAAAGGCATGCGGACATTTTTAGGAAATCAAACAAGTCCAAATACTGGTTGGCTATTGATGCGAAGTCTCGAAACTTTAAAAATAAGGATGGACAAGCAAGAAGAAAATGCAAAGCATATTGCTAATTTTCTTGTCAATCATCCAAAGGTAGAACATGTTTATTATCTAGGTATGTTAGAGGGTGAACAAAAGGTTATTTTCGACAGACAATGCGAAGGTACTGGAGCCATGGTGTCATTCAATATAGTTGGTGGTGAAAAAGAGGCCTTTCAATTTTTGAATCAACTCAAATTAATCAAATTGGCTGTGAGTTTAGGAGGAACTGAGTCTTTAGCTGAACATCCAGCCTCAATGACTCATGCAGGAGTTGATAAGGCAGAAAGAGAAAGTCATGGTATTACCGATCAATTGATACGAATTTCAGTAGGTATTGAACATTTCGACGATATAATTGCAGACATAAAACAAGCCTTTGTTTAATCAAAAAATGGTAGACTATGGTCTACCATTTTTTAAAGTTAAGTGCGATTTTAAAACGGATTAGTAGCCCAAATATTTGTTTCAGGCACAAAGCCCCTATTATCTAATTCTAGTCCACCAATAATAATATCGGCAATTTCTAATGGTGTTAATTTATTACTTACGGCTTCACGTTCTTCCCTACTGTCTTGATTAAATGCAGTTGTTACTTCACTTGGGTTAACCAAAAATACCCGAATATTATCTTTTCTTAACTCTGCCTGCCAGCATTGCGTCATAGCACGTACAGCAAATTTTGAAGCAGCATAGACTGAGCCATGCGCAAAACCTTTTATGGCAGCCGACGAACCAATATTAATAATATTCCCGCTTTGCTGTTCTTTGAAAGCTGGTAAAAATGCTTGTGTTAGCATAGCTAAACCAAAAACATTTGTATCAAAAATACGTTGGAACTGATCTATTGATAAATCCCCTAATAAAGCAAACTCGCCTATTCCTGCATTGTTTAATAACACATCAATACCACCTCCCAATAAACTAAGACACTCGTTCGCTTTCTCCTCAATACTTGAAGTATCAGAAATATCGAACACCAATGGAATGGCACCAATTTCATTAGCAGCAGATTCTAATCTTTCCTTATTTCGTCCAGTAATAATCACTTTGGCACCTTTATCAATCATCAATTTAGCTGTTGTTTTACCAATCCCCAAACTACCGCCTGTCACCACTATTCTTTTGTCTTGTAAATTCATTTATATCCAATTTTATTCAAAACAAAAATACACAATTACCAGTTCTGAAAGTTAATTATTTTTGTATGTATTGAACTACACTAAATATAGCTCAACTAACTAATAGCTTTTCAAGTGTCTAATTAATTTTTAGTTGTATTGGTTATAATATCATATACTTTTAATAAAATTAGTGAGAGATGAAACTAAAACTAATAGGGATTTTAATTGGCATCCTAACCATAATAAATTCATGTGGAGCAAATGAAGGTGTTGAAAGTAAACCACAAACTATTGGTGATTCAACATCAACAATAGCATCTCTAAATCCTGTCCAAAACCAAGCAGAAATTGATTTTAGTATAAATAAAACGGATGATTCAACAATTGATTTTAACGTTCATCTTACATTTGGTCGTGGTTGTTGGGTAGTGTCTCCACTTTCCAAAAACTACCCTTACGGAAATATGGTTATTTCTATTGATGAGTCGGAATATTTAACCCTAGAAGAATCAATAGTAGAGCATCCAAAATCAGTTTTAGAATACGATACAATTCTTAGGCAAGAAATTAATTTCATTAGAGAAAATACAATATTTAGTCAAAAAATTAAATTAAATAACTTGCTTGACTTTGACGTTAGCGGCCGAGTTTGGTTTATTCTTGAACCAATTTGCACGCCATATGAGGTAAAATATACTATTTCAAATCGTGCAGGAAAACTGACGGTTAAAGACAAACAACAATATCCGATTTAGCATTTTATAATCAAAATATTTCTGTTTAAACATAACCCAACATAATTTATATTAATTACTTTAGTTTGAAAAAGTGTTTGGTCGCTATCAAATTATTAAGAATTGGATAGAAAACTCTGTAAGGCATTTTTCGAAAGAATCAAACTAGTAAATAATAATTTAATTAATAATGAAAGAACTTATAAAATCAGCCAGCCTATTTTTAGTATTAGTTTTCGCATTGTCGGCATGCGAAAATGAAGGGTATAGTGAAAAAATTATTGGAACCTGGGAAGCATCCATATTCGTTGATTCCAAAAAAGCTAGAACCGTATTTGATATGGAGGACACAGATGGTATGGAAATGGAGATGACATCTAATTTAAAAACAACCTATTTAAGAGGAAATAGGTACAATGCAGAAGGAGATGTAACATTTAGAATAAAAGCAAATGGACAAGAAATGCCTTTAAAACTGCACATGGTAGAATCAGGAAGTTATGAGTTTCACGATAATTTTTTGATTTCCATTACTGATGATTCTAAAATTACCGCAGCGGATGAAATGACTAGAAACGCCATAAAAAATGCTCCAGAATTTGCAGAACTCATTCAACCGGTTAAAGGTGCATCAACGTCAACAGAAATAATTGAAATGAGTGAAACAAGTATGCAAACTAAAACCGAAGACCTACCTGGGTTACTGATTACTTCAACAAAGAAATAATATTGTGTTTAAATAGATATTACTAACCATCAAATCACTGTACATTCGAAAAATGGAAAGTCAAAAAATTGATAAGATAAAACGTCAAGTTGTTTGTCCAGTAGAGCTAGCCTTGAGAGTCTTAGGAGGTAAATGGCGAGGATCAATCCTTTACCAGCTTATTGAAGGCCCTTTGCGTTTTAATGACCTAAAGAACAGGGTTCAGGATGCAGTAGTTGATTATGATAATATCGATAATTTTTTGTCCAATAAGGTACTATCATCTCATTTAATTGAATTAATCGAATATGGATTGATTCAAAAAGAGATGGAAAAATCGCATTTTAGTTATCAGTTATCAGAAAAAGGGAAATCAGCAATCCCTATTCTTTTAGATTTATTTGACTGGGGTGAACATCACTTCTAGTTACCAGTTGGTAACCTATGTTCTTATTTTTTAACAGTACTTTCGAAATCAGTACTAACTAAAAAATAAAACAATGAAAAAAAATTGGTTATCCGCAATCTTAAACTTCTTTTTTATGGGACTTGGCTATTTGTATAATGGGCAAAGAAAGCTACTTGGGTTATTGTTAACACTTGGTGCATTTGGAATGACATATTTAGAACAAATTCATGTTTTTCCGGATGGAAATACGTTACAAACGTTAGATAGTACTGCTTTTATTATTATGTTTATCTGCATCCTAACTATTAATTCTGGGCTGGCTTTTGACGCTTATAATGAGGCGAATAAAATTAATGAACAGTAATTGAAATAAAAGAATCAGTTTAATTAACTCTAAACTATCGAAAAACCGATCCAGAAGCTGGTACGTTAACACCTACCACTGGGCAATTAAGATTGACGAATTTTAATTTTTGCTCCGAACCGTGGCCCTAGATTTGTCCGAATCCTGGTTAGTGTTATTGGTTATTAAATTACAAAAACAAAAAACTTGAATCCATGCAGGAGTTCTTTAATTAAGTGTTCAAAATAACTCAGTCCCAACCTCAATTGCTAAAGAAAAACGTATCAAATAAAATTCAATTAGAGAATAATTGTATTCGTGAAGCTTTAAATTAAACCAACTACTTACTTCTAAACACTTAGCATAAGATAAATCTCACTACCTTTGCCCTAAGCATGCGTACTGACAAAAAGAACATCAGAAATTTAAGCTTAGCAGAACTTATTGAGGCTTTGTTGGCTATGAATGAGCCTAAGTTTAGAGCAAAGCAGATCTATGAATGGTTGTGGAAAAAAGGAGCACGTTCATTTTCCCAAATGAAAAACATCTCAAAAAAAACAATTGAAACGCTTGAAAACAACTATTTTATTGATGCCTTACAGATTACCGATTTTCAAAAAAGTAATGACGGTACAGTAAAAGTGGCATTTACTAGTTTTGACAGTCATGTTACTGAAGGTGTTTTAATTCCAACCGACACAAGAGTAACTGCGTGTATTTCATCACAGGTAGGCTGCAGTTTAGCCTGCAAATTTTGTGCAACTGGTCGACTCAAATTAATGCGAAACTTATCCCGTGGCGAAATTTACGATCAAGTATTCTTACTGACTGACCTTTCTCAAGAGCATTACAAAATAAACTTGACCAATATCGTATTTATGGGCATGGGTGAACCACTTCTTAACTTCAAAAATGTAATGGAAGGTTCTGATCGAATTTGTGCAGAAGATGGTTTGGGAATTTCACCACGTCGTATCACGGTTTCGACTGCTGGTATCGCTAAAATGATTGAAAAAATGGGTGAAGAACCACTCAAGCTGAATCTAGCATTGTCGCTTCATGCTGCAAATGACAAAAAGCGAACAGAAATAATGGAAATCAACGATACGAATAATTTAGACCGTTTGGCTGAAGCACTTCGCAATTACCATGCATCAACTAAACAACGTGTTACTTTCGAATACATTATTTTTAAAGATTTTAATGATACAATTCAAGATGCCAGAGAACTGGCAGAATTTTGTAAAAATGTACCTGTTAAAATTAACATTATTGAATATAATCCAATTGATGATGGCGAGTATCAACAAGCGGATCGTCAAAAGGTAGATGATTTTGCTGCCTTTTTGGAGTCCTTAAATTTAGTAGTTAATATTCGTCGAAGTAGAGGAAAAGATATTGATGCGGCTTGTGGACAGTTAGCCAATAAAAATAAAGCCATTGCGTTAAAAGAAAGAACGCTTAAAATTTAATGATGAAAACAACTCTTACGCTTTTACTTCTATTTACAGGTCTTATGGTTTTTAGCCAAGTAGCCACTGTAGTAGAAGGTAAAGAATTTGCCCGTTCAAAAGCAGAGTCGTTTAATGGTTTTTTGGGCGAAAGTGGTTTAGAAATTTTTACTGTAGATTACATTTACTCTAATAAAAAGAAAAAAGAACTAATTGCTAGAAAATTTTTCAAATCAGATCTATCATTAACATTAGAGAAGGATATATTTCAAAACCCTTTACAAGAAAATTATTACTCTGATCCCTTCGAAATCTTACTCATTAATGATAAGTTGTATCTGTTCTCCGTTTTTACACATACGAAAGAACAAACAACCACTTTTGGTTTGGCTATTTATAATGAACAGCTTGAGCGAGAAAGTTTTGAGATAATTGATAGTATCGCTAACCTTTCTCTCACAAATATGATTGTTCAAGTGAGTAAGAATAACCAAGCCATTTTAATTTCTCAAAACCATCCACACAAAATATCAAGTAAAGAAGCCGTGAATTTGCATTGTATTGATTTAAGTGGACAAACCATCTGGAAAAAAGAATTAGTTTCATTAAATACAGTCAGCAGACTAAATATTGAAAAAGTAGTTTTCCCAAATGTTGATGAGGTTTTTTTATTATGCAATTATGGTTTTAATAGTAACCGAACTGCAAGTGTTGATGATGTTAAACTGCTCACCAATAAATATGTACTTTGGGCTTTCAATAAAAAAATTAACTTCCTAAAAGAAGTTGATTTACGACTCAAACTAAAATGGCTTAATGGAGTTGATATTGCTATGAAGAAGAATGGCAAATTACAAGTTTCAGGATTTGTTAACTCTTCTCGAGATTTTGCCATTGATGCGTTGTTCAATATTGAATTGAATGAAAAGTATGATGTTATTTCCAATAATTATTACAAAATGACTTCTGAAAATTTGACTCTCTTTAAAACGAAAAAGAATAACAAGTCTCAACTGAATAATTATTTTTTACGTCATCTCATCCCATTAGATGATGGCTCATTTTATTTAATAGGTGAGCAATATTATACTTATCTAGATAGGATTTACGATCCAAGAACAAATACGACCAGTACAACTGAACATTTTAATTATGAATATATACTTGTGGCCTATTTTGATAATAGAGGCAATATTCAGTGGTTAAAAAGAGTTCCCAAAATTCAAAATTCGACTAACGACAATGGCTACTATTCATCTTTCACAGTATTTAAAAAAAATAATGACCTTTACCTTATTTACAATGAAAACAACCATAACATTAAATTAGAAATTGATGAAATTGACAACATGAAACCATTGTTTAATGGTAGAAGAAATGCATGGGCATTTGCAAAAATAAATCCAAATGGAGAGGTCACAAGGCGAGCTATTAGTATAGAAAATAATAACTACCTGTTAAATGCGAAAAAATCATTTCAGATGTCAAATGACAAAATGTATTTGCAAGGTGAATTAAACCGAAAAGCAAAAATTATTGGCCTTTCTTTTTAAGCCAATTTTATATTTATTATATTTACAAAAATTTTAACCATGAGTGACGAAAAGAAATACACCTATTTTGATGATACAACTAATGTTTTAACGCCATTATATATTGTTTTAGCTTTAGGAATAGTATTCGGATTAATCTTTTTCGGATAATCTGAGTCTCTCCTATTCCATGTATTATCAGACTCATTTTATGGGTCTTTTTTTTGTCTCAAAATATGCCGTTTAATTCTATTTTTTCTTGGCTAATAAAAAAGAGGATTCATCAGATTGATCTCTTCAAAAAGTACCCTTCTGAAGTTCAGCAAGATGTATTTAAAACAATAATTAGTAAAGCTATTCATACTGAGTGGGGGAAAAAATATCAATTTAAAGATATTTCTTCCTATTCGGAATTTGCACAGAATGTTCCACTTGGAAACTACGAAACCTTTTCTCCCTTCATTCAACGTCAATTAAAAGGAGAGGCTAATATTCTTTGGGAAAAAGAAGTCAAATGGTTTGCTAAATCATCAGGAACTGTATCTGCTAAAAGCAAATTTATCCCTGTTACTAAGGATAGCCTTTATGATTGCCATTATAAAGGTGGAAAAGACCTTCTTGGAATATATTACAATCAAATTGAAGATGCTAAATTTTACAAAGGAAAAATGTTAGGCATTGGTGGCAGTGCAACTGGAAATAGCATGGCTCATGGCACTTATTTTGGTGATCTTTCTGCCATTTTAGTTGAAAATATGCCTTGGTGGGCAGAATTCCGTAGAACGCCATCCAAAGAAATTGCTTTGATGGATGAATGGGAAGAAAAAATTGAAAAATTAGCACAATCTACCATTCACGAAGATGTAACCGCTATTGCTGGTGTGCCAAGTTGGACACTTGTGCTTTGCAATCGAGTACTAGAAATTACTGGAAAAAAACATTTACGCGAAGTTTGGCCAAACCTAGAATTGTTTAGTCATGGTGGAGTGAGTTTTGAACCTTACAGGGCCGAGTTTAAAAAACTAATCCCTTTTGAGGATATGCATTATTTAGAAACTTACAATGCTTCAGAAGGCTTTTTTGGCATCCAAGATAATTTATCAAAACCTGACCTATTGCTAATGTTGGACTATGGTATTTTTTACGAATTTATTCCAATGGATAGCTATCGGGGGCTGGCATCTGAAAATGTCATTCCCTTAAGTGAAGTTGAGTTGAATACAAATTATGCCTTAGTCATTTCAACTAACGGTGGATTATGGCGTTATGTGGTTGGCGACACTCTTAAGTTTACCTCACTATTACCCTATCGATTTTTGGTGACCGGACGGACCAAAAGTTTTATTAACGCCTTTGGAGAGGAGTTAATTGTTGAAAACGCTGAAAGAGCAATCGCCTTTGCTTGCAGTAAAACAAAAGCTCAGGTAAAAGATTATACTGTAGCACCTCTTTTTATGAAGGAAGGGCAAAAAGGAGCTCATGAATGGTTAATTGAATTTAATACTGCGCCCAATGATTTAGATGAATTCTTACTGATACTTGATAGTTCCCTCCAAAGTTTAAATTCAGATTATGAGGCAAAAAGGCAGAATAATATGTCACTACAACCACCTATTATCCGCATTGCGAACCCATCAACTTTCGAAAAGTGGTTAAAAACGAAGGGAAAATTAGGTGGTCAACATAAAGTACCTCGATTAAACAATAACCGAAAAGTATTTGAAGAAATTATAGCCTTAAACTAATTCCTAGAGCGTTTTTCTGCTTAAATTTAACCCTCCATGGAAAAAAACACATCATACTGCAATAGCCTAGTACAATTTTCACGCATTAAGACAACACCGGTTAAAGTTGGAAATATAGAATTTGGTGGCGACAATCCAATTCGAGTACAATCCATGACCACAACAGACACAATGGATACAGCAGGATCTGTAGCACAAGCCATCAGAATGATTGATGCCGGTTGTGAATTAGTCAGGTATACTGCGCCTTCAAAAAAAGAAGCTGAGAATTTAAAACAAATCCGAGCGGCACTAGATACGAAAGGATACTATACACCAATTGTAGCGGATATTCACTTTACTCCCAACGCAGCTGAAGTAGCAGCTCAGTATATTGAAAAAATTAGAGTGAACCCTGGCAACTATGCTGACAAAAAGAAATTTGAAGAAATTGAATATACTGACGAGTCTTACCAACAAGAATTAGTTAGAATTCGTGAAAAATTCACCCCCCTTGTATTGTTGTGCAAAGCCAATAACCGTGCCATGAGAATTGGTACTAATCATGGTTCTTTGTCTGACAGAATAACATCACGATATGGCGATACCGCTAATGGCATGGTCGCTTCTGCTTTAGAATTTATTCAAATTTGTGAGGATAATGAATACTATAACCTAGTGGTTTCTATGAAATCCTCTAACCCGCTAATTATGGTGCAAGCCTACCGTATGTTGATGGCAGAAATGATGAAACGGGGTAGGATTTATCCTTTACATTTGGGCGTAACTGAAGCTGGCGAAGGCGAAGATGGTAGAATTAAATCAGCCGTTGGCATAGGTACTTTGCTTGAAGATGGCTTAGGAGACACCATTCGGGTTTCATTAACTGAAGAACCTGAATTTGAAATTCCTGTCGCTAAAAAATTAGCTGAACGTTATGATAATAGGGTTAATCATGCCGAAATTTTACCATTTGATTATGAATTACCATATAACCCTTTTGAACATAACAAAAGAGAAACAAACAGTGTTGTAAATATTGGAGGAAAGAATGCACCAGTAGTTGTATCCGATTTATCACACATTGAAGAGTTAAAACAAGCTCACTTATTTGCCTGTGGTTATACCTATAATATTACAGACGATAAATGGAATATTAAGGAACAAGCGGTCGACTATCTATTTTGCAAGGTCATTCCTAATTTTGAATTACCAGGCACACTGTCGGTAATTGTAGACTCAGAAAATTGGGCAGAAAAAAATCAAGCTTATCCTCTATTTAAATCAATAGTTGAATTTGAAAATGCGGATCAAAAGTCTAGTCAATTAAACCTTGTTAGAATTGACGCTAGCGACTTGAAAGCGCTAAAAACATATCAAAGTCAATTAAATGATCCAACTATTGTTTTAGTGTTAAGTTCTAACAATTTGCACAGAATGGCTGAACAACGTCGCTTTTTCATTGAAATGATGAATTTGGGCATTACAAATCCTGTTATTCCTTATAAAACATATGCAAATATTGATGATGAATCTTTTCAGCTTTATTCCTCTACCGACTTTGGTGCTCTGCTGATTGATGGAATGAGTGATGGCATTTGGATGCATACTGAAAACTGTTCTACACTCCAATTAAACACCAGTACGGCTTTTGGGATTTTACAAGCCACACGGACTAGAATTTCAAAAACAGATTATATCTCTTGCCCGTCTTGTGGACGAACATTATTCGACCTTCAAATTACAACCGCAAAAATTAGAAACAGAACTAACCATTTAAAAGGTCTAAAGATTGGGATTATGGGTTGCATTGTAAATGGCCCAGGTGAAATGGCTGATGCCGATTATGGCTATGTAGGGGTTGGAAAAGGAAAAATCAATCTTTATAAAGAAAGAACAGTTGTTAAGAAGAATGTAACCGAAGAGGAAGCCGTAAATGAATTAGTAGAACTGATTAAAGAGTACGGTGATTGGGTAGAGCCGAAGGTGGATTAAATCAAATGTAAAGCTTATAATAAGCTACAACCTAATTTTCTTTTACAAGTTTAAAATTATAACTTTCGCCATCTTTTGAAATAATTTCAAGGATAAAAAAGTGCTGCTCTAAATCCCCTACAAAAATCTCATTAACGCAAACACCTGTTCTAATCAATGTTCCGTCAATACCAGTCAATTTATAAGTATACTCATCATTATTCATATTGTTGAAAAAGATGAATTGATTTACCGGATTAGGAAAAGCGTTAATCTCATCAATAGAATTTGGACTCAGGCCAAGTGGACCATAATCAAAGCTTAATTCATCAATCATAAACCGGGCATTTGAATTAGGTTCAACACTTGCAAAAAATGCAATAACAATAGAATCGGGTATATCTGTTGACCAATAATTAATTGGAATTTCAAAATCATGCCAGCCATTTGTGACCGGGAAATTAGAAAAAGTATTACCGTTAAAAGCTATGGTATCATTTAAACCACCAACAGCGTTGAATTTTTTTAAGATAACCATACATTTTCCATAGTTTGGAATGATTGAAAGGGAATCGATAAACTGATATTTCCCTTTTAACTTAGTTGGTCGATAGGCAAATGGTTCACCACAAGACACAAAGTCAATATAGCCTTGACTGTTGGACTTGAATTCTGTTCCATTGACAATAAAAGTTTCAAAATTGCTGCCATCTGTTTTTAAGTAATTAGGCTTAGTTTCCAAACTTACTGCAAATGAAGAATAGGGAGTAGAATTGTTCCAATAGACCTCATTAAAAAGCATGGAATATTGAAAACCGGATGCATTATAAGTTGAATTAGGTGTTAATGGGTAGACTGTATCATTGCCTGGCACAACATTTCCAGTCATTGAAACCGAAGTTATCCAATTATGCATTCTATCTAGTTCACCAATATAAATGGAGTCAAAACTAGGGTTGATGATATTCTGCGCTTTTGCAATTTGTGTAGTACCAACAATTACGAATAGCTGAATAATTAATTTTGATTTCATCTCAAATCTATTAGTACTTATAATAACGTTAAATAAATAAAAAAGTTGGAAAATAATAACTTGCATGAACCAAAGGATTATTAAATTAATTTTGTCCAACTAAAAAACAAAGAATACCTTTTTATGAAATTATCTTTTTGCTCATTAATTTGCATTTCATTAACTCTAGGGTTAAATGGATCGGCTCAAGACTTTTATGACCTAACCACTATCCAATCTATAGATATAGTATTTGCTCAAAGTAATTGGGATCAACTACTAGATGCTGAAAAAGCCGGAAATGAGGATTATATCATGGCCGCATCTGTGTCAATAAATGGAACTATTTTTGACAGTGTTGGTGTAAAATATAAGGGGAATAGTACCTACAATGCAAATCAAGATAAAAACCCTTTTCACATAGAATTAGATACTTATAAAGACCAGGACTACAAAGGATACAAGGATATTAAGTTGAGTAATGTGGCTAAAGACCCTTCCTTTTTAAGAGAAGTATTGTCATATCAAATTATTAGACAATATATGGATGCACCTAAATCAAATTATGCCAATGTAACTGTAAATGGCACTTTGATTGGGCTTTATTCAAGCAGCGAAGCTATCTCGAAAACATTTTTAAGTGATCGATTTGATTCCAAGAACAATACCTTTGTTAAATGTAATCCAATAGCTGGTGCGGGTCCACAAAGCACTGATTTACCTGACCTAGTTTATTTCGGAACGGACAGTGCAGACTATGAAGATGCATATGAACTTAAATCAGATATTGCATGGGCAGATTTAATTGCATTTTGCGATACTTTAAATAATAACATATCTGGAATAGAATCTGTTTTAGATGTGGACAGAGCTATATGGATGTTAGCTTTAGATAATGTACTTGTAAACTTAGATAGTTATATTGGTGCATTCACCCAAAACTACTACTTATATCAAAGCGATTTTAATCAGTTCATTCCAATTATTTGGGATTTGAATGAATCATTAGGAGTGTTTAGTATGACAGGAACCAGCAATCTAAATAATACAACGTCCAAAGCACAAATGAGCCACTTATTACATGAAAATGATACTGGTTTTCCTTTAATCAGTCAATTAATGAGTGTGCCTTTATATAAGCGTATGTATCTAGCGCATATTAAAACCATTTTGTTGGAGAATTTTGATAATGGATCATACGTTACAACTGCTCAAACATTGCAAACACTTATTACAAGCTCGGTTCAAGCCGACAATAATAAATTTTTTACAAATGCAAATTTTTCGTCAAATTTGAATAGTGATATTAATACTGGAGGTGGCGGACCAGGAGGTGGTGGTCCTGGTAGCGGATCGTACCCAGGTATAACTAATTTGATGAATGCAAGAAACACATATCTGCTTGCTCAAAGTGATTTCACAACTATTGAACCTACAATTTCAAATGTTGCTCCTAGCAATACTAGTCCAAATATTTATGATGTAGTAACCGTGACAGCAACAATTACCAATGAGAATTCAGCTTATATAGGGTACCGTGACAATAAGTATGCTCCTTTTACAAGAACACTAATGTTTGATGATGGAAACCATAATGATGGAGCAGCAAATGATGGCGTATATGGATTTGAACTAACTATGTCAAATACCATGATTCAATATTATATCTATGCTGACAATAGCGATATTGGTAAATTTTCTCCAGTTAGAGCGGAATATGAATATCATATTATTGAAACATTTGCTCCCCCAGTTGGCGATTTGGTCATTAATGAATTTCAAGCTGATAATAATTCAACAAAAGCTGATCAGGATGGTGAGTTTGATGATTGGATTGAGTTATACAATAATACCAATGCTTCTATTGATTTAGGCGACTATTATTTATCAGACAATGTCAATAATGTGCTTCAGTGGGTATTTCCAGCAGGCACATCCATTGCTGCGAATGGTTATTTAATTATATGGTGTGACAAAGACACAACACAGGTTGGTTTGCACACAAATTTCAAATTATCAGCAGGCGGTGAGACAGTATTTTTAAGTGACGACTCCGGTACTTTATTAGACCAGATCAGTTATGGTGAGCAATCCGAAGATTTGTCTTATGCGCGTTTTCCAAACGGTACAGGTGCTTTTCAGGAAATGTTTCCTACTTTCAATTCAATAAACGTTGACGTAACTGGAATCGAATCTAACTATACTTACAGTACATTCAATATGTTTCCGAATCCTACAAATACAGTTTTAACTATAAAATTAGAAGACATAGACAATTCTATTGAGCAGATTGTAATTTACAATGCTGTTGGACAAAAAATGTTGCAAGTTAATGTTAGTGGTACCAACAATTTGGATGTCAGCACATGGCCGAAAGGAATTTATTTGGTAATGGCTAGTAATACAACAAAAAAGTTAATTATTAATTAGATTTGCTGAAAACTGAACATCTCAGAAGAAGAACTCATATCGCAACTGGTAAAAAAAGATCGAAAGGCCTTTGCAATGCTGTATCAACTTCAAAGTGAAAAGGTATATAATACGGCTATCAGTTATTTACAAAATGCGAAAGATGCAGAAGAAATAACACAAGACGTATTCATCACCGTTTTTGATAAAATTACCCATTTCAAACAAGGCTCAAAACTGAGTACTTGGATGTATAGAATTACAATTAATAAGTCAATTAACTTCATTAAAAAAAGAAAACGACATCAATTGATGAGTTTAGGTTTGTTAAAAAATGACCCATCAGACTTTAATCATCCAGGCATTCAGTTAGAACATAAAGAAGAAGGTGTTGAATTATTTAAACAAATTGACCAACTGGCACCAAACCAAAAAACAGCATTCATTTTAGTTTATATTGAGCATTTACCTCAGCAAGAAGTGGCAGATATTTTGGAAACAACTGTAAAAGCGGTTGAATCATTACTTCAGAGAGCAAAAACAAAATTAAAAGCTAATATTAATTTTTATCAACCAAAGGAAAAGGTACTAAGTAGGTGTCTAAATAAAAAAAGAAAATGGAAGATCAATTTTTAACCCCATTAGAAAAAATAGAAAAAGCAATGCCCTCAAATAATTTGTATTTAAAAATTGAGGCAAACATTTTCGAAAATAAAATAATTCCGCTTCGAACGATTTCACTTGTAGCGGCTTCAATTCTGCTTCTTCTATTTGTAAATTTTTATACTTTAAAAAATAATGCCTCAATAGGTTCAAATACAAATGACACTGAATATGCTGATCAATTAGTAAACGACTTTGAAATATATTAGTATGAAATCATTAAAGTTCTATAAATACCTTGCTTTAACTATGTTACTTTTAAATATAGTTATTGTTGCTTTTTTCTTTTTTAATAAGCCAAAACATGTTGATCATCCACATCATAAAATGGGGCCGCCTCCAATGTTAAATTTATCCGAAATCCAAGCGGAACAATTCCAAGTATTGGCAGATGAGCATAAGGGTGAGATGAAAATAATAAAAGAAGAGCAAAAAGTAATTTTAGACAATCACTTTAAAACCCTTTATGATACAAATTCTAAGACTAAAGATTTGTCAAAATTTCTTGAGCTTGAGCAAAGAAAAATCAATACGACCTACCACCATTTTAGTGATTTAAAGGCATTATTGAATGAAGAGCAACTTAAAAATTATCCTGATTTTATTGAAAAAACGCTCAACATCATTTTAGGTGGTAAAAAAAGAAATCATCCACCCAAAAGATAATCCTGATATCATTTTTTGATCTTTCTCTTATTGTAAAAGTTTACATGAATAAGTATTTCGGAAGCAGTCAGTCTTCCTTGTATTTCAGCAGGTCGCCACTTGTTCTGATTTAAAATTGTAGAAATTATTTGAAGGATATGTTGATCTTCCTCTCTAAATTGCAAAGGATGAACTTAATGCGGACATTCCATAAAAATCTAATTTGCGGCGCTACCAATAGCAAGAGGAGAAATGATTAATTAAAGATTCACTTTTTCCAGAGTCACATCAATAAATTTAGAAACAGGCGTATTGCTTTTCTCAGCCACACTATCTATTGGCACTAATACGTTTGTTTCTGGAAAATAAGAACCAATGCAACCTTTGGCAATTTGATATTTTACCACTTTAAAGTTATTTGCATGACGTTTTTCACCATTAAAATGGCTAATTAAGTTCACAATGTCTTCTGAATCTAGCCCTTGAGATGCCATGTCATCAGGATGCATTAAAATAACTCTTCTTTCGTTAAAGATACCACGGTATCGATCGTCCATACCATAAATGGTTGTATTATATTGATCATGTGTTCTCACCGTCATCAAAATAAAATGATTATCCTCTAATTTATTATCAGGAATTGGATTGATACTGAAATGAGCTTTACCACTTGCTGTTGTGAAAGCTCTGTTTCTAGAACCATTGGGTAAATAGAACCCTGCTGGGTTTAATACTCTTTTGTTATAATTATCAAAACCTGGAATAGTCGCCTCAATATGGTCTCTTACCACGTCATAATTTGCAACCATGTCTTGCCACAATTTTTTATCTTCAAATAATGTTTCACCTAACTGACCAACAATTGCAGGTTCACTCAATAAATTTTCAGAGGCAGGTTTAAAAGTGCCTTTACTTGAATGCACTACACCCATAGAATTCTCAACTGTCACAAACTGTTGACCTGAACTTTGAACATCTTCTTCAGAACGTGAAATGCATGGCAATATTATGGCCTCATTACCTGTTACTAAATGAGACCGATTAAGTTTTGTTGACACTTGCACGGTTAAATCAACTTTCTGCATAGCCTCGCCTGTTAACTGACTATCAGGAGTTGCAGAAATAAAATTTCCTCCCAATCCAATAAACACTTTAACCTGATCTGAATTCATGGCTTTGATGGCGTCTACTACATCAAATCCATGATTTCTAGGACTTTTAAATTTAAATCGTTCATCCAATGAATCTAAAAAAGAAGCAGGTGGCTTTTCCCAAATACCCATGGTTCTATCACCTTGAACATTACTGTGCCCCCTAACAGGGCAGGTGCCAGCTCCAGGTTTTCCTATACTTCCTTTCAAAAGAAGAAGATTGACAATTTCTTGAACATTGCCAACACCATTTTTTTGTTGGGTAATTCCCATAGCCCAGCAGATGATAATTTTCTTTTTTTGAATCAGTAAATTGGCAAAAGTTTTAACATCAGCGTCAGATAAACCAGATTGTTCAACAGCTTCTTGATAGTTCACAGTTTTCAAATGAGCAATAAAACTATCGTAATCTAAACAGTATTCTTTAATAAATTCATGATCGAAAATTGTGCCTGGAGCCTTTTCTTCTGCCTCAAGCATTAAAAACATAGTTGCCTTTAATAAGGCAACATCACCGTTAATTTTAACTTGTAAAAACAAGTCTTGCAAATCGGTTCCTCCTTTAAAAACATCCAAAGGGCTTTGAGGGTCTGTAAAGTTTTGAGTTCCTGATTCGTTAATTGGATTAACCCCTACAATTGTTCCGCCATTTTTTTTACATTTTGCCAAAGCAGCTAACATTCTTGGATGATTTGTACCCGGATTCTGACCCATTACAACTATCACTTCAGCCTGGTATAAATCCTCTAATGTTACTGATCCTTTTCCAATACCAACAGTAGTGCTCAGGCCAGAGCCACTTGATTCGTGACACATATTTGAACAATCAGGCAAATTATTAGTGCCATACATTCTAATCATTAACTGATACATATATGCAGCTTCATTGCTGGTTCTTCCAGATGTATAAAAAACAGCTTCGTCCGGATTTGGTAAACTTTTTAATTTTGAGGCAATTTTTTCAAATGCCTTTTCCCAAGTAATAGGCTCATAATGCGATTTACCTGAAGGCAAATACATGGGTTCAGTTAATCTTCCTGATTTACCAATCCAATAATCGGTCTGTTCGCTTAAAAACTCTACACTGTGTTTTTGAAAAAAATGGCGGTCAACCCTTTTATTGGTAGCCTCTTCCGCAATGGCTTTAGCACCATTTTCGCAATACTCACCTAGCTTAGATCGGTGTCCATCAGGATCAGGCCAAGCGCATCCAGGGCAATCAAAACCATGTTTTTGGTTCATTTTACTGAGCAACTTGAGGCCTCTTACAAAACCCATTTCCTCACTAATGTGCTTAAAAGATGATTGAATTGCCTTTAACCCAACCGCCTTTCTTTTAGGAGGTCCAAGCTTTAGGTTTTCAAATCTTTCTGGCGGAACTATTCTAACTTTTCTTTTTGACATAATTGACAAGTGAAAAAATGGATACTCTCAAAGATAAAACAAATAACGATTCTTTCAAGCATTACATTTTAACGGTCAAAAGTTAAAAAGTTGCAATACATAACCTATGAATCCACAATCAGAAATATTTCCATATATTTGTATAGCACTTTGGGGGTGTTCATTATTTATATGAACTGAGACATACCCTTTGAACCTGATGTTGGTCATTCAGCCGTAGGGAAAAGTAAGCGTCAATTTGGGATAAATCCCATTTAGCCTTCTTCTCAGGCAGGACACTTCCAAAGTCAAAACTCAAACTTTGGAAGTGATAGAAGTATCCATTAATAGTCAGAACAAAACCATAGCTAAGAATACTTCGCTAGAAGAATTATTGGCTATTATAAATCAATCTAAAAATGGGATAGCCATTGCCATTAATAATCAAGTTGTACCTAAGAATGACTGGCCAAATTTTCACTTAAACGCTAACGATAAATTACTAATTATAAAAGCTACTCAAGGTGGCTAATTAAAATTGTGGCCTGCTATGATTAAGACAGGTGACTCATTAAAAATATTATGAAGCAAAAAGACACCGCACCTGAACAAGGCAAAATTACAACAAAGCCTTTTCCAAAATCAAGTAAGATTTATGTAAAAGGCACCTTGCACGAAAGTGTAAATGTTGCAATGAGAGAAATTGAATTGAGCGATACAGTTGATTCAATGACACAAAAAAGAACCAATAATCAAAACGTAACAGTTTACGATACTAGTGGTCCTTATACTGATCCGAATAAAAAAATTGATGTGCACCTGGGACTCGAAAGAATTCGTGAACAATGGATTATGGACCGTGGGGATGTAGAAGAACTTTCAGAATTTAGCTCAGAATATTGCAAGGAAAGAATGGATGACCAAAGTCTGGATCATCTTAGGTTTGCCCACATCAGCAAACCTAAACGTGCAAAAGCAGGACAAAATGTGTCACAAATGTATTACGCGAAGCAAGGCATTATTACGCCGGAGATGGAGTATGTAGCTATAAGAGAAAATCAAAAGGTGCTAGATGCCATCCGTTTGACTGGTCAGCATCCTGGAGAAAATTTTGGGGCTAGCATTCCCTCCACTATTACACCAGAATTTGTAAGAGAAGAGGTTGCTCGTGGTCGTGCGGTTATTCCTTCCAACATTAATCATCCTGAAGCTGAACCAATGATTTTAGGTCGTAACTTCCTTGTAAAAATAAATGCGAATATCGGTAACTCTGCCACCACATCTAGTATTGAAGAAGAAGTAGAAAAAGCGGTTTGGGCATGCCGTTGGGGAGCTGATAATATTATGGACTTATCCACTGGCAAAAACATTCATGAAACTCGTGAGTGGATTGTTAGAAATTCACCCGTGCCAATTGGAACCGTGCCAATTTACCAAGCATTAGAAAAGGTAAATGGAAAAGCAGAAGATTTAACTTGGGAGATTTTTAGAGATACACTAATTGAACAAGCTGAACAGGGGGTAGATTACTTTACCATTCATGCAGGTGTTAGGTTAGCTTATGTGCCAATGACTGCTAAAAGAATAACGGGAATTGTATCACGAGGAGGATCAATTATGGCCAAATGGTGCTTATCTCATCACAAAGAAAGTTTTTTGTATACGCATTTCGAAGACATTTGTGAAATAATGAAAGCTTATGATGTGGCCTTTTCTTTAGGAGATGGATTACGTCCAGGTTGTATTGCTGATGCAAATGATGAGGCCCAATTCGCTGAATTAGAGACTTTAGGTGAATTGACTAAAATTGCATGGAAACATGATGTGCAAACCTTTATAGAAGGACCAGGTCATGTGCCAATGCATATGATTAAAGAAAATATGGACAAGCAATTAGATGTTTGTGGTGAGGCACCATTTTACACACTAGGACCATTAACTACTGACATTGCTCCTGGCTATGACCATATCACCTCAGGTATCGGTGCAGCTATGATTGGGTGGTATGGTACTGCAATGCTTTGCTATGTGACACCAAAAGAGCATTTAGGTTTGCCTAATAAAGAAGATGTTAGAACGGGGGTGATTACTTACAAAATTGCTGCTCATGCAGCTGACCTAGCAAAAGGTCATCCAGGTTCGCAACATAGAGATGATGCGCTAAGTAAAGCCCGTTTTGAATTTCGCTGGGAAGATCAATTTAATCTCTCTTTAGATCCTGAATTAGCCAGAGAATATCATGATGAAACTCTTCCAGCAGAAGGTGCCAAAATTGCTCATTTCTGTTCAATGTGTGGTCCACATTTCTGTTCAATGAAAATTACTCAAGAAGTAAGAGATTACGCCGCACAAAAAGAAATAGATGAACAAAAAGCTTTCGAAAAAGGCATGAAGGAAAAGGCAGCAGAATTTAAAGATAAGGGAAGCGAGGTTTATCTTTAGCAGAGATAGAATTAGCCATTTAATATTTTTAACCCCATGCTAAAAATAGTCATTTCTTATCCATCCGAATTACCAAACGAAATAAATTTGGTGAACGAATTATTAGATTCCGATATTGATTATTTCCATATTAGAAAACCGGAATTTGAAGAATTTCAAATGACAAATTTTATTGAACAATTAGATGAAGTAAACCATCATAAAATAATTATTAGCAGCTATTATAGTCTTATTAACAAATATAATTTAGGGGGAATTCATCTTAATAAAAAGGGGCTATCTAGTTTGAGAACAGCAGAAGAATCTGACAAGTGTTTTATTGAGCCGCTCTTATTAAAAAATAATAAAATCTATGTCTATAATCAGGAGCCAACTATCATCAGTTATGCTGCACATAATTTTGATGATATTGAAAACGTAAATTTTAAAGTAGATTACTTTACATTAAGTCCAATATTTGACAGTATATCTAAGACAGGCTATCAATCTAACTTTACAGATCACAACGCATTACGCCTATCTCTTAGTAAAACAGTTAAAAAAATAATTGCCTTAGGAGGTGTATCTGAAAATAAAATACCAAAACTAATCAATTTGGGTTTCTCAGGCCATGCTAGACTAGGGGATTATTGGAGGAAGTATACAACACAAATACTAAATACTTAAGCAGTATCAAAAAGAGGCCAAACATATTAACTATAGCAGGATTTGATCCATCAGGTGGGGCTGGTATTCTAGCAGATATCAAAACATTTGAGCAGAATAGTTGCATTGGTATGGCAGTTCAAACAGCAAACACTATTCAATCTGGGTCAGTGTTCTTAGATTCGAATTGGATAGGAGAAGATGTTATTCTAAAACAGTTAAATATTTTACTCTCATCCTATACATTTAAATATGTCAAGATTGGTTTAGTGCCAAATCTAATTCTACTTAACACCTTGATTAAATCGTGCATTAAGCACAACAGGAATGTAAAAATTATCTGGGACCCGGTACTTTCAACAACTTCAGGACACAATTTTGATCAAGACCTCAGTAGTATTGCGCCAATTCTTAAACAGATTCACCTAATAACACCAAATCATGATGAAGCGCTTAAATTAAGTCGGTCGGAAAATCCGAAAGATGGCGCCTATAAGTTATCGAAGCATTGCATGGTTTTATTGAAAGGCGGTCATTGCAAAGATAATTTAGGATACGACATATTGTTTTTTAATGATCAACAGATAGTTTTTAAACCAAAATCAATTAGATATTTTCCTAAACATGGCACGGGTTGCATTTTGGCATCTGCTATTACCTCAAATTTAGCAAAAGGTTATACACTTCAAAAAAGTGTACTTCGAAGCAAGCGCTATATTGAACATTTTATTGAAAGTAATTCAACTTTAATTGGCTCACATAAACCATGAAGAATCCTAGACTAATATTAAAATTATTGAATTTAGCCAATGGGTTTTTATTGTTAGCTTATTTGTTCAAAGTACTTCATTGGCCATTTTTACCATTTAAATATACTATTATGCATATTATACTTGGTGCATTTATTATTTATGGGGTTAAAAGTTGGATTGAAATTAGATATGATTTACCAAACCTAATAAAGGCAAATAAAACAACTAATATGGTCTTTTATATTGGTCTGGCTGTTTTCGTTTTCGGAATCATGTTTAAGGTCATGCATTGGCCATTTTCTAGTCTAGTTTTTATTATAGGCGTATCAACAATCTTAGTTGCCTACCTACTATGTTTCTTTCTGCCAGATGATGAACAGCCTGAAAATGATGATTTAATTGACAATTTTTAGAATGAATAAATACCCGAAAATATATTATATTTCTCAAGGTAACGACCCTGAAACACATCTAATAAATATAGACAAGGTATGTCGTTCGGGCTGTAAATTGGTTCAGTTGCGATTAAAAAGTAGTGACCATGAAACTATTTTAGAAACAGCAAAAAAAAGTTTAGTTATCTGCCAAAAATTCAGTACGAAATTGATCATTAATGACTATTTGGGAGTAGTTGAACAATTGCCACAAGTTGGCTTGCACCTTGGCAAAAATGACATTAGTATTAAGGTCGCTAAACAAAGGTTAGGTGGAACTCAAATTGGTGGTACAGCCAATACCTTAAAAGATTGTATTCAATTAATTAACGAGGGTGTTGATTATATTGGATTAGGCCCTTACAAAAATACAACCACCAAGTCCAACTTAGAGCCGATTGTTGGTTTAGCTGGCTATCAAGATATTTTGAGCAAACTGCAAACACTAAAAATGACTACCCCTATTTATGCAATTGGAGGGATTATGGAAAAAGATATACCTAAGCTTTTGCGCCTAGGCATAACCGGCGTTGCCATGTCAAACTTATTGACAAACAAAACTGAAAACGATACTAAAAATATAATTAGCCATTATGGATGATCAATTAAGAATTGGTGATAAATCATTTACATCACGCCTATTCACTGGCACTGGTAAGTTTAGCTCATCACAACTTATGAAGGAAGCTTTATTAGCTTCCGAAAGTGAATTAATTACTGTTGCACTTAAGCGTGTTGATGTCTCAAATGAAGAAGATGATATTTTGATCCATCTTAATGCTCATCATATTAATTTACTCCCTAACACCTCAGGGGTTAGAACAGCAAAGGAAGCTATTTTCGCAGCTGAACTATCTCGTGAAGCGTTAGAAACAAATTGGGTCAAACTAGAGATTCATCCTGATCCTAAGTATTTATTGCCAGATCCGATTGAAACTCTTCAAGCAGCAAAAGAATTAGTTGAAAAAGGCTTTGTCGTAATGCCTTATGTTCATGCTGACCCTGTACTTTGTAAAAGACTAGAAGATGTTGGCGTGCAATGTGTAATGCCACTAGGTGCCCCAATTGGCAGTAATAAAGGACTAAAAACACAAGATTTTCTAGAAATTATTATTGATCAATCTAATGTTCCTGTGATTGTTGATGCCGGCATTGGTGCACCCTCACATGCTGCATTTGCTATGGAATTAGGTGCAGATGCGGTTTTGGTAAATACGGCAATTGCTGTATCTCAAAATCCAATTGAAATGGCGAATGCCTTTAGAATGGCAGTTGAAGCAGGAAGATTAGCTTACAATGCTAAATTAGCTCCTATCCGCTCAAAAGCAGAAGCAAGCAGTCCTTTAACTAATTTTTTAAATAGTTAACATGTCAGCTCGAAACACATTTATCCAGTTATTCAATTCATACTCATGGGACGATACTTTGGAAAGCATATTCCAAAAAAATAGCTCAGATGTTGAACGAGCTTTAAATAAAGAGAAAAGAGATTTAGAAGATTTTAAGGCTCTTATCTCTCCGGCAGCTATGCCTTATTTAGAAGAGATGGCACAATTGAGCCAGTTAGCAACAAAAAAGAGATTCGGTAATACAATTCAAATGTATGCACCAATGTATTTGAGCAATGAATGCCAAAACATTTGCACATATTGTGGATTTAGCTTTACTAATAAAATACCACGACGAACTTTAACAGACACTGAAATACTAAAAGAAATTCAGTTTTTAAAATCAAAGGGATATGACCATATATTACTTGTTACTGGTGAAGCTAATACCACAGTTGGTGTACAATATATCAACAATGCCATTCGGCTAATAAAATCACACTTTTCTAACATTACAATTGAAGTCCAGCCTTTAGATGTTAACGACTACAAAACCTTAAAAGAAAGTGGACTCTATGCGGTGCTAGTTTATCAAGAAACCTATCATAGAGCGGAGTACAAAAAACATCACCCTAAGGGTAAAAAATCAAATTTTAATTACCGCTTAGAAACACCAGACCGCCTAGGTGAAGCTGGCATACATAAAATTGGATTGGGTGCGTTATTTGGCCTAGAAGATTGGCGAGCTGACAGTTTTTTTACAGCCTTACACCACCATTATCTTAAGAAAAAATATTGGCAGACAAAATATTCTATATCATTCCCCAGATTAAGACCTTTCAGCGGAGGATTAGAACCAAAAGTAGAAATGAAAGATCAGGACTTAGTACAATTAATTTGTGCGTTCCGATTGCTAGATGAAGACCTTGAATTATCTATCTCTACACGTGAAAGCGAGGCATTCAGGAATCACATTGTTCAGCTAGGCATTACATCAATGAGTGCAGAATCTAAAACAAATCCTGGCGGCTATGCCGTTGAACCGGAATCTTTAGAACAATTTGAAATTTCTGATGAAAGAAGTACAGAAGATATTACGTTAATGCTTAAAAAACAAGGACTAGAAGCCGTATGGAAAGATTGGGAACACTTTAGATAATGATAATTCATAGCCAGCATATTATCTTTCTATGCAATAATGCAATAATTTTTTGCACCAAGAACTAACTGAAATGTCCCCAAAGGGCCAAAATACTAAACACAAGTGAGTATGTCATTAACAAGTGATGAAATAAAACAATATAATAGACACTTAATCCTTAATGAAATAGGATTTAAAGGACAAGTTAAATTGAAAGAAGCTAAAGTGCTCATTATTGGAGCAGGTGGCCTTGGCTGTCCTATTTTACAATACTTAACCGCTGCAGGAGTTGGAACAATTGGCATTATTGATCATGATGTTGTTAGTATTAGCAATCTTCAGCGCCAAATATTGTATACTCATCAAGATATAGGTAAATATAAAGTAACAACTGCTATTAGCCAATTGCAGCAGCTAAACCCAAATGTAGAATTTATACCATATCTTGAAGAATTAACTCACAAAAATGCACTACAGCTCTTTGAACAATACGATATTATTGTTGACGGATCTGACAATTTTCCAACAAGGTATTTAGCAAATGATGCTTCTGTTTTAACTAAAAAACCATTAGTATTTGGGGCTATTTATAAATTTGAAGGACAGGTTAGTGTATTCAATTATAAAAATGGTCCTACCTATCGCTGCTTATTTCCCAATCCTCCAGGTCCGAATGAAGTACCAAATTGCTCACAAATTGGAGTTTTAGGTGTATTGCCTGGAATTATTGGTAGTTTTCAAGCGAACGAGGTCATTAAGATAATTACAGAAAACGGTAAAGTATTGAATGGTGAACTTTTAAGCTACAATACACTAACTCATGAACAATTAAAAGTCTCTTTTAGTAAAAACTCTTCGATAAGTTTAACTAAACTTGAAACAGATTACGAACTATTTTGCGGAATTATGGAAAATACATTTGAATTAGAATACGATACTATTAAAAGCAATCTAGACAAATATCATTTAATTGATGTCCGTGAGGAATGGGAGCGAGAAGAATTTAATATAGGAGGTATACATATATCGGTTTATGATTTAATAAATCAACTTGATCTGTTAAAAACAGATAAGCCAATTTTACTCTATTGTCAATCTGGAAATAGAAGTTCCAAAGGCAGACAATTGCTAGAAGACTTATTGCCAGGCAGAGAGGTGTTTACTCTAAAGGACGGAATTAGTGGTTTAGAATAGGTTATATAAAGCTCAATTCACTATTTTGACTTCAACACAATTCTAAATGTGGTACCCACATTAACTTCTGATTTTAATACAAATATTTTACCTTTATGAAATTCTTCTACTATTCTTTTGACCAAAGATAATCCAAGCCCCCAACCTCTTGTTTTAGTTGTATAACCTGGTTGAAATACTGTTTTCAATTTAGCTGGTGGTATTCCCTTACCATTATCAGTGATATCAATATAAAGGTCAGCTTCAAAAGGATGAATTTTCACTCCAATACTACCTTTTCCTTCCATTGCATCAACAGCATTTTTTGTAATGTTTTCGATTACCCATTCTAGCAACGAAACATTGATATCCGCCAAAATAACCTTCTCCGAACTGTCGCAAGTCAGTTCTATTTTTGAACTAATTCTATGCCGCAGATAGTCAATAGATTTTTCAACAACAGGTACTACATTATTTTCAGTTAAGATTGCACTTGAGCCTATTTTGGAAAATCTATTGGTTATGGTATTTAGTCTGTCTACATCCTTATTCATTTCTTTAATTGTAGAGCCACTAACGCCATCAGCTTCCAACAATTGAATCCATGCCATTAAAGATGATATTGGTGTACCCAATTGATGGGCTGTTTCTTTAGCCATTCCTGCCCAAACTTGATCCTGCTCCGCTTTACGAAATGTACTAAAAATGACATATCCAATAAAAATAAATAATCCTATGATCATAAATTGGACAATCGGAAAGTATTTTAGTTGTTTCAATTCCGGTGAATGTTCAAAATAGATTACTCCTTTATTGGTTGAACCCAAATCAACTTCAATGGAATCGTTCATCAAACCAAGTGCCTCTATTTTTAATTTTAATTGACTAGAATCCGAAGGAACATCTTCCATATTGGTTCCAATTATTTTTCGGCTTTTTCTATCAATAAATAGGACTGGAACTAAATATTCATTGGTCAATAATTCCTCATTGAATGCGTTAAACAAAGAGTCCTTTTTTAACTCTAAGTCCATTAATTTTTTAGAATCGTAATAGTATACGTTCTGTCTTTTACCGGCATATAGATCTATTTGAATGGGAGGATGAGTAGCTGGCCATTTAGCTATAAAATGATTTAAAGAGTCTTGTCTTGCTTCAACTAAAAAAGTATCCCTATTAACATCTTCAGGCATACTTTTAACAATCATAGAGTCCAAATATTCTAAATTATGCGTGCTTTCAATTTTTTTTGCTTGATCAGTCACTATTAAAGGAACATTTCCACCATTTTCCTGAAGAATTGCGACGACTAATGTATAATCGCTCAAATCTTTATTGACTTCTACCATAGCGGTCGTCCATAACTCAACTTTTTTTCGTTCATTTTGTCTTAATTCCTCAAACGCATTATTTGTCAAATTTACCAAATCAGCTTTTCTTTTTACAGCATCAGCCCATTGTTCAACTCTATCAACTTCTCGTTGGGCTACTTTCTTGACTATGGTATTGGAAAACCATAATGAGACTGCCACTAACAGTATAGCTACTAATAAAAGTACTATTTTCCAACGCTGCTTTTTATGGTATAAATTCATAACTATTACCTAACGAAGTTAAGGCTATTTTATTTGGATTCTTTACAAATGATAAAAACAGTAACATACTTTCTGCATTTTATGCAGCTATAGTCATTGCTCAATTTTTATACTTTCTGCTTGACTGGCTTTTTCTTTAGCTTCCGCTGCTTTTAATTTTTCAAAAAACTTATTAGTATGCTTCTTATTCTTTGGTTTCATTTTCTTCGTTTCATTCTTCGGATTTAAAACTTCAATTTCTTGGTCTTCATCATACATAATAAATTCCATTGCTTTTGATTCCTCCTTACCAATAGCCTTTACTGTAGTATCTTTACCAAACAAACCAAGTTCAGATTTTAGAATAGCTTTCATATTATCTTTCTCCTCTAGCATGTTCTCTTTGACATTTTCATTTCTAAAATCCTTATCTAAACTATAAACTGGTTCATCAATATTACCTGACATTCCAAGATAGATTTTCCATCCTAATCCATCATCCTCAACCTTCCCAAACTCTGTATATTCCGGTTTAGTTTTAAGTTCTCTAAATCTAAATCCGAAATGATAATCAATATCATTATTAAAATGATGCCATCCAGCTAGTGTAATATCCATAGCACTTGACTTTATATCCATTTTGGGAATGACAATTCGACCATTTTCAATTAGTATTTCATTTTTCAATGTTTCAAATTGAATATTCATTAATTTTTCCTCAAAATTATTGATGTGTTTATTTAAAGCTAGTTTAAGTGCTTTATTCGTCCTCATATAATCTGTAATGTCAGACATTATAGGTAGCTCTTTTAATGCTCCATTTGTTATGATGACATCATTCTTAACCCAAATTTTATCCATAGTGATATTAAAGTATTGGTCAAATACTAATGCCATATCAATTTCGCCCTTAGTACTTCCTTCAATATTTTCACTCGTAACTGTGGCCTGATCAAAATTATCCCATTCGGCAAAGAGTTGTTTTACGTTTATCCCATTAAATCTAAATTTACCTTCAATACTATTTCCCTTTTCTAATAGATTATCTAATTTCAACTGTCCGCTTATATTCCCATTTAGAGTTGACAAATTAAAATGCTGAACAGTTAGAGATCTATCTACCATAAGCAATTTACCTTCAATAGTTTTGAAATTATGATTGTCCCAATCCAGTGATTTGACATTTAATTCTAAATTTAAGCTAATCGCATCTGTCAACTCAAAGGTAGTTTGTGCTTTTTCATTGTTAGAGTTTTCTTTATTATTGCCTAAGAAATCATTTAGCAGGATATAGTTAGACTCTAGAGTTGCTATAACCCCAAGAGGGCTGACACCTTCAATGTAGGGGATGAAATCTTTTAGTGCACCATTTAGCAAAAGGTCAGAATTTTGCGTGTGTATTGAAATATTTTTTGCTGCTGCATCATCTCCATTTACGATAATGTCTCCATTGATATTCTGATATAGAACATTGTCATCTATTCCTTTATATGCTAAATTTTTTAAGTTAAATCGTCCTTTAGTCTCACTGATATCAAATAAATGTGGGTTAAATTGAATGTCTTTAAATTGAATAGCATATGTTGTATGAAAATCTACCAATCCAGTTAATGTGTCAATATTTGGAATCTGAAAGAACTGGTTAAAATTGTCTAAATTGATAAGGCCAGATATCTCTCCTTTAAAAGTAGGTACAGCAAAATCAATTAAATTGGTATTACCTTCAATATGGCTGCCTAACAAATTCATTTTCAACTGATCAAATTTCAATATCTCAGGTCTCTTTGGCTGAGCATTATTATATGACCCTTTAATAGATATATTAGTAATAGTAAGCTGTTTTTCTATTTGGGTGACTTTGCCATCATCTATTGCAAAACTTGCAGAGATACTCGGCATTGCTGTTTTTTCTAAAGGACCATTAATTTTTGCATTAAAAGTGACTTTTCCTTCGCCTTTATATGCATTTGCAATTTCAATCGAATTATTTAGAATAGATTTTGACAAATTATCTAAGTCAATCCCGTCTCCATCTATAGTTAAATCAATAAAATCATTTTTAATTTTGCCTTCAATTTTAAAGGGCATTTCCTCAATTGTCAATTCACCCTTTTTAAAATGGTAAATTTGAGAATCTGTATTAATGTTTAAAACTAAATTGAGGGAAGCCTCCTTTTGACTAATGATGGAAAAGGAATTCGTTTTTAGTTGATGGATAAAAAGATCAGAACTAGCTTTCAATTCATACTCCGATTGGTTAAAGTTACCTTTAATTTTGGCTGTTTTTATGTTGAATTCGTAAAACTGCTTTGTGGCAATATTGGCATATTCGAAATAGATATCATATAACTTAAACCTGTCAACCGCAAATTCAAAATTACTTTTTGTAGAGTCATTTCTAGCTTTGGTGATATTATAATTAATTTCACCATTTTTTGCCGTTTTAATTTTAACTACGGCTTGATTCGTCTCTATGTTTTTTACACTATAGTTTTCATTATAGATGTCTAGTAGACTAAAGCTTAAATACAAGTTTTTTGCGTAAAAGAGTGTGTCATCACTTTCTATCGTTTTATAATTATCAAGAATAATTACTTTTTGAAAATCCAATGAGGCATAGGGAAAACTTGATAAAAAGGCCACCTCAATATCTTGGACATCTACCTTAACGGCAAGGTGCTTGTTAATTTCAGAAACAGCATATTCCTTAATGTCTTTTTCGTAAACCTTTAATAAAATAGTAATGATAGTGACTAGCAACAAGAATGCAAAACCTCCCCATAGGAAAAACTTCTTGATGAAACGCCACACTTTTTTCATAGTACCTTTTTAGTTTTTTTGCATAGCCTAACAATAAATGCTATTTATCTTAACTAAGCAAAGCTATAGTAATATAGCGCTGAAAAGGGGAATATGGTTACAGGTTTTCAACTAAAAAACGTTAATTGAAACTCCTAAAAAGGATATCAATCCCAAAAATCATCAATATCTCTTCTGTCTTTTTTTGTTGGACGACCAGAGCCCTGGTGTCGATAATATTGTTGATTGGCTTGAATTGTTTTATACTTTTCAATTTCTTCAACAGGAGTGATATTGATAATAAAAGTGTCTACTAACTTAGGGCCTACTCTTTTTTCATTCAATTCCAAAACCTTATACTGAAATAAAATGCCGGATTTTTTAATTGTAACAATGTCGTTAATCTTAACTGCTTTCGAAGTTTTCACAATGGCATCATTTATTAATACTCGCCCTTTTTTAACTGCGTCCGCAGCAATTGATCTAGTTTTAAACAACCTGACTGACCAAATAAATTTATCTATTCGAGACATCTTTTCGAGACTTAAATACTGTTAGACTATAAAACAGCGCAAAAATAGTAACACCCGCTTGAGTTTCCAGCATATCCTGCCATAAAAATGAAAACCCAAAGGCTATCAGTACAACACATAATAGATAATCGCACGTTTTTAAATACTTGAAAAATGGTAATGCCCATAGCAATAAAACGGCTATAAAACCAGCTACACCATGACTAATCCAAATCGTCATGAATTGGTTGTGACTTCTGTGTCTATTTTCAATTTTTAATAAGCTATGCTCTTTTTCGTATTCTTTATCAAAAGCTAATTGAACATCTCCAACGCCAACACCAGTTAGCCAATGCTCTTTTAAAATGCTGCCTGCTGCCAATAGGTGCAACTGTCTTTGAATTATAGAGTTTCCATTTGGGTCTCCATTGGAGCGTAATAGAAATAACTGCATTTTTAAGTCTTGAATTTTCTCAACAATTCCGCGGTCAAACCTATAACTAGAAAATCCTTTTTCAATATTTCGAATATCACTATCGTCGAGTTTTGTAAACCCAACTGAATCCTTTCTTAAGCCCATTGAAGTCATATATCTATAAATTGTTCCTTCAATAGGATGTCCTTTTCTATCTAAACTATCAAAATGAACTTTAGAACGCATTTTCCAAGCTTTACGGCATTCCTTTTCAGAAATATATAAGTATACTAACTTCCCATCTTCACTTATTTTAGTATTCTTTTGATGGTAATATCCATTATGATTAGCGGTATATAATTCTAATTTGGAATAGTCAACTTTAGGTACTACAATAGGTGCTTTTTGCCAAAAATAGAACAGTCCAATCAACATTGTTAAGGTAATTCCAACTAAACCTAGACCTAGAACTCTTTTTAAAATTTTATTTTCAAGGTGTTTAATCCAATATATAAGTGATAAAATTGATAAGATAATAAAAAGTCCGTAACCATTTACGACTTGAGATTTATATTGATAAAACATTAACCAAATGATTATTGGCCATATCAGTAGTGGCGACCACTTTCCTTTTAGCCACATATAATATAAGAAAAATATACCCATATTTACTAAGATAGAAAACCTAACATGTGAAATAAATCTAGACATTTGTCGCAAATCAACAGCTTCGTTTATGTGTGATTGGAATTGGAAATAATTCCAAATTGATGTAAACAAAATAGTTGCAAGAAAAATATAGAGGATAAAATAAAAGTGTTTCTTTTCAATTGCTGAACTTGTGCTAAGTACAAGTGGTATTACAATTAGCGGCAACTTAACTCTTAAATCATGTATTCCGTAGGCTATGTTTTCACTCCAAATTAGAGATAGGGCGGCAAAGGCAAAAAGAAAAATAAATACCCAACCTATTTTTTCATCTAATAATCTTTCCCACTTTTCAGCAAATTGACCCTCAATTAACCAATTAACAAATAGCAAAAGGGTAGCAATACTCATAAACGCATTAGATGTAGACACACCTATTGCTAAAACTGATAACGCAATTAATCGGATATATAAATGTACGGGCGCTTTAAACCACTTGTTGAGCATGCATTAATTTTGGATATTGAGTATGCTATTATAACGGTTTTTATCGTTTAATATTTTAACTGCTTCCAAAATATAATTATCATTCAACAAAGATTGCTGAATTCTACCTGTTTGGAAATAATATCGCCCAATAATTTCATTTTCCAATAATTCGACTATTTCCGATTTAAATTTTTCAAGATCATCTTCTTTTGAAGGTTGATATGCCAGGCTTAACTGGTTAAATAAAGCCTCATTTTCGGAAAAAACACCTTCTTCTTCTGCCTGTTTCTTCAATGCCTCCATCATATCACTTGAAGCGGCGCTATAATCAAATTCAGTGGCAAGAACCATTGTCTTAAAATCATTAAAGTCGCTTTCAGTTAATTTAAAATCAGTTGGTATTGCAATACTTGAATGTGAAATTTTATATTGTGTTGCATAGTTAAAGATTAGATTTTCCAAAACTAGGATAGATGTTAGTCTGCTGTATAATTCTTCTTGTATAATTACATCTGGCTCAACCCCTCTTCCATCAATAACTGTTCTGCCGTTTTTGGTTTTAAACTTCTTTAAATCCTCTTCTGAGACTTCATTGGCGTGCTCTCCAATCTTTTTAGTTGAATAGTCTAGCTTTTGAATACAGCGTCCACTCGGCGTATAATATTTAGCTATAGTTACTTTAATTTTTGCATTATATTTCAAATCCAATGGGCGCTGAACAAGTCCTTTTCCAAAGCTCGTTCGCCCTACAATTACAGCTCTATCTAGGTCTTGCAATGCGCCTGAAACTATTTCACTGGCTGAAGCTGATCCTTCATCAACTAAAACTACAATCGGAATCTCTTTATTTACTGGCTTTGCTCTGGCAGTGTAGGATTGATTAACACCTTCCATTCGGCCCTTTATTTCAACAATATCAGATCCTTTTTCTACGAAAAAATTGACAATTTGATTGGCTTGCATTAAGAGCCCACCCCCATTTCCTCTTAGGTCGATTATCAATTTTTCAATGCCATCTGATTTTTCTAATTTATTGTATGCATCTAAAATTTCCTTTGCGGCTGTTTGTGTAAATGAATTAAGTTTAATATATCCAATCTTGTCAGCAACCATGCCAGAATAGGGTACAGGCCCCATCTTAATTTCTTCACGAATTAGTGTAAAGTCCTTCAAATCATCATTTCGTCTTACTTTAATTTTTACCGGCTTTCCTGGTTGACCTTTTAATTTGGTAGATATTTCTGAGGATGATAAATCTTCTACATTTTTGCCATCAATTTCAACAAAAATGTCTCCTGCAATTATTCCTGCTTTTTGTGCTGGAAAATTTTCATGAGGGTCAATAACCATTACTTCTTCTTTCACTTGTCTTATAATCGCTCCAATTCCTCCATACTGACCAGTAGTCATTAGCTTATAGTCTTCCATTTTTGACTCAGGAATAAAATTAGTGTACGGGTCCAATTCTGCTAACATAGCTTCAATTCCACTACGCATTAACTCGCCCGGATTTGGTTCATCAACATAATATAGATCAACATTTTTATAAACCATTTCGAATAGCTCAAGGTTCTTTAAAATCTCAAAATCTATATCATATTCTGGCATTTCTTGTGCCGAAGTTGAAATAGATAGTACCAATCCAATAATGATAAAAAATTGCTTTATTTTCATTTTAATTAATTTTGCTAATGTTCTGTTTTAACTCACTTAAAAGTAAGACTATTTTTTTTTCAATAAAGTCATATGACTCCTTTTCTTTTCCAATATAGACTAAAAACAATGCCAGCTTTTTATTTTGATTATTCACCAATTCAATAAGGTCTGATTTATTTAGTCTGTATGCTTCTCTAATTTGACGCTTCAATCGGTTTCTTTTCACCGCTAGTTTAACTTTTCTTTTTGGCACCGCAGTAACAATTTGAACTGGAAAATTAACTCCCTTATCTTCTTTCACCTCTATATAATTCAAAATAAACGGATAGCTTTTAATTTTTAATCCGCTTGCATAGATGTCTTCAATAGTCTTCTTTGAAGTTAATTTCTCATGCTTCGAAAAAGAAAAACGATTTAGTTTGGAGGTCATTATTAACAAAGGTAATGATTAGCTTGGATGTAAAGTTAAAATACTTAAACTGTCGATAAAGATATCGCCAGATCAGTCATTTTCAGCTGAAATTGAACTATCAATAATTTTAGACTATCTTTTATTTTTAAAAAAATCTTGTAAAATGTTTTGACACAGTTCTGCATAAATACCACCTTTAATGATTGTTTTCGGATGATAAATATTTTCTTTTATCCGTCCAGCACCCCGCCGGGGATCTGATGCTCCATAAACAATATTAGAGATTTGTGACCAAGCCAGAGCACCTGCACACATAACACAAGGCTCTAAGGTGACGTATAAAGTGCAATCTTTTAAATATTTAGCTCCTAGATATTCGGCTGCAGCTGTTATAGCCTGCATTTCAGCATGAGCGGTCACATCATTTAATCTCTCAGTATAATTATGGGCCTTTGCTATAATAGTATTTGTACTATTTGATACCACAATTGCTCCCACAGGAACTTCATCTTGCTCAAATGCCATTTTTGCCTGTAAATAAGCCTGCTTCATAAAGTACTCTGGTGTATAAACGTCTATCATTATTTTGCTTTTATACTTAAACGTATGCCATTCGAATGAGAAGTGAATTCTGGTGCGTACATGCATTGAATGGTAGCTATTCCATTTGAGAAATCACCAATTTGTTCAGCCCGTAAATCATATTCAAATACATATGTCCCTTTTGGGATATAGTCGAAAAAGAAATTTGTTGCTGCATCTTTTGTGGCTTGATAATATCCTAAACCGCCCTGATATTTATACTTAGAAATAACACTAATTGGCTCAAAACCGGAGGCACGCATATCCTTCATATGTACATATTCAAGATTTCTATCAGTACGTAATTCTATACGTATTCTCACCTTGTCTCCAATTTCAATGCTATTCATATCAGTGATTGTTTTCAGCTTTTCACCACGATCAGACAACTCAATTTTATGAATTGATTTGTCTAATTTTAAAGGTGTTTTTGCAAAGGTTATTTTATCTAACTGTTCAAAATACTGCCAATACATTGCCCCCCAAGCGGGGCCAGAACTTTCTTTTACAACTTTAACATCTGCCATTTTAGAAGAGATTTCGTTCTGATTCCATTTAGTTTTAAAATAACCAGTCCCTGCTTCTGGTTTTACATTATATGGGTTAGAGGATACCTCTTTCACATACTCTATTGCTTTTCCACCTATTTTAATCTGGACCAATTGATCTGTTGCCAGCAAATCTAATCCATTTAGCAATAAAGCATATACAGCTTCGGCTGTTTGTTTAGTGGTTTTCCAATGGGTTGTTTGCTTCTCTTTTAAGAGCCACATTTTTAATTGCTCAACAGACGGCATATCCTCCATTTCATTAAAAAATTCAATCATTAAAGCCTGTGTTTCAATCGGTGCTTGATACCAGTAAAAACCAGATGTATAGGATTTCCAATACATTCCAAACTCCTCATTAATAATGGCATTATCCTTTAATGATTTATAGATATCTGAAGCCAAAGTAGTCATACTCATTCTCTTTGCTGCTAATCCAATCATTCCTTTAGCGTAAATATTAAATTCTAACCAATACTTTTCTGATTGATTTTTGTAATAGTTAACCGCTTCTTCAGTAGCCTTGTTCAATTTAATATCTGTAAAATAAGAACGCATATATAAATATTGAATTTGTGTATAACCTAAATGGTTATTCTTTAGATAAGATTCTGGGTGGTATTTTTTTAATCTTTCTAAATCTTTTACTATTTCTCTATCTAAATACCGAACTCCTTTTTCAACCATTTGGCGAACCGAGCGATCTTCTTTAATAGCAGATATTCCCAAAACATCTAAATGACCCAAGCCAGTAATAATGTGTTGTGTGATATATCGATTGTCACGCATACCAGGAAACCAAGCCCAACCTCCACTATTAGATTGCGTCTTAATGGTTTTAGATAATGCCTTTGCCAATTCTCCATTCATTCTATTTAAATCAAGTAATACTGATAGATTTCGTTTTGTTTCAGACTCACTTTTTGCATTTAGCACCCAAGGTGTTTCTTCAAGCATTAATGACTTTAATTCCTGATTTTTATTCAAATTAGATAAAAATGCTTCAGGCGACTCTGTTTGCCATTTGTCAATAATTGCTTTGATTTTAGGTTTGCTATTTAATACATGAGTGGCTATTGCATTAGCATAATACCTTGTAAAAGTTTGTTCAGCACATTCATATGGGTATTCCATCATATACGGCATGGCTTGAAGCGCATACCATGCAGGATTGCTTGTGTATTCTAAAGTTAATTGATGATGCTTTAGGCTTGTACTATTATTATTTTTAAGTTTATTAAATGTAAAGGACTTACTCCCTTTTCCGCTTATGGGCATTGGCATAGATTCTGTCACCATCATTCTATTTGAAAGAATAGGTAATACATTTTCTTCACCATCAGAGTGATTAAGTGACTGTGCTATGATTTGATATTTTACAGCAGTCACTTCATCCGAAATACTTAAATTCCATGAAATTTGTGTATTTCCTTCAGCATCAACGGAAAATGGTTGCACAACATTCAACTGTGTAAACTGGCTAGTGATATCTTTTTCTGTAACTGGATCTATCAGTTTAATTGTGGCTGTGCCATTAATGTCCTTTACAGATATGTTAGCAATTTTGGTTGAGATAGTAATCCGATCGTTTTCTCGAAAAAACCGTGGCATATTTGGCATTACCATTAAGTCCTTTTGGGTCACTAATTCTTTCTCAACCAAACCAATTTCTAGTGTTTTGCTGTGTGCTAAGCCTATAAAACGCCATTTAGTTAAACTCTCTGGCATAGTAAATTTAATTCGAATCTCTCCAGCTTCATTGGTATGTAATTGCGGATAGAAAAAAGCCGTTTCATTAAAGTTAGTTCTTGGTTGTATACTTTTAGCTTCAGTTTCAACTGGCTTTCCATCATCATCACGCTCTGGTTCTTCTAGTTCATTACTGTTAGCTAAATCTGCAACTGGAGATGGTGCTCCTGGTGATTCTTTTTTGTTGGCCTTAGCTACTTTATATTCTCCTTCAGATGGGGCACCATCTTCAGTGGACATATCCATCACCGCACCTGCTAGTGAAGGTTCAGATTCTCTATAAAGTCCTGCTCTTCCATAACTATATGAATTATAACCAAAAGTATTTAAGTACGGATCTTGTCGGTGCGGACTATTAAGAGATTGATTCCAATAATAATTAACATTACTCCCTGATACCTGTCCAAATCCAATTGGGCTGCTCCAAGATTTAACAGAGGTATATGGTTTGAAAAGAGAAAACCCGAAGCTATTTTTTGTGAATAGTTCATCTAAAGATGCATCATATAAAGTGGCTAATAGTTCGGCTTGAGCTTTTTCATTTTTGGCATTTTTTACAAGTAGTGTCCATTCTTCATCTTGTCCTGGTTTTAATTTGTCTCTAAATGATTCCAAAGAAATATCAAGATGATGGTCAGGTGCTGGAACTGCAACACCATAAGATTGCTTATAAGAACGATTGTTTTTCACAACAATAAAGTCGAAAGTTAACTGACCAATATGTTCTTCTTTTACATCAAATTCAATGGAAATTTGCTCATTTTTTAAATGCAACCACTCCTCTTTAATAGTTTTCCCTTTAAAATCAATACTGTAAAATAAATTCAAATGATCTTCAGCGGTTGACAACAAAAATTGTGCTTTATTATTCGGTTTAACTATCCTTGAAAATGGAATCACCTTTACAACATCATTATCAATTGATTTTTTCGAGTCTTTATTATACACTGTGAAGTAGGATTCATCAACCACCTCAATTCCATTTTTATCTTTGCTTGTAGCAACATATTTATAGCGCCCTGGTCTCCATTTAGCAGTATTCTTAAATTCTATTTTATCCTTTGATCCTGTATTAAAACTTCCATTTTGAACTACTTCCCCTTTTTCCCACTCTTTATAATCCGCCTCGTTTTTAAACTCATTTCCAGGAAATAAATTAGAATATTTTTCTTTGCCCCAACCTAACTGATCTGGAGCAGGCCATAACCTTTTACGCAATGGTGATTTAGGTGCTTTTAATTTAAAAATTTCATATTCACCAACTGCTTTAAGTTCTTCTCCATTCAGGCTATTTGCAATAATTTGGAAGTTATGCTCTCCAGTTGCGTCCAACAATTCACCAATTGAATTTGACAGCACTAAGCTATGGTAGCCTAAACTAAAAGTTCGTGTAGCTGAATGTGTTTCACCATTAATATCAATGACATCAACAGAAATAGTATAACTAAAAATAGGTCGTGTTTTAGAATCAACCGATTCATCAGGAATAGCTTTAAACTTAAAATCAAATTGCCCTTTATCATCAGTAATCGTTTCACCACTCATCACCTCTTTAGAAGGTGAAGGACGATACCACCAGTACCAATAGTTGAATTGGGTTGTACGTTGAACTCGATATTTAACGGTTGCATCTGATATTTTACTTCCTGCAAAAGCTTCAGCCAAACCTTTTACAATTACCGAATCATTCAGTTTGTATTCTCCTTCTAAAGGTTCAATTTTTGCGCTAAACTTTGGTCTTTTGTATTCTTCTACTTGAACATTGGTGCTACCATGCAAAGTTTGAATAGACATTCTGCCAGTTAGCGCACCATAAGGTGCTAAAAACTTGCCTTCAAATGATCCGAACTCATTTGTAACCAACTCTACTTTTTTTATCTCTTGATGATTTGCATCAAAGAAGGTAACCTGAGTTTTAAAATTGGTTTTCAATGCATTGGTTTTACCATTGAATTCTGTTGCAATTCCTTTAAAATAAATGGTTTGTCCTGGACGATATAATTTTCTATCAGTAAATAGTTTTATTTGCACTCTATCATAGCTTGAATTATTGCGCTTGTAATGGTAAAATGACTGCTTCGGCTCATAGAAATCATCTCCACTTTTTAGCGAAACAAAATAGGATTTATAGTTTTTTAAACCCTTTACAGTAGCCAAACCACTTTTATCCGTTTTATAAGTGCCAACTGTTTTCATACTGTACTTTCGTAATACATTGTTGTATTCCGAAAATTTAATCTTTACTTCAGCCTCATTTAGCGGATGCCCCGTTTTACGACATAGCGCCATTACCTCAACATCATTCGCATCTTCCTTCGTTTGATAGGTTAAGGAAGTTACCCAAAACTGACCATATGCTAAACCAATCTTCTCTTTGGTCACATCTTTATCCGAACTAACACCTATCAAATAATACCCTGTCTCGAGTTCAGGTAGCAATGCTTCAATTGAGTGATTAAATAAATCCTTTGTTCCTGTTAAAGTGACTTCTGATTCATAAATAGCCTTCGATTTATTCAAATACTTCTTAATTTCATCAGAATTTAATCGTTCATCATGGTTATAGGTCACAACTTTTACATGTGCATTGTTTAGATTTTTATAGGTAATTAAAAATTTACTATTTTGATTTGGCAAATAAGTTTCTTCAATTTTTAATGAAACAGAATTACTGTTCAATTTTCCTAATAAGGATTTGCATTGCTGAGCACCAAATGATTTTGAGTTTTGAGTAATAACTTGTTTGCATATTAGTGCCGATTTTAATCTTTTTTCCTTCTCGGTTTTTGTAGCTTTTAAGACCTCTAGACTATTGGTTTGTTGAAAATAGAGTTCGGCTAATTCGTACCATGCCTCTCCTGAAAACACATGGTCTTTATAAGCAGACGTCATATTTTTAAGTGCTTGCTCATACAGCTCTTCTGAATTAGATAATACAGATTGGTTCTTAACCCATTTTAACCGAAGTAATTGAACATGAAATAGTGACTCTAGATTATTGTTAGCTAATAAGTTTTCTGTCAACTCTTGTAAAACCTCAACCGCATAAAACTTGAGATTAAATGAATCACTAGTTGTATTTACAATATTAATGAAAGCTTGATTGCTATTAAAATAGGTTTCATTATTAATACTAAAAGTCTCTGCAGGCCCTTCAATATTAAATGAATTTTGACTGAAGAACTTAAAGGCCCTATTTGCTAAAAACTGATATAAAGTTTGTTCATTGTAAAACTCTTTGTCATAGCCAATAATCAAATTAGGATAATCAGTCAGTTTTTTTGCAGATAATACTTTTCTATAAAGTATTGATGCCTGGTAATTCTTAACTACTTTTAAAGCCAACTGCTCTAAATCCCATGTTCTAATATCATCATTTTTGATTTCGGAATCTATTACCGTTCTGTCTTTAAATTTCCAACTATTTCTTGAATAGAATCCAAAATAAACTTCCGCAAGCACTGAATGTAGTATAGAAGCCGTAATTTGATCAGTCTTACTAATAAGGTCTTCAATTCTGCTAATTCCCAAAACATAATCATCTTCAGTAATATATTGATTATACTTAAGTTGAAAAAAATTGCCTTTTACAACCTGCATTGGCGTTTTAGATTCAATGGCTTTTTCTATGATCAAATCCACTGATTTGAGTGCTTCACGATACAACCCTTTCTTTTCAAGTTCGTCTATTTTATGCCAACTAGCATCAAAATTAAACTGACCGAAACTTAAAATTATTGACATAGAAGTTATTAAGGTTAAAAATAGTTTCATGACACTGTATTTTTGTATTTAATACAAACATTTTTCAGTTAAGTTCATATTTGGTATAAATTTAGTTAATACTCACAATAAACTACAATTTAATACACAGATTAGATGCCATTAAATATAAGTCACTATGAAGTTATCAAAAAAAATAAGAGAAATTACACTAATTACTATTAGCGACTTAAAGGATAATTACTTTGATAGGATTCCGATTAGTTCTGATCAGATTTTGGCTTTAAAATGGTTTGATAAATACCGAGTTGAAATTCTCAAAAAGGCGAATAAAAGGAATGTATTCCACCAACGTTACGCCGAATTAAAGGTTATTGAGAACACTGTTGATTATAGAGAGTTTTTAAAAAACTTCGAAATATAAGAAAGTCAAAATGAGGTATCTTCCGCATTTGCCAATAAACATGGTTAATGTTAAAGGCCAAATTTTAACTTTAAAAAATCCCAACACACCAACCATAGGATCTCCAATAATAGGCAGCCACGATATCAATCCTAACCAGTAGCCATATTTTTCTAATTTAATTTCCCACCTTTCTATTCTTGCTTGATTAAGGTTAAATCTCTTTTTTAAGCCTTCTGAATTTACTTTATAACCAATGTAGTAGTTTGTGAGCCCACCAAGCAAATTACCAATGGTGGCTACAATTAGTACATTATAAACATTAAATTCTAGTTCGTAAGCGCCAATAACAAATGCCTCCGACGGTGTTGGAAAAATGGTAGCAGAAATGAACGTACCAATAAATAAACCGATATAGCCTAAGCTGATTAACATCAAAAAAAATCCCGCCCAAATAAAGGAGCGGGATTAGTATTATAGATTAAAATCTAATTATTTTGTTACTACCATTCTTTTAGTCACTGAATAGTTTCCAGCTTTAAAGTTGTAGAAATATACTCCATCAGATAATTCAGCACCACTAATGACCACTTTGTGCTCACCAGCTCCTCTAGAACCTTCGTTAATTGAAGTAATTAATTTACCTGTTACATCAACAATGTCTAAAGTTACATTTGAAGCTTCGTTTAAGCTATATGTAATTACTGTGTTATTTGTAAATGGATTTGGTTGATTTTGGCTTACATTAATTCCAAAAGCTTCATCACTTCCTTCAACACTTAAATCATCAGGCATTACCAATCTTACCATAATTGCAGATGGGCTTGTTAAACTCCCTATTGATCCATCATCACTAACTCCACGCACTGTTCTGAATTCAATTGGCTGAGCAGTTGCAAATTCAACAGCTGGGTCTCCACCAAAGTGAGCCGCCATTACTAATAAATCATCACCTGCAAAAACATCAAAGTTTTCTTGGTTAAACATTGGGATACGAATAACATTTCCTAAATCTGAACTTGTAATAACATATTCCTCAGTTACAGCTTCTTGCAAATAATCATCATCAGTAGCATCATATCTATAAATTGTACCGTAAATTACTTGATCAACATTGTCAGACTCGTTAGTAATTTGAATATCCATATGAGTAACAACAGCATCAGCAAATATTTCCATCATATTTCCAATGGCAAAACTTAGTCCAGTGTTACTTGAAAAGTTTGTGATTCCGCCTTCTTCAACACCGTTATCTCTTCCGTAAATTGCATCTGTTATTTCAAATGATGTTGAAAATGAATTGTTAGTTAAATCAACATCAGTGTTAACCTGGTCAGCAGTTAAATCTAAGTTGTAAATTCCTTCCGTTACTGGTGTAAACGTAGGGCCAACAGCAAATGAATCTGTCTCAGTTAAAAGAATATTTGATGTTGGACTGTCTTCATCAAAACTTTCTGGTCCAGCAACAGTAGCATTTAAGTAAGCTCCTGTTTGTGTTGCACCACCATTATTCTGAATTTGACCAGAAAATTCAATTGGCGAAGTTTGCTCGTAAGGAATAAAGTGATACTCTAGCCCACTTGTCCAAACAGTTCCTCCAACACCCCATCTGAATTTTGGTGTAATTAATTCTGCTTCATAATTCCAAGACTCTATCAATCTAAAATCATCAACCATCCAAGCATAACCTGCTCCAAATTGTTGGTCATCTGATCCAACCCATCTGAATCTAACTTTTACATTAGCAGAACCACCGGCTACAGCTGAAATGTTAATTGATTTAACCCCTTGAAAAGTTGTACCATTTGTTGAAAACTCTTGGTTAATACTAAATGGTGTCCATGAAGTTCCTCCATCACCAGATACCTCAACAATACAACTATCACTATTAAAAGCTCTGTATCTTTGTTCAAACTCAAGTGTTACACCTGGTAAACCTGTACAGTTAATTGTTGGTACATATTCTAATACAGCATTTTGAAGGCCAAAAGGTGTTGTTCCTGCATTTAATAATAAAGAAATACCATTAAAAGCAGCATGTCCGTTTGATGCTGTAGTAGAAGCCATTCCTCCAATATACTGAACGACATCTGCAGGTGAAGTGGTACCAATTGTCCAAGCGTTTCCATCAGGATCTGCTGGTGTTGACCAGTTAGCACTCACACTAAAATCATCAGCAATAATAATATCTCCTTCAGCTCTGTCTCCAGCTAAATTAGTTGGTCTTACATTGTTAACTTGAGTGTAAGGCTCAATTTGCTTTAACCTTATTTCTGCTGCTTCTCCCGTTTCTTGACCGAAAGTAACACCAGCAAATAAAAGCATGGCAGGTAGTAAGTATACTTTTTTCATTTAAATAGTTTTTAGAATTAATATGTCGTAAATTTAACCAAAACTTATCAAAGGACAAAATAAATACCGTCTATACTAGGATTCCTATGGTGAAGTAGGTGATTTATTTATTGATTGGCTATTCTGAATTGATCGGCATCTAATAAGACAGGGAAGGTCTCTCTTGCTCTTAACAACTTATTTTTATTTAATTCACAGTAAATAATTTTCTCGTGACCTGTTAGAATTTCATGTTTTAATTGACCCAAAGGACCATATATTGCTGAATCTCCACTGTGTTTGATTCCATTTCCATCTTCTCCAACACGATTTACACCAATAACGTAAGCCTGATTTTCAATAGCACGAGCTTGCAATAGGTTTTGCCAAGCATATGCCCTCGCCTCTGGCCAATTGGCTATATATATCATAGCATCATATAATGGATTACCGTCAGACATTGTATTCCTCGCAAATACTGGAAACCGCAAGTCATAACAGACCTGTAAGTTAATTTTCCATCCCTTTATGCTAACAATTGTTGGATTCAACCCAGCAACATAATGCTCATTTTCAGATCCCATTCTGAACAAGTGTCGTTTATTATAATACTCAATGTTTCCAGATGGGTTGACCATTACGAATGTGTTTTGGTATTTTCCCGTTTCACTTTTAGTAATTACTCCAGCTCCAAAAGAGGTGTTGAGCTTTTTCGCCCACTTTTTTAGCCATTGGAAAGTAACCCCTTGATCATCTTCCCAAAAACTAGATGGTTTCATAGTAAATCCCGTTGCAAACATCTCAGGCAAAATAATGCAATCCAAATCATCTGGTTTTATTCTCAATAAAAAATCAGTCTCTAGCTTCGAGAAGTTGGCCTCCTTATTTTCCCAAACTATATTAAACTGAATACCTGCAATTTTGAGATTTGTCATCTAGATATTTTTTAAAATTTGTGCCGCCTTTATAAGCGTATCATCTTGCTTTGCAAAGCAAATTCTAATCACTTTATTATCCTGTTTTGATTCATAAAACACTGACACTGGAATAGTGGCGACTTTCAATTCTTTTGTAATTCGCTTAGCAAAGTCAACATCATTTTCATTTGATATTTCCGAATAATCAAAGAGCATAAAATAAGTGCCATTGCATGGTAATGGTTTTAACCTGGATCCTTCCATTTCCTTTAAAAATAAATCTCTTTTTGCCTTGTAAAAATCCGAAATACCTGCCCATGATTTGTCTGTTTTTAAATAGCTAGCTATGGCATACTGCATGGTATTATTAGCGGCAAAAACCTGAAATTGGTGTACCTTTCTTAATTCATCACTTAAATGCTTAGGTGCAACCGCATATCCTAATTTCCAGCCAGTGACATGAAAGGTTTTACCAAAACTATAAGTCACAATAGTTTGGTTATAAATTCTAGGTCTTTTTAATACGGATTGATGAATACTATTGTATTGCATATGCTCATAAACCTCATCACTTAGTAAAATAATTTGAGGATTAGCCTCCAATACTTGTTCTAACTCATCAAAATCATGCCTTGTCATCACCGCTCCAGATGGATTATGCGGATTATTGACAATAATCATTTTTGTAGTTGAATTTATTCTTTTCCTCACTAAGTCCCAATCAATAGCATAGTTTGGAAAAGTGAGTGGTACATGAACTGGTTTTCCTCCATTCAATACAATGCTCGGGTCATAACAATCGTATGCAGGATCAAACACAATCACTTCATCTCCCAAATTAATGAAAGCGGTAATGGCAGAATAAATGGCTTGTGTTGCACCTGATGTAATGGTTATATCGGTTTCTGGATTAAATTGAATGTCATGTTGGACACCCATTTTATTGGCAATTTCTTGTCGCAAATCTAGCCGACCAGCCATAGGCGCATATTGGACTTGTTCTGCTGCCAACCCTTCCAGCACCTTTTTTTTAAGTTCAATATCAATAGGGAAATCAGGAAAGCCTTGTGATAAATTAATGGCACCCTCTTGGTTTGCTAAACCAGACATTACTGTAAATATGGAAGTGCCAACATTCGGTAATTTAGATTTTGGCTGACTCATTTTATCGTTTTAACCCAAAAATACTGAATACGCCTCTAATAATTTCTCTTCCTGCAGTTTTCACAAAGCTATCCACCGCTTTTGAAGTGGCAGATTTTCTTGGTCTTCCTGGGCTTCGTCTTCGATTTGTAGTTGAACGCCTTGTTTTTTCAATGGCTTTGTCCTCTTTTTCTTGCTGTTTCCTTCTTTCCTCTTGTAATTCCTCCTCTTCCATTCTTTCGATTTTTTCACCAAGAATTTCGTAGGCACTTCTGCGGTCAATGTCTTTATTGTATTTTTCAGTCAGCAATGAATAATCAACTACCTCATCTATTTCCTTTTTCGTTAATACATCCATTCTCGTTTTTGGCGCTTGCAACAAGGTAACCGCTAATGGTGTTGGAATTCCTTTTTCATTTAAGCCTGTCACCAATGCAATACCAGTACCCATGGCTGTAATCACTTCGTCTGTTTTATAAAAATCTGATAGTGGATAATTTTCAGCTGTTTGCTTAATGGCTTTTCTATCTTTTGCTGTAAATGCACGCAAGGCATGTTGCACTTTTAAACCTAATTGACTCAACACTTCTTCAGGCACATCAGTTGGTAGCTGTGTGACAAAGTAAATACCCACTCCCTTGGACCGAATTAACTTAATAATAATTTCAATTTGGTCTAGCAAAGCATCTGAAGCTTCATTAAACATCAAATGGGCTTCATCAATAAAAATACAAAGTTTTGGTTTGTCATCATCTCCAGCTTCTGGAAACGTTTCATACACTTCTGCCAATAAACTCATCATGAAAGTTGAAAATAACTTTGGCTTATTTTGAATATCTGTTAATCTAATAATTGAAATTTGACCTTTCCCTTTTTTATTAACATGTAAAAAATCTTGCACATCAAACGAGCGTTCCCCAAAAAATAATTCTGCACCTTGCTGCTCTAATTCAACCACTTTTCGCATGATAGTACTAATAGAGCTACTTGAAATTTGTCCGTATTCTTTTTGAATATCCTTCTTGCCTTCTCCGTTAATGTATTGGAGTGATTTTCTTAAATCTTTTAAATCTAAAAGCGGTAATTTCGAATCGTCACAATACTTAAATAGTATTGACATAATGCCTTCCTGTGTATCATTTAATTCAAGCATTTTGGCCAGTAGCACTGGTCCAAATTCAGATACGGTTGCCCTTAAACGCACCCCTTTTTGTTCAGAGATGCTCATTAATTCAACTGGCATTTTTTCAGCTTCATATGGTACGCCAATGGCACCATGACGCCAAACAATATGATCGTTTGAACTACCCGGTTGTGCTAATCCACTCAAATCGCCTTTAATATCCATTAACAATGATGGAATACCTTTTAATGACATTTGCTCGGCAATTACCTGCATGGTTTTAGTTTTACCGGTACCAGTTGCACCGGCAATAAGACCATGTCTATTTAATGTTTTTAAAGGTATTTTAACTAATGCGTCACTAACCGGTTCATCATCTAACATAGCACCGCCTAAAACGATATAATCTTTTTTAAAGGTATGTCCCTCGTTAATATGGGTTCTAAAGTCTTCGATTTTACTCATTTTTTTTTGTTATTCTAGTCTTAACAAATCTAATTAATTTCAAGCATTATTTTGTTGAATTGGTCGTATATTTTAAGAATTGTCACTCGCATTTAACCAATTAGTATTTAATTATTGTATTTTAGACAATAATTAAATATATTCGTCGGATTAATTGAATTTTATGAACCATAAAAAGAATTTCTGGGTAACAATACTCTGTATTTTAAGTATTTCTATAATCCATGGGCAAAATCGATTTACTTCATCAGATAAAATCGAAAAAAAGATTGATAAACTGATTAGCAAAATGTCAGTGACAGAAAAAGTAGGGCAAACTTGCCAAATAACTTTAGATGCTATTTTAGCAGTTGATAAAAATAATAAACCGCTTGAACCATTAAAAATTGATGAGGTAAAATTAGCCGAAGCCCTTGATAAATATAAAGTAGGTTCAATGCTAAATGTGAGCTCCCATACCTTAAGCTTAGATGAATGGGAAACAGTATTTTCCGCTGTAAATGCACCATTTTTAAACGGTACTAGTGATATTCCAATTATTTACGGTGTAGATGCCATTCATGGTGTAAACTATACAAAAAAAGCCACGTTATTTCCTCAAGAAATTGGTCTTGCTGCTACCTGGAATAAAGACTTAGCGAAGAAGTTTGGAGAAATTACGGCCTATGAAACAAGGGCATCTGGTATTAGATGGAATTTTTCTCCAGTACTTGATGTAGCTAGACAACCATTGTGGTCAAGATATTTCGAAACTTTAGGCGAAGATCCGTATTTGGCATCAGAAATGGGAAGAGAAATAGTTTTAGGTTACCAAGGTAGCGAGGAAACAGTTGGTTGTCATCATGTGGCGGCTTGTCTAAAACACTTTGTGGGATATAGCATGCCACAATCAGGAAGAGATAGAACGCCTGCGTGGATTCCAGAAAAATATATGACAGAAATTTATTTACCTCCCTTTAAAACTGCAATTGACGCCGGTGCAATGACTTTAATGATTAACAGTGGCGACGTCAATGGTATTCCTGGACATACTAACAAGGCTTTATTAACAGATTTACTTAAAAACAGATGGGGGTTTAAGGGTTTTACGGTATCAGATTGGGAAGATTTTATAATGCTTGAAACTGTTCATAATGTGGCAAAAGATGCTCAGGAAGCCATTGTTTCAGCGATTAATGCTGGTGTTGATATGAGTATGGTTCCATTAGCTCCTCACTACAAAACCTATTGTGACCTCTTAAAAAAATCAGTAGAAGAAGGGAAAGTTTCAACTAAAAGATTAGATGATGCCGTGAGAAGAATTTTGAGGGTGAAATTTGCCACGGAACTATTTGACAAGAAAACTTATGAAGAGATGGACTATCCTCTATTTGGAGGCACGGAATTTAAAATGGCAGCTCATTCTGCAGCACTAGAATCCATTACTTTACTTAAAAATAATGCTAATATACTTCCGTTAAATAAAAGCGCAAAGGTTTTAGTAGCCGGACCCGCAGCAAATAGTTTAACTAATTTAAATGGTGCTTGGACCCATACTTGGCAAGGCGTTGATTCAAACTATAATTCTAAGGGATTCGAAACTATTTATGAGGCTATTGCCAAGAAGGTTGGAGCAGCTAACTGCAATTACAGTGAGGGTGTGAAAATGAATTATATTGATGCATGGGAAAATTCAGTATTAGCGGACATTGAAGACTTTAAAATGAAAGCAAAAAGTTCAGACATAATTGTGTTGTGCTTAGGAGAGTTGCCATCAACAGAAAAACCAGGTGACATAAGGTCGTTACGTTTACCACAAGCCCAGTTGGATCTGGCAAAAATTGCATTTGAGACTGGCAAAAAAGTTGTTCTTGTAATGGTAGAAGCCCGTCCAAGGGTAATTCATGAAATAGTAGAGGGTTCAGCAGCTATTATTCAGGCATATTTACCTGGTGACCCCGGTGGTAAAGCATTGGCTGATATAATTTTTGGGGATGTTAACCCAAGTGGGAAATTGCCATACACTTATCCAAAATACGACGGTATATTTGAATTTTACGATCATCCTAGAAGTGTAGACCGCTCTGGCAAAACATATCAATTTGATGCATTTGATCCTGAATGGGAATTTGGATATGGGTTAAGCTATACTAGTTTCTCATACTCTAATCTTAGAGTAAATGAAAAAAAGATAACCAGTGAAGGGACTATTACTGTTGAAGTGACGGTAGAAAATACTGGAGACAAAGCAGGAAAAGAAGTCGTTCAACTTTACCTTTCAGATGAAAAAGCATCTATGGTTCCAGCTGGAAAAAGATTAGTACGATTTGAAAAAATTGACTTATTACCTCATGAAAGTAAAACTATAAAATTTATTATTAATTTTGACGACCTAAAGTTTTCAGATTCTCAAGGGAATTGGATTACAGAACCAGGTATGTTTAATATTAGTATTAAAGATGCTTCAGTTCAATTTGAAGCGCAATAGTAGTTATGGATAAAGTTGAAATTAGTAAGTTATTTTCTTATTCGTTTTCTGTTGATTCAGTTATTTTTGGATTTAAAGATGGTCAAATTCATGTTCTGTTAATTAAACGATCTGTTGAGCCATTCATTAATTCTTGGGCTATACCAGGAGACTTGGTTTATCCAACCGAAGATTTATCGATTGCAGCCAAACGAATTCTTACAGAATTGACCAGTATTAGCAATATTGATTTACACCAGGCTCAAACATTTGGTGAACCCAATAGACATCCTCAAGGTAGGGTAATTACGACAGCGTATTTTGCATTAATACGAATTGAAAATTTTAAAATTGAAGCTTCCTCTTGGGCGGAAGCTGTTAAGTGGGTCCCGATTCATGAAGTGAAAGAATTAGCATTTGATCATAATTTAATTTTAAAATCAACTTTTGATGTATTAAAACAAAAGTTAGCATCTGAACCAGTTTGCTTTGACTTATTGCCTCCAAAATTCACTTTGAATCAAATGCAACAATTATTTGAATATGCCAATAGTTTAGAGATGGATAAAGCAAATTTTAGAAAAAAAATTAAAGCGATACCATTACTAAAACTTGACGAAAAGCAAAAAAATGTAAAACACCGTCCTGCCAAACTGTTTTCATTTGACTCTGAAAAATACGAAGAGCTAGTAAAAAACAATGAATTCGTATTTAAAATGTAATGACATTACTGACCCTATAATAAATACGAAATTTCACCTCTATACTCTACTATTGTTTCTTCTTTTAGGATGCACAAATCTCAAAGCGAAATTTTAATTTTGAAATTAAGTTATTGTAGTATGTACAATAATAGATTTTATTTTTAACTTGCGTAAACATTCTTGAAAAAAAGAATAGAATTGCTTTATTAGAATTTGATAATTATTGTAGCTATATTTCGGATTATAGTGCACAATTATTTTAAACTGTATAAAGAACTAGTGGTTTTCGATAAAGCTGCATTAACTTAAAATATAACAATGAGTCAAAACAAAAACAATGGTGCTCTAGCCACATTATCAACTGTCTTTTTTTTCTGGGGCTTTATTGCAGCCGGAAACAGTGTATTTATTCCATTTTGTAAGAATTACTTTAGTTTAGACCAATTTCAAAGTCAATTAATTGATTTTGCTTTTTACATGGCCTATTATGTTGGCGCACTTACAATTTTTCTTATCAGCACTTTGGCTGGCAAAGACTTTATTAATAAATGGGGGTATAAAAAAAGCATAGTGATTGGCTTATTGCTCTCTGCTTTTGGTTCATTGGTTATGATTCTATCAGTATACATGAACTTATTTTCAGGTATGCTAATTGGATTGTTTGTTGTGGCTCTTGGGTTTTCATTGCAACAAACCTCAGCTAACCCATTTATGATATTACTAGGTGATGAGGCTACTGGTGCAAGCAGAATTAACCTTGGTGGAGGTATTAATAGTTTGGGGACCACCATAGGGCCATTAATTATTGCTTTGGCTTTATTTGGCTCAACAAAGCCTTTGAGCGATAGCATGATTAAGGACTTACCAATGACTAAAGTCATTATACTATATTCCTGCGTTGCCCTACTTTTTATGATGGTATCCGCCCTATTTGGGCTTTCCAAAAAATTACCTTCTGGTCAAATTGAGGATGACTCCGAAGCAATTAAAACTGAAGTAGAGGATAAGCCAATAAACGCAGCGACCACCCTAATTTCAATGACAGTACTATTAATTTTCTGCTTTGTACCAGTATTTTATAGTTATACCACACAAGAATCAAAGGATTTAAAGAATTTTGAAACCAAACTTGCAGAACTCAGTCCTGAAGAGTATACAACGAATACTGAATTAGTTACTTATTTAGGTCAACAAATTGAACTTTTAAAAACACCACTTGATAATAGCAGAGTAATGTGGCTTTCTTTTGGTTTAATTGTGATAGTTGGTGGGATATTTTTCGCTTTCACACAGGGCAAAAAACAAAAAATTGGTTGGGGTGCCATGCAATACCCTCAACTTACATTAGGAATGCTTGCCATATTTGTATATGTAGGTGTTGAAGTAGCCATTGGTAGTAACCTAGGAGAATTATTAAAAGACCCAAAATTTGGAGGATATAGCTCGTCTGAAATTGCACCATTCATTGCTATGTTTTGGGGCAGTTTAATGATTGGCAGATGGACTGGAGCCATCAATGCCTTCGATTTTTCTGAGGGGTTAAAAAAGAAATTACGTGTTATTGTTCCAATTAGCGCCTTTATAGTAGTGCTGGCATTAACATGGGCAGCTGGTTATAAAATTGAAGCATTGTATTGGTATACTGTGTGTGTAATAGTGCAAATAGTTGCTTTTATTCTAACTAGAGACAAACCAGCTCTAACATTAGGCGTATTTGGTATTCTAGGTGTTATTGCTATCTTAGTTGGTATTTCTACCAGTGGAATGGTGGCCATTTATGCATTTTTAAGCTGTGGTCTTTTTTGCTCAATTATGTGGCCTTCTATATTCTCATTATCACTTGCCGGTCTTGGAAAGTTCCAACCACAAGGATCAGCATTTTTAGTAATGATGATTTTAGGTGGTGCAATCATTCCTCCAATTCAAGGAAAATTAGCAGATATCACCGGAATACAAAGTTCGTTTATTATAGGTGTTTTTTGCTTCGCCTATTTGGTGTTTTTTGCTCTTTATCTGAGAGTAATTCTAAAGAAACAAGGCGTATCATTAGATGATGCGGTTGGTGGTGGTCATTAACCTAGGTCAACTCTTTTTATTAAATTGTAGAGTTAATGCAAACTTGCTTATGTTTGATCCCTACTTTATGATTTTACGACCACTCTTTGGTGATAATTAATTAGTCCAGTAATTGGTTTCTGAATAATTTGACCCAATTTTATATTATGGAAATCGCATGCTTTTTTAAGCTCTTTTGAAAACAAAAAGGCAATTGACCCAATAAAGTGAGCTTTATACATCTTATAATTTGGATAGCAGCAAACATGTTCTTCAATGAAGTGTTTAAAACCTTCATATATCATCTCTTTAAAATAAATATCATCCCCGTGTTTCACCACAAACCTCATAAAAGAAGCTAGATATACGTTTGCATTTGGCAACATATATACATTCTTTATTATATCCTCTTTTGTTAACCCTAAATCATTAGCTAAGGCATTATGTATGTTCTGTGGCAATTTATTGTATAAAAAATCCGTCAATAATTTCTTTCCAAAATATGAACCACTCCCCTCATCACCTAAGATGTAACCTAATGCAGGCACTTCTTCAAAAACATCCTTACCATCAAAAAAACATGAGTTAGACCCTGTGCCAATAATACAAGATATTGATGGCTCTCCTTCATAAGTTGCAAAAGCGCATGCTTTCAAATCATGATCAACTACAATATTTGCATCAGGAAACACTCTTTGCAAACCTTTTTCAATTATTGCGTTTAATGAATCCGAAGAGCATCCTGCTCCATAAAAAAATAAATTCGTTATTTTATCTCTGAACCAAAACAATTCTTTGTTTTCACATATAGCGTCATATACTGAATCTTCATCATGAAAAAAGGGATTTAGTCCAATTGTATAATATTCATGTCTATTCTCACCATCTACTATTACCCAATCACTTTTCGTAGAACCACTATCTACTATCAAATCCATATTGTTAAATTTAAAATTTTTATTGTTACCTTTCTTACAAATATATAATATTAAAACTAATCTTATTGTAATTATAACAATAAGTATTTATATTTGTTTTGAAAAATTTATAGTTCGTGAAGAAAGTAAAAACAATAAAGCCCTTTAATGCTGTTATTTTTGGAGGTGATGGAGACTTAGCCCTTAGAAAAATTTATCCTGCTTTTTTTCATAGGTTTGTAGACAAGCAGCTCAACGTTGATTATCAAATTTATGCAGTTACCCGGCATACTGGCAATGAGTCTGAGTTTTTCGAATCTTTAAAAAAATTTATCGAAACATCAATTGATTATAAAGTAGATAAAAGTCTGATAGATCTATTTACGGAAAAAATAAATTTAATCTGTTTGGCAGAAGCCTCTGTTTTAGAATACGGCAAACTAAAGGAGGCAATTAAAGAGACAAACAATTACCAAAGTGTTTTTTACTTATCGACACCATCAGCCGCTTTTGGTTCAATTTGCGGTACACTAAAGGAGGCTGGTTTGATAAACACAAATAGTAAAGTTGTTCTTGAAAAACCATTGGGAAATAGTTTAGCCACCTCACAAGAAATTCAGGCTGAAGTAGGTAAATCATTTACAGAAGGGCAAATTTATAGAATTGATCACTATTTAGGCAAAGAAACAGTTCAAAATTTAATGGTTTTGCGTTTTGCTAATCACCTGTTTGAATCATCATGGGATTCTGAACATATTGAAAGTGTTCAGATTACCGTTGCTGAAAGTTTGGGTGTCGAAAAACGTGGACCATATTATGACAAAAGTGGTGCATTGCTGGATATGGTTCAAAATCACCTATTACAATTACTATGCTTAATAGCAATGGAGCCACCATCTAAATTAGAAGCAAATTATTTGAGAGATGAAAAGCTTAAAGTTCTTAATGCATTAAGACCTTTCAATAATAAAACTGTTGTTACAGATACTGTTCGTGGACAATATACCCGTGGATCTGTTGATGGTAACAAAGTAAATTCCTACTTGGAGGACATAGAAAAATACGAATCTGAAACAGACACCTATGTCGCCATTAAAACATATATTGACAATTGGCGCTGGAAAAACACTCCCTTTTACCTAAGAACTGGTAAAAGAATGGTTAAAAGATATTCAGAAATTGTCATCAACTTCAAATCTGTTAAGCATAACGTATTTAATCAAAATGATAAAATACCTGGAAACAAATTAATCATGAGATTGCAGCCAGAAGAGAGAATTGAATTAGTTCAAATGACAAAAATACCTGGGCCAGGTGGTTATCGTTATAAACCCATTTCTTTAAAGCTAGATTATATGGATTCTTTTTCAGAGCGTTTTCCTGAGGCGTATGAGCGACTTCTCATTGATATTTTAAGAGGTGAACAAACTCTGTTCATGAGACAAGATGAATTGGAAACTGCTTGGGTTTGGATTGAATCTATTGTAAAAAGTTGGAAAGCGACTCACCATAAAAACGTACTATACGAGGCTGGGTCATGGGGACCTGGTGATAATGTGTTAAATGATGGCCATTTTTGGGCAACAAATAAGACGGACTAATAATGGATGTATTTAACAACAAAGAAGCATTAGAACAGGAGCTGCTTAGCGATTTAATAGAAATAATAAATGCTGCCATTAATAAATTTGGTGATAGCAGAATTCTACTTTCAGGTGGAAGTACGCCAAAACATTTATACCAAAAATTTGCAGAAACAGACATTGATTGGACCAAAGTGCATATTGGTCTTGTGGATGATAGAAATGTGCCCCTTGATAATGATTTCAGCAACGAAAAAATGATTAGAAATATATTTTCTGAAGCTAATGTTGATTTAGTGTCTATTTATAGCATGACCAAAAGAGAAGTAGAGCAAGAGACGATTAATGAATACAATATTTTTAAAAGCAGAACTGATTTTGTTTTACTGGGTATGGGAACGGATGGTCATACCGCATCACTATTTCCAGACGATAAAACATCAGAAGCCCTTCTAAATTCTGAAGAAATTAGCATTGCCCAAACAAATGCACCACAATATCCTCAAGATAGAATTACTTGTAGCAAAGGTCTAATTAAAAATAGTTATCATATTGCTTTAATGATTTTTGGAGAAGAAAAAAAGGAAGTATTCAATCAATCAAAAATTGATAGAAAACCCATTACGTATTTTATAGAGGAGTGTCCTCAGATGAAAACATACTATAGTTCATTACCATGATAAATAAAGAGATTAAAAAAATAACGGAAAGAATTATAACTAGAAGTAAGCCAACGCGCGATACTTACCTAGCAGAAATGAAATCTAGACTTAAGGACTCATATAGCAGGGCACATTTGAGTTGCGGAAATTTAGTCCATGGTTTTGCAGGGTGTGGTGCAGATGATAAATCAGTTTTAGCGAAAAATGAAAGGCCTAACATAGGGATTGTCACCGCGTATAATGATATGCTTTCTGCACATAAACCTTATGAAGACTATCCTAAAAAAATACGCCAATATGCTCAAAAAAATAATGCAGTAGCTCAAGTGGCAGGTGCTGTTCCTGCCATGTGTGATGGTGTCACTCAAGGTCAGCCGGGCATGGAGTTATCATTGCATAGTAGAGATGTCATTAGTCTTTCAACAGCTGTAGCACTATCTCATGACATGTTTGATGGAGTGATTAACTTGGGAATTTGCGATAAAATTATTCCAGGACTCCTAATTGGAAACCTAAAATTTGGGCAATTACCTGCGCTGTTTATGCCTAGCGGTCCAATGGAGTCTGGTATAAGTAATCAAGAAAAGGCAAAAATTAGACAGGACTTTGCTGAAGGCAAAATAGACAGAGCAGCATTACTGAAAGGTGAATCTGATTCCTATCATTCACCCGGGACATGCACGTTTTATGGTACCGCAAATAGTAACCAAATGTTAATGGAGATTATGGGTCTTCAACTACCAGGTTCAAGTTTTGTAAATCCAACCATGTCTATTCGTCAATTATTAAATGAAGAAGCTACCAGGGTTCTTGTAAGTTTAATTAATAATCGAAATTTTGAATCGTCCATTGCTGGTATTATAAGTGAAAAAACAATTGTAAATGCGATCATTGGTTTGCTAGCCACTGGTGGTTCCACAAACCATACCATTCATATTATCGCAATAGCTCGTGCAGCTGGAATTATTATTAATTGGGATGATTTTTCAGATTTATCCAAAGTAATTCCGCTTCTAACACGAGTGTATCCAAATGGTGCTGCAGACGTTAATCATTTTCATGCATCCGGAGGAATGGGTTTGATTATTCATACGCTTTTAAAACATGGTTTATTGCATGAAGATGTACATACGATACTAGGGTATGGCATGAGTAAATTTACACAAGAACCATCAGTAAAAAATAATAAAATTGAATGGAAGCAAGGCGCTACAGAATCGTTAAATGAAACAATTGTTAGAACTGCCGACAATCCTTTTAATACTGAAGGTGGTTTAAAAATTTTAAAAGGAAATATTGGTCGAGCAGTAATCAAAACATCAGCAGTTGATGAAAAACATTATTTAATTGAAGCACCTGCAGTTGTTTTTGATGAACAAGATGACCTCATCACGGCTTTTAAAAATGATGAATTGAATAAAGATTTTATTGCCATTATTCCATTTCAAGGTCCTAAGCAAAATGGTATGCCTGAACTTCATAAACTGACCCCTACTTTAACTATATTACAAAAAAGAGGTTACAAAGTAGCATTGGTGACTGATGGAAGAATGTCAGGTGCGTCGGGCAAGGTTCCAGCCGCAATTCATGTTGTTCCAGAAGCGCATGATGGTGGAATTATTGGTAAAATTATAACTGGAGATAAATTGACACTTGATGCTATAAATGGCACCCTCGAGTGCCATAATACTGAGGTTAATACTAGACCAATAAGAACAAAAAACAACAAAGACGTAAGCGGCTATGGACGTGAAATGTTTGTTGGATTGAAAACAATTATTTCATCAAGTGAAGAAGGCGCTAGCTTTATAATTTAAGTTTATGAATCAGAATAATATTGATAGTGTTTTAAGTGCACATCCACTAATTCCAGTAGTTACTATTAATAATGCAAATGAAATTGATGGTATTATTTCAACTTTGCTCTCCAAAGGAATAAAGTGTATTGAAGTGACATTGAGAACCACATTTGCCCCAAAAGCTTTAGAGATAATTAAGGCTGAATATTCCAACGAAATTACGTTAGGCGTAGGCACAGTCATCTCTAAAAAACAAGTTGACATTATGGAATCAATTGGTGTAGACTTTATTGTTAATCCAGGTTTGTCTCAATCCTTGTGTGATTATCAGCATGCTTCAAAAATTCCATTTATTCCTGGAATTACAACCCCAAGTGAAATTATTTTGGGGTTAGAAAGTGGATGCGAAACACTTAAGTTTTTTCCAGCGAACTTATTTGGGGGTATAAAAGCACTAAAAACATATGGAAATGTCTTCCCTCAGGTTAAATTTTGCCCAACTGGAGGCATTAATGAAGATACTTTTCAAGAGTACCTTAGCTTAGAAAATGTAATTAGTGTGGGCGGATCTTGGATGATGAAGTAAACATGTAATGTTAAAAACTCAATAATTGCTTTAGTTTAACACTCTGTCGATCACTCACTTCTACTTCTTTTCCTGAAGTCAGTGTCAATTTTAGTTTTCCTTTGAACCATTTATCTACTTTAACAATATGCTGAATGTTTATGATTTCTTGTCGGTTAATTCTAAAGAAAAATTCAGGATCGAGCCGGTTTTCTATTTGATTTAGTGATTTATGCAATAAAGGAGATTGGTCATTAAAAAAAATTTTTGTGTAATTTCCTTCAGTATGAAATAATTGGACATCTTTTAATTTTGCTATAGAATATTTATCCGAATCCTTTATGAAAATGCTGTTCTCAATTGAACGTTTAGGTTTTTCAACAATGTCCTTTTCAGCCTTCTTAATGGCTTCGTTTAAGCGTTCAATTTTAACTGGTTTCAACAAATAATCTAATGTATTATATTCAAAAGATTTTATTGCATACTCATCATATGCTGTTGTAAAAATAATTTGCGGAATATGATGAATTGTATTCAACACCTCAAACCCATCCATATCTGGCAAATGAATATCCATAAAAACAAGATCCGGATTTATCTTATTGATTAATTGAATTGCCTCCTTACCATTCTCCGCTGCTCCTTCAATAGATATTAATTTGTTTTGAGACAACAAATTTGTTAATTCTATTCTTGCTAACTCTGAATCTTCAACAATAATTGATTTAATCATGATATCTTGATTTGTGCATTAACGATTCCCTGCTCTTCGAAAATGAGAAACTCTGCCCTTGTCTGGTACATAGATTGAAGTCTTTCATTTAAATTTTTAATCCCAATACCATCTGAATTGGAATGATCCAATTTTCCTGGGTTTGACACTTGAATTATTCGGTAATTGTTTAACTGTTTAACCTGAACTGTAACCACACTGCCTGCAATAATTTCACCGTGTTTAATCGCATTCTCCACTAATAACTGAATGGACATTGGCGGAATACCCAAATCATTCAACTCAGGCACGATATCTATTTCAAAGTTGACATTTTTGCCTAGATGAATTTTATTAAGGTTAATGTAGCCTTGCACAATTTCCATTTCTTCCTCTACAGTAACTGATTCCCTTTTTTGATAATTTAGCGCATATCTCAATAAATCGGACACATTCAAAAGGGCCTCTCTTGATTTTTCAGGATCTATTAATATCAAGCTTCGGATATTATTAATGGCATTGAATAAAAAATGTGGGCTAAGTTGTTTTCTTAAATTGTTTAATTCTGCTTCTTTAAGTTGAAGAGAGAGATGTAACTTTTGTTCTGCAAGGTATTTTTGTCGCTCAAAAAACAAGAAACTTGTATAAATAAGAGTCCAAATTAAAAAAACCAAATTGAAATTAAATACGTTTCTTACCATTCCTGAAAGAGAAGAACTCTGGTCATCAAAAAATAATGAAATAATTCCTGAAAAAGCCAAGGTGCATAGTATGGATGCCACAACGGTAATAAGCACAAGTATTGGAATAACTAGTATAAATTTTAACTCAATAAGTTTAAATCTTAATATAACAAATCGCATCAAGATCGACATGAAGAACCCAAAGCTAGTAATGACAAATGAGTAGTAAAATGCATCAAAATTTGTAGTGAAATATTCTGTCTGAAATACAATATTAATGATTGACATTAAAGCCCACCCACTAATATTCATAGCCCAAAATGTCTTTTTGGGCTTCTGAATACTATCTTTATTCATCCTATATTCTTTCATTATAAATTAAGGCAATTTTTGGAATTCGAATCCACTATAAAATAGATTTCCATTCTTTAAAACACGAAGCGTTTCGCCTGAATTTCGGCCAATCCCATAGCTAGTAGCAATTTCGCTTGAAATTGGATCAAATTTTAATTCTCTTTCTACATCTTTTGACTTTCCATCTAACTTCATTACTAAAATTTCATTTTTAATTGCAAGAGAAAGACCCAACTCTTCAAAATTCATGTACGGACAATCTTTACACTCGTAAAAATCGCCAACTAATGTGTAATTTCCTAATTTATTCTTCCAGTCATTTGGAATTATCTTTCGTTCTGACTTTTTACTGACATAGTCCTCGTTTCCAGTTCTTGTCTGAATCACCTTCATATAAATTTCTTTATTATAATCAACAAACTTAAACTCTTGGTGTTTAATTTTTATAGGTATAATACTCAATAATTTGACTTTAGCATTATACCTTAAAGAATCATTCATTGGCTTCATAACTATTTTAGCCCCACCTTGTTTAAATTTTATCTTTTCTGGATTCTCAACATTAATAGTAATGCCTCCTAAATGATATTGCCCAATAATATCATTTGGACTACAAATCAGGTCTTTTGGTAAATCAGGATTCGCTTCTTTAGCAAGCACTTTAATTGTGGATTTACTGGAAGTTTTGAGGTATAAATCCAATAGCTTTTTAGCAGATCTTATTTTCGATCCATTATTAGTATTTGTAAGTACAACCGCTCCTAAATTTAACTCAGGAATATACTGAAAGTCTGCATGAAAAGCCCAAGTATCGCCACCATGCCCAATAACTCGGGCTTTTACACTGTCATCTCCTGTTACAATTGATATATCGTTCCCGTATAGCCCATAACCCCATTGCCTACTAGTTTGCAGCACTAGTTTATCTAGGCCATCTTTTTCCATCTCATCTATTGAAGCAGCTGAAGCAAGAGATTTTCCATCAGCCAAATACATATTAACGTATTTTGCCATATCTATTACATTACTGTGAATTAAACCAGCAGCAGCATCTCTAATCATGGTTTCGTCTATAGCTTTATCGTCCATATACCCTTTAGATGTTTGAGTAAGTAAATTTGATGGTGCAGTAATGTAAGATGAAGTCATGCCAAGAGGTTTAAAAATATTATCACTTACGTATGCTTCATAGTCTTGACCAGATGTTTCCTCTATCAACTTGCCAAGTAAACTATAACCTGTATTAGAATATGAATGCTGGTAGCCTGATGATGCTGCCATAGTGCATTTATTTAGTTGATCAATTAACCAATCTATTGAAGGAGGATTGTCACAAAAGAAACCATTAATAATGTCACTAGGAAGGCCTGAACTATGATTAAAAATTGAATGAATTAAAATCGGATTCTCTTCAGTGAACCGATTCTTAATCTTAATTTGAGGAACATATTCTTGAATAGGATTGTTAACATCAAGTTTACCTTGCTCCTGCAATTGCATTACCGACAAAGCGGTAAATGATTTGGTGCATGATCCAATTCTATAAATCGTATTTTCATCAGCCTTTATACTACTTTCTTGATTTTGATAGCCATAACCTGTGGCATAAATAATTTCACCATTTTTGACAATAGCTATACTCGTGCCTACTACCTTATTCTTTTCTATTAAGCTATTATATGTACTATCGATAATTAACTTTACGCGGTTATCTATTTTATTATAGGTTTGTCCAAAAGATGAAGCTGAACCAATTAGTAAAAGAAAGGGAATTGCTATTATTCTTATCATGATCTAAAGTATTAATTTATATTATAAATTTGGTGGCTTATTTTGCCACAACAAATATATAAGCGTCAATTGCTAAATTAAAGACAAACTTTACAAACGCAGAAAAGCAGTGTTAAAACTGGAATTTACGGTTTGAAATAATGATAAATTGTCCATGTTAATAGTTGTACACTTATATTGCTAATCTGAATTTTGATAATTCTCAAGCTCAGCACTAACCTTTTCCATTTCTTGATAAAATTCAGCACCATATTTTCTAATCAAAGGTTCTTTCAGGAATTTGAATACGGGAATTTTTAATTCTTCGCCTAAGGCGCAAGCAGGTTTACAAATTGGCCAACGGTCGTAATTTAGTGATTCGAATTTGGTGTATTTTGTGACTCGTATTGGGTACAAATGACAAGAAACTGGTTTATTAAATGGTATTTTATCTTCTCGATAGGCCTGCTCAATTCCGCATTTAGTAATGCCTTGCTCGTCAAGTGTTACAAAAGCGCAATCCTTACCATTCACAAGAGATGTTACAGGTTCATTGACTCTGTCCATGTAAAAAACACCTTTTTCATCAACTACCTCAATGCCTTTTTCTGTCATATAAGGCTTAATCTCATCTAAATGTTCTTCAATCAAATCTACTTCTTCAGTCGTTAATGGAGCTCCATCATCTCCCTCAACACAACAAGCCCCTTTACAAGCACTTAAATTACAAACGAAATGCTTATCAAAAATATCTTGACTTACTAGTTTACCTTCAATTTCTATGATCATGTCATCTGATTAATTGCCGCAAAGATAAGGAATAGTAGCGATTAGTTAGTGCCTCTTTTTAAGATTTACCCATGAATAGATTCTGACTTTCCATAGTTTTGAATGACCACTGCTTCAAAATCTAGCCATTCTTTCCAACGGGAATCAACATCAATACCTTCACCATACTGACGGGCAAAACCAATAAATGTAGTATAATGACCAGCTTCCGAAATCATTAAATCTCTATAAAAACTTGCTAATTCTTGGTCTTGAATATTTTCTGATAATACTTTAAATCGTTCGCAGCTTCGTGCTTCAATCATTGCTGAGAACAATAATCGATCAACCATTGCCAATGTGCGGCTTCTGCCTTTCTCCATAAATTTAAAAAGCTCACCCACATAGCTATCTTTTCTTTCGCGTCCTAAAGTATAGCCTCTTTTCAAAATTATTTGATGCACTTGCTGAAAATGTTCCATTTCCTCCATTGCAATCTTAGTAATTTCAGTCACTAATTCCTCATGTTCAGAATTATTTGCAATAATAGCAATGGCATTACTCGCGGCTTTTTGTTCACACCAGGCATGATCCGTTAAAATTTCCTCAAGATTTGATTCTGCGATATTTGCCCAACGCGGATCAGTTGGTAGTTTTAAGCCAAGCATAATTGTTATGTAAAGATTTTGACAAATTTAATTGAAAGAAACTAATTAAGATCAATTCAACTAGAATTTCAAGTTTTTCGAGAACAGGGAAAGGCAATATTAATTTTAAACTTTCAGAAATTACTGAAAGTTTAAAATTAATTTATATATTTGTGGTATGGAATACAATGAAGCAAAAGATAATTTTATTCAAACCTGGGGATCTTTAGGTACTTTATGGGGAATTAACAAAGCCATGGCGCAAATACATGCTTTACTTTTGATTTCACCAGAAGCCCTTTCAATGGAAGAAATTATGGAATCGCTCCATATTTCTAGAGGTAATACAAGTACCAACCTTCGTTCATTGATGGAATGGGGAATCGTTTTTAAAAAAAACAAATTAGGCGATCGAAAAGAATATTTTTATTCAGAAAAAGATGTTTACGAATTAGCCCGACAAATAGGAAGAGAGCGAAGCAGAAGAGAAATTCAGCCAACTATGAAGGTATTGAAAGAGGTCAGCAATATTAAATCTGATGGAAGTGAAAAAACTGATGAATTAATTAAACAGACAAAAGAATTGTATGCTTTAGCCAGCAAAGCTGATGACATTATGCAAAAAATAGTAAATAAAGAAGCCAATTGGTTTACAAAAACAATTATTAAACTTTTAAAATAAAATTTAAAGGGAGCAAAGCGTTCCCTATTTTTACGAATAAAAGTTTCAGAACTTTCTGAAATTTTAGAAACAATAAATTATGAGAACAATACACAATATTAACAAATGGAGTTTTGGAATTACGGTAGTGCTTTATGCTATGATCATAACCATTTTTTTTGGTCTAATCGCTCAAGCACTCCTTGGTGGTATTCAAATCATATTAGCCCTAGTAATTCTTTTGCAGTGGAAACAATTCAGTCAATATATTCAAAAATTGATTTCAATTTATTGGGCAATTGTGATTTCATACGCTGCTATGGGCTTTCTGATTACTGAGCACATTAACGAATCTCTTGGAATTATCTACTTCGTAATAATTCCAATGATTATAGCAGGATACTTTGTTTTTGTAACCTTTAAAATAAAGAATAACGCACCAACTACCTTAAAATAAATATCATGAAAAACTTAACTATTAAATTGAATCCATCAATAGAAGACCTAAGAACAGGAACAGAAAAAATAATTGACTTCTACCAAGAAGCCACTGAAGATTATGAGCATTGGAGTCAAAACATGAATATGCACTTTGGCTACTTTAAGTTGTTTCAAACAAATCCTTTTAAAAGAGATACCATGCTTGAAGCAATGAATGGCTTCTTATTCTCTCAACTTGACATAAAAGACCAACCAAAACACATTGCTGATTTAGGTTGTGGGATGGGTGCAACTATTAAATATGGTACTACACATTACCCTAACCTTTCAATAACCGGCTTTACAGTTTCGCCTTTTCAAGTAATGCATGGCAATAAGCATGCACAAACCGAAAGAAGTACAATATTGCACAGAAACTATAAGGATACTAAATGCGAAGATGGTAGCTTTGATGGTGCCATTGCAATTGAAAGTTTTAGCCATAGTGGTTGCGATTTTATAGCACTTGAAGAAAGTTATCGGATATTAAAACCAGAAGCAAAAATTGTCATTTCTGATGCTTTTACTAAAAAGCCATATCAGCAAATGTCTAGTCTTTCAAAATATGTTTATGACGGCCTTTGTAAATCATGGGCATTAAGCAGCTTGGGAAACATTAACAAAGTCGTTGAAGATATGAAAGCAATTGGTTATAAAAATATTGAGGTAAAAAACATTTGGTATCGCGTCGCACCATCTGTTTTGCATGTTCCAGTAGCTACTTCAAGTTTTGTTATTAAGAAAAAATGGCAAGGAAAAACCTTAAAGAAGGAAAGCATTAATAATTTGAAAGGATCCGTTTATGCTTTATTGACTGGATTTTGTCTAAGAAATTTCGGCTATTATGTCATTACAGCAAATAAATAATAACATGAAAAATCTTATCTTTCCTGCACAAGGCACATTAACTTTTTCTTGGTCAAAGTCAATCTGGTTTTATTGTATGTTGATCCCATGCTTTTTTATTGAATTCAGTGACATCTCGACTAAAACAATAGTTACCGCCGGACTATTTACATTTATATCGGTCTGCTTAGGTCATTCCGTAGGTTTGCACCGGGGGGTCATTCACAAAGCCTATCAAACTTCAATATTAACAAGAAATGTACTGGTATACATATTCACTCTAACTGGTTTGGGTAGTCCCATTACTTGGCTAAAACTGCATTTCTATAGAGACTATTGGCAAAACAGAGTAGACTGCCCAAGGTACTTTGCATACCAGCATTCCATTTTTAAAGATTTCTACTGGTACCTGCACCTTAGCTTTAAAACAGATGAAAATGACCGGTATGAATTACCAGAAGATATCCTTAATGGTTCTTGGTTTAAATGACTTCATAAAACCTGGTATTGGCATAATTTATCGGCTATTGGTTTAGTTTATTTACTGACTGATTTAAACACCACTTTATTTCTAATGTGTTTACGTATTTCATTAATCATTATTGGCCATTGGTATATTGGCTATGCTGCTCATAAATATGGATACAGACGTTTTGAAATTGATAAGGCCAATGAAAGCGGATATAATGATGCAATTCTAGGACTATTCTCTTTTGGCGAAGGTTTTCATAATAATCATCATGGCCATCCAACATCCGCAAAGTTTAGTCATGCTTGGTATGAAATTGACTTGAGCTGGTATATTATTTTACTACTGGAAAAATGCAAAATCATCTATGATGTTAAAAAACCGATTGACAATAAAACGTTAAAACACTCGGCAAACCAATATCGAAAGGTGATATGGAAACTGCCCTAGTAAATTACGAAAAGAAAGATTAGAAAAATAAAAAGTGTTTTAACATTTTGCGGGGGTATGATGACTAGTCGAAGCCACAAAAAAATTAAAACACTTCTGCGAAAACCGCATTAATACCTGCAAGATAAAGCAAAAGTATCAAATTACCAAAAAATTATCTGTTACTAACTTTACGAATATTTATTTTCAGATAAAAATATTTTTTTGTTGAGACAATTTTCAAAGTCATTCAACCTTAATTCCTAACCCTTCTAATAACCCCAAAACATTATCCTTTCTAAATTTTGCTTTACGGATTCTATTGTTTGTTGGGTCTATTGAAAAACCGTCGGCAGTTCTAAAATCTGCCTCCATTAAATTAGTTCCATCAAAAATTGCTCCTCTCAATTGGCATCCAGAAAAATTAGCTTTAGATAAATCTGCTTCTGCAAAATCAACTTCATTTAGTTGACAATTGATGAAAGAGATTTGCTTTAGTTTTAGGGCATAAAAGCTCGACAGGTTCAACTGGCATTCCTTAAAGTTTAATTTTAGCAAAAATGTGTTTACCGCTGAAAAATCAATTCCCAACATTTTACATGCAGTAAATTCACAATTTTGAATACTAGTATGATGCCATTTAGTTTGCGAAAAATTACAAGCTTCAAATTCACATTCAACAAATTTTATATTCGATAAATCAACACCAGTAAAATTACAATTCGAGAATTGACAATTATCGTATTCTTGGTTTATCCCAATACTCGCAAAGTCAATATTTTTTAAAGTCTTATTTTCTATCATCTCTCGAATAATGCTTCAGCTTTCTCCAAATCGAAATCGTGTAAATTGTCTATAATGACATCAGCCAAAATAAGTTTTGGATTATATTCATGTGATTGTTCAGGCACAGCAATCGCCTTCATTCTTGCAGCCTTGGCAGCCACTACACCATTTAAAGAATCCTCAAAAACTAAACAATCTAGGGGGCTAACCCCTAATTTATCAGCTGTTGTCATAAAAACAGAAGGGTGTGGTTTGCCATGCACTTCAAACTCTGCCGAATGAATGGCATCAAAATAATGACCGATCTCTAATTTTTCCAAAACGGCATCAATAATGTTTTGGTATGAAGATGTTGCTAATCCAATTTTTAATCCAGCTGCTTTACATTTTTCTAATGTTGCTTTTACACCTGGTAAAGCCCTGCCTCGTTTCTTAATTTCAAGAATTAAAACTCGCACAATATCATCTGTTACCGCTTCGCAGCTAGAACCGTCCCAAGGTTTTTTTTTGAACCACATTTTCACAACCTCATCAATCCTTAAACCAACAGTTTCTTCACAATCTGTTTGTGTAAGGTCAAGCCCTACCTTACCAAACCCTTCAATTTCGGCAAGTTTCCAAAGCGGTTCAGAATCTATTAAGAGTCCATCCATATCAAAGATAACTGCTTTCATTTTTTTTCAATTTTCATTTTATACAAATTCCCCCCTTTAATTCCCTTTCTATATTCATCAGTAATAAACCACGATTTTTTATCTCTAAAACAAATGGCTTCTCGTTGTTTAATGCCTGATATTTTATAAGACTTTATATCGCCTTTCCAAAATGCGTTAAAATGCCAGTTTTTGATGGTATATAGCCGACCGTAAGCCAAAATTGCTATTGTATTTGATGGTGCATGGTAAGCTGCAGAAGTTACTGAGCAAGTCATCCAACCTTTATCACAAAACTGAAATTGTCCAATCAGTTTGGCTTCAAATTTACCCGCTTTAGCAGGCAGCATATATATTTTAGAAATTCCAGTAAATGGTTTAGTTCTGCATTTAGTGAACAAGAAAACCTTTTTATCTTTCACAATAAAAGCTTCACAATCAAAATACAATTCCTTGTTACTTGGCGGAAATTCTTTTTGGTCTTCGTAAGTAAAATGAATCGTTTCAACTTCTGCCTTTTTATGATTCAGAAACCCTTTTTGAAGGATATGAATTTGCAAATTCTTCCTGTTATTAAAGTTATTTCCAAAATCACCAATAAATAATTTTCCTTTAGTATCCATGGTTAAATCCTCCCAGTCGTAATTCTTTACGTCTTGAATTGAAATCGTTTTTTCATGTTTCCCCTTCTCATTTAAAACATATAACTCTGCCTTGTTTCCGCCGTCATTGTGTGTAATAAATTTATTTTGAAAATACGCTAAACCTGAGCTTTCGTAAAGCCATTTTGGAAGGTCTGCTATTTTGGTTAAATCTAATTTAGATTTACCCATTAATGTTGAACCAAGAAGAAAGGTAATAAGAACCAACTTAAATTTTAGAAACATAGCCGTATAATATAGTTTTAAAACAAATAATAAGGTTGTGATTTTGTAAAATTATTACTTTTGAGTTATGAATCCTAGCAGTAAAGGTTGGATTAAAAAATATATTTCGATTTTAGATGAATCGAAAACTATTTTGAATAAATTTCCAGGCAGTTTTCTGAGCCCAGAAGAATTGATTTATTCTTATTTTCAACCAACTGGTCTATTATACGGTTATCCTCGTGAATTTTTATTTATAGATGCTGAATACATTGAAAAATTTACACCCGAAGAATCCTTTAGAGTATTATTACTTGAAGGATTGATATTAGTTGACCATATTGAAGCGGGTGAATTTGATACTAAATCACTCAATAAATGCATTACCAAATTTGTTGACTTTTACGAAAAAAGTAATATTGAAAAAGCCAAAAAAGGCTGGCTTAACTTTTCGAAACTCGATAGCCATGCCAAGTTGGAAAGCATCATTGAACAAAGGGTTGAAATCAAAAACTCTATCACCAATACATTGGCTTTAGATTATCTATATAATAGCTTATTATTTCACGACTTAATTCTCTATCAAGATTACCGCCAAGACATGTCGCCAGAGCACCTTGCTGAAAAGCGATCGGAAATAATGTTGGATATTGTAAAAGTAGTCGCTTGTGCGGCCAATGCAGATGGAATAATATCAGACGAAGAGCGCAGTATATTCAAACTTTTTCTCTCATCTGCAAATCTTTTATCCTATAAAAAAGACTTAGCGGAAAACTTTTTGGATCAAAATCCAAGTATTGACAACTTAGATTTTAAATACGAATCGACTTGGTTATTGAGACGTTATATTTTAGAAATTGCCATTTTAACAGTTTGGACCGATAGAGAATTAGCCCAGCCGGAAAAGCAGTTTTTAAATAACTTAACAGCAAAATTAGATTTAAAGAAAAACGAAAAAGATAAAGCATTTGTTTCAATCCAAACCTTTGTGCTTGCTAACGATAACAAGACGCCTTTTCTGCAAGGAAAAAATGACCTTGAGTTAATTTTAAGCAATACTGCTAAGCGGTGGACGAAAATTTTAGGAAGAAACAAAGAAAAGCTGGCCAATGAATTAAAGGAAAGCAAAGAATTGGTGGGTCTGATTACAAAATCAACACGGCGAGACTTAACGAAAGAAGAAAAAGAAAAGGTCAAGCATCAGTTAGGTGATTTAGGAAAATCTATTCCTGCCTTAACGCTATTTATGTTGCCAGGAGGCCTTATTATTTTACCTTTAGTACTTAAGATAATACCAAATTTAATTCCATCTGCCTTTAGAGAAAATGTGGTGGATGACGAAGAAGAATGAATGATCTGTAACTGTTTTAGTGGAAACCAAAATCCTATATTTTAAAAAAGTGCATTTTAATTTTTAGTATTATTGTATAAATTACAATAAGTGTCGTATATTTTTGTACATTGTACTACAACTTTAATTAAAATGACTTATTTATGAAAAATTTTACTCTATCTCTTTTCGTTTTAGTTTTAAACTTCGCTGTTGCTCAAAACGTGCCAATCGACTTTGAATCTGTTGGAAACGGAGCCAATTGGACTTGGACTACTTTTGAAAATGATGCTAATCCAACGCTTCAAATTATAGCCAATCCAGATCCCACTGGAGCAAATACTTCAGCAACAGTTGCACAGTTTACTGCTTTGCAAGCTGGTCAACCATGGGCAGGTTGTGAATCAATGCATGGAGCGGATTTAGGTTCTTTCACATTTGACGCAACAAATTCAACCGTTAAAATAATGGTATGGAAAACCGTCATTAGTGACGTAGGAATTAAATTTGTTGAGCCAGCTTCTGGTTCTTTAGGAGAACTGAAAATAGCAAATACAGTAACGAATCAATGGGAAGAATTGGTTTTTGATTTCAGTGGGCATATTGGAAATATTGGAACCATTGATCAAATTGTTATATTTCCTGATTTCGATTTAGCTGGCAGAACGCAAGATAATATTACCTATTTCGACAATATTACAGTTGGCACCCCAATTCCAGAACCAGAACCTATGACTGCTGCCCCAACACCAGCATTACCAGCATCAGATGTTCTATCAATGTTTAGTGATCCATATACAGACGTGCCTGTTGATACATGGAATACTGGGTGGAGTGCGGCCACATTTTCAGACATAGTAATTGCTGGAAATCCAACCAAAAAATATACCGATTTAAATTTCAATGGAATTGAAACAACAAGTACACCTCTTGACTTAACCACTGCAGGCATGCAATATTTCCACATGGATTTATGGACACCTAACAGTACAGAAATTAGAATAAAATTAGTTGATTTTGGAGGAGATGGATACCAAGGCGCAAATGCTGATACTGAGTTTGAGTATTTATTGACTCCTGGACAAGAGCAGTGGGTAACTGTTGAAATTCCTCTATCAGATTTTACCGGAATGAATCAAAATGATATCAATCAACTAATTATTTCAAGTTCTCCAGCCGGATCGAGTACAATTTATATTGATAATGTATTTTTTGCTAAAACATCAATTCAGCATTTAGGATTAGCTGATGACAATACATCAATTGAGCTAACTGCATTTCCTAATCCAACCAATAACAGCTGGCAAATAACAGCAGTTCAAAATATTGAAACTATACAATTATTTGATATCACAGGAAAAACTGTTTACAGGAATTTTTCTGTTAACTTAAATACAGTATTGATTGATGCTAATAAATTGCCAAAAGGCACTTATTCAGTATTAATTCAAACAGAATCTGGCAATGTTTCTAAGCTTTTAATTAAGCAATAAAGACATTTTTTGTTTAGAAGAGAGGGTTTGGTGCTTAGCGCCAAGCCTTTTTTTATTTTGGCTGTCCAACAAAACAATACCCGGTAGATTTTCCTCCCTTTGTTTTACCAACTTCATATTTCCATGAATAATTCGGATCATTCGGTAATTCACTCACTAAGGTTTCCAAATCTGTTTTAGTATAAGTCCGTGGCATTGATGCTTGTCCATCCCATGCATAAGCCAATGGAATAATTGGGATTATATAGGTGAAGACTAATTGTTGCCAAGTAATAGGCTTAGTAAAGGGCGTTAGAATTAAAGTCGACAGAAAAACGATTGTAAGTCCAATTGGTAAAAACAACCACCATACAATTAATGGTAGTGGTTTATTTGTAAGCTCGTAAATGCATAAAGTCTGTTTACTCTCTTGGGCTGACTTTAATATACTTTTTGCCACGGGCAAAGGCATGTGGTGAAAGCAGTTGACCATAGTTTTAACGCCTGCAGGAGAGGTGGCCAGGCTCGTTGCATTTAATGATTCCGAAAAATAATTAACATTTGGACTAGACGCAAAGGCTTCAATTTGTTCCCTATTTGGGTGTAAATCAGACAATGTTAATTGAAGGTTATTTTTCTCTTTTACTAACTCTGAATGCACATGTGGCATAATACCTCCTGCACCAGATCCTAAATCAACAATTAAGTTGGCATTTTGTTTTTCAAGAATTGGCTTTAATGATTCAGCCACTACCTCGTCTAGTTTCAATAATTTATTAAACACAACAATTAGCTTGGTCATGTTGCGCCGAAATACGTCAGGAAACCAATTAAAATCTTCAAACTCGAATAATTGGATTCTTTTCATAATTTTTTATTTTGTAAATCGATAGACTGTAAAATTATATGGATTCTTTTCATCTTTTTTATAATCTATTAGCATCTCCTTTTGCCATTTTTCAGGTTCGAAATCCGGAAAAAAAGCATCTGCATCAAAATTTTGATGGATAAATGTCACCAACATTTCATCAATTAAGTTATGATCTAAACAGTACTTATAAATTTGCGCGCCACCAATAATAAAAATTTCTTTGTCAGTATTTTCTTTATAATGATTAATGGCAGCTTCTACAGAATGAAACACATCACAATCATCATGAGAAAACTTACGATTATGGGTGACAACAGCATTAATTCTGTTAGATAATGGTCGGTATTTTAATGGTATCGAATCCCAGTTTTTACGCCCCATAATCACAATATGCCCCTTGGTAGATTGTGTGAAAAAACGCATATCCGCTGGCAAGTGCCAAATCAAATCGTTGTCTTTTCCTATTTCGTTATTACTGCCTTTGGCTACTATTAATTTTACCATAAATTAAACTGAAACTGCACCTTTAATAGTTGGATGAAACTCGTAATTTACTAATTCAAAATCCTCGAATTTAAACCCGTCAATGTCTCTAATTGCTGAATTCATTTTCATAGTTGGCAATGGTTTTGGCTCACGACTTAGTTGAAGTTTAGCTTGCTCAATATGGTTATTGTATAAATGCACATCACCAAATGAATGAACAAATTCGCCCAATTCTAAATCACAAACTTGCGCCAACATCATAGTGAATAATGCATAAGACGCAATATTAAATGGAACCCCTAAAAATACATCTGCACTACGCTGATATAATTGACAAGATAATTTTCCGTCCGCCACATAAAACTGAATAAAAGCATGGCAAGGTGGTAAAGCGGCTTTTCCATTGGCCACATTTTCAGAAAACGAAACAGAGGTGTCAGGCATTACACTTGGATTCCAAGCAGAAATAATGATTCTTCGGTTATTTGGGTTGTTCTTTAACTGGTCAACTACATTCGCTAATTGATCGATTCCTTCTCCATTCCAGTTCCGCCATTGTGCACCATATACCGGTCCTAAATCCCCATTTTCATCTGCCCAAGAATCCCAAATTTTCACACCATTATCTTGCAGGTACTTAATATTAGTATCACCTTTAATGAACCACAATAATTCGTGAATAATAGATTTTAAATGCAGTTTTTTGGTAGTGACCATAGGGAACCCCTCATTCAAATCGAATCGCAATTGACGTCCAAAAACACTAATGGTGCCCGTACCCGTTCGGTCTCCTTTTTGGGATCCGTTATCTAAAATATCTTTTAATAAACTTAAGTATGCTTGCATTGTCTTCTGAATTACCTGTTACAAATTTAAGGGCAATGAATTTAATTATGTTTGATAGTTGAGGTAAAATATGAATTGTTATTAACAGAGCAGGGTGTTCTTTAATAGTTCTCGATACAATTTTATCATTCCGCTATCGCAACAAGTTAAAATCACTCGAACCAACTAACGTATAGACTCACTAAAAAATAGAAGTGTCAGGTCGAGTGATTGTTGTGAAGGTGATAGCCTGAACAAGAATATTATCGAGACCATTTTCGAAGGAAAAAATTCAACTACCGCTCAAACACCACTTCAAAAGAATCATTCAACACCAATCTTCCATCCCCCTTAGCACCAGTTTTCGGATTGGTAAAACCTTTAATTTTAGTCGTTTTCCCTTTGGTTATTATATCTGACAGTTGCCCTGGTGTTAGTTTTTTACCTAAAAATTCGAATGGAATTAATACTTTACATCCATTGGTGTAATCTGCACAACCGTAAGCAGATTTGCCTTTTACAAAATATGATTTTTTACATTTTGGGCATTGTAAATCTTCAACAACAATTTTCTTTTTTGTTCGCTTAGCTTTTGGTTTTTTCTCTTTTGGTGCATCAGCCGCTGCAATGGTTTTATGTTTTGCAAATTTTACGTTATTGGTAATTTCCACAATCATTTCAACCAATTCTTGCTTAAAAGCTTTGACATCATATTCGCCTTGTTCAATTAATCGTAATTTATGCTCCCATTGGCCTGTTAATTCAGCTGATTTCAATAAGTCGGATTTAATAGTGCCAATTAAATCAACACCCATTGGGGTAGCATGAATATTTTTTCGAACCCGCTCAATATATTTTCTTCTGAATAAAGTTTCAATAATATTAGCACGAGTTGAAGGACGACCAATTCCATTTTCCTTCATGGCATCACGTAATTCCTCATCATCCACATTTTTACCTGCAGTTTCCATTGCCCTTAGCAAAGTTGCTTCGGTATAGTACTTTGGCGGTGAAGTCACCTTCTCTTGTAATTGGGGTTCATGCGGCCCTGACTCGCCCTCTTCAAAATTAGGCATTATCTTTTCCTCATCTTTTCCCTTCGATTTGTCTTCAGAATCATAAACCACACGCCAACCCGGCTCAATAATTTGTTTACCTGTGGCTTTAAATTCAACTTTTTCTACTGCACCCATTACGGTGGTATTAGACACTTTACAATCGGGATAAAAAACCGAAATAAAACGCTTGGTAATGGTTTGATAGATATTTTGTTCATCAGGACTAATACCTGATGGGGAAATACCTGTTGGAATAATCGCGTGATGATCAGTTACTTTTTTATCGTTAAATACTTTACTTGATTTTCTAATTTTTTGGCCTTTCAAAGGCTCAGTTAATTTAGAAAAGTACTTCAACCCATCCAATATTTTTGGGACCTTGGGGTACATGTCATTTGGTAAAAAAGTGGTGTCCACCCTTGGATAGGTTACTAATTTTTTTTCATATAAACTTTGAACTAACTTTAGTGTATGGTCAGCCGTTAAGCCAAATTTATTATTGGCTTCAACTTGTAATGACGTTAAATCAAATAATTTAGGAGGATGTTCTTTTCCTTCTTTTTGTTCGTAACTGACTACGTTTAAGGATTTGCCTGTTACATAATCTATGGCACTCTGACCTTTATCCAGAGTCTCTAATTTACCTAAAGTGGCATTAAAAATCACATCACGATAAACAGTTTTTAGTTCCCAAAACGTTTCCGGTTTAAAATTTTGAATTGCTAAATGCCGCTCAACAATCATGGCCAAAGTTGGCGTTTGAACCCTACCAATAGATAATACTTGTTTTTCGCGACCAAACTTTAGCGTATACAATCTAGTTGCATTCATGCCGAGCAGCCAGTCGCCAATAGCACGTGAACTCCCAGCCGCATACAAATTCAAAAAGTCCTTACCATCTTTTAAATTTTTAAACCCATCTTTAATGGCTTCTTCAGTCAATGACGATATCCATAATCTCTTGATTGGTTTTGTATTATTTGCTTTTAGTAAAACCCATTGTTGAATTAACTCCCCCTCCTGGCCAGCATCCCCGCAATTTATCACCTCATCACAACGACCTACCAAATTCTCAATGGTTCTAAATTGTTTTTGGACCCCTTGATTGTCCATTACCTTAATGCTGAATTTAGAGGGGATCATTGGTAATTCATCCAAATTCCACCATTTCCATAAGTTAGTATAATCGTGCGGTTCTTTTAGTGTACATAAATGTCCAAAAGTCCAAGATACACAATATCCATTGCCTTCGTAGTACCCATCTCGCTTAGTAGATGCGCCCAGAATTGTAGCAATTTCTTTCGCTACACTTGGCTTTTCGGCAATACAAAGTTTCATTTTAGCTTATCTTATAATTGACTGAATCCTAACTTTTCTCTCACACGGTTTAAAACACCACTTGCTGTTTGTCTTGCTCTATCGGCCCCAGTTTTTAGAACAGCTTCAATTTCGTTCTTATTCTCCATAAAATAGTTAAACTTTTCACGCTCCACGTTGAATTTATCTAAAATCAGATCTAAAATTGCTTTTTTAGCATGACCATAACCATATCCACCTGCCAAATAATTTGCACGCATAGTTGCTATTTCCTCTTCTGAAGCTAATAAACTATAAATTGTAAATGCATTACATGTATCAGGATTTTTTGGGTCTTCAAGCGGCGTACTATCAGTTTCTATGCTATTTATTTGTTTTTTTAATTGCTTTTCAGGCAAAAATATATTGATAATATTCCCTTTAGACTTTGACATTTTACTGCCATCAGTACCCGGGATTAACATGGTGTTTACTTGTACTTCAACATCTGGCAAAACAAATGTCTCCCCCATTTGGTGATTAAATTTTGAAGCCACATCACGTGTGATTTCTAAATGTTGCATTTGATCTTTTCCCACAGGAACCACATTCACATCATACAATAATATATCGGCTGCCATTAGCATTGGGTAAGTAAATAGTCCAACATTTACATCCGCCAGTCTATCAGACTTATCTTTAAAAGAATGGGCTAAAGTCAAACGTTGAAAAGGGAAAAAACAAGCTAAATACCAAGTCAATTCCGTCGTTTCAGGAACGTCACTTTGACGATAAAAAATGGTTTTACTTGTATCTAATCCAAAAGCTAACCAAGCTGCAGCAGTGCTGTAAGTATTTTCGCGTAAAACTGTTGCATCTTTAATTAGAGTTGTTGAATGCATATCTGCTATAAATAAATACGATTCATTTTTAGCATCCATTGCCATGTTAATTGCAGGCTTAATGGCACCTAAAATATTACCTAAATGTGGGATACCTGTTGCTTGTATTCCTGTTAAAATTCGGGACATAATATAAAATTGAAAACCAAAAATAATTATTATAATTTTAAGACCTATCTAAACAATTACTAACTTTGCTATTAGTTATTAACCATTATTTAATTTTTTAGAATGGAAATTACAGATGATTTAGTAGACCATATTGCACATTTGGCAAGACTTAATTTTGAAGGTTCTGAAAAAGAAGCTATGAAAGGCGATATGGAAAAAATTATTGATTTTATAGATCAATTAAATAAGGTTGAAACTGATGATGTTGAACCTCTCATTTTTATGTCTGAAGCCATTAACGTGTTAAGACAAGACGAAATTAAACAAGATATTTCTCAGCAAGAAGCTTTAAAGAATGCTGGTCATCATGACTCCGACTACTTTAAGATTGCTAAGGTTCTAGATCAAAGCTAGACATGGATAAATAGATTTTATTTGAAAAACAAGAGGGAGAAATTTGCATTTCTCCCTCTTTGAACCCAAAATCTATGAATCTATTAATTCACATTCGAATACCTAATAGCCATAACCGTGCCAAAAAACATATTTTGCTTTTTTAAGCTAAATAATAACTTAAATAAATTAGAATTAATAGGCCATCTGCCAAACCTGAGTAATAAAATTCATTGCCATTAATGCCTGATCTGCAAATTACTTTGGTAACTATAATAGTATTAAGCAAGAGTCCGATATGGAAATAACCAACCACCCACATAAAAAGAGCGGTACTCATAAATAAAATGGTTGCTGCTAAATAACGTGCGTTTTTAATTCCTAACGTTTGTGGAATTGTTCTTAGCTTTCTGTTATCTAATTCTAAATCTCTAATGTCAAAAGGAATTGAAATAGCAAGCATAAAAAGCATGGACCCTATAAAAAAAATAATCCTACTTGCAGAAAGAACTCCTGCGGAAAAGAGAAAAAAAGGTAAAATTTGAGTAGCAATTACCCAAGTGACTCCTAAAACAAAAATTTTAACCCCTGGTATGCTTCTTAGATTAACCTTTAAAATGGGCAAATTCAAAACATAAAACAATGAAAAAAAGCCAACCACTGCGAATAACCACCATATTTCAAGGATAAATTGCCAACCCAGAATGCATGCAGCAATGCCTGATATTGTAGTTATTAAATAAACCGAAAAAACATTTCTTTCTATCCATTTTAACCTTGGACCAGAAATGCCTTGACTAGAAAAAACATATCGTTTTATCAGCCTTTGAAAATTATAAGTAAATAAGGTTGCGGAAAATATAAATAGTATGTAAAATAATGGTAATTCAAAATCCAAGACCCTTGACGCGAACAGACTAAAACAAACCGCGCCTAAACTTATCCAAATATTCGAATAAGTAACTACTCGAATTATGCCATTAACAGTATTCAAGTTTGCTCTATTAATTGCTATTAGCAATAAAATATGAGGCGTAACCTAATACTAAGCCCGTTGCTGCACCTTTAAGTGCCGAAAATGAGCGCTTTTGTCTTGCTGTATTATTGAAACCAGAATAATAATACTTATCACCCCTAACACCATTCTGTAAATTTTTCGTCCTAACTTTAGTACTTGGTAAGCCAAAAGTAATTGGCAACACTAATACGCTTGCAATCGGCCAAATTCCAGGACTTCGCCCAAAAAAACCTACTTCCAACCCTTCTGGTTCAGTAGCACTGTTCTTTTCGGCCTCAGTTAAGTAAGTATCAAACAAACAAAAACCTAGGCTAATGGCTGTTGAACTTATGAAAACTGCCTTTGATTCGTAATAATTATGAGCATCATAACTCCCCAACGAAAAACTTCTACTTTGATCGGCGGTCAAAAAATTGTCAGATAAAGAATCATATTTATACACGACCTTCTCTAAACCATTTTGAACATAAGAATACACTCTATAAGTTTCTATATTAAGCTGTGTTTCTGGTTTCCCTTTTTTCTTTAAAGAGTTAATGGTTAAATATTCGTTTGTTTGTTTTACCACATTTCCTCTAAACGTTTTACCGTTCAAAAGCATAACTGAGTCTTGGTAATTTTGAGCCTGGGCTGCAAAAAAGCAAGCCATAGCAATAATTAAAACGCTGTATCTCATTTGATGATTTTTACCAAAAATACACTTATTTATTTAATTTCGTTCGTCGACAAGCTGCATTATTCTGAAGTGATACACATCACCTAAAATTGTTTATATTTGCACCGATAAAAATCAATACGATATGAACTTTTCAAACAGACATATAGGTTTGAACAATAGTGAGGAAAATCAAATGATTTCGGCTATTGGTGTAAAATCTGTAAAAGAATTGGTAGATAAAACTATTCCTACAAATATTCGATTAAAAAATGATTTACAATTGAACTCAGCAATGAGTGAATATGAGTACCTAGCTCATGCTTCTGACTTAGCTGATAAAAACCAGATTTTTAAAACCTATATCGGCAAGGGCTATTATAATACCATTACACCGTCTGTTATTCTGAGAAACATATTCGAAAATCCTGGCTGGTATACTGCCTATACTCCGTATCAAGCTGAAATTTCGCAAGGACGTTTAGAAGCCATTCTAAACTTTCAAACTATGGTGTTGGACTTAACTCAAATGGAAATTGCAAACGGGTCGTTACTAGATGAATCGACTGCAGCGGCAGAAGCCATGCTAATGTTTTTTGGAAGTCGTTCAAGAGATCAAAAGAAAAACAACGTTAATAAGTTCTTTTTATCAGCAAATGCTTTTCCGCAAACTATTGATGTTGTTGTTGGTAGAGCTGAAAACTTAGATATTGAAGTTGTAATTGGTCAACCGAGCGAGTTTGTACCAAGCGCTGACTATTTTGCAGCTATCGTTCAGTACCCTGATGCATTTGGTGAAGTAAAGGACCTAGGTAATTTCATTGCTAATGCTCACGAACATGATATTAAAGTGGGAGTTGCAGCCGATTTAATGGCTTTAGCTATATTAACAGCTCCAGGTGAATGGGGAGCTGATGCTGTTTTCGGAAATACACAACGGTTTGGTGTGCCATTGGGTTACGGTGGGCCTCATGCCGCATATTTTGCAACGAAAGAAGAATTCAAAAGAAATATTCCAGGTAGAATTATTGGCGTTTCTATTGATACGGATGGAAACCAAGCGTTAAGAATGGCGCTTCAAACCAGAGAACAACATATAAAACGAGATAAAGCAACATCTAATATATGCACTGCTCAAGCCCTTTTAGCTATTATGGCAGGAATGTATGCTGTTTACCATGGTCCTCAAGGACTAAAAGACATTGCAAATACTATTCATCTAAAAACAGTTTACCTGGGAGAAGCACTTGAAAAACTCGGCTTTAAATTAAAAGCGAAACAGTTTTTCGACACAATTACCTTAGAAGTTCCTTCTGGATTAAATACTGAGATTATTGAAAGCATTGCCTTAGAACATGAGGTAAATTTCAATTATTTAGATGAAATAACAATTGGTATTTCTATAGATGAAACAACAAGTACAAAAGACATTGAATTAATTCTTAATATCTTTTCGGAAATAACGGGAGGCTCTGAAGTTAAGCTTAAACAAGATGAATGGAAAGCAGCTATTAGCCCTGTTTCAAATTCGGTTAAAAGATCTGGAGAAATATTAGTTCACCCTGTATTTAGTGCCTACCATACTGAGTCAAAAATGATGAGGTACATCAAAAAATTGGAGAATAAAGATCTATCATTAGTTCATTCCATGATTTCTTTGGGTTCATGCACTATGAAATTGAATGCCGCATCTGAATTAATCCCGGTTTCGTATCCAGGGTTTTCTCAAATCCATCCATTTGTGCCCTTAAATCAAGCTCAAGGGTATACTGATATGTTAAATGAATTACATAATAACTTGTGTGAAATTACAGGTTTTGCAGGAATGTCACTTCAACCAAATTCTGGTGCTCAAGGAGAATACGCTGGCTTAATGGTAATTAAAGCATTTCATTTAGATAATGGAGATACACAAAGAAAAATATGTTTAATCCCTAGTTCTGCGCATGGTACCAACCCAGCTTCCGCTGTAATGGCCGGAATGAAGGTAGTGGTTGTGAAATGTGATGAAAAAGGAAATATTGATGTTACTGACCTAAAAGAAAAGGCGGAAAAACACTCTAATGAATTAGCAGCATTGATGATAACGTATCCATCAACACATGGAGTTTACGAAGCATCTGTAATTGAAATTACCTCAATTATTCATGAACATGGTGGTCAAGTCTACATGGATGGTGCGAATATGAATGCTCAAGTAGGATTAACAAATCCTGGAAATATTGGGGCAGATGTTTGTCACTTAAACTTGCATAAAACGTTTGCTATTCCTCATGGTGGTGGCGGACCTGGAATGGGGCCAATTGGAGTGGCTAAGCATTTAGTACCATTTTTGCCTGGTAACCCAAATGTTAATGGTGTAGGAGGCGAAAAAGCAATTAGAGCCATTTCTGGAGCACCATACGGCAGTGCTTCAATTTTGGCAATATCTTACGGATACATCAAAATGCTTGGAGCAGAGGGATTAAAATCGTCAACTGAAGTTGCTATTGTCAATGCTAATTATTTAAAAGCTAAACTTGAGAAGCATTATCCAGTACTTTATACTGGAGAAAATGGTACAGTTGCTCATGAAATGATTTTAGATTGCAGAGCATTTAAACGTGATGCAAATATTGAAGTCGCTGATATCGCTAAACGATTGATTGATTACAATTTTCATGCACCTACAGTTTCTTTTCCTGTAGCCGGAACCTTAATGATTGAGCCAACAGAAAGTGAAGATAAAGCGGAATTGGATCGATTTGTTGATGCTATGATAAGTATTAAGAGAGAAATTGATGATATTATTTCTGGAAAAGCTGATGCGACAAATAACTTGTTAATGAACGCTCCACATCCAGCCTATATGGTAATGAGTGACGATTGGGATTTACCTTATTCTAGAAAAGAAGCAGCCTACCCTATTGATTACCTAAATGATTGGAAATATTGGGTGCCAGTTAGGAGGGTTGACAATGCACACGGAGATAGAAATCTGATTTGCGCTTGTACACCAATTGAAGCCTATATGGAAGAGTTAGCATAATTAAGGTTTTCCATTTTTTATAAAAATTAAAAACGTTACTGTTAAACAGTGACGTTTTTCGTTTTATAGAATTGACAGTACATGCTCTGGTGGCCTACCTATTGCAACTTTATCGCCATTTATAACAATAGGTCTTTCAATTAATTTTGGATACTTAATCATAGCCTCTATCCATTCATCATCCGTAAATGACTTACCTTTAAAACTGGTTTTATAAATAGACTCACCCTTACGAACTAGATCTTCAGGGTTTATCTTAAGTTTTTCAATAATAAATCTTAACTCATTTTCATTAATTTCTTCTTCCAAATAGTTAAATTCTTCTATCCCTTTAACTCTATCTTTTAATAAGGCTAAAGTTTCTCTACTTTTGCTGCAACGATTATTGTGGTAAATTTTCATTAATTTTTTTGTGGTAAAATAAGCAATTATTCAATAATCATTAATCAAAGAAAACTAAATCTTATAAATTACGTAGAATTAAAATATATATTGGTATCATCTTTGATAATAAAGGTTTTTAGCCAAAACAATTCAATTATGAAAACACTTTACTTTAGTTTATTATTAATGGGCTCAATTTGTGCTTTTGCACAGCCCTTGCAGCCAGCAGCAGTTTCTTCGAACAACCCGGTAAATTGGGGGTATCAGTTAAAATCTGGTGCTGATACATGTGGCACATACTTCAATAATTATATCGGTTTGGGTAAAACCAGTTCGTTAAGAATTGAAAGAATGAGAACGGGTAATGTTGCTGATGACACAGAATATAATGGAAGGGCTCAGAAATATTCAGCACCACAACCTATTGAGATTAGTGGTATTGAATTTTATTCATTTATTGATAATAATCCAATTGTAGATTCGCTAATGGTTATAACCACATTAAATGAATATGATGGTTTGGGAAATACTTTAGGCCTAGAGTTAGCTCGTGATACAGTTTATGTAAAGCATACTAGTTTTGATCCAGTATTTGATCCTGTTCCGTCAATTTCTGTACAAAGTGAATTTGATTCTCCAATTACAGTCAATTCAGATTATATGGTAGCTATTTATACACCTACCGACGATTCATTAAGAATACTATGTAATGAGCCAACACTTAATGATGGCTCTGGAGAAGGTTTAGGTTATGCGCTATACGATAATTCTAACTACCCTTCATTTATTGGTTGGTATGACATGTTGATTGATTATACTGCTGATTATGACTTTTTAATCTCGCCTAAAATTGCTTTCGAAAAACCAACATCATTTATCCTTAGTGACTCTTCCTTTTGTCCAAATTCACAAACTTGCGTAATTTATAATCAAATGCCCATTCAAGGTTTGAAACAATATAATTCAAGTTTTGCAGCTGTTCAAGGCAATATTGGGATTAATTGGAATGATGGCTCAATGACGAGCGACACAACCACTGCTTGTCATACTTATACAAATACTGGTTTGTTTGCTATTGAAGTATTTGATACAATAAACATATGGAACTTTGTAGACCCAACTTGTAAAATTGAGTTAAGTAAAAATATAACGGTAACAGACTCAATTGATGTTACCTTTACTTTCACTCAATCTGGTTTAAATGTTGATTTCACATCAACTACAATGGGTGTTGATTCTCTGTGGTGGGATTTTGGAGATAATTCTACTGGTACTGATGATTTAAATCCTTCCCATACCTATCCTGGTCCTGGAACTTATAATGTATGGCTTTATGCATTTAATGATTGTATGACGAAGGCTCTTTTCAAAACAATTACCATTCAGTCAAATGGAATAGGAGAAGAAGCTAAACGGAAATTTAGTATTTATCCTAATCCTGCGTCAGAAAAAATTACACTATCTGGAATTTCAGATAAATCATTGATTAGCATATATAATATCGCTGGAGAATTAGTGTATTCTAATAAAAATATGTCAGAAAAAAGCTCTATTAATGTGAGTGAATTAACTAATGGCACGTATTTTGTTAAAATGCAAACAGGCGATAATATGATGACAAAAAAGATTACTATAAATCATTAATCATACTTAACCCTATGATTAATTAAGGCATCAAAATCTTAGGATTTTGGTGCTTTTTTTTTAAATAATACCGACCTTTGTAACCTCAAGGAAGTCTATGAATAAAGTTGCTCTTTTAATTTTAGATGGCTGGGGTCATGGCGACAAAAGCCAATCTGATGGTATTTTTAATGCCAATACTCCTTATATGGATTATCTAGAGGCTTCAAAACCAAGTGCTGAATTATTAACTGATGGAGAACATGTTGGCTTGCCACCAGGACAAATGGGGAATTCAGAAGTTGGACACTTAAATATTGGGGCAGGAAGAATAGTGTATCAAGAACTAACACGTATCAACAAAGCCATAACTGACGGTACTTTTCAAAGTAATACTCAAATACTTCGAGCTTTTAATAAAGCTAAGTTATCTGGTAAAAAACTACATTTAATTGGCTTAGTTTCTGATGGAGGGGTGCACTCTTCACAATTACATTTACATGCACTTTGCAGCATGGCATCTGAAATGGAAATTCCTAATCTATTTATACATGCATTTACTGATGGAAGAGACTGTGATCCTAAATCTGGTTTAGAACAACTCACAAACCTTGATGATCATTTAAATAAAACAACAGGAAAGATAGCAAGCATTACAGGAAGATACTATGCAATGGATAGGGATAAACGTTGGGAACGGATTAAAATAGCCTATGACGCACTAGTTGATTCCAAAGGAGAAAAATTTGACACTGCTAAAGAGGCCATACAATCTGACTATGACCAGAACATTACTGATGAATTTATTACTCCTAAAATTTTAAATGAAAAAGGAAAAATAGAATCGGGAGATATTGTCATCTGTTTTAATTTTAGAACAGATAGATGCCGAGAAATTTCTGAAGTTCTTAGTCAAAAAGATTTTCCTGAATTCAATATGAAAGCTTTAGACATAGATTATACCACTATGACTAATTACGATAAAACTTTCAAGAATGTAAATGTCATATTTGAAAAAGACAATTTAGTTAAAACCCTTGGAGAAATTATTGCGGAAAAAGGATTATCACAGGTTAGAATTGCAGAAACGGAAAAGTATCCTCATGTTACATTCTTTTTTTCAGGTGGACGTGAACTTGAATTTAATGGAGAGAAAAGATTAATGATTAGCTCTCCTAAAGTGGCCACCTACGATTTACAACCAGAAATGAGTGCACCTAAAATCACTTCTGAAATATGCAATGAAATGATAGTAAATCAACCAGATTTTATTTGTCTGAACTTTGCCAATACAGATATGGTTGGTCATACTGGAGTATATAGTGCCATATTAAAGGCAGCTGAGACGGTCGATAATTGCCTGAAAAAAGTAGTTGAAACAGGCTCTAAACTTGGCTATAGTTTTATCATTATTGCTGATCATGGCAACTCTGATTTTGCCCTAAATCCAGACGGAAGTCCAAATACAGCACATTCGCTTAATCCTGTTCCAGTAGTTGTATTGCACGAAAAAAATTTAGATTTAAACAATGGTACACTCAGAGATGTTGCGCCAACAGTTTTAGATATAATGGGAATTGATAAGCCAGAAGAAATGACCGGAAAATCGCTGATTAAACGCTAGTGACTTCGCGCTCTTGGCATAATTCCACCAATACTCCATTTGTCGATTTGGGATGCAAGAATGCAATTCTCTTATTATCAGCCCCTAGTTTTGGTATATCATGAATCATCTTAAAACCCTTACCTTTTAATCTGGTAATTTCAGCTTCAATATCCATTACTTCAAAAGCAATATGATGCATTCCTTCTCCTTTTTTCTCAATAAATTTTGCAATTGGACTATTAGGGTTTGTTGCTTGTAAAAGCTCAATTTTCGAATCCCCTACTTTGAAAAATGATGTTAAAACCCCTTCTGATTCTACGGTTTCCATTTTGTAGTGAGGTTCATCAAACAAAGCTTCAAATAATTCATTTGATGCCTCTATACTTTTTACTGCGATTCCAATGTGTTCAATTTTCATTAACTCTTCAAAAATTTTTCACTCTTATTATCGTAATTTATATAGTAAATGCCTTTCCTCAAATTTGAACAATCAATTTCACTAGCTATGCCTTTTTTAACCATATTGCCATAGGTGTCAAAAATTTCGTATCGAGTTTCAATAGAAACGCCTTGTGCTGAGAACTTTAATACATCCTTTACTTTTTTTGGAAAGAAGCTAGGCTCTTTAATTATTCTATTCACAAATATAACGGGGTCAGATACTCTTTTTTTTCCTGAATGATCAATTTGAATAACTCTTATTCTATTAGTATCCGAATGTGGTGTAATCTTAAAAGTATACTCATTAATACTTGGCACCCCTTTTCCATTAACCTCTCCAATAACTACCCATTTATTCCACCTATACTGTTCAATCACAAATGGTAATTTACCCGCCTCTTTAGTTGTTTTCCAGATTAAATCACCATTTGGCGATACGTTCATTGATTGGATTTCATAAGTGCTCTTTGCTAATAATACTTCTGAATTCAAAATTTTTGGCTTACACCCAGACCCATGCTCCAAAACAATAAATACTGGGTCACCTATTTTTAAATCCATATCCTCAAACCCAATTTCAAATGCAGGCTTTTGAACAGACTCAATAATTGGATTACCATTAACAGTTACTTTAGTTACACAAAAACCAAATCCATCTTCATCCTCTGGATTTTGAACAAATAAACTTTTACCTTGGTAATGACCCTCTATTGACAAATCAGCATGGGATAAAAAAGCATTCCCAATGACGACAATTAATAATAGGACCAGTTTTTTAAAGTTCATAATTTGCTATTTATTGTCATTCAACCTTAGCAGAATGAATTTCTGCAGCTGTGTTTGTTATACAAATATAGTATTCTTTTAACATATTGAAAAACGATAAATATTTATTTTCCAATAGGCAAATAATAATTCTTGTATTTAGTCACAGCATGATATTTGTACGCAATTTGTATGCCAATAAATTTATATTCCAGAATACCTAACTAGAATAAATTTTCAATGTGTATTTTTACACTACTATTTTTTCCCTTTGGCTGGTATATATATCCATATCCCTTTCTGCAAACAGGCTTGTTACTACTGTGACTTTCACTTTTCAACTAATCAAATTAGATTGAATGACATGGTGGATGCCATATGCTCTGAAATAAAATTCCGAAAAGCGTATTTGAATATGGATACCATTGATACAGTTTACTATGGAGGAGGAACCCCTAGTGTATTAAAAGTTGCTCATATAAAACAAATTCAGAGTACCATATACCAATTTTTTAAAGTTTCTAAAGCAGTTGAAATTACTTTTGAATGCAATCCAGACGACCTTTCCGAAAGCTACCTTATGATGCTGAAAAATGAAGGCATTAATCGTTTAAGCATAGGCGTGCAAAGTTTTGATGAGAAAGAACTTACCAATTTAAATCGTGCACATTCTGCAGCCGAGGCCGAGGCATCCATTATAACAGCACAGTCTATTGGTATCAATAACATTACTATAGATTTAATTTATGGATTACCAAATTCCGATATTGATTATTGGAAAGATCAAATCAATAAAGCTCTTGAACTAAATGTTAAACACATTTCAGCTTATTGCTTAACATTTGAAGAAAAAACAACTTTTGGCAACTGGTTAAAAAAAGGAAAAATAGCGCCATTAAGTGATGAAAAAAATCTAACCCAGTTTCAACATTTAGTTTCCGCATTAAAAGCGAATGATTTTGAACATTATGAGATATCAAATTTTGCTTTAGATGGTTATATTTCTAAACATAATTCAGCGTATTGGTTAGGTTCAAAATATTTAGGTGTAGGTCCATCAGCACATTCCTACAATGGAGCAACCAGAAGATGGAATATGGCTAATAATATAACATACATAAAGAACATTAACAACAACATAAAAATTTACGAAGAAGAGTTTTTAAGCAACAAAGATGTGTTTAATGAATACATATTAACACGCTTAAGGACTAAGTGGGGGATTGAAAAAGTTTATCTAGAGGAAAAATTTCCGGAATATTTTTCTAAAATTGAATCTAAAATTATTCAATTCAAAAAATCTGATCACATATCAGAAACGGAGACCTACTTTTACATTACTGAAAAGGGTAAGTTTATTGCAGATTATATCACTAGTGAGTTATTTGTGATTTAATCATTATTTTTGCAACCTTATGGCGGAAGAACTCAAGATATCAGCTAAAACCAAAACAGAAAAATATGCTGATTTGCTACCACAAATTAAAGCACTTGTGTCTGGTGAGCCAAATTTAATAGCCAATTTGGCGAATATTGCTGCAGCCTTACGTCAAACCTTTAATTGGTTTTGGGTAGGTTTTTATTTAGTTGAGCAAAATGAACTTGTTTTAGGCCCTTTTCAGGGTGACATTGCCTGTACCAGAATTGCATATAGTAAAGGTGTATGTGGTAAAGCATGGGCTGACAAAGCAACTATTATCGTTGATAATGTAGACGAATTTCCAAATCATATAGCCTGTAGTACATTGAGTAAATCAGAAATTGTGGTGCCTATACTAAAAAATGGGAAAGTACGTTTAGTGTTAGATGTTGATAGCAATCAATTGAATAATTTTGACAGTACAGATCAACAAAATTTAGAAACACTAGCTAGCTTTATTGAAAATTTGATATGAAATTATTGATTACTTTTTCTATTCTATTGTTTTTGATAAGTTGTGCACAAATAAGCACATTAACTGGAGGCGAAAAAGATACCACTGCTCCTAAAATCATCCCTTCAAAATCTAGCCCACAGCAAGGACAACTTAATTATACAAACCCAGAAATGACTCTCGTTTTTGACGAGTTTATTGTGCTTAAGAGTCCTTCAAGTACTGTATCTTTTACACCTCAGCCTATTGTCGCACCAACAATTACATCTAAAAATAAAAAACTGACTATTGTTTTTAACGACCCTCTTCTGCCAAATACCACTTATTCTATAGCATTTAATGGCACAATCACGGATTTAAATGAAGGAAATGACTCCCTTTTTCAATATGTATTTTCAACCGGATCATATATCGATTCTATGCAATTTATGGGGTCTGTTACTGATGCATATACAAATAAGGCAGCAGAGAATATTCTAATTGGGCTCTACACCATCTCAGACACCATTACTTCAGATTCATTGCCTTATAAAATTAAGCCTACTTATATTGGACAAACGAATAAACAAGGCCTTTTTCATTTAAATTATATTAAATCAGAAATGTATATTCCATATGCATTTAAAGACATTGATAAGAATTTACTATTTAACCCTAATAATGAGCAAATTGGGTTTTTAAGTGAGCCGATATGCTGTCTTGATTCTATTTCGGATTCAAATAATTTTAAATTGTTTGTCCCAACTAAAATTGAGCAAGGTGTTAAATCAATCTCTATGACATATCCTGGACAAGTGAGTATCGTGTTTAAAGAAAAACAGCCTGCCCATTTTGATTTAAATTATTCCATTCCGCTTATTGAAAAACCAACAAAGCGAAGTGATTCAATAGTATATTGGCTTTCAGAACCATTTCAAAATCAATCAGAATTCATTCTAACACAAAATAATAAAACGGATACGTTGAGGGCTATTATGACCAACCTTCCTAAAAAAGGAGATGCTAATCCATTAACTAATAAAAATAATTATCATGAAAATAAACTCCTGCCGAATGACACTTTGAGTTATTTCTTTAATCAACCTATTAAAATTAACGACCCTAGTTTAATTAATATAGTGGACGAAGATTCCAACACAATTGCACATCAAACCAAAATTAAAGACCTAACTGTTCTTCAAGTCATTCCCGAATCAGATAAGGCTAAATATATTTCAATTGATTCAGCTGCCATCCATTCCATTTTAACTTTAGATGTGAATAATCGAATTAATACAACTTTTGCAAGACATTCTGATAAATATTACGGGCAACTATTATTTGAGTTAAAAGCGGACTCTACCAAAACCTATATTTTGGAGCTACTAGAAATGTCAGGGGAAATGGTTTCTAAGCAAATAGTTGAGGGCTCCTCATCTACTAGTTTTTCTGAACTTTTACCTGGTAATTACCAACTTCGTTTAATTGATGACACTGATCTAAATGGTGAATGGACGACAGGTAATTTATCAAAACAGGAGCAACCAGAATCTGTATTTTACTATACTTCACCCATTAAAATTAGAAGTAACTGGGATTTAGATTTGGAATGGATTTTAGAAAACTGAATTCCGAAAAAACCATAAAAAGTCTTTAAAACTTGTATTTTTGTAATACATGGATGCTATTAAAGACAAAATCAAAACTATTCCTGAAAGTCCTGGCATTTATCAATATTTCGATAAAAACGATACCATCATTTATATCGGAAAAGCCAAAAACCTTAAAAAAAGGGTTTCTTCCTATTTCAATAAAAATATAGACAATGGGAAAACTAGAATTTTAGTTCGAAAAATTGTTGAAATCAAGTATATAGTAGTGAATACCGAAACGGACGCACTATTGTTAGAAAGCAATTTAATTAAAAAGTATAAACCACGATATAATATTCTTTTAAAAGATGATAAGTCATACCCTTGGATTTGCATTAAAAAGGAACGATTTCCCAGGGTATTTATTACCAGAAAATTAATAAAAGACGGGTCGGATTATTTCGGTCCTTACACCAATGTAAAAGTTGTGTATACTTTATTAGATCTATTCAAATCTCTTTATCCTTTAAGGAATTGTAATTATGACTTATCCCCTCAAAAGGTTGAACAAAAAAAATATAAAGTATGCCTCGAATACCATATTGGCAATTGCAAAGGCCCTTGTGTAGCTAAAGAAGATGAAGATGTTTATAAAAGCTATATCTCTGAAATTAAACATATTCTAAAAGGAAATGTAAGATCTGTTATTCAAGAATTAGAAAAATTAATGCAAAAAAAAGCGGCTGAACTTAAGTTTGAAGAGGCAGCCAAAATAAAGGAAAAAATAGCTTCACTCGATAATTACCATTCCAAATCTGCAGTTGTCAGTCCAACAGTTCACAATGTAGATGTCATTACTTTGGTTGATGATGAAAAATCAGCCTTTGTAAATTATTTTAAAGTAAATAACGGGTCTATTATTCAAGGTTATACTGTTGAAATTAAAAAACGATTAGAGGAAATACCCGAGGAAATTTTGCCTTTGGTTTTAATGGAGATGAGAGAGAGATACGGTGATGAAAGTAAAGAAGTGATTAGTGATATCGACTTTGATTTTCCGGTTGAAAATGTGAGTTTAAACTTACCTCAAAGAGGAGATAAAAAAACCCTTGTTGATTTGTCAAAACGAAATGCCAAATTTTTTAGACTCGAAAAATTAAAGCAAGAAAAGCTTAAAAACCCTGAAGTACATACAGAACGGATTTTAAATACCATTCAAAAAGATTTGCACCTGAAGGAACTACCAATACATATTGAATGTTTTGACAATTCCAATTTTCAGGGCACTAATGCTGTTGCAGCGTGTGTAGTTTTCAAAAATGCAAAGCCTAGTAGTAAAGACTACCGTCATTTTAATATTAAAACGGTTGAAGGCCCTGATGATTTTGCTTCAATGACAGAGGTTGTTTATAGACGCTACAAGCGACTGCAGGAAGAAAATCAACCCTTACCTCAACTCATTGTCATTGATGGTGGAAAGGGGCAATTAAGTGCTGCAGTTAAAAGTTTAGACGACCTCAACTTAAGAGGTAAAATAGCTATTATTGGGATTGCAAAAAGATTAGAAGAAATTTTCTTTCCAGACGATTCAGTGCCCATTTATCTTGATAAACGCTCTGAAAGTTTAAGGGTGATTCAACATTTGCGAAATGAAGCGCACCGATTTGGTATTACCCACCACCGTAACAAAAGAAGTAAAAACGCCATTCAGTCAGAACTGACAGAAATACCAGGTATTGGCGAAAAAACCACTATTGATCTCATCCGTCATTTTAAATCGGTCAAACGCGTAAAAGAAGCTTCCGAAAAAGAATTAGTGGAAGCTGTTGGGTATGCTAAAGCCAAATTGGTTTTTGAGTTTTTTAAAGCAGAAGCAGGTTGATATAGAACGGTTGAGCTGGACACTTTTAGAGCCAAACGTTAAATTAGAGTTGCCAAACTAATAACACAGAATTACAAACATATGTGTGTACCCATTCCTGCTCATTTCAATTGAATGTGTACTTCATTTTGGAACAAGCTATTGGCATTAACATTCTCTCAGAATTCTTAAGTGAAATTAATTTTTATTACCTTACATTTGAAAGTACAGTAACAAAACAAATTATTATGTCAAAAGGAAAAGACTCAAAGAAAAACGTAAAGAAAGCGCCAACAAAAACAGCTAAAGAGAAAAAAGCTGAGAAAAGACTTAAAAAGTCCAAATCTTAGGAAATTGCCTTTTCTAAAATTATTGACGCACTAAAATTTAATTATGCACCTTAATAAAAATATTTTTATAGGAATATTTTGCATTTTGCTTGCAAATTCAATATTTGGACAAGAAAAGAATTACTTTTCTTTTGAGGCGGCTGGAAGTGGAGGTTTTGGGTCATTAAATTACGAAAAACCTGTTTATTCTAAATCCAAACTTACTTTAAACTTTAGAGTTGGATTCAGTTTTACGCCAATCGATCCATCAAACGGCACTAATCTTATATTTCCAATTATGCTTCATTCCTTATTTGGAGCAAAAGACCATAAATTGGATTTAGCTATTGGTCAAGCTATTACAATTACCACTAGAGCGAGTTTCTATATTTCAGCACCTTTGGCTATTGGTTATCGTTACCAGCCATCTGAAAAAAATTACTTTTTGCGGCTTGCCTATACTCCGCTTATTTCGTACCTATTAGGTGTGCAGTGGCAGAATTGGGCAGGCTTTACCTATGGCTATCACTTTAACAGGAAATAATGAAAATAGTCAACTCAATTTTCGTAGTCATTTTATTATTAGGTTGTAATAAGGAAAAGTACTTTGCTGGACCTAACACTTTTCAAGACAGTTTTGAAGAATACAGTCAAATTGAAGACTTTATTGATGGAGACAATGTGAAATGGTCTTTTGTTCAAAAAACATATGAAGAGAATCAGTTGTCAATTGACACCATTATTTACCATTCAGGTGGAAAGAGTTTTAGATCATTTGCAATTGCTCCAATCGAAGGAGGCCTTACATCAAAAGCCAGCATAAATAAGCAGTTTATGGCCTTTTGGCAAAACGAAACTGTGGCTATTGAAGCATGGTATTTTATTGAAGGAGAACAGGATTTAGACTGGCTATTTCTAATGGATTTGGAAGAGAAAGTATCTATTGGTGCAGGGCCAGGCATGCGAATTGCCCTTGTCAATAATCAATTATTAGTTGAGCATAAATACCCAAATCCTAACCTAAAACAAGAGGAGGGATCTGCAGTGGACTTTCCAAGAAACCAATGGGTAAAAATAAAACTCGAAGCTTTACTCTCTCAAAAAGAAATAGGGACTGTTAAAGTATGGCAAGATGATGCGCTAATTATTGAACAAAACAATTGGCAAACACTACCGAAAGATGTTTTATACTTCATTCAAGGTACAAAAGGCATGTACGATAAAATTGAATTTGGTGCAACAGCTAATGCAAGTGATAACTCTGCCACAGTTTACGTAGACGATATTGATGTTAGAGTTGTTGAGTAATTAATTTTTCTGATTCAACTCTTTATTCATTTATGGACAAAGTACTCATTATGTTTTCTTAAGTCAATGTCAGTTCGAGTGATTTTTGGGAGGACAACAGGACTAACAAAATTGTATCGAGAATAAAATGGGTTGCTTAAGTGAATTCGGATTTTGCTTCGAAACTGTTCTCGATACAATTTATAAAAGTGCCAGTGCGCTTCGATAAATCACTCGAACTCACAATTCTGCTGTTCCCAAATATAGAATCAGCTAATTTAAAAATAAACTAACACCCATACCAACAGTGAATAAACTGCTGTACATAGTATTATTTCGCAATAGTGAACGTTCTGCATATAAGTTAAATTTTAAGTTTTCGATATAGTAATCAATTCCAAAACGGAGTTCAAAATAGCTTCGCTTTTGCCAACTGTTAAAAAGATAAGGTCTATAATCCGTATAGTAATTTTCAGCACCCGCTTTATTATCATGCTTTTGATTATAATAATCTACTTTGGTAAATACAGCTTTGTCTCCGTCAGAATTTTCAGAACTATTCCATTCTTCAGCTTCTTCGGAACTTTTTTTACCGTCTTTTTGCCCTGTATTGTAATCATGAAAATCTTGTAGTAATTCACTATCATTGATACCTCCTGCTTCTATATCGAATCTTCCGTTAAACCACAAATTATAATTTAAGCCTACATGAACACCCAGCTGACTGATATTATTAATTTGCTTTTGAGCGTATGTATTTAAACCAAAAGACAACTCATGAAAATTTTCTTGATAGACCACTTTTTTAGTCTGTACAGTTGTTTCACCATCAATAGTTTCACTCACCGTTTCGTACCCTCTAATACCATAGGTCTGATTTTGATAACTCACATTAAAATCAGCAGCAAAAAGTTC
>JBGCFR010000013.1:0-50479 GCA_045107045.1 Crocinitomicaceae bacterium
TGGGTTTTTATTCTTTTGTCAAGAAGAGACTAGGTATTGCCAAAATATTGTGGAAAAGACAGGGTTTTATGCCCTGTCTTTTTTATTTTTGACAAAAATTACGTTCAATGACAGTTCAAGAATTTCAAGAAGACATTAAGCAAGGTATTCCGTTAAGTATTCCACCTAAAAGAGCAATAGAACCGAATATAAATCATGCACCTAAACGAAAGGAAATATTGAGCGCGGAAGAAAAAGTATTAGCATTGAAAAATGCACTACGCTATTTTCCAAAATCGCAACATAAGGAATTGTCAATTGATTTTGCCGAAGAATTAAAAACTTATGGCAGAATATACATGCTGCGCTATCGACCAAACTACGATATGTTTGCGCGCTCTATTCATGACTATCCGGGACAGTCTGAGCAAGCAAAAGCCATTATGCTAATGATTCAAAATAATTTGGATTATGCAGTGGCCCAGCATCCACATGAATTAATCACTTACGGTGGAAACGGGGCCGTTTTTCAGAACTGGGCCCAATATCGCTTGACTATGCAGTATTTGTCGGAAATGACAGATGAGCAAACATTAACCATGTATTCAGGTCATCCTATGGGTTTATTCCCGTCACATAAAGATGCTCCTAGGGTTGTAGTGACTAATGGGATGGTGATACCAAATTACTCAAAGCCTGATGATTGGGAAAGAATGAATGCTTTAGGGGTGTCACAATATGGTCAAATGACCGCAGGCTCTTATATGTATATTGGACCCCAAGGAATTGTTCATGGTACCACAATTACTGTTTTAAATGGATTTAGAAAGATAAAAAAGTCACCAACGGGTGGGTTATTTGTGACTTCAGGTTTAGGAGGTATGTCTGGAGCTCAGCCCAAAGCAGGTAATATTGCAGGTTGTGTAACGGTTTGCGCGGAAGTAAACCCTAAAATTACTCATATTCGTCACTCCCAGGGATGGATTAACGAGGTAATTGAAGATATTGACCAATTAGTTGTTAGAGTTAAATCGGCATTGCAGAGTAAAGAAGTGGTTTCTATTGCATACTTAGGTAATATTGTTGACGTATGGGAAGCATTTGATAAGGCGGAGTTAGATATTGATTTAGGGTCTGACCAAACTTCCTTACATAATCCTTGGGCAGGTGGCTATTATCCAATTGGACTGACCTTTGAAGAATCCAATGAGATGATGGCTAATCAACCTGACCAATTCAAAATTGAAGTTCAAAAAACCTTACGAAGGCATGCTGATGCCATTAATAAGCATACTAAAAAAGGAACTTACTTTTTCGACTATGGGAATGCTTTTTTGTTAGAAGCAAGCAGGGCAGGGGCTGATATAATGGCAAAGAATGGCATAGATTTTAAGTATCCGTCTTATGTGCAAGACATTATGGGGCCAATGTGTTTCGATTATGGGTTTGGTCCTTTTAGATGGGTTTGTGCCACAGGTAAACCAAAGGATTTGGCAAAAACGGATGAGATAGCTTGTCAAGTTTTAGAAAAACTGAAGCTAAATTCTCCAGCTGAAATCCAGCAACAAATGGCTGATAATATTCAATGGATAAAAGGAGCTCAAGAAAATAAATTAGTTGTAGGTTCGCAAGCAAGGATTTTATATGCTGATGCCGAAGGAAGAATAAAAATTGCGGAAGCTTTTAATAAAGCAATTAAAGAAGGTCTTATTGGGCCAGTCATTCTTGGTAGAGACCACCATGATGTATCTGGGACTGATTCACCATATAGAGAGACTTCAAATATTTATGATGGTTCTCGTTTTACGGCGGATATGGCCATTCAAAATGTAATAGGAGATGGATTTAGAGGAGCAACATGGATTTCAATTCATAATGGTGGTGGAGTTGGCTGGGGAGAAGTAATTAATGGCGGTTTTGGAATGTTACTTGATGGGTCAAATGATGCTGACCGAAGACTAAAAATGATGTTACATTGGGATGTGAATAATGGTATTTCAAGAAGAAGTTGGGCCAGAAATGAAGGCGCCATTTTTGCCATTAAAAGAGAAATGGAACGCACACCAAACTTAAAAGTGACATTGCCAAGTATTGTAGATGAAGATTTGAATCATTTATTTTAATTAACTACTTATTGATATCAAGAGATGTAAAAAAACGGTCGTAACTAAATTGTTGCGACCGTTTATATTTCATTACTTTTTATGTTTAGTCGTTGACACTAAAACTGATATTTTGAACTACAAGCTTTGCACTGTGTGTTTTTCCATTTTCATCAGTGATCTTTAACAAATACAAGCCAGATTGAAGTTGATCAAGATTTAATTCATGTCGTTTTGTTGAAATACCTTTAATGGTTTGTATAGTTTGTCCACTTAACGAAATAATGTCAACTTGGTTAAAGTATTTTGCAACATTTTCTTCTAATAGCATAATCACACTTATACTTGAGGCTGGGTTAGGGTATGCAAAAACCTTAATGTTTGAAATCTTTGCACCTTCTGGTACAGCAGTTATCTCAGTTTTGTTTGTTGTAATATAATCGTTATAGTCAAACTGAATTGATGCAGTGTTATAAATAACTTCAAATGGCTTACAGTTTGTCTTAGGCATTATAGAAAAAGAAACATAACCTTGACTTCCTTCTAAGTCACTCGTTGAATCCGGTAATTCAATTCTAGGATTTAGCCAGGTAACAATCCCATCAATTACTGATACTGTGAAAGGGTGTGATGTACTAATCATTTCGAATGAATTCCAATCCAAATTCGGATCAAGCTCATCTACAATTTTCACACGTCGTGCACTGTAATTTCCAACATTTTGGAAACGAATCTTATAAATAATTGTGTCATTCATTTCAACGTAACTATTCAATCCATGGCTCTTAACAAGTACCAACTTGTCATTAGGATCAAGTGAACCAACAACTATGTCAGTTACCGTTTGAGAGTTATTACTCGTCTGACATTCGGTACCACTATACATAATAGTGCTCGTTAGAAAAACAGTTTGATCTAATACTGCTGTGTTCGCCACTGAATCTGTTAAGTTCAATATTGTGTCTGTCATGGCATCAATTGAAGAAAATATGTACTCATACTCCCTGTAAGTCGGATAGTCAGTTGTATAATCCCAATTATTATCTAGTAAATAAATTTCCTTGCTCATTTCTAATTTCAGAGTGACAGCACTTGTGGTAGGGTAAGCTCCTTTATTACTTATGTCAACGTGCAATAAATTCGTTAACCCCCTTCTAAAAGCAGTTGTTCCTAATGACACTTCTAAGTCTGGTTCTATGCAAACAGGTGATGCCGCAAAGTCATTACCACAATATATACTTGTATTGGCTTTATTTATCACTAGGGAGTAGTTCCCGTTATTAACTGGCATTTCTTGATTCCACATGGCATCTGTCGCGAGAGAAATCGTGTAATTCCCATCTATTAAGTAGAATTCGTAATGTCCAGATTGATCGGTTGTGATTTGAAAATCACCAGGACTTACGATCAATTTTTTATTAGAAATACCCAATTCCAATGAGTCTTGCATACCATTGCCATTTTTGTCAAAGTATACTTTTCCACATACTTTTGAACCACAATCTTCATTAATAGTAACCGTTTGATTAATGGATGTACTAGTCATACTTGTTATTATACCTGATGGCCATTTAACAATCAACGAATCTATCGTATTCGCCTTGTTAAGTCCGAAAAGTAGCTTAGTTGAATTTTGCCCGCCCATAGCTGAAGTTTGAGTTGACACGTGCTTTGTTTGCCAAATAGCTTGCCCGTTGATAGTACTTTTAACCTGTACTTGAGCACCAATTCCAAATTTATTAGAGTTACATCCCACAAGTTTAACAGCAATATGATTTGTACATGATCCTTTTTCATTAACGTAGAAATCGTTTGAATTAGCATCTCTATTTGCTACAAATAAGTCGTAATCTCCGTCATTGTCATAATCCGCCCAAGCTGTTCCAAGCGAATTTCCTGTTTCCTCTGTTACAGCATTTGTTAACTGCGTAAAGGTTTTATCTCCATTATTTGCAAATAAAAAGTTATTTTGATTTTGGTCATTCGCTACTAATAAATCTAAGTCTCCATCATTATCATAATCGATCCATGATGCACCATGCGAAGTTGAGGCTGTTGTGACTATAATTGAATTGGTAATAGTTGTAAAACTGCCATCCCCATTATTTTCATAGAAGAAATTGTTTTCAGAAATACTACTATTTGTTACAAAAAGGTCTAAATAACCATCATTGTCATAGTCACCCCATACACCACCAACAGAGCTTCCGCCATTGCTAACTAGGTTGGTATTAAATACTTCAAGAAATATGCCTGATTGATTAATGAAGAACTGATTATTTTCACCGTTAGTATTGGCAATAAATAAATCTTGATCTCCATCATTGTCATAATCTCCCCAGGCCAAACCAACTGCTGATGTCGCTGATTGACTAATTAAACTTGAATTGTCAACCGTAAATCCTCCTTGACCATCACCAGCAAATAGAAAGTTAAATTTTGTAGGATGGAAATCGGAAATGGCAAGATCTAAATTCCCATCCTGATTATAATCTGCCCAAGCAGCGGCGTGAGTGTATATTCCTTTATCAACTATCGGTGAGTTTTGAATAGATGTAAATGTACCGTCACCATTATTATGGTATAATTTGTTAGATGAATTCTCATTGTTTGCCACAAATAAATCAAGAAATCCATCATTGTCGTAGTCACCCCACGTACCGGATACTGAAGCCCCCAAATCTGTTACAATTGGCCCAGAAGTTACTTCTGTAAAGGTACCATCTTGATTGTTGTGATATAAAGTATTTGTTTCGTTTAACGATTTCGAGGGAACGAATAAATCGTCAAATCCATCATTGTCATAATCTCCCCAAGAGCCAGACCAATTATTTTTTTGATTAAGATTTAGACCGGCAGTATTGTCTTTTTTAAATTTTGAACTGGGATCATAAGCCAAATTAAGTGTTGGTAAATTCGTTCCGCATGCATTTTTACCATTAATTTGAATTTGAAGGTAATCTCCGTTCTCGAAAGATTGACCTAATTCAACAATTGATTTTAAAATATATCGGTTATTTGTAAAATCAGCTACACCAGGTATTCCATTTGTTGTAAAATCTGAATTTAGTGAGTTAATGTCGTAGTTATAAATACTATTTTGAACAATCGGGTCATTAATGTTTTGAAACGCGTTTGACATATTGTATTTAAAATAGCTGGTACCATCCAATACTTTAATCTTGTTAGTGTCAGGTGAAATAAAGTCAATTGTCATATCATACATATGTGCTACTTTTACACTTGTAATGTCAACGGAAAGTTCTGCCTGAGGTGTGCATGGATCGCTCATTAGAAGCGTTGAAATACGCGGCTGATAACCAGATATCTTTGGTTCAACATATAGTGGTATTGACTTATAACTACAATTAAAACTGGCAAAATCTGATGGGTATCCGATACATTCTGCACCTGAAAATACTGTGAGCAATACTGTGTCACATCCTGTAAAAGTACCATGGATTGTTAAATCTATTGAATTACCGCCATTTACAGTTCCGGCTAAATAAATATCAGATTGCTTTACTAGTAATTGACCAGTATTGTCATTAGTTATTGAATCTATCATTATATTTTGAGGAGCTACTATATGTATCCAGTTATTACCCGCTCCAGCTGTAGAGGTATTCTTTATTTTAAAATCCCAATTTACATTTTTTGTATTCGCATCTTGCCATGGATTAGTAGATGATAATACTAGGTTTGGTGGACTATATCTAATTCTGTCGGAGTTAACATTGTAAACGTATCCTGATTCATTAGCATTAATGGCAGCTGATTCCTGATAGTTAAATGCCCATTTAACATCTTCATAAGTATTTACATTAGCAAAGCAATTTGGTGTCAATTCTACCTGAATTTTACCTGCAAAACCATCATCTCCCAGAGCAAATAGATTACTAGTAAAGTACTGCTCTAAATTATAATAGAGTGTGTCACCAGAAATGCTTGTTGGTATAATGTTATTAATTGTTTGTGTCATGGAGGTGTTTGTCTTTTTAGTTCTGTAGTATTTAATCGTTGTATTTTTATGAGAATAATTCTTTGGAATTACAATAAAAGCTTCCTTGATAATGCCCCAATGACGGTATTCAAATGGAAATAGGTTTCCTCCATTATAATTTGATGATTTATCACCAATAGATAATCCAAAATTCTGCTGTACCACTTTTGAGCAGTTGTTAACTGTTACATAATTTCTGCCATCATTTCTCCAATCAAAACCAATTAGAGTTATTCTTCCATGTCTAAAAGAACAAGCCTCTTTTTGAGCAGCGGAAGGGTTACTAACTTGGCTTAAATATAGCTCATTCATAAAAGTTGTTTCCTTTAATAATCCAGATACGGAACTTATGACTCTGTATTTGATATTAATTTTTATTGAGTCATTACTAGAATATTCAAACCCAGTAAGGGCAGAGTTGTAGGTACTAAGATTTGTAGCTGAGAAATCAAAACTAAATTCTGCTTGATTAGAGCTAATGGTTTTAACCGGTGAAATACCAGTTATCACATGCCAAATTGCAGCATCATTATCATAAACCTTTACTTCAGTAGTTAAAGCATTCAATACTGCACCAAAATCTACATTTGATTTCAGTGATAGATACGACCAAGTGTCATTTGTCGTTCCGATAACTGTGTTAAAAGTAGCTTCAATAGTATCACCCACCATAGCTCTATTGGCTTTTACTTTTGAAAAATCTAAAACCCCGCCAATATCAGGATTACCATCTAGATTGTTGTCTGCAAATCCAAAATTGATACGATTAACTTCAAAGTCTAATACTTTTAGACTGTTGCAAGAGTTGTTGGGGCAATGTAGATAACTTGTAACCTGTTTTGAGCATTCAAGAGGAATAGCGCAGCTTCCTAATATACAGGTGGTGTCCGCAATATAAGCAAATTGAAAGTCAATTGTTTTCCATCCAGCGTTTCCACATGTTCCAGTTACGTTTAAAATCAATTCACTTTTTGGAATGACAAATGGCGCATGTGCTGGATACTTTGCAATAACAGTATTTGTATTTGGGTCGTAGTTGATAAAGAACGGACTCCAAGCTATTCCATTGGAAGTAAAATTAAGTGAATTAAAATCTAAATCATCTTCTAACTCAAATTTAGCTTGGTAGTGGGCACCAATTCCTTCTGGTAAAGTATTTTCGAAAGATGATACAATAAAAGTATAATCGTTGGGCTGGCCTGCAATTAAATTGATAGGCGATTCCATAGTGAAATTAGCATTCTGTTGATTAGTATCTTGACCATTGATAGATTTACTATAATTTGAAATTTCACAAACATCAGAAAAAGATAAGTCTGCTGCCCAACCCATAATTTTTTGATTTGCGCATTCAGTGATGCAGCACGAATAAATATTCCAGTTAATATACAAAGTATCTCCAGGATTTAAATTGGGAATACTTGTACTTACTTTTCCAATTGGAGAATTACCTAAGCAGTTATAATTATTTGTACTTTGAGTGGGATATGATGTCATTCCTGTTATTGAAGATTCAGTTCCGTTTTTCCCTAATTTTATAGTAAATGAACTTGGGTCTAACTTTGAAAAAATAGTTTCATCATAACCATTTCCTGACGATTTAAAAATAGTAACTACAGCAGCAGATGAGATTCCTGTACCAGTATTGGTAATACCTAATTCTTGCTGACTGTATTCTGACATTCCAAAGCAACTTGAAGCTGAATTAACAGCAAGTAGTTTTAAATTTGGACTCTTAAAATCTATTGAAATATTTCCATACGAATTTGTTGTTGATATTTTTGATGGTTCGCAACCCCAATGTACTTTAATTGCTGAGGTAATTGTTACGTCAGAACAGCTAGTGCCAGTCAAAGTTTCAGTGATAGTTATATTTTCATTTTGATCTAAATAATTGTCGAAATTTCCTATTGAACTGAAGTCTGATCCTGATAGTATAATTGTATCACCACTAATTGTGCCTATATCCACGTTGTCAAGAGATAATTCATTTGTGCTTCGTTCATCTGTAATGAAAATTTTATCTGTTCGGCCAATGCCACCATTGATTATGTTTATTGTCCTTTGTTGATTTGAACCACTCAAAATAGTATTAGCTGCAGGTGTGATTTGTAATATGCTTAAGGCTGGAGAAAGAATATTATAGCTAATACTTGTCTCCATTGTTGTTTGCCCATCAGACAGAATTGTTAATTGATTTCTGAAAATCCCTCCACTATTTTGAAAATCAATGGCTGACTGATAAGCAGAATATTCTATTTCAAATACTATGCTATCTCCAATGGCTAAGGAATTGGCGCTAAGTAATAGATTATTGCTATTATTCATATTAATAGCTGTCACATTGCTATTGGTCGATTCATTTAGTGAACCAGCTGAGTATATTATGCCCGTTGGTAATTTAATGATAAGTTCAGGACTAGTAATTGGAGATAAGGATTTGTTATGTATTCTAACAATCATATTCTCTTCTATTCCACATGTAGTTAGTTCTGGACTGACGTCCATGTCAATTTCTATGCTTTGCCCAAAGGCAGTTGACAGAATTGAAAGTATTGTTAAAATCAGGCTTAGTATCTTTTTCATCTTGTTAGTGTTTGGCTAACACGTAACGAAAAAATGCACCAAACAAGTTGATTGCTGATTTTCAATGACTTAATTTCAGGTGCATAACCGAAAAATCCTATAATGGGACAAATAATTCTAAATTGGGACAAGAGTGAGCCACTTTTTGGGAAAAGAGGGCTTATTTTTTGAGTGGATTAATTTTGGCTAATAAAAATAGATGATTTGATTCATAGATGTGATATGATGAGTCATTTTGATAAACGGCATTTAACATTGCATTTGCTACCACTATGTCTTTAATAGGTCTGTATTTTTTCCAGCAAGGAATTAAGACGGCCGCTTTCAAGATAGGTGTGAATACTTTTTCTGCCCACCTGAAGTCTTCCCTGTTTCCTTCAAGCATTGACGGGCGTAAAACACTGATTTGTTCAAAACCAAGTGATTTAACGTCTTCGTCTAGTTGCCCTTTCATTTGAGGATAGAACATTTTGGAAGTACTATCTGCACCTATCGAGGACAATAATATCAATTTGTTGACACCATTTCCTGCAGCTATTTTAGCCACCGCAAACTGATAACCATAATCAATTTTATATTGAGCTTTTTTACTGCCAGCTGTTTTAATAGTTGTACCTAACACGGAAAATAGAATATCGCCTGATATGAATTCAGAATGTTGATCTAATTCCTCAAAATCGATTGTGAACTCCTTTAATTTCGGATTTTCACGACCAGTTGGCCTTCTAACAAATACTTTTACTTCATGATATAAATTATCTGTTAAAAGCTGGTTTACTAATTGCTTTCCTATCAATCCGGTCGCTCCAATTACTATGGCTATCACTACCTATTTAAAAAATTTTATGAAGTTATTGTGCATAGTTTTCTGCTTCAGTATTTCGAGCGGTAACATGACTTTTTAAGGTTTCAATGGCTGTATTGAACTCTGAAACATTGTTTATGAAAGAGTAATCACTAGTTTCATTTTCAACTGAACTTTGTATTAATGATTGCAATGTAGAATAATAGGCTTGCATTTTAGTCGGTTCAAATGTATTAGAAATAAAATCAAGAATATGAGCCTTAAAGTCATTTTCATAACTCGGAATACTTAATATATATCCAATCATTGGCCAATCGCTTGCCGTAATTTCATTAAATTCAAATGATAGTGCGCCACCCTGTTTTCCATCTTCAAAAGCTTCATTATTATCCCAAGGAATCCATTTTATTAAATTATCGCTCGGATCATTATATAAATAGAAATTATGAGTCATTCTGCCGTAAGTATCCCAATTCTGAATAGTTGTATTAACTGCTAACCATTTTAGAAATCCTTGTACATCTAGAACCGATTCTAAATTGGTTTTATATGCATTGGTATCACTTGTTCTATTTGATGATTGCAAATTATCGTAAAGCGCTTGGATATCTGAATCTCCTGTTCCGTCAGTCGTTTTATTCTCGAAATCACTCAAATTAAATCCAGTAGTTGAAAATGATGCCCCTTCATCTTCTGGTTTATAGCAATTTCCGGACTCATTCCCAAATTGTTTATTGAGCATAGTTTCAAAAACGATTTCAACAGCAGTATAAAGTCCAAAATAGACTGGTCCTTCTCCATAATCGATATACATTTCATAAAAAGCGGAATATGGAGCAGGAACTCCAAACTCTCTAAACATGTCACAGCCTACTTTTTCTCTAAGCAATGAGGCGTCATTATAATTACTACTCATTGAAAGGGCTGGAAATCCATAGAATGTTTGTCCATTTATTTCAGGATAATCATCACTAAATTCATCAAAATCTATACGGAACGGAAGCTTAGTAACACCGCTACTAGCTGCACTTAGACTTGAATTACCTTTATACCGAATGCCAACTTGATACCAGTTTTTACCATTGAATTCAATATTGCACGGTACATAAATAGGTTTTTCCTCAGCAAATGTGGTGCCGCCACCTCCTCCTCCTGGGCCACCACCACCAGGTCCTGTATTGGAACTTGAGCCATATAGATCATTCAAATCCGACTGCATATCTGCCCAATCATCAGCTGATATTGTAATGTCAAAGCGGTTCACATTGTCCTGTGGGAAAACAACATCATATTGTTCTGTTGCCGAAGAGGAATGAGTAGTAATAGACCAATCTTCAAGACCGTCTCCAGCTGTAATAGTGATTTCCTTATAGCATGATGTCACGAAAAATAGTATAGCAAAAAATGAAAAATAATGGAGCGGTCTCATGTTAGCGTTTTAATTTTAAAGTGTGAGTGTAATTCAAACCAATAATATAAGTTGTTTTCGGGTATGATGCATTCAGTTCTTTTTCTATTCGGTAGAAGAAACCTATTTCATTTCTTTTATTAAACGAATAATCAGAACCTAATGTAAACCTCATTTTTTCGAATCTATCTGTTGATTGAGTTAGGTCACTGAATATCTCTGTAGAAAAATTCGGGTCTATTTTCCAGTTTTTGATATTATACTTTACACCAACTTTTAGTCGTATCACTTTGTCAATATCATCACCTTCTTCTTGGTTCAATCCAATTTCATTTTTGTTTTGATATCGCAATCGATAGTTGAATGAAAGCCGATCTATTTTGTGTTTATATCCTGCATCAATATTAAATCTAAAATCGTTATCAAATGTTAGGTCATTACTTTGGTCCGCAATATATCTAAAAGCTGTTCCTAAGTAAAATCCGAAATCGAATTTATACTTGATGTGAAGATCGGTAATGATTTGATTAACTTGATTAGAGTTTTGCTTTAAACGCAATTGTTGGTCTAAACCAAAAGACCATTTTTTATTTAACTTATACTTAAGCCCAATTTTCGACCATGTTTCTAAATCTTGGGTAACAATTGTAGAATTGTCCTGCGCTATTGTTGTATTTTGAAAATTAACTAGAAAAGCGATCAGGAACGAGAATCTAAAAAGAATTTTTGAAAACATAAAATCTTGTTTAATCTAAAAATGTGATTATTTAAAGAGAATTGAGTTTATTCAATTCCTTATGATATAAGACAATAATTTATCCTAAATCCTGATATTTGTATTAAAATAGTTTTTTACGCAATTTTGAAATTATTATGCTTTTGTTAATTGAATACTAGTATTACCTTCTTCTAAGTCAGCGACAAAACTATTGTTTTCAGTAGTTTTTCCAAAAGCAATTGAATTCGCCAGCACTTCGTTGCAAATATAGGTTTCATTAGTTCTTGCAGCTAGTGCCACCTCATCATTGGCATCAATTGTCAATTCAATTCTATCCATCACTTCTAAACCACTTTCTTTACGAAAGTTTTGAATTCTATTAACTAATTCACGAGCAATACCCTCTTGCTTTAAGTCAGCTGAAATTGTAATGTCGAGTGCTACTGTCAACCCGCCTTCGCTTGCCATTAACCAACCTGGAATGTCATCTGTGACGATATCGAAATCTTCTAATTCAAGGGCGATTTCTTCATCATTCAACTTGCCTGACCAGCCATTATTTTGTTCCACTTTAGTAATGTCTGAAGCATCCCAGCCGCCAACCATCCCAGCAATGTTTTTCATTTGCTTCCCATATTTTGGTCCAATGGTTTTAAAGTTTGGTTTGATCTTTTTGACTAAAATACCAGTTGTATCTTCTAGTATTTCAATGTCTTTAATGTTTACTTCAGATAAAATGATATTCTTAACCGCTTCGATTCTACGCTTGAAATTATTGTCTAAAGCTGGCACCATAATCCGTTGGAGTGGCTGACGTACTTTAATTTGTTCTTTTTTACGCAGTCCAAGAACTAAAGAAGATACTTTTTGGGCAATACCCATTCGTTCTTCTAAGTCATTATCAATTGCTGATTTATTTGGCTCAGGATAATAAGCAATATGTACAGATTCAGCTTTGTTTTTTCCTGTTGTTTTGTTTAAGTCTAAAAATAATTGATCCATAAAAAATGGGGCAATTGGTGCACCTAAAATAGCGACAGTTTCTAAACAAGTATACAATGTTTGATATGCTGAGATTTTATCTTCAGTATAATCGCCTTTCCAGAATCGCCTTCTACATAAGCGCACATACCAATTAGATAATTCATCAATTACAAAGCTTTGAATCAATCTGCCTGCTTTGGTCGGTTCATAGTCTGCAAATGCAGCATCAACTTCACCAACAACAGTATTTAGTTTCGATAAAATCCAACGGTCAATTTCAGGCTTATTTTCCACTTCCGGCTCTGTATAAGTAAAACCATCTATATTGGCATATAAAGCAAAAAATGAATAGGTATTATATAGTGTTCCGAATAGTTTTCTCTGCACTTCAGTAATACCATCCATATCGAATTTAAGATTATCCCAAGGTTGTGCGTTGGTTATCATGTACCAGCGGGTTGCATCTGCGCCAAATTGATCAAGTGTTTTAAAAGGATCGGCTGCATTGCCTAATCGTTTAGACATTTTTTGACCATTTTTGTCAAGTACAAGTCCATTTGAAACTACATTTTTGTATGATACTTTATCAAAAACTAAGCTTGCAATGGCATGTTGTGTATAAAACCAACCTCTTGTTTGATCAACGCCTTCTGCAATAAAATCAGAAGGAAATAAACTACCGTTATCAATTAATTCTTTATTTTCAAAAGGGTAGTGGTGTTGTGCAAATGGTACAGAACCAGAATCGAACCAAACATCAATTAAATCTGCTTCTCTTGTCATTGGTTTACCAGTAGGAGATACTAAAATAATTTGATCAACATAATTTTTATGCAGATCAACTTGGTCATAATTAGCTTTTGCCATATTGCCAGGTTCAAACCCACTTAAAGGGTTTTTGTCCATTAGGCCTGCTTCAACTGCTTTTTGTGCCTCAGCTTTTAATTGCTCAATAGAAGAGATACAGATTTGTTCTGTTTTGTCTTGAGATGTCCAAATAGGAATAGGAATTCCCCAATAACGTGAACGACTTAAATTCCAGTCATTGGCATTTTCTAACCATTTTCCACAACGGCCTTCACCAGTTGATTTTGCCTTCCAATTAATTTGGTTATTCAGTATGCCTACTTTTTCACGATTCTCCTCCACTTTTACAAACCAAGAATCTAATGGGTAGTATAATATTGGTTTATCAGTCCGCCAACAGTGTGGGTAGGAGTGCTCGTATTTTTCTATTTTAAACGCTTTATTTTCAATCTTTAATTTAAGTGTTAAACGTTCATCTACGCTTAAGTATTTATTCAGGTTGGCAATGATGTCTTTTAAGTTTTCTTTTTGAATGGCTAGTTCTTCTTCTGCTTCTCCTTCTTCTAAATATTCCGCTTTTACATATTCGTTAGCAAACCCAAAAATTGGGTCGCTGACTTCTGGTCTGAATCGACCTCTTAAATCGACTAAAGGTACTTGTTTGCCATTTTCGTCTTTTACCAATAAACCAGGAACACCTGCAGCTTTTGCGACCATGGCATCATCCGCACCAAAAGTTGGCGCAGTGTGTACAATACCCGTTCCATCTTCAGTAGTAACAAAGTCACCTGCAATGATTACAAATGCTTTTTCAGGATTTTCGCATGGCTGAACGTATGGTAAAAGTTGTTCATATTTTATACCCACTAATTCTGATCCAATACATTCTCCAACTACTAAAAAGGGGATAGTTTTATCAGATTCTTGATAGGTTTTCAGTTCTTCAACATGATTAACTTTTACAAACCCTTTTCCAAACTGCTTTCCAACTAAATTTTTAGCTAAAACTACTTGCATCTCAGACTTGGTATATTGATTATAGGTGTGAACTAAAACATATTCAATTTTTGGCCCTATAGTTAATGCAGTATTTGATGGTAAGGTCCATGGCGTAGTTGTCCATGCTAAAATATGGGCTATCTCAGTATTCGCATTCTCAAAAGGTAAAATTTGACCATTGGTCACTTTAAATTGAGCGACACAAGTAGTGTCTTTAACGTCTTGGTAAGCCCCTGGCTGGTTAATTTCATGGGAACTTAAGCCTGTTCCTGCTTTAGGTGAATACGGTTGAATCGTATAACCTTTATACAATAAATCTTTATTCCACATTTGACCTAAAATCCACCAAACGGATTCCATGTATTTACTCTCATATGTGACATATGGATTTTCCATATCCACCCAATAACCAATGCGTTCAGTTAAGTTGTTCCAAATATCAGTGAATTGCATCACTGTTTTTTTACAAGCATTATTGTAGTCTTGAATTGATATTTTAGTGCCAATATCTTCCTTAGAAATTCCTAGCTCTTTTTCAACTTTTAATTCAACGGGTAAGCCATGCGTATCCCACCCTGCTTTTCGTTTTACTTGAAAGCCTTTTAGGGTTTTATATCTGCAAAAAATATCTTTAATCGAACGCGATAAAACATGATGAATACCAGGCAAGCCATTCGCAGATGGTGGTCCTTCTGTAAAAATAAATGGTGTATTCCCTTCGCGAGATTCCACACTTTTTTCAAAGATGTTTTCTTGTTTCCAGCGTTCTAAAACTGTTTCTGCCACATTCGGGAGATTTAGAGCTTTGTATGTAGGATATTTTTGACTCATTGCTAGTACTATAAATTGAAGATGCAAAAGTAATAAAATTAGTGGGAACAACAGTTTGAAAGGGACGTCATGAAGATTTGATCTTTTAATAACATAGCCAGACAAAGTTTTACTTAGCTTTGAGGTCTATAATTTAAGATAATTAGAATGGGACTAAAAGAAGAAAAGCAAAAGCTAAAGCGTAAGTTATTAAAGCTAGAACTAAAGGGGTTACTTTCTTACAAGGAATATTTAACAGCGCAATATATTGATGCGGCTGATAAAAAGTCTAAAAAAAAGTACTCACGGTATATTGAGGATCAGGCTATAGCTACTGAAAAAAAGATTGAGAAAATAGCTGCCAAGTTGGGAAAGCGGTAGATCTTGTTATTGGATGTATGAATTAAATATATAGTGAATCAGCGTCAATATGCCATTTAGCATAAAGACAGAGTAGTGTCAAAGGAGGCCAAGTAGTCAATTGTATACAAATGGCTTTCCTAGTAGGAACTTATTTCTTTAAAATTTTCTTCGCTAACTTTTTTATTGGTGTTGGAATAAAAGCAAATCTTGAGGTTGCATATTTATTTTCTATATCGGTCATGTGGTTTCTCAAATCAATCTGCTTATACTCTAATGCATATTTTACAGTTTCCTCTTTGTGCCAAACATTTCCATAAACTTGAGTCCTTTGAGCAGCCAAATGATCATAATTGAGTTTTACTGCATGCATAGAATCATTTGATGGTGCAAAAATAACAATTGAATTATTCTTATTGGTTTTTTTCACAGTTTCGCACCAAGACCATGGCACCCAACATCTATCAATATCCAAGTTATGTTTCCAAAAATCTTTTAAATAGCTTTTGCTATCTGTAAACTTAAGTAGATATGTATGAATATCCATATCTTCAGCACCTTCAAAAGGATTGATATTTAACATGTATGTTAATGCTTTTCTACGAATATCTGGATGTGGACTAATTTCATATCCATGCAAATATTTTTGAACAGCGGTCTCAATTTTATACTCTTTTTGCTCAAGAGAAAATTTCTCTAATAAACATTTTTGGAAGACAGGTGTATTTAAAAATTCGATTAATTCTCTAATCGTTTCATTTTTATAATTCAGCAGCCGAAATGTCATTCCAAACCCTTCCATTATACCACTATCAACCGGCCAATAATTGTTATTTATACTATACAAGTAGTCTTTTTCAGATGTAGTACAGCCAGGAAAATTTTGTGCGGCGTAGCCATTTGTTTTCAGATACTCAATTAGACCTTCTGCTGATTCTTGTTTTGGGAAATTGATTTCATCTGCTTTAGTAATTTCATGGTAGTGCTCCTTTGATAAAAAATCGTCAATAATAATGTGACTGAAAGGTGCGCTGTCAAAATTTGCGGCATTTATTTTCTCAATTAAATATCCAAACTTTTGCATTAAATTAGTTGACGCCATAGCTATATACGATTACTTATAGTAGGCAAAGTTATATTTTTATTTCATTTTGGCAGAGCAGTACAAGAGAAATTTTTTTGGAATAAAAAGATTGCAAGAAACTAATATATACTTCCTTTCACTAAAGTTTCGGTTTGCTCCAACAAATCATCAAATGCAAAATTAGATATTTTAAGAGGTTCATGTACTTTAATAGTAATAGGCTTACCTATTCCTAAAGGATACTTCCCATATCGAAATACACACCAGGAATTATTGACTGTTACCGGGACTACAAGTGCATTCGGATTGTGTTTTACAAGCATTTTTAACCCATTTGGCGAAAAAGATTTTGGTTTGCCTGTTCTGCTTCTGGTCCCTTCAGGAAAAATGACAGTTGACCAAGTATTTTTTTGAAGTGTTTTAGCGAATGTAGATAACGCACCCAAAGCTTGTTTTGGATCTTTTCTATCAATTAAACAGGCACCACCATGTCGCAGATTAAATGATACACTTGGCACACCTTTGGCTAACTCAATTTTCGAAACGAATTTAGGATGGTGTTTTCTAAATTTCCAAATCATGGGTGGAATATCAAATAAACTTTGGTGGTTGGATGCAAAAATAACGGGAACATCAATTGGTAATTTTTTTGGCATATCAAATTTAACATGGATGCCTAAAATAAGCAATGACTTAACTAAAAACCAATTCATATAATCAACCACATTTTTATGAGCTTGATAGCCAAAAAGCTTAATAGCAATCCACTGAATAGGATGAAAAATGACTAGGATTAAGAAAAATGCTATTACGAAAATAGGAGATAGGATGTGACTAATAACTTTCATTTTCTGCTAAATTTTGACTTCAAAAATAATGATACCTACAAAATGAATTTCGAATTACTTTTTAGTAAATATGCTATACATTTCTTCAATGTTTAATATTTCAGAACTATGGAACACGTTTTCATTCCAAATAATTTCAGAACCTTTCTCCGTTATTACATTTTCGTTTGTTGAAACAATGGTACTTTCTTTAATTGTCATTTTAGCAGGAGAATAGTCTAATTTTTTTTGAAAAGCAATTAATCCAGTTTGAGCATTTTTGATAGAAATGTTTTCTCCAAAAACAGAAGAACCATCTTTTGATGCAATGCCCGAAATAGCCCCGTCTATATTTATGTTTTTTAAGTATAATTCTGAAGCTTCACCAGCGGATACTCCTTTGTCACCTGAATTAATTATTTCAATATCCTCTATTTCTACTTTAGATCCTGAAAAATCAATACAATCATTTCCAGTATTATTAAATTTCGATCTGCGAAATGTTCCTGTGCAGAAGTCTGCATCAAACCCATCAGAGTATGTATTGTTAATTGATAAATTTTCAATTTCAAAATGACTTCTTATTATATTTAAAGCATCCTCACAAAAATTGTTAGATATAGTCACATTTTTAAGTTTACAAGGAGTTTCATAAATTGTAATTGCACCAGTTAACGTCCAGTTTTCGTAACTTAAGCTATTGAGTCCTGTAATTTGTGCATTCTCTAATATGAATTGACCTCCGTTAATTACAGTAAAACCATTAGAATTGGAATCTAGAGAGGTGATTTGAATAGGGTTTTCAATTTTTCCAATAGCAGTAACTTTATTATTAACAATTAATCCCCCACCATTTTTAAAACGAATTTGCGAGCCAGGTAATATATTTACTTCAAATTTCGAAGGAATTAAAATAACCTCTTCAATTAAAACTATGCCAGAAAGAGTGATGATATTATCTGTAATTTGAAATTTGCTTGGATCCCATTTCTTTTCAGCTTTCATAAGTGTTGTAGCACCTTGAGGTTTTCGGAATGGATTAATTTTTTGTTTAAATACTTTACCAGGAACGTTTTCTAATAAATACGAAATACTATCTGGTTTAAAATTGACATGCAATTCTTTTGAATCAAATTGATCTGAATAGCCTTTAAGCTTTACATTGTCGAATTTCTCAACTTTATTAGCATTAAACAGTGAAATTACAGTTAAAACATTTGAGTGAAAATTTTCAAGTGTTAAGTGATAACCATTAACTGAATCTCCAGTTGAATAGGTATTCAATTCTATATTCTTAATATAGGTTGGTACGCTTTTTTCGGAATAACTTCTATTGTTAACCCAAAGCTCATTTGATGTTGCATTTTTTATGGTTTCATTCCAAAGTTTAAGTAAGTCCGAACGGTCTTGATTTAGTAATTTTCCTTTTTTCAAAATGATGTTCAAATCGTGATTGTAATTAGGGTATTCTTTTTGAATTGATGAATAGTAGAGATCATAATCTTTTTGAATATGGTTTTTAAATCCGTTCAAGAAAATGGAGTCCGTATACAGTTGTAAGTAGGACATGTAGCTTTCTTTAAATTGCTCATTTCTTAATATCGCATAATCTAAGCTTTCAAATGTTTCAACATCTCGTTTGTTTAATACTTCAACCATATAGCTCTTCGTACTCTTTGGATTAGGAATGGCATCATAAAAAATATGTTCTAGCTTTTGTGTGATTGGATTAAAATAGAAACGACGATTATGCCAACTATTACCATGAGCGCTACCAGAAAATTCTATTAAAACATAGTATTTTGCCAATTTATCAATATCAAAAATGTTTTCTATGTCAGTATCTCCATTTTTGAATTTTGCTAGTAACTTGGCTCCTTCTATATATTGCTTTTTTAAGGTAATATTTTTTCTTATTCTATTCAATCCAAAAGCAGAAATCATACTGGATTCATAGAATGGAAATGCACCAGACGTTTCACCAGACAGTCTACTTTTCATTAGGTTCCAATAAGAGTCTTCTTGCATTTTTAGAATTGGACCTTCTCTTCTTTTTTTAGATTCTAGCAAGCGCTTTGTAAAGTGTTCCTCAATGGCATACAGTCCATAATTATAGCCATTAATAGCAACGTTTAAAAAACTATAGTCAGTGGTTAGAACATCTATATAAGACGCTAATTCATGCAAAATCCATTCATTAACGAATGATCGAGTACTCACATCCTGAATTGAGAAAGTGCTAAGATTGTTAAAAGCACTATTCTTCAATTTAATTCTTAAAGAAGGTTTATGAGGTTGCACATGGTCTGTCCAGTCCCCTTTAATCTTAAATTTTAAAGGAAGGGTATCGTTTAAATTTATCCAATATGCCTTTATATATTTTTTGGATTTTCCAGGAATTATCCTCTCTGGAATTGCAAAATTAAGGTAAGAATTTAGTTTTAGTTTTGACTTTGAAGGAATATAGAGGTTTAACCTTCCTGTTAAATTGTTTGTAGATTTTACGGGATAGATATATAGTTTGAAATCATCAATATAACTTGTGTCAATACCATTGTTTATTTTAATATCAAAACTATCTATATCAATGTTAAGTGGTACTTCAATATGATGTTGTCTCCAGCCTCTCTTTTTTCTTGACTCATCATTTATAATTGAAAATAGACTAATTATTGAATCTTTTGCGTATAAATTTAGATTGACCTTACTGGTGTTTTTATTCTTTTTTTCCCAAATTGTAAATTCAATAAGTTGACCTTTTTTACAATGTGAGTATTGATAAATCAGCTCACTCTGTCGGGGATTAATTTTTGCAGAATATTGATTAGAAAAAGAATATTGATTCGACTGATCCAGTTTTGTATTTATGAATACAGTGTCATTTTCAGTTAAGAAACGATTGTTGTCGTTTCTTGAGTCAAATTGCTCAAAACTGGAAAAGATTCTTTCAACCCAAAATGGCTTTTTCTCCTCTTCTTTTTCGCATGAAAACAATATAAGACATAACGCAATGAAAAAAATTCTATTCATTTACTCTAAATTTTTTACAAATTTAGAGTAATAAATCTATTATGTATTTTTTTCCATAAAAAAGTGAATGATTAGGTTTAGAATGAGGACTTATTGTCTCAATTTATCTAAAAGCGAATTTAGTGTTTTGGCCTCTTCCTCACTAATTAAAACATCAAGCTTTAGCCTTGCATCCTTAAGCTGAATATCATTTAAAAAAGTTAGACCAAGTTCTGTTATCTCTGCGTAAACTGTTCGTCTGTCTTCGTCCGATCGGGTCCTTTTAACATATCCTTTTATGCATAGTTTATCCATCAGTCTAGTCAGGTTGGGAGATTTTTCAACCATACGATTCCTAATAGTATTGACAGAGATTGCTTTTTTGGCACCCCTTAGTATTCGGAGCACATTGTATTGCTGCCCCGAAATACCGTAAGGTTTAAATTGTTGTTCGCTTATACTGTTAATGTAATTGGAGGTGTACTTAATATTAAGTAACACTTTGATCCATTCATTGGAGAAAGTAGAGTTGATGTCTTTTGAAAAATCTCCCATAGCGTATTATATTTTATCTAAAGCCATTTGTAGTTTAGCCACTTCTTCGGTAAAGGTTTTGTCTAAGGCAGGGTCAACAATACTGTTGTCTTTTAAGTTATCGAAAAACGACGGTAAAGAAAATGATCCAACCAAGTTCGCTCCTTGATGCGGGTAAACAGATACCGCACTTGCTAAAACTGTCATGCCTCCCCGTCCACCAGGCGACGTACTTAGAAGCAATGTGGGCTTATTGTTAAATATTTTCCCTTCTTGTCTAGAAACCCAGTCAAATACATTTTTATACCCAGCAGAATACGATCCATTGTGTTCTGCAAAAGAAATTATAAAACCATCAACATCTTTAAAGAGAGAATTCAGAATTGTAATTTCTTCTGGTGTTTCATTATCCGATTCGAAGTCTACCGAAAAAATGGGTAGATGATTGTAACTGCTAATATCAACAGAAATAACTTCAACATTTGATAATTGATTGGCAGCAAAATTGGCGAAAGTCTTATTGATTGAGTTTTTACTTGTGCTGGCCCCAATTGCGATTATTTTTTTCATAGTGTTGTTTTATTTGTTCATTTTTCTGTAAGTAATAAATGATGTTGCCAAAAGAATAAATGCAATGACTGCTCCCATTTGCTCGTCATCACCAACATTTACGTGTGCACCAAAAGCGAGTAATATGTTAAAAAATATAGCGGAGTATGCCATATCTTTCAAAAATGTAGGTTTTGGCATAAGTAGTACCACTACACCTATTATTTTAGCAATGGCTAAAGGATAAATGATAAAGGTTGGGAATCCTAAATTTTCAAATGTGGTCTGGATTTCGGCATTATTGAAAATGTACATTCCAGCGCTCATTAAAAGTAATGCTGACAATAATCCAGTAGAAATCCAATAAATAATTTTTGTTGTTTTCATAATAATTGTTTTTGTGATGCCACAAATATAGCAATTATTATTTAATATTTACCGTGGTAAATAAAATCAGGGTAAATAAATTAGAAATATGAATCTAAAGTTATCAAAATTGATATGAAATTGAGAAAGAATTAAAAACGAAATACGAGTCCGGTTCTAAAGTTAAAACCATGGTAGTGTTTCTGAATATTGGGCTGCAAACTAAAATTAGACAAGTTTCTACTATAGGCAGCATATACTTTATAGTCTAACGGACCAAAAATATTGTAATTAAGACCCAACCCAATATTCGCATTATAAATCATTTTTCTAGTGTTGAAATTCACTATATCATTGGACGTATAGTCTAGTACAACCCCAGAGGTTTTTGTTAGTAGGCCTAAGTTTAATCCCAAATTAGTGTAAGCTCTAAATTTTTTGGTACGAATAAAAGTTAGTTGAGCGTTAATAGGGATTTGAATATAGGAGCTGGTTACGGTTCCATTGGCCGCTTGTTTAGATGAATCTACAATTGTGTCTTTAATTATATCTGTTACAGTTAAAAAGTTTGGAATTAGTACCGAATCTGTAATAGTACTGTCTATGTACATAAAACTAATATCTGTAATTCTATAAGAGGTATCAATAGTAATAAATGTGTCAGAACTGTAAGAATTTACTTCTTGGTATTTTTTATAGCCAATCCCTGTACCTAAAGTCAGCCATGGTGTAATACGACGGTTTAATTCAAAATCGAATCCCCATGTGTTGTCAAACAATTCTTCTTTCTTTTTTTGTTCAAAATTGAGTAAACCATCTTCGGTTGAAATTGTTTCTTTTTCTAACAAATCAGGACCTACGGTAATCCCAATCGACCATAATTTTGGTTTTTCACCGTCAGCGCTTATTCTGGTGCTTTCTTCTTCTGATTTATTATTTTGCTCCGAGTTTACTGCTGCTGTTTCGCTAGCAGTGTTTTCTGTCTCAGTTGTGGTAATCGTATTACTTTCTGGTTCAGTTGATGAATTTTCCTCTACTGAATTTTCCTCAGCCTGATTTATTATTGGTGTCTCAGCTGTTGAATGGTTCGTCTCTAGTTCGACGATAGGTTGGTTACTTTCAGTCAAAGAAGGATTTACTATTGTTTCAATTGGTGTCTCAGTTGTTTCAGAACGAGCAGTATTTGATGATTCTTTCTTTTGCTTTTCTTCTGGTTTATTTGATGGTTTAGACACTATCTCAGATTGAGATTTATTATTTTCTACATCATTTGTATGATCGCGGACATCATAAGGTGAATTTGAAGCGGGCTGATCATCTGAATTTAATTGCTTCCCTTGGCTAGTCTCAGGTGATGTTTTTCGTGATGGAATTGTTGGTCTAGTATTTTTTTCCGTTGAACTTGCATTTGAAGTTCTGTCAGCTACCTTTTCTAAAGGTGTTTCAATTGATGAATGATCAGCCATACTTGGTTTCTCCGTTTCTAAAACAAGTAGTGCATCCAATTCAGATGAAGCAGCAGTTGCCGTTTCATCCTCAGTTAAAATATCTTGACTATTGAAACCAATAGTATTATTTTTTTGAGATTTTGCTGTGGCTTTCTTGTCGTTAACTTTGTCTACCAATTCATTTTTAACAACTGCATTAATTGTTGCTAAATCTTCACTCTCTTTAGAATCTGGTAAGAAAGCAATAATTCCAGCTAATATTGGAATCAATGCCAATAATGACCACCAATATTTTGCAGTGCTCTTTTTTAAATTATATGCATCCAATTGCGAACTCATGTCATCAAGCCACTCTTGCTTAATGTCAAAAGATTCAACTTCAGTATTATTTACAGTATTTGCTATGTCGTCTTTTTCTTTCAATTTGCAATCTTTATTTTTTTGAGTTGTCTTCGGGCAGATTTTATATGCCATTTCGAAGTCTCTAAACTGATATTTAATTTATCAGCAATTTCTTTATGTGAGTATCCTTCTCTGTAATGAAGGTTTAACACTAGTTTTGTTTTTGGCGGCAGGTTACTTAAAATGTCTTCAATAAATTCCTGCTCAATAACTTGTTCTACCTCATTTTCAATTCCTACTTCTGTGTAACCATTGTCTTCTAGTCTAAATTCTCGCTCTTTCTTTTCTTTTCTATAGTGATCAATAATACAATTAACAGCAATTTTTCGCATCCATTGGTCTATCGATTTTTCAATATCAATCTTATCAATATTCGAAATAATTTTTAAAAAAGCTTCATTTACAAAAATGGCTGCATCATCTTGGTTGTTAGTATAACGCACACATGTAGACATAAGTATATTAAAGCACTGCTTATAAAAAAGAAGTTGCGCCTTCTTGTCTAACTTTTTTAGACGCTTTAATAATTTAGGTTCAAGAATCACTTTGTAAAAACGTGGCGATTGTAATTGAACAATGGCCTCATAAAATTAGCTGTATTTTATAATTATTTTATCACTACTTTTTTATTATATATTTCATTATCAAATAACATTTGTATTAAATATGTTCCGGTTTCAATATTTTCAGTATCAATGGTCATTTTATTTGATGACCCATTATTAAGGTTGTTTTCATAAACCACTTTTCCAGTTAAATCATACATGGTGATTTTATTTAGTGCTTTCTCACTTGTGTTAAATTTAATATTGAAAAACTCACTTGCAGGATTTGGATAGATACTCACTGTAGATGCAAAATGAGTTTGTTCTAATGTTAAAATCTCACTACCTATATACAATGTAAATCCTTCATCTTCTAGCATTCCGGCTGCATCTACACTAATTGTGTCACAGTGTGAACTAATGCACCCTAAACCATCATTAATTGTTAAACATAATGCGTATGGTCCATTGATGCTGTACGTATGCGTTAATACTGTACCTATGCCATTTGGACTGCCGTCTCCAAAATACCAAGTATGAACTAGATTAGCAGGGTGTGAGGCAGTAGAACCGTCGGTAACCGCTACTGCTCCAGCTAAAGGTCCACCACCTGGCGCTGTTGATTGGGCAACTGTGAAATACGCTTGACATGTTGTGGAAGGACAGAAATCAAATGTTGTAAAATTTACCAAGGTATCGTTAGTGGTAAAGTTAAATGGTTTTGTTTCAAAAATCGAATCTGCATGACAATCTTGCACCTGCATATAAACTGTGCCCTGATTTGATGAAGCAGAGAATATGTGCGAGTAATAACCATTGGCATCTGTCATAGCATTAACACTTGTAGAATTTCCGCCATCAAAAAGAACAAGCGTTACATTAATTCCTGCCGAATTAGTATTTGTTAACTGTCCGGTAGCATGAACTGCCATTGCTGGTATAACAGGACAATAATCGGCTGTTGTAAAAATAGCGAGACTGTCACCTGTGTTCAAATTATATGGTTTAGTTTCAAAAATGGAATCGGAATTACAATCATAAGTGTGCATAAATATATTTCCCTGGCTTGTTGTATTGGTCGTAAATGTATGTGAATACTCACCATTAGCATTTGTGACAGCGGTTGCATTAATTGTATTTCCACTACTATCAATCAGTGCAAGAAAAACATTAATTGCTGCTGAATTTGTATTGGTTAGGGTCCCTACAGCGAATACATTACTAGACCCGGGTGGTGGTATAACTGGACAATAATTATGTGTAGTGAAGTTAACCAATGTATCGCCATTAGGCACAGTGTATGATTTTGTTTCAAAAATGGTATCATTATTACAATCATGAACTATTAATTCTACTGTGCCGCTACTTAATGCGGTTGCAAGGAATACATGTGAGTAATTGCCATTAGGATTAGTAAGAACAGTCGCACTAGTTACTGTAGCTCCATCATAAAAATTGAGGTTGACACTAACTGCTGCGGCGCTTGTATTAGTTAATTGGCCTGTTACCGTTACATTATTTTGTCCGTAGGTTAATTGAAACATTCCAATTAAGGCAAAAGTTATAAAGAGTTTTGCTGATTTCATGATATTAAACTATACAGTTGTATTTAACACGTCCATCAATAGGTTTTGGGGTGGGTAGTAATTCGTTTTTTCTCAAAATGGCTGATAAACGTTTAAAGTATTTTATTTGGAATGGTTAATTTAATGATTTATTACAAAAAAATGAGACGATTGTAATTAAACAATCGTCTCATCAAATTTAAGAGTTATTTTATAATTACTTTTTCATTGTAGATTTCACTATCAAATAACATTTGAATTAAGTATGTACCTGGAGCAATTCCGTCAATACTAATTGATGTTATATTATTTGAAGTAGTTGTATTGTTATCTTCATAAATTACTTTTCCTGACAAATCATACACAGTAATTTTGTTCAATGCTTTGTCTCCAGTATTGAACTGAACATTAATAAAGTCAGTAGCAGGGTTAGGGAATACCTTTACTGATGATGAAAGATCATTATCTGAAATACTAAGTGGTGCATCATAAGCTCCAATCACTAAATCAAAACCTTCGGCTTCAATAATGGTTCCGTTAGAGTCTACACTAATCGTATCACAATAAGTGTCCGTACATCCTAAAGTATCATTAATAGTAAGGCATAGTACATATGGTCCATTACCAGCATAAGTGTGTGTTAATTGTGTACCAGTTCCTGAACTACCATCACCAAAGCTCCAAGTATAAGTTAGACCAACTAGAGGACTTGAAGCGAATGAGCTATCAGTCACAACAAGTGTTCCTGCAACAGCATTTCCGCCCTGAGTTGTCGCTTGACTAACATCAAAGTAAGCTTGGCATCCTGTTGGAGGTACTACTACTGGACAGTAATTAGCTGATGTAAATACAACAATACTATCATATGTATTTAAGTTATATGGTTTTGTTTCAAAAATTGAATCAGAATTACAATCTTGCACTTGCATATATACAGTACCTTGACTTGTGGCAGATGTAGAAAATGTATGAGAATAGTTGCCATTAGGATTTGTAACTGCAGTTGCAGTAATTGTATTTCCATTGCCATCAAAAAGAACAAGCGAGACATTAATTGCGGCACCACTTGTATTAGTTAAGTTTCCTGAAGCATATACATTTGTGGTTGCCGGAGGTGCAATATTTGGACAGTAGTCAGCCGTAGTGAAATTAACTAAAGTATCACCCGTAGACACATTATATGATTTCACTTCATAAATTGTATCATTATTGCAATCATGAACTATTAATTCTACTGTGCCATTGCTTGTTGCAGTGCCAGTAAACGTGTGTGAATAATATCCATTAATATCTGTAAGAACACTAGCACTAGTTGCAGAAGCACCATCATAAAAATTAAGATTGACACTAATTGCAGCAGCATTAGTGTTGGTTAATTGCCCTGTTGCAATTACATCCCATTGTGCATAGGCTAATTGAAAGATTCCAATCAAGGCAAAAGTTAAAAAGAGTTTAGTTGTTTTCATAATAAATTAAATTTTAGTGTTTGAGTTAACACGCATCAAATATCGATAAAGGGGGGGTGGGGAAATAATATTTTCGGAAAAACTTTAAAAGAAAGCTCAATTAATTGAAAAAACAACTGTATAGCATCAGGCGTTGTTTTCGAATCATTTCTGGATAATAGTTGTTCTAATATTATTAGAATTAATAACTACAAAAAAAGAGGCGATTGTAATTAAACAATCGCCTCATCAAAATGAAGAATTATTTTTTAGTTATTTGATAATTACTTTCTGATTAACCAATTTGTTATTAAACGACATTTGAACAAGATAAGTGCCTGGCTCAATGTTTTGAGTGTTGACAGTCACTATATTTAATTCAGAACCGTTCATATCTTCTTGGTGAATTAATTTACCAGATAAGTCAAACATTTTTACACTGTTTAATACTGAACCATTCGAGTTGAATTCAACATTAATAAAGTCAGTGGCAGGGTTAGGAAATACATTTACTGATGATGAAAGATCATTATCTGAAATACTAAGTGGTGCGTTATACTCTCCAATTACTAAATCAAACCCTTCAGCTTCTATAATGGTTCCGTTAGAATCTACACTTACCGTATCACAAAAGGTGTCTGTACATCCTAAACCATCATTAATTGTTAAACACAATACGTATGGCCCATTACCGGCATAAGTGTGCGTTAATTGCGCGCCAGTTCCTGAATTGCCATCACCAAAACTCCATGTGTATGTTAAGTTAGCTACTGCGCTAGATCCGAAAGAACTATCAGTCACTACAAGTGTTCCAGCCACAGCATTTCCACTTTGTGTTGTTGCTTGATTAATATCAAAATAGGCTTGGCATCCTGTTACTGCAGGCGTACAGTAATTCATTGTTGGAAAAACAACATTCATTGCCCCAGGATTAAATGATTGTGTTGCATCAATTGTATCCCCTATGCAATCATGAAAATACATATCGATTATGCCTTGAGAAATACTAACAACAAAAATTGCGGAATAATCTCCATTTGCATCTGTTGTTGAATTTGCTGTGATCCAATTTCCACCATCATTAACACTAAGAAGGATTGGAATTGCTGCTCCATTTGTGTTAGTTAATTGCCCAGAAACTGTTAAAGTGTCCTGTTGTGCAAATGCCATTTGGAAAAGACCAATTAAAGCAAATGTTAAAAAAAGTTTAGTTTTTTTCATAATATAAAATTTAAGTGTTTTTAGTTAACACGTCTCAAATTCAATTGTGGGGTGGGTAACTAAAAAATATCTTTTAAATCAGAAAATTATTCCATGTTTAGACTTAAGAGTAAGTGTTAATTTATTAATGATCAAACGACTACTGAATGATCAGTTTTTGCACCGATCGGCCAATCATAGATTCAATAAGAAGAATATAAATACCAGACTCAAAATTTGTGATGTTAATATTTTGATATTCTTTAGTTTGAAAAATCAGCTGTCCCCCTAAATTTAATATTTTAACATTATTAATCTGTGTTTTAGAAAAAATAGAAAAGGAGTTTAAGGTTGGGTTAGGTTGAATTGTTGCAATAATATTTTGCTCCGTAACACCAAGATCAATAACATTAAAACAATTTGAGAAACTAATACAATCGTTAATAGATATTGACAATTTGTAGCTTCCATTCGAAGTAATTTGAAGACTATCATTTGTTTCCCCAATAAGGCTATCATTATTGCATTTGTACCATTGATAGGATGTATTTATTGAGTCATAAGAGCTAAAGTCTGTAGTTAAAAAACCGTTCGCATATTGCAAATTAATCTGAGGGAAGATAGGAGCATCTAACAAAAATTGATAAGTATCAATATTGAAACAAGAATCCGAAACTTCGATTGTCCAGTTCCCACTTTCCATATTAGTTAAAGTGTCATTTTCTAGACCCCCTATATAGTGAATTCCAGATGGAGAAATCCAAGTGATATTTGCAATAGGGTAATTAGTAGGTGTGCCATTTAATGTATTCACTACAGAAATAGCTGCAGAGCCATCATTTAAAAAATCACATGATGGATTATTAATGATAAAATGGTCAATTTGTAGCACTGTTCCTGGAGAACAAGGGGAGCAACCTATCGAACCTGATCCACTAGTTTGACTCAAAGTAAATGTAGTACTTTGACCGATAAAACTAGTAATTAGCAATACGTATATTTCTCCTAAACTTGCAAGAGGTATATTGAGTTGTTCTGTATTTCCACCTAATGCTGCACAATCAACAGTGCCAATTGGATTTGGAAGGTTACCTAAATTACCGCATGCATTGATGGCTGATTGTTGATCTGTAAATGGTCCCTAGATTGCAAAGTCTAAGTCAGTTCCAACTGGGCTTGTTAATGCAAGGCTAATATTTCCACTAGCTGAGATTTGAAAGAAAAACCATGAGATATTATTTGATGGAACAAGGCAATCATAGTTATTTCCGGGAGCCAATGGGCCGTTATTAGCATTTGTTTGATAGGTTGTGTTTGGCGTCAAGCATATTTGAGTCATCCCTGCACATGTGCTACTTTGTGCTAAAGAACAATATTGAAAAATAATGAAACAAAGGGTAGGAAATAGCTTGTTCATATGGTCTAGTATATCTTATAGAAAAACCAAAGTTAGTCAATTAAGCTAAACATTTGCACCTTAGATTATTCTCCAATTTTAACATCCAGACTCAATTCTTTCAACTGCTCCGCGTCAACTGTTGCTGGAGAATCGATCATCACATCACGACCTGAATTATTTTTAGGGAAGGCAATATAATCTCTAATTGAATCCGATCCGCCCATTGTGGCTACTAATCTATCGAATCCAAAAGCCAGTCCGCCATGTGGTGGTGCACCATATTCAAACGCATCCATTAAAAAGCCGAATTGTGCTTTGGCATCTTCGTCTGAAAAGCCCAATAATTCAAACATTCGTGCTTGTAATTCTTTATTGTGAATTCTAATAGATCCACCACCTAATTCAACACCATTCATAGCTAAATCATAAGCATTTGCTCTAACTTTTCCAGGTTCGGTATCAATTAAATGCATGTCCTCTGGTTTAGGAGACGTAAATGGGTGGTGCATGGCATGGTAACGCTTGGTATCTTCATCCCATTCCAATAATGGAAAATCAAGAACCCATAATGGAGCAAATGTATTCGGATTTCTCAATCCTAATTCATCTCCCATATGCAAACGTAAATCGTTCATTTGACTTCTTACTTTTGAATCGTCACCAGACAATACAAGTACTAAGTCACCAGGTTTTGCATTGGTCGCTTCAGCCCATTTTGCCAGTTGGGTTTGATCATAAAATTTATCGACACTACTTTTAAAGGTGCCATCTTCATTAACCCGCAAATAAATCATGCCTTTGGCGCCCACTTGCGGTCGTTTAACCCAATCCGTTACTTTATCAATTTGCTTTCTAGTGTATACTGCACATTGCTCAGCATTAATCGCTAAAACGGTTTCAGCTTCATCAAAAATACCAAATCCTTGGCCTTTCACAATGTCAGTTACATTACAAAATTCCATTCCAAATCGGATGTCTGGTTTATCCGATCCATATTTTTCCATGGCTTCAGCATAAGTCATTCTAGGAAAGTTACCTTCAAACTTATGATTTCTGCATGATTCAAATAAATGCTTGATCAAACCTTCAAATGTCCTTAGCACATCTTCCTGTTCAACAAAAGCCATTTCACAATCAATTTGAGTAAATTCTGGCTGACGATCTGCTCTTAAATCTTCATCCCTAAAACACTTCACAATTTGATAGTATCGGTCGTAGCCACTTACCATTAATAATTGCTTAAAGGTTTGAGGGGATTGTGGCAAAGCATAAAACTCACCTGGATTCATTCTGCTTGGTACTACAAAATCACGTGCACCTTCAGGAGTTGATTTAATTAAATAAGGTGTTTCCACCTCCATAAATTCAACAGAATCTAAATATTTTCTAGTCTCCAAAGAAACCTTGTGACGTAATTGTAATTTTTCTTTTACAGGATTTCTACGCAAGTCTAAATAGCGGTATTTTGCTCTTAATTCTTCTCCACCATCAGTTTCATCTTCAATAGTAAACGGAGGGGTGAGAGATGCATTTAGAAGAGTAATTTTTTCAGCTTTCAATTCAATATCTCCTGTTGGAATATTTGGATTTTTCGCATGACGTTCAATTACTTCACCTTCAATCTGTACTACAAATTCACGGCCTAATTTTTTAATATCCGCAATCACTTCGTCAGATACCACACCATGTTCAGCAACTACTTGTGTAATGCCATATCGGTCTCTTAAATCTATCCAAGTAATATTCCCTTTATCTCTGATGGTTTGTACCCAAGCTGATAAGATTACTTTTTGTCCGATATGTTGGGCGCGTAATTCGCCACAGTGATGCGTTCTATACATGTTAATTGAATTGAAAAATGCAAAGATAGAAGAGAATTTGAGTTTGAAGAGTGACACTGCTTTAATAGTTAATGCTTTTCGCTAAATAAAAATTAATTGAATTCATAATGTTTAATATGCAACAGTATGAGGTAAAAAAAATAAGTTTCTTAAAATCAGTTATTAAAAATTAAATTATCATATTTTAACAAATAGTTGCATATGCAACTAAATATTGTGATACCTTTGTCTTGAAATTTATAATTGAATGACTAAAGAGTTTGAAAAATCATTGGCGCCTTGGCTTGGTAAAACCATGAAATGTGTTGAAAACAAGATTGAAGAACGTCTTGAAGAAAATGGGCTTGACATTAGTAAAATGCAGTTTCTTTTATTGCGATCGGTTTATCAAAAAGAAGGCATTTGTCAAAATGAGTTGGCTTTTTTTTCTAATAGGAATAAATCATCTTTAACTCGAGCAATTAATACGCTTGAAAAGAAGAATTATATAGCTCGGATGGCTTCAAAGGAAGACCGAAGAATTAATCAGCTTTTTATTACAAAACAAGGATTGCAAATGCTTGAGAAGGCAAAACCTTTGTTTTTGGATATGGCGGCTCTGATTGAATCTGGATTATCAAAAGAAGAAATTGAAGCCACCATTAATACACTTAAGAAAATACAAAAAAATGTAGCTGGTAAAGAAATAGGCTACCTATTAAATAACGAATTATGAAAAAAGTTTTAATGCGACAAATTTATAATGTACTAGTCGGTGTTGCCATTCTATTGGGAGGGATGTTTCTATTTAATTTAATGGGCAACAGCAAGGTTGAGCCAGAAAAGAAAGCAGACAAGTCAGTAAAGTCAGTTTATGTTAAAAAAGCAAGTAATTCGGACGTGCCGGTCACAATTTTGACAAGTGGTAGCCTTTTAGCTAAAGATAGAATGGTTATTTTTTCGGAAGTTACAGGAGTGTTCATTCCACCATCAAAACCATTTAAGACTGGAACGAGTTATAGAAGAGGAGAAGCATTAATCAGAGTAAATAACGAAGAGTTTAGAGCTTCAGTTGTTTCTCAACGAAGTGCTTTTAAAAATTTGATTATTAGCATCATTCCAGATATTAAATTTGATTATCCAGAATCAATTAGTAAATGGCAAAATTATTTTAAATCTATTGACATACAGAAGAGTTTACCGTCATTACCAGAATCAGACAATGATAAAGAAGCCAGTTTTATGACCGGAAAAAATATTAGTAGTACATTTTATACTATTAAAAACCTTGAAACAAGGCTTAGTAAATATACGATTACTGCTCCTTATACTGGAGTATTAACAGAGGCTAGCATTACACCAGGTTCTATCGTAAGCCCTGGGCAAAAACTAGGAGAGTTTATAAAACCAAACGTTTACGAAGTAGAATTGAACGTTAATTCAAGTTTTCAAGACTTTTTAAAAGTGGGTAAGTCTGTTAATTTAGCGAAAATAGATGGGTCTGAAGTAGTGACTGGTAAAGTGGTGCGCGTAAACCCACAAATTAATCGGGCTTCTCAAACCATTAAAATATTTGTTGAACTCGTGTCTAAAACTCTAAAAGAGGGTGAGTATTTGGAAGCAAAAATAGAAGCTAATCCTATAGAAAATGCAGTTGAAATATCAAGGTCATTGTTGAATGCAGACAACACAGTTTACATAGTTCAGGATAGCACATTGGTAGCAAAGCCCGTCAATATTATTTATTCAAATTTAAACTCTGTGATTGTTAAGGGACTTGTGGATGGGGAACAGTATGTTTCTAAACCCATCCCTAGCGCTTATAGTGGTATGACAGTAAAAATCATTCAGTAATTCAATAGAACCAATCATATAGAATGAAAAAATTAATAGCCTATTTCATAAAATATCCAATTGGCGGCAATGTAATCGTCATTGTGTTTGCCATTTTCGGATTACTTGGTTTTTCTGCACTGAACTCGTCATTTTTCCCATTGTCGGACTCCAATACAATTACCATTTCTACTGTATATCCAGGTGCATCACCACAAGAAATAGAGGAAGGGATTGTGACTAAAATTGAAGAAAATTTGAAGGGATTAGTTGGGGTAGATCGTGTCACTTCAAAATCAAACGAAAATAGCGCCATTATTACGGTTGAAACAATTGAAGACTATGACATTGATGTGATATTATCGGATGTTAAAAATGCAGTAGATAAAGTGCCAAGTTTTCCGACTGGAATGGAGCCTCCTGTTATTGCCAAAAGAGAAACAACGAATGAATCTATTGCTTTTGTGGTCACTGGGAAAGTGCCATTAAAAGTCCTAAAAATGGAAGCTTTGGGAGTGGAAAAAGAGCTACTTCAGTTAGGTGGCATCTCGCAAATTGAGCTAAGTGGCTATCCTGATGAAGAAATAGAAATTGCGGTGAAAGAAGTTAATTTGAGAGCCTATAACCTAAGCTTTCAAGAGGTGAGTTCAGTCATCAGTCAAAACAGTTTAATTACAACAGGTGGAAACATAAAAACAGAAGCGGAAGAATATCTAATCAGAGCAAATAGTCGAAACTACTACGCCAAAGACCTAGAAAATATGGTCATTAAAGCTGAATCAAATGGTAATATTATCAGGCTTCGCGATATTGCGGAAATTAGAGATCGATTTAATGAAACACCCAATGGTTTATCCTATAACAACAATAACTCAGTTAAAATTACCATTCGAAATACCAATATAGAAGACTTGATTGGGACAGCAGATAAAGTGAAAGCCTACATCAAACGGTTTAATGAAAAAAATGATGTAGTGCAATTAGCCATTACATCTGATAATTCTATTACGCTGGTTCAAAGAACAGAATTGTTATTTAGAAATGGTTACCAAGGAATTTTATTGGTGCTAATTATTCTCTCCTTGTTCTTAAAACCAAGAATGGCCCTTTGGGTAGCATTCGGTTTAGTAGTTTCTTTTTTAGGGTTTTTTGCGTTCGCTTCATTTTTTAACATTACCATTAACGTATTGTCGTTGTTTGGGTTAATAATAGTTATTGGTATTTTGGTAGATGATGGTATTGTGATAGCGGAGAATATCTATTCGCATTATGAAAGCGGAAAATCACGTGTGCAATCGGCCATTGATGGTACAATTGAAGTAATTCCTCCAATTTTTTCTGCTGTGATGACCACCATTTTAGCATTTGCAATCTTCCTATTTCTAGATGGAAGGGTCGGGAATTTTTTCGGAGAAGTATCCATTGTGGTATTATTGACCTTGTCTATTTCTTTGGTCGAAGCATTAATTATTTTGCCTTCTCATATTGGGCATTCAAAAGCATTAGATAGGGATAAAGAACCATTTAAATTCAATATCTATGCAGAAAAATTTATGGTTTACATGCGCGACAAATTGTACTTACCAGTACTTCGGTTTTCCATTAAAAATGGATTCATTGTCTTTACTATTTTTATTGCCTTACTCATGTTTACAGGAGGAGCCATAAAAGGAGGTATTATTAGAGGGACATTTTTTCCTGATATTACCAGTGACCGGGTTAGTATTTCATTGCGAATGCCCCAAGGAACCAATGTGGCCGTTACAGATTCTATTATATCTCATATTGAAACCAAAGCATGGGAAATAAATGAACAGTTCAGGGCCAAACAAACAGGAAACGATTCTATAATTTTAAATATCATTAAAACAATCGGCCCTGGAAGTTCAACGGCCAAATTGGATATTAATATGCTCCAAGGTGAGTTAAGAGATTTTTCATCACCCGAAATTACACAAGCCATTCAAGAAGCCTCAGGAGAATTTTATGGGGTGGAGTCATTAACCTTTGGCTCGGGCGCTGTTTTTGGCGGAAGTCCTGTTTCAGTTTCTTTATTAGGCTATAATATCGATCAGTTAAAGGCGGCAAAAGCGGAATTGAAAGCTGAGTTATACAATTTGGAAGGACTCAAAGACATCACAGATAACGACCCTCAAGGAATTAAGGAAATAAAGCTAAAGCTAAAACCAAATGCTTACTTTCTAGGCTTTTCATTGAATGATGTGATGAGCCAAGTACGAAGTGCCTTTTTTGGTAATCAAGTACAACGTTTTCAAAGAGGGCAAGATGAAATAAAAATTTGGATGCGATATGTGGAAGAAGAGCGAAAATCGATCAAGAATTTAGACGACATGCAAATTTTAGCTAAAAATGGAGACCGTATTCCTTTGTCTGAAATTGCAACTTATATAATCGAACGTGGTGAAATTGCCATTAACCATTTAGATGGCCAGCGCGAAATTCAAATCAGTGCCGATTTAAAAGATAGGAAAGCAAGTGCAGTTGATTTTATGAATACCATTAAAAATGATATTTTACCAGGTATTTTGGATAAGTACGGCTCTGTTTCGGCATTATACGAAGGGCAAAACAGAGAAGTCACCAAATTAACCAATTCGCTTCATCCAGTTTGGCTGATTATATTGGTGTTAATTTATGCCGTTATTGCGTTTACTTTCCGAAGTTATAGTCAACCAGTACTGTTATTATTGTTAGTGCCTTTTAGCCTAATTGGAGTAGGGTGGGGACATTTTTTCCATGACGTGCCATTGAATATTTTATCAGTTTTGGGCATTATTGCCTTAATTGGTATTATGGTGAATGATGGTTTGGTATTAATTAGCAAGTTTAATATCAATCTGAAAAAAGGAATGGTGTACGAAGATGCTTTATTTGAAGCTGGAAAATCAAGATTTAGAGCCATCTTTTTAACGACTATTACTACTGTTGCTGGTATGGCACCATTAATCTTTTTTGAAACGAGCTTACAAGCGCAATTTTTGATTCCTATGGCCATTTCTATTGCCTACGGTATTAGTATAGCAACTGTTTTAACGCTTCTATTATTGCCAATATATTTGTCGGGTATTAATAAAATGAAAGTAGGCTTGTTCCATTTAAGAGACGGCGAAAAACCAAGTAGAGAATCCGTTGAAAGATCGGTAAAAGAAATTGAAGCTGAAAATGAAGATCACAATTAAAATGAAGAATATGAATTATTTTAAAAACGTACTGATTTTGATATTTGTATTATTTACAACTACAGTTAGTGCTCAAGATATACTCACTTTGGAAAACGCTATTGCGGCTGCCATGGAAAAGAATTTTGATATTCGGATGGCTAATAATAATTTAATGGTTGCTGAGAATAATAAAGCCATTCAAAACTCTGGTTACTTACCAAATGTTACAGGAAGCGCAAACGCTAACTACGCCAACAATAATGCCTTTGTGGTCGATCAACAAGATCAAGAATTTTCAATTGATGGTATTCAAACCTCAGCTTATGGTGCTTCATTAGGTGTTAACTATAATATTTATACTGGAGGCAGTCGAAAAAATCAATTCGAAAAATTGAAAATAGCTTATGAATTATCAGATGTACAGCGAAAATTTCAGATTGATAATTCTTTATTAACTGTTTATACTACGTATTATGCCATAGCACAAGCTACCGCGCAATTAAGCATTTTAGAAGAAGCCTTTGAAATTTCGAAACAACGCTATATTCGAACAAAATACCAATTCGATTTTGGACAAAAAACAAATTTAGATGTTTTAAATGCGAAAGTGGATGTGAACAATGACAGTCTGAATTTGATTAATGCCAATGTGCAATTAGACAATAATAAACGGCAACTTAATTTTTTAATGGGCGCAACAGGTGGACTTGATTTTGAAGTAGATGAAACAGTTGAGGTAAATCCACTTTTAAATTATGATGAGATTAGAAAAAACATGGAATCTAACAATTTTCAAACACAGCAAATTGACTTAAACACTGCCATGAGTGAATATGATGTAAAGATTAATAAAGCCGGTTGGCTGCCTCAAGTGTCAACTAATGTTTCGTACGGGCTCAACAATAGTCAGAATGGCCCTGCTTCATTATTTGCCATTCAAAATGTAAATGGGTTAAATGCCAGTTTGAATTTAAATTGGAATATTTTTGATGGTGGTACTACAAATGTGAGGGTTCAGAATGCAAAAATTAGTCTAGAAAATCAGGCATTGACAAAAGAGCAAATTCAATTGAATCTATATACCGAATTAGCCAATACTTGGGCTGAGTATACCAATCAATTAGCCATTCTAAATTCCGAGAAGGCGAACTTGAGTATTAGTGAACAAAACTTCCTTAAAACCAAAGAGCGGTATAGTTTAGGGCAGGTCACATCTATTGATTTCAGACAAGCGCAATTGAATCTAATCAATTCAAAAGTCAATATTACCAATGCCGAATTCAGTGCTAAAATTGCCGAAATGCAGTTGAAGAAATTGGAGGGGACTTTGGTAGAGAGGTAAAACATGATCGTTTATTTTCTCTGAAAACGAGAATAAGAAAGCAGGACATATAAAATATTATGTTTGGTCAATTTCGGCAGGAGAATCGTCTAATTAAATCCATAATTGAAACAATCGGGATTCTATTATCCGTACTTTTATACGTTTAAATCCACGGATAAATTTGGTGATGCAGCCAGGGACTTCGTATATTGAATCAGAAATCAATTTCCTAGGCATTTACGGTCATGTACTTAGTCAATTTACACACAAGCAATGAAAAAACATTTAAAACCAAACAAAAACTGGTAAAATTGCTATATTTACCTAACAACCAGCGAAACACCATAAGGTGAATAAAATTACATATGTGATTATACCCGGTTGTTACCACACATTAAGAAAAACCGAGTGAATGATTACATTTTTATCGATTTTAGGAATAATTCTACTGATAATTTTAATAATTTATCTAACAAATTTTGTTCCATTAAGAAAAAATGAAGAAGGATTTGAATATGTAAACGTAGAGGAAAACGGAACCGTCAGAGAATTATCACGAGAAGAACAAGGTTATTTAAAGGAAACTTTTGAACCTGGAGACGGAGGAAGGCCTTATATAAAAACAAGATATAATAGCAAAACTCCAGATGGAAAAATTTGGGGATTCATCCCTAGAAATAGAGTTCCAAAAAGGATTAAGATTATAAAACCCGAAATGGATAAAGAAACTTGGAGAAGGAATTGGATATTAATGATAAAGGACTTAACAAATCTCGAATATCAAAAACGAACTTGGCTCGACCCGAAAAATTCTAATCCATATTATTCATTTATAGAATTTATGTGTTCATATTTTGACGATTTAAATATATCAGACGGATATGAGAATCTCATAAATAACGGGTTAGTTTCTAAAACGGAATATGATTCAATTTATGAATGGAATAAATTACTTTCCGAATATGAATCTCCAAAAAATGATGATTATGATAATAATGCGATTCTAAACGACCCAAAATGGACGAGAATAATAGAAATTGGAGTAATTGCCATTGAAAATCTAAAACCTAAATTAAGCAAGTTAGAAAGAGGTTTGATGATATAAAACGTGTGGTAACACTGTGTATAAAACATAGCGATTTCGAGAAATCCGAAAGGTTCGAGCTATTAATTAGCACCGCCAAATCTGCGATTTGGCATTAATGAAAAACAAAAGGTAAATGCCAAATCGCAGATTTGGCTAAGTGATCAACTGAAACTTATCGTATATTTATAAGCTACGTTTCATACACTAAACGTTAGGTGTTATATAAAATGAAAGAATTTAAAATTGATATTGACCAGAAACTAGTTCTAGAAAATGGAAACTGGATTCTACACAAAAAAGGGGTTCCTGATGTAGACGTTCCAACCTCAATATTTAAATACTATGCTTTGAACGAGTATAATATTGATGCTTTAAGGAACAGTTATTTTTTTTTAAGTAACCCTAAGGATTTTAATGACCCCTTCGATTGCAACTATAACCTTATTTTAGAACAACAAAAAGAATTCATAACAGGTTTTCCTTCACCCTCTCTTAATGATGTTGCTAATAAAGGAATTTGTTGCTTTTCAACAAAAGGTTTAGATCCTTTAATGTGGGGGCACTATACGGGTTCTTATTACGGATTTGTGGTTGAATATGAAACAAACCTAGAAATCGTAAGAACTCCGAAAATGATAAGACAAAAACTTATGAAGGTCATTTATTCTAAAGATCCAAAATCTGTTAGTGAAAACTCTCCTTTTGCAAATCAGTATCAGCTACTAATTAAATTGGCGCATTGGCAATATGAAAATGAATGGAGATTAATCGTTGATAAAAAAGATAACTCTATGAATAAGATTCACTTTGAAGACAAATCAATTAAGTCTATTTCGTTTGGATACCAAATGATGTCTGCCGGTAAGTCTGATGACCAAATTTTATCAGAAAGCTTAATGCAGCTTATTCGTGAAAAGTATGCAGATGTACCAAAGTTCATTGTAGGACCCGCAGCAAAAGAACTTAAACTTAAAAAGCTACCCTTAATTGAGCAAAAAGCGGAGGATTATGATGGGTTTAGAATAATACTTAAATAGTAAATTGTAGTTATGGCATCAGCATTTTGGACATTAGAGGATGGACGCGGCTTCTCAAGAAGGTGGGCGTGGATGGCTGATATCTTAAAACATATTACAAAAGAACTCGAATGCATAGAAGGAGCTAAGGAGTTTTATAAATACCTATCATACTTCGTAATTGATGAAGAAAACGGTGATGAATATAATGGACATGGTGGATTTATAAGGGGAAATGAAAACATAATGTTTGATTTTGATTTGAGAACTTTTACTCCTGCAAATAGAGCCTATTTTTGGAAGGCCAGTCAAAATGCTCTAAGAAAACTACTATTGTCTCAAGACAAAAAATATGAAGGAGATATATTTCTTCTTACTGTACTATTGGATATGCATAAGAGAATTAAGAAGGGAGAAGCCCCAGAAGAATTAAACCACTACAACACTACTATACCTGAATCAAATGAAAAACATGGACCAGGGTGGTAAAAAAATAAAACAACACCTAACAATAACTAAATTCAATTTGCATTTACTTTTAAGCAGTTTACTTATCTGAAATTAACGCCAAAACATGGTTAAGAATAATTAAAATGACTAATTTGGCTAAACAATGCCTTGGCGGTTATCTAATTACATTGTGCTAAGTAATGCAAACAGAAATTTAGTCAGGCGTTAGGATGCAATACAATTGAGCTCGGAATATGAATAAAGAAAAATTATCAGCGGGAGGATTTAATAACGAAACATTAACAAGTGAAGAAAGCTTTTGGGTAATGTGGTATTTTATTGATGAGCAGAACAAAATATCCCAAGGACAATTTGATTTAGCTGATGTTTTAAGTGCATCACAAGCCGTACCATTAATGGAATCCAGAGTTCTTGTACCTGCTGATGGTATAATGGCCGCATATTGGAATGAAGCAATAGATAAGTTTAAAAAGTATGGAATTCCAGGGTCAAATAAAGTGTCTTAATGAAGACATATATTCACAAGACCATAAATGGCTACATTTACTCAGAATAAACGTGAGCGAAATATAGCTTAACCATTGCAGAAAATAAATAGTTTACATTCCATTTTACGTTTTAGAACTAATGAATTTTAGAAATACGTATTTTTAAATATGCGGTTTATTTATTTGTTCTTTTCGGTATTTCTCTTTCAATGCACTCTAGAATCAAAATTCGAAAAAGTGGAATTAGCTCCACAAAGTGAAAATGTACAAATTCATCAAGAACTACCAGTTTTTGAAGAGGATAGACTAGAAACAACTATTTACAAGCCTTTAGAGTTAAATTGTGACTCACTTTACAATGGAGAAAATATTACGGTACAACTTTGGACACCCAAGTCAAATTATGAATTTGACAGACCAAATTCAGAGTTTGTGTTCTTAAGAAACGGTGAAGCTATTTTTCGTGATTCAGTATTTAGTTTTGTACAGCAGATTGAATTTGAAGATTATAATTTAGATGGAGTGAAAGACGTGTTAATTCAAGAATATTCGGACGCACGGAGCAATTGGACTTACAATTTATATCTTATCAACAATAATAACTATATGCCACAGCATATTGCTGAATTCTCAGAAATTAAAAATCCTAATCTCAACTCTGCAGGGGACACCATTATAAGTTATGTAATATCAGGCGAAATTTACACTGCTGAATATTTACTTGACAATTCAAACCGAATAATTAAAATAGGTGAGACAGTAATTACCGGAGATCCAAAATAGGAATTAATGAAAAAAAAGGATGCGATTTTCTTAATGGTTGTAATGTTTTGCGCTATACAATACAATTCAAAAGCTGAACTCAAAATTGATAAGGCAAATAAGACAAAGCAGGCGCACAATGAACAGCAAGATTCAAGAACAGAAGTGAATTTCTTTCCTGAATATGTTTTTAATACAAAAGATACGATTTTTAAATCTTGGGATTATGGTGGGGAATCAGTGATTATAAATCTCGGAAATTGTAAAATAAAAAATAAAGATTTCAATGCTTTGACCGAATTTCGACTTATTCCAGTAGCAGACGGTTTGAGAGGTAAGAGCATATTTTACTTAATTAGCAGGGATAATGATACTTTGACATTTGATGCTGGAATGCCAGAGGAACTTCCAATAGATTTATATAGAAATAACTTTGTATTCATAAATAATGAACAGCAGTACCTATTTGGAGAGATAGACCAATTACACAAAGAAATAGTGTCCTTTAATATGCCAGATGGTGTCTGTTTTACTAAATAAAAAGCACCTAACAATAACTAAATTCAATTTGCATTTACAATCAAGTGGATTAGTTCTCTGAAAGTGACACCAAAACATGGTTTAGAATAATAAAAATGACTAATTTGGCTAAACAATGCCTTGGCGGTTATCTAATTACATTGTGCTAAGTAATGCAAACAGAAATTTAGTCAGGCGTAAGCAAGGCGAGTAATGAAAATAATGATAACCACTATAAATTTGAAAGAATAGCAAAGATGAAAGTGTTTTTTTCCATTACATTTTTACTGGCAACTATAATAACTTACTGCCAGAATCACGAAGTTTCGTTAAGTAATAGATTTGGTATTGCCAATAGTCAATTTAAAAAATTAGAACTTGCTAACCCAGAAACAGTAAAACACGCAAAACCGCAGGCGGTATATGATTTAGGTTTTGGAGTTGACTATAAGTATCAAATTTGGAAAAAAGCGCGTTTGTTCGTGACTTCGGGTATTTATTTTTCAAAAGCTCAATATACATTTCTTTTGTATGGTGTTTTTGACTTTGGTGCTGCATTAGAACAAGTAGTGATAAATAGAAATAGAATTGATTTACAGCCTATAGGCCTGTCAAAACAACTTAATTTTTTTCAAGACAATCTTGTGCTAGAATTTGGTGTAAATATGATTTACAGACATTTTCAGAATAGAAATGACCGATATCTGCAAGATTCTTATCTAAGCACATTAGATGTAAACGGGACTAAAATTAGGAGGTACAAATATGACATCAATGTTAATTACGGCAGATACCTTTATAACCCCAATTATGAAGAAAAGAGAAATATGAATATAAATTGGGCATATAGTTTTAGCAGTAAATATAAATTGAGAGATAATTTTTTTCTGAATATTGGTTTTCTGTATCAAAGAAACTATTACTTCGCATATGATTACTCTTATGATTTTGAATTACAATTTAATGGAGGTGGAACTGGTGTACTGAATGAGTCATCAACTCCGTCTAAAGGTGATAAGTATATGATTAAAGATGATTTTATTAATATTACTATAGGACTAAGTTATAAGTTTGGAAAAAGCTCATAACAATAACTAAATTCAATATGCATTTACAATCAAGTGCTTTAGCTCTTTGAAAGTGACGCCAAAACATGGTTTAGAATAATAAAATAGTTAGTTTAGCTAAACAATGCCTTGGCGTTTATCTATCTACATTATGCTAAGTAATGCAAACAGAAATTTAGTCAGGCGTTAGGCACAATAAAAACATAATGAAGCACATCCAAATAATACTATTTTTTTTAATCTTAAGTTCAGGATGCAGTTCAATAAAGAACGTCAGTGAATCTAAACCACAATCGAATGATGACATTGAATTTGTAGATTACCTTTTCAAAAATTATAGCGGAGATAAACCAGGCGCGAGTATTATTGTAATAAAAAATGGAGAAATTGAGCTTGCAAAAAATTATGGATATGCAGATTTAGAAAATAACGTACTGGCAACACCTCAAACGAACTATCGAATTGCTTCCGTAACAAAACAGTTCACAGCAATGGCAATAATGATATTGGTGAACCAAGGAAAACTAACTTACCAAACAAATTTGACAGAGATATTCCCTGAATTTCCTTCGTATGGTAAAGACATCACAATTGAACAGCTATTAACACATAGGTCTGGTTTAGTAAAGTATAATCGTTTTCTTAAAGAGGGACAAACTGAACAGATGCTCGATAAAGACGTTTTTAATGGCCTTTTAAAAACCGATAGCACCTATTTTAAACCAAATACAAAATATGCTTATTGTAATACGAGTTATGCAGTTATGTCTCAAATAGTAGAAAAATTATCAGGCCTATCCTTTTCCGGTTTTATGCAGAAAGAAATATTTCAACCTTTAGAAATGAGCAATTCAACTGTTCTTGAAATAGGAAAAGAGATTAAAAACAGAGCTTATGGTTACGTTGTCAAGGATACATCAATAACCCTAAAAGATCAAAGCTTGTTTAGTGCCATACAAGGTGATGGAGGAATTTATTCATCTGTTTTGGATTATTATAAATGGGACCAAGCATTGTATACCGACAAATTGTTACCTCTAAACGAACTAGATGCTGCTTTCTATAATTATGATGAAAATGGAAAATCCAATGAAAGTGGCTATGGTTATGGCTGGATAGTTGGTCATTATAAGGGAACTAAAATATTACAACACGGAGGTTCATCAACTGGTTTTGGAAGCCATGTTATTAGAATACCAAGCCAGAATATTTCGGTTGCTATTTTTACAAATAGAAGTAAGAAAGGACAAGAATTAGCTAATAGAGCGAAAGCATTGATCAGTCACTTCACAAATGGGAAATTCCAAATGCCTTTTGAATTAGTACTAGAAAAAGAAATTGACCAAAATGGAATAGAAAGTGGAATTGATTTGTATAACCAAATTAAAACCGATACCATAAATTATTCTGTATCTAAAGAAGCTCTCTTTAATTTTGGCATTGGTTATATCAACAATAATAGGAGTTCTGAAGCTTTGGAAATTTTTTCGTGTTTAGAAAGTGATTACCCCGATTATTTTGGAGGGTATTATGGTCGTGCTGTAATTTATTCAAAAGAAAAAAATGTTAAAAAAACAATTGAATATTGCAGTAAAACAATAAAGTATTGTTCTAAAAATCAAGAGTGGGCAGCGGAACATTCGAGAAAAATGATAAAAGAACTAACACAATAAAAAGTGCCTAACACTATGTAAAAAGCAATAAAACGACTTTTTACATTAAACGTTATAAGCAAGACGAGTAGGCTAAAAAAATAAAAATTTGAGGTATTTTAGCTAAAACTGCAATTTGACCGTTGATAAACTATATTTTTAATACAGAATTATGAAAACGCTATTGATTTTACTTATGGCTATTTTTCACGGTTTGCTGTTAAGTCAGTATCAAACTATTGAATCAAGTTTGAAAAGAGACTTAATAGAAAAAGCCATGTGGTCTGACGGCAATATGTATTATTTCAATAATCTTAAATTTCCATTTGAGTTTAATCAAACGCAAACCCCTATTGAAGTAAGTGGCAATTTAGCCTATTTTAATTTTAGTACAGAAAATGTAGTAAAAACCCCTATATTTTCAAAATCTGATTCTATTAATTCCATTCTTTCAATTGTAAAAGATAACAACAACGTGATGTACACATTTCGTGTATTGAGAGAAAGCAATAATGATCTTAATCCGTCATACTTTCTAGAAAAACGGTCGAACGATCTTTCACAAATATTAGAAACAAATCAAATTTACCTTACAGGAAATATCGGTGCCATAGTCAACGCATTTTTTGATGACAATAATATACTGTATTTAAAGGGCTTTCAATCTCAACCGCAATATAGAACTGCCCACTATGCAATTCAAATGAATAATACAATATTAGACAACTCATCAACATACCCACTTGATAAGTATCAATTTCATGAAATTGATGACAGCACATTTATCTCTTATGCAAGTAATACAAATCAAATAATTTATTACAAAAAGGACACGTTTGAAATTGTATCAGGTGTAAATATTGTTAATCAGACTATAAGTGTAAATTCTAAAAGTAAAATTATTGATAATTATTTTTTTTTAAATGGTGTTTTATCTGGTGGGTCGTCGCAGGCGCCTAATCTGCATTCTTTGTATAAACATGAGATAGGATCAGACACTTCTGATATTATTTTCATTGACAGCATAGTAACAACAACAGAAGATGCTCGATTTGCAAATTTTTCGCTTGATCTCATTGATACTAATTACATCTATTCAGGTGCTAATTATAGCGACTGCCCTGCAATAGCTGGATACAATTGTATTGGATCTTTTAAAATATATTCTAATAAGTTTAACGGCGAATTAAGATGGTCAAAGACGATTGGTGGTGACGGCAATAATGAACTTTCTGATATTTATGCTACTCCCGACTCAGGTTGCTTTGTACTATTCTTCAGACATACAATTGAAGATAGTATTAATAATGGCGATATGTTTTGGTTAAAATACGATAAATATGGTAACGAGGACCCGAATTATTTAAGTGAATTCCATTTGTCTACTAATGCAATTGAACCTGAAAAAAAGCAAATCTTTGTGTTTCCAAATCCAACTTCGTCAGTTCTAAATTTTTCAGGACTCACTGGTCAGGTAAATATTTCGATTTACAATTTACTTGGACAAAAATTATATGATGGTTCGTCTGTTAATTCTCAAGTAGATGTTACATACCTGCCTTCTGGGACGTATTTTTACAAAGTTTCATCTGCTTTTGGCAATGCAAGTCAAGGCAAGTTTGTGAAGCTGTAATAAATGTTGAAAAAGCTCATAACAAAATGTAAAATTCATAATTGCTAAGTACCTTAGCAACAACGTAATTTTACACAAACGTTGTGTTTCATAATGACCCAACCGCATATTTTATGCACTTTCAGTTATTGAAATGCTCAATTCCTACGCTCCAAAAACCAAAAGAGCTAAAATTTCCCAGCGCTCGAAATAATCCGAATTAAACCTTGGAAATTCAAAATGTTTTTATATTTTTGGACAATATTTGTCTAAAACAATTTTGACCAATGAAAACATTAGGTGACACTTTAAAGTGTGCTAGAGAGGAAAAAGAATTGATACTGCGAAAAGTTGCGGCTGAAGTAGATATTGACCAATCTCTGATTAGCAAATTCGAGAAAAACGAAAGAAAACCGACAATGGAACAAATAGTTAGACTTGCAAAGTTTTACGGACTTCCCGAAAGTGAGCTGATGATAAATTGGTACTCTGAAAAAATTGCAGAAGAATTAAAATACACGGAATCTACTTCCGAAATATTAAAAGTAGCAGAAGAAAAAATTAACTACTATAAAACTCAAGCAAATGGAAAATAAGAAAATGAAAGTAGCAGAATTATTTGCAGGAGTTGGAGGTTTTCGTCTTGGGCTTGAGAAAAGCAACTACCAAATAGTTTGGAGCAATCAATGGGAACCGTCAACCAAAATGCAACACGCTTCGAAAGTTTACGAAGTTCGTTTTGGAAATGAAAATCATTCAAACGAAGATATAAACGAAGTTGTAACCAGAAATGTTGAGGAAATTCCAGATCACGATTTATTGGTTGGCGGATTTCCTTGTCAAGATTATTCTGTGGCAACAACATTGCATAATTCAAAAGGATTAAAAGGTAAAAAAGGTGTTCTTTGGTGGTCAATTCATCAAATTTTAGAGAACAAAAAAAACAAACCAAAATATTTATTTTTAGAAAATGTCGATCGACTTTTAAAATCACCAGCAAAACAAAGAGGTCGTGATTTTGCTGTAATGCTACAAAGCTTAAATGATTTGGGTTATGCAGTTGAATGGCGAGTAATAAATGCAGCAGAATATGGAATGCCACAAAGAAGAAGAAGAGTTTTCTTTATTGGTTATCATAAATCAACAGAAGTATATAAACGACTACAAAAATCAAATAAAATAAATTGGTTAACAGAAGAAGGAACAATTGCAAATGCTTTTCCTGTTTCAAAAACAAATTCAATTCAAGAAGTTGAGCTAAAAGGAGATTTAGTAGAAATAACCAATAACTTCAATAAAAACGGAAAGCTGTCACCTTTTCAGAATACAGGTTTACTTATAAAAGGTAAAGTTTACACAACTAAAACCGAACCTAATTATAATGGAAACAAAACTGTTTTAGCTGACGTTTTGCAAAACGGAGAAGTATCACCTGAATTTTTCATTGATGATAAAGATAAAGACAAATGGGAATATTTGAAAGGAGCAAAAACCATAGAACGTAAATCACCTGATGGTTTTGTTTACAAATATTCAGAAGGCGGTATGATTTATCCTGACGCTCTAGATAATGCTTCAAGAACAATAATAACAGGAGAAGGTGGGAAATCGCCTTCAAGATTTAAACATGTAGTTGTTTCTGATAGAGGTTTAAGAAGATTGACACCAATTGAACTAGAAAGATTAAATATGTTTCCAGATAATCATACCAAATTGGAGGGGGTTACAGATACAAAACGAGCGTTTTTTATGGGAAATGCTTTAGTAGTTGGCGTAATTGAAAAAATTGGAGAAGAACTTTATAAACAGATAAACCAATTTGAATATGCTTGATGTAACTTCGGCTGATTCAATTATTGAATTTGCAAAACAACTTAAAGACCAAACTTTAAGACAAGCTTGTGGTGTTGAAATTGAAAAGCATGGTTATAGAGGAAAAGGTAATTTTGGCCAAATATTAGAAAAATTCTATTTCGGTTACGAACCTAACTCTGATGCAGAACCAGATTTTAAAGAAGCAGGAATCGAACTAAAATCAAGTCCGTTAAAAACCTTAAAAAATGGAGAGTATCGTTCAAAAGAAAGACTTGTTTTAAACATCATAAACTATTTAGAAGTTTACGAAGAAGAGTTTGAAACCAGTTCGTTTTGGAAGAAAAATGCACATTTACTTTTAGTATTCTATCTACACGCCAGCGATTTAAATCTACTTGACTACTTAATAAAGTTAGTTGACCATTGGCAATACCCAAACGAGGATTTAAAAATTATTAAACAAGATTGGGAATTTATCAATCAAAAAATTAAAGACGGGAAAGCCCACGAACTATCAGAAGGTGATACATTTTATCTTGGTGCTTGTACAAAAGGCTCAACTGCCTTAAAATCATTCAGAACCCAGCCATTTAACGAAGAACAAGCAAAACAAAGAGCATATTCTTTAAAACAAGGCTATGTCAATCACATAATCGCAAATATTGCTCAAGAAGAAACTGCTGTTTATGGAAAAATAATTGAACAGCCTGAAATTTTAGAAAAAGTACGTTCAATAGAAGAAATAGTAATTCTAAAATTCCATCCATTTTATGGAAAATCCGCAGACCAAATTGAACAAGAATTAGGCTTAGAATTAAATCAAAAAGCCAAAAGCTATTTTGCAAACCTTACAAATGCAATCCTTGGTCTTGAACTAGGTCAAAAAATTGAGGAATTTGAAAAAGCCGATATTCAAGTAAAAACTATTCGACTTAAAGAAAATGATTTACCAAAGGAAGATATTTCATTTCCAACCTTTGAGTTTAAAGAACTTGTTGAAACTGATTGGGAAGATTCTGATTTTAAAAACATTTTAGAAAGTAAATTTTTCTTCGTTTTTTATCAATTTGAGGGAGAAAATCTAATTTTAAGAAAAGTGAAATTTTGGAATATGCCCTACTCTGATATTCTTGAAGCAAAGAATGTTTGGGAAGAAATGGTAAAGACAGTTTCAAATGGAGAAGTCGTAAAGGAAGTAACTGATAAAGGTGTAAGAAAAACGTATTTTCCAAAGAAAACTGAAAACAGAGTAAGTCACGTTAGACCACACGCAAGAAATGCGGCAGATGCTTATGATTTGCCTGTTGCAGATAAATTGACAGGATTGACTGAATACACAAAACAATGTTTTTGGCTAAACGCAAGTTATGTGAAAGAGGAAATATATTTGAAGTAAGCCAAAACTGAAAATAAAGAAAAACGAAAACACAACAAAATGTATATTGCATAGCTGCCCTTTGGGCTAGCAACGACAACATACACAAACGTTATAATGCAATAGCCCGCCCACTTCTCGAAGAAAAATAACAGGTGAAATAGTGGTGAAAAAGCCATGGTAACCCAAAGTTCACGGCGGACTGCACCCAAGGCAAACCAAAGTATTTTAAAATGCAAAATGTTAGCGGTATTAACTCGGCGGACTGCATCCACTGTTTGGAAAACCAATTTGGTACGGGGCGACTGACAAGTTTGCTTGAATTATGTGTGGAAAGTTGCGGTTTAAGTTGGTGTTGACCATCAGAAAAAAATGTTTGAAATCAAGTAAAAACATTAGTAAGACCGGCTAGTTCCGCCAGCGATAGCCAGGAAATCCGTCGGCCGCACTTTTGTTTTGCGCAGGATGAGATCATTTGTTTGTGCGGGTCTTGAGTTTTTGGTTCGTTTTGTGTCAAGACAA
>JBGCFR010000014.1:0-97735 GCA_045107045.1 Crocinitomicaceae bacterium
TGATTTCTTTCCCGCTCTCCTGTATTCCCTGAGGTAATTTTCTTGCTATACTTGAAATGGTAGAGGATGGTAAAAAAGGTTGAATTTCTTGAGAAATAAAAAGTACTTTTTTCTTATCCATAATCGATTTAATGATTTCTATCCTACAAAAATACAAAAAAAAAGCTGAAATTCCATTGTATAATATAGATTTGTGTGTTTAAATACGAGTATAAGTGGAAATATTTAGGACTAAAAAAGAGTTGCAACAAGCCATTGCGCATTGGAAAGGGCGAAAGCCATCCAAGAAAGTAGGTTTTATACCAACTATGGGTGCTTTACATGAGGGTCATATATCGTTAGTTGATGCTGCTAAGTTGCATTCTGATTTAATTATAGTGAGTGTATTTGTTAATCCAGCACAGTTTAATGACCAAAGTGATTTGGAAAGGTACCCTAGAACTGAATCGGCAGATGCTGATTTATTAAACAAGAATGGCTGTGACATTTTATTTTTACCGCCAGTTAATGAAGTTTATCCAATTGGCGAAGCTAAGTATGAGATTGAATTAGATGGTCTTGATTCTGTTATGGAAGGTACGTTTCGACCTGGTCACTTTAAAGGGGTATGTAATGTTGTTGAGAAATTATTTAGAATTGTAAAACCAGACATTGCTTTTTTTGGCATTAAAGATTTTCAGCAGGCTGCAATCATTAAACATATGGTTAATTTGAGAGGTCTGCCAGTGGAAATTTTGGCCTGTCCAATTAAACGGAATGATGGAGGATTAGCATTGAGTTCAAGAAATGCACTGCTAAGCGAACAGGAAAAAGAGGATGCAAGAATAATTAATTGGACATTAAGATTGGCAAAGATTTTAGTTCAAGAAGGCAAGTCTTTAAAAATTGTAAAAGAAAATGTTCAAGCTTTGTTTAGTCTAGGTCAATTGAAATTAGAGTATATGGAAATTGTTCATAATGACTCTCTAAAACCAGTCAAATCAATTACAGAAAACATTTCTATTTGTCTAGCAGCATATTGTGGAAAAGTAAGATTAATAGACAATATACAGTTGAATTAACCAGGAATTAGATATTGCTCAAGCAATATTCCATTCTTAAAGGACGAACTAAAATAATTTGACTAAATTTGTCCACTAATTTTAAACCAAATAATATGGCTTATTTATTTACTTCGGAATCTGTTTCTGAAGGACACCCAGATAAAGTTGCAGATCAAATTTCTGATGCTCTAATTGACCATTTTATGGCATTTGATCCTAGCTCAAAAGTAGCTTGCGAAACTTTAGTAACTACTGGGTTAGTAACTTTGGCTGGAGAAGTAAAGTCAAATGCCTATTTAGATGTTCAAGAGATTGCAAGAGATACAATTGCCAAAATTGGTTATACAAAATCAGAATATCAGTTTGATGCTAAGTCGTGTGCGGTAATTTCTGCAATTCACGAGCAATCAGACGACATTAATAGGGGCGTTGATAGAAGCGACCCAATGGAACAAGGTGCTGGTGATCAAGGAATGATGTTTGGGTATGCCACTACAGAAACTGAAAACTACATGCCATTGGCACTGGATTTATCACACAAAATATTGCAAGAGCTAGCTGATTTGCGACGCGAAATGAATGAAATTAAGTATTTACGTCCTGATGCAAAAGCACAGGTGACTATTGAATACTCTGACGACAATGTGCCGCAAAGAATTGATTCAATTGTGGTGTCAACACAACATGATGATTTTTCTGATGATGATGAAGTGATGTTGGCGAAAATTAAGAACGATATTGTAGGAATTTTGATTCCAAGAGTTAAAGCGAAACTGCCAGCTAAATTACAAGCTTTATTTACAGAAAATATTACATACCATATTAATCCAACCGGTAAATTTGTCATTGGAGGCCCACATGGAGACACAGGTTTAACAGGTCGTAAAATCATTGTTGATACATATGGTGGAAAAGGAGCTCATGGTGGAGGTGCATTTTCTGGTAAAGACCCTTCAAAAGTTGATCGTTCAGGTGCCTATGCAACACGTCATATTGCCAAAAATTTAGTAGCTGCTGGGGTAGCTGAAGAAATATTAGTTCAAGTTTCTTACGCTATTGGCGTTGTAGAACCAATGGGGATTTTTGTAGACACTTATGGTACTGCAAAAGTTAACTTAACTGATGGTGAAATTGCTAAAATTGTAACTAAAGTATTTGACATGCGTCCATATGCAATTGAAACTAGGTTGAAGCTAAGAAACCCAATTTATTCTGATACAGCTGCTTATGGACATATGGGGCGAACTCCAGAAGTGAAAACTATTAATTTTCAAAATGCAGGAAGAAAAGAAACAGTAGAAGTAGAAACTTTTACTTGGGAAAAACTAGATTATACAGACAAAGTTAAGGCAGCATTTAACCTGTAATATCTATCAAAAACTATAATTTAAACCGATTTGATTAGTCAAATCGGTTTTTTTGTGTCAAATCAGAAATTAAAATCTATATTTAAGGGTTTAACGCATAATTTTAGTTTCAATATGTCAGATTTTTTTGCAGAAATGTCAGCACTTCAAATTACCTTTTGGATTACCGCACTGGTTGGGTCCTCAATTTTTGTTTTACTTTTAGTGATGAGTCTTTTTGGTGTAGATTCGGACGCAGATGTTGATACTGATATAGAGGCAGACGTTGGAATAGGTATTCAGTTTTTTACCTTTAAGAACATAATGGCATTTTTCACTTTGTTTGGATGGACTGGTATTGTTTGTTTGCAAAATGCATATTCAAATGGCACATCAATTACAATCGCAACTCTTGCAGGAGTGTCCATGATGTTACTTTTGTCTTTCATCTTTTTGTGGATTAGTAAACTATCAGAAAGTGGAACGTTAAAAATTTCAAATGCTGTGGGTGAAGTAGGTGAAGTTTATTTGTCGGTTGGTGCAAACAGAAGTAAGATTGGAAAAATTACTATTGACGTTCAAGGATCAAAAAGAGAGTTAAGTGCTTTGACAGATTCGGAAGATGACTTAAAACAAGGTGATGTTATAAAGGTTTTGAGTGTGGTAAGTGGAGAAATATTATTAATAGAAAAATTAACTAAATAGAAATGATGGAAACAATATTATTACAAACTGACGGTATACCAGTTTTTGCCATACCAGCTGCAATCGTGTTAATTGTAGCTGTGTTTATATTCTCAATCGTAAAAAGATATAAAAGATGTCCCTCAGATAGAATTCTAGTCGTTTATGGAAAAACAGGTGGTGGTTCTGCAAAATGTATTCATGGTGGTGGCGCATTTATTTGGCCAATCATTCAAGACTATGAATACTTAGATTTAACACCAATTTCAATTGAGGTTAATTTAACCAATGCATTATCAAAACAGAATATTCGTGTAAACGTACCTTCAAGATTTACCATTGGTATTTCTACAGAGCCAACGGTAATGCAAAATGCTGCAGAACGATTATTGGGTTTAACAGGAGATGCCACTAGAGATTTAGCCCAAGAAATTATTTTTGGTCAGTTAAGAATGGTAGTGGCTTCAATGGATATTGAAGAGATTAATAGTGACAGAGATAAGTTTTTGACACATATTACTCATAATGTTGAGGTAGAGCTTCAAAAGGTAGGTTTAAAACTGATTAATGTAAATATTACTGATATTCATGATGAATCTGGATATATTGAAGCATTAGGAAAAGAAGCAGCGGCCAAAGCAATTAATGATGCTCGAATTTCTGTCTCTCAAAAAAATAGAGATGGTTCAATTGGTGAGGCGAATGCTATGCAAGATCAAAGAGTGCAAGTTGCCGCAGCGGATGCACAAGCTGTAGAAGGAGAAAACCATGCAAAAATAACCATGGCAAATTCGAATGCAGCTAGACGATCAAGGGAAGCGGAAGCAGAAAGGTTAGCCAGCGCTTCTGAAAAAGTACAATTGGCAAAAGCTTTGGAAGAATCTTATGCTGCTGAAAAAGAAGCGGAAGAAGCTAGGGCATTAAGAAAACAAGCTGAACAACATGCTGATATTATTGTACCCGCTTCTATTCAGAAGAACAAAATTGAAATTGACGCAGAAGCAGAAGCAGAGCAAATTAGACGAATTGCTAAAGGCGAGGCCGATAGTATTTTATTCAAAAAACAAGCAGAGGCACAAGGTCAGTTAGAAATTTTAACTAAACAGGCCGAAGGTTTAGATAGAATTGTAAAAGCCTCTGGAAACAATCCAAAGGACGCTGTACTGCTATTAGTAGCAGATAAACTGCCAGAATTAGTGCAAATACAAGCAGAGGCCATTAAGAATATTAAGATTGATAAAGTAACTGTTTGGGATAGTGGATCAGGAAGTGATGATGGAAAATCGTCAACTGCAGGATTCCTTTCCGGCCTGTATAAATCAGTTCCACCATTAGAGGAAATGTTTAATCAAGCTGGAATGCAATTACCCAATTATTTAAAAGGAGATCAATTAGAAGATGGAAAAACAGATGAGGAATCTCAGGATTCTTAATCTATTACTATAAAATAAAAAACCCCCGTTTGATTTTCAAACGGGGGTTTTTTATTTTTCTACTATTACTCTAATTTGCAAGTAAATGTAATTCCAAAATAAACTCCTTCTTCTGCTGCACAAATTGCTTCGGCATCTGATTCATTCTTTGCTTGGAAATCAATATTTCTTTCACCGTCTCCACCTGAAGCGGCAAGACATTTACATGAGTAATCTTTTTTGCAGGAGGCTAGTGCAAACACTCCAAAAAGGCCCATTAAAATTATTTTTTTCATATTCTAAGTTTAATTTTTTCAATATAGTAATTATCCTTATCTATTAGGATAATAGATTGATAGTAAAGACAAAATCAGAATTAAATTTTATACCACTATAAAGCTAACAAATTGCTTTCGGTTATTGTTTGACAAACTAACGAACAGAAATAACAATAGAGTAATGTATTTAAATTTTTATACCCTGAAACAGATAGCTCTTTTGCTAAAAAACTACTCATCACTAGCTTATGCTTAATTCTGTCCTAAACCAAAAAGTTCTAGGGTTTCTTTCGAAGCGTTTTGTTCTGCCGTTTTTTTATTTTTCCCACGACCTATTCCCCATTCTTTATTGTTGACAATAGCAGAAATGATGTAAGTAAAATCATTGTCTTTGTCAGCATCTTGCTTCATTTCGTATTTAATATCAACTTTGTTTTTTTGACAATAGATGATCAACGTACTTTTGAAGTCAATCTCTTCCTCCATTACCTTTGTCAGGTTAATGTATTTTCTGATGATTGAAGCATTAAAAACCTCTTTGGTAATGTTATAGTCAGAATCTAGGTATATAGCTCCAATAAGCGCTTCAAATGCATTCCCAACAATGGTATTGATGTTGATGGATTGTCCTTTATTGTATTGAATATAGTTTTCCATATTCATCTCGCCGCCTATGTGCGCAAGCATTTTTCTATTGACAATTTTTGATTTAATTTTGGTAAGGTCCCCTTCGGGTTTGTTAGGAAATTTTCCGAAAAGGTATTCTGCTACGATTAAGTCAATAACACGATCCCCCAAAAACTCTAGCCTCTCGTTACTACTGACACCTTCTAGAGGGTTAGTGTAAGATTTATGAGCGAATGCTGTCTCAAAAAGCTTGGTGTTTTTTGGTCTATAACCTGTTTTTTTGGCAACATATGCTGACAATGACAGATTATCGTCTTCATTCTTTTTTTTTGAAAGAAATTGAAACAACCTTGTATTATTTAGTTAATTTTTAAATTTTCTGAAAATAACGGACGTATTGTGCCCACCAAATCCAAATGTATTACTTAATGCCACATTAACCGTTCTTTTTTGAGCTTTATTAAACGTTAAGTTTAATTTGTTATCAATTTCAGGGTCGTCAGTAAAGTGGTTAATTGTTGGAGGAATAATATCATTTTCAATGGCTTTAATACATGCAATGGCTTCAATAGCACCTGCTGCGCCAAGTAAATGACCAGTCATTGATTTGGTTGAAGAGATGTTTAAGTTGTATGCATGTTCCCCAAAAATAGTTTTAATGGCTTTAGTTTCAGCAATATCACCTAATGGGGTTGAAGTACCGTGAACATTAATATAGTCTACTTCTTCTTTTGAAATTTCAGCTTCTTCAATGGCTTGCTTCATCACACTCAAAGCGCCTAATCCATCAGGATGTGGTGCAGTTATATGATGTGCATCTGCCGAAAGGCCACTACCAATAATTTCACAGTAAATTTTAGCACCTCTTGCTTTAGCATGTTCTAATTCTTCAAGTACTAAAGCACCAGAACCTTCACCTAAAACAAACCCTTCACGATCCTTATCAAAAGGACGAGAAGCTGATTGAGGATCATCATTTCTTGTTGATAAAGCCCTTAAAGCATTAAATCCACCAATTCCCGATTCATTAACAGCAGCCTCAGAACCACCTGATACGATAATGTCAGATTTACCAAGGCGAATCAACATGGTGGCATCAATCAAAGCATTATTTGAGGATGCACATGCTGATACAGTTACGTAATTTGGACCTCTAAATCCGTACTTAATTGAAATATGACCTGCTACAATATCAGCAATCATTTTTGGAATAAAAAAAGGATTGTATCTTGGTGTACCATCACCTAGGGCAAATGTGGCTGCTTCGTCTTGAAAAGTTTTTAGACCGCCAATGCCAGAACCCCAGACTACTCCAGTTCTTTCTAAATTGATTTTTTCCGTATCAATCCCCGAGTCCACCATAGCTTCTGCTACAGAAACCATGGCGTACTGAGAAAATTGATCTAGTTTTCGTGCTTCTTTGCGATCGAGATGATCGTTCACATTGAAGTTTTTTAATTCACACGCAAATTGCGTTTTAAATTTTTCTGCATTAAATTGTTGAATGGGAGCTGCTCCGCTTACGCCATTGACCAATGAAGTCCAATAGTCGTTAACGTTATTACCTATTGGCGTCAATGCGCCTAATCCGGTTACTACAACTCTCTTCAATTCCATATGAATACAGGTTAAAATTTAACAATAAAAGGTAGAATTACTTGGTGTTTCCTTCAATGAAAGAGATAGCATCTCCAACAGTTTGAATTTTTTCAGCTTGGTCATCTGGAATTGCAATATTGAATTCTTTTTCAAATTCCATAATTAATTCTACAGTATCCAATGAATCTGCACCTAAGTCATTAGTGAAGTTTGCTTCGTTGCTTACCTCATCTTCTGATACTCCTAATTTATCTACAATAATAGATATTACTCTTGAATTTACGTCAGACATAATGTTATCCGTTTTTTAGTTATTAGATGCAAAGAAAATACTATTAAGCAAAAAATCAAAATTTATCGATAATATTTTGCAATCTCATCAATTGACTTTCTTTGTAAATTGGGAATTTTGGCATCATTTGCTGGGTAACCAATAGGTAATAGGATGAATGGTTTTTCGTTGATTGGACGGTCTAATATTTTACATAAAAAATCCATAGGACTCGGCGTATGCGTTAAGGTGACTAAACCAGCTTGATGAATAGCCGCAATTAATAATCCTGTAGCAATTCCAACAGACTCTGCTACGTAGTAATTCTTTTCTTTCTCACCGCTTTTATTTATATCATATGGTTTTCGCATCACAATAATGAGCCAAGGTGCAATATCAATAAATTCTTTGACTGAATTTGTGCCAAATTGTTCAAGATCTTTTTTCCAAGCTTCACCCATCCGTGAATCATAATTTTGTTGTTCCTCAATTTCGGCTAATAGACGAATTTCATGCTTAAGCTCTGTATTACTGACAGCACAAAAAGTCCATGGTTGTTTGTGCGCTCCTGAAGGTGCTGTGCTTGCAGTCAGTATAATATTATTAATTACCTCTTCGGGAATTGCCGCATCTGAAAAATGTCTGATGGAACGCCGCTGGTCCATGACATTATAGAATTTTTTTGAAGCTTCTAAGCTATTCTTTTCTGAAAGCAGAATAGGTACATAGGGGATATGGTTTTTTTTTGACATAAAAAGTAGAAGATAAAGGCTAAATATAAGTATTTTTGAGTTTTAAATAATTTTCACAATGACAAAGCTGTTCCACCTTTCTAACTGTTCCACTTGCCAACGGATTATAAAAGACTTAAATTTACCTGAAAACACAGTATTTCAGGACATTAAAGAAGAATCAATCACTGAGGATGATTTAGAAAAAATGAAAAAATCGATTGGTTCATTTGAAGGACTATTTTCTAAACGCGCCATGAAATATCGAGGTTTAGGTTTACATGACCAAACTTTAACTGAAAGTGATTATAAGCGTCTGATTTTAGAGGAATATACTTTTTTAAAACGACCAGTCCTATTTCATAATGGGCAAGTATTTGTTGGGAATAGTAAAAAAGTAGTTGAAGCCGCTAAAACAATGCTTCACCCTTAATTTTAAACTAGCCTCTATCAAATCTCTGTCAGCAATAACAAGCAAACCTTTAGTAGCACATATTTTACTTTTTGTGGTGAACTTAATGTATGCCATCAATTATATTTTGGCAAAAGGTTTAATGCCCAACATCATAATGCCCAATGCATTTATTCTATTGCGCGTTGTAGGGGCAACCTGTCTCTTTTGGATAGTGTTTGCATTTAATTTTGAAAGGGTTCATAAAAAGGATTGGATAAGAATAATGGCATGCGCATTATTTGGAGTAGCTGTTAACCAGTTATTTTTTTTTAATGGATTAATGCGTACCTCACCATTAAATTCTTCTATTATAATGGTAGCTACACCAATTATCGTCTTTGTATTATCTGTTTTTATTTTGAAGGAAAATATAACAGCTCGAAAAGTTATTGGTGTTTTAGTTGGTGCTGTAGGAGCTATATCTTTAATATTGTTAAGTACAAATAATGTAGGAACGGCAACACCACTTGGGGATTTATTTATATTCATCAACGCAACGTCTTATTCTATTTATTTGGTTTTAGTTAAACCGTTGATGACAAAGTATAAACCTTTAACGGTTGTCACATGGGTTTTTACCTTTGGTCTAGTATATGTGCTATTATGGCCGCCAACTACAGGAGAATTGATGACGACCAATTTTGAAAATTGGTTAGAAATTGACATTTATAAGGTATTGTTTGTCATTGTTGGTGTTACCTTTTTACCCTACTTATTAACAGTAACTGCCATGAAAGTGATAAGCCCTTCAATAGCTAGCACGTATATCTATATTCAACCAGTATTAGTCACCGTTTTTATTTTCTTATTGTTTTACTTTGGATTTATAGATTACTCCAGTGATTTCTCAAAATATAAAATGTTAGCAGCCATATTAGTCTTCTTGGGAGTTTATTTAGTTGGGAGGAGAAATAATAAATAGTATATTAGCGGGTAAATTTAGAATGATATGAAAAAGACATTAATAATATGCTTTTTGCTAACGTCAATGGCTGCATTTAGTCAAAAAAACGCAGTGAAATTGGTTCTGGCACCTGTGAAATTGATAGTCGCTAATAATGTTGGCTTAGCATATGAACGAAAGTTTACTGATCGGTTTACAGCAAGTTTGAAATTTAACTTTTCTACAAAAAGTGCAGCCCCATTAAGCACTACATTAACTGAGTTTGCAAAAGAACAATTAGATAGTGCAAATGCCAATGCAGATATATTTAATAATAAATTTAAATCATCTGGTTTAACATTAGAACTCAGGTACTATCCAGGTTCAAAAGCATTGAAAGGATTTTATTTAGCACCATATTTCGGCTTACAAACTGGATCTTTCGCAAACTTCGATTTTGATTTTCCTGATAATACAAATGAACTAATTAAACATGGAGGAAATGTAGATATGGGTTTCAATTTTATTGGAGGAGGACTTGCAATAGGTAACCAATGGACAATTGCTGATAAGATTTCTATAGATATTCTTTGGATTGGATTAGGTGTTGGTTCGAATAATTTTGGAATTACAGGAACAGAATTGGACGGACAAGAAGTAGATTTTGATGCAATTGATAAAGATGTTGAAGAGTTTATTAATAGTCAAGACGGAATTGTGAAAAGATTTACTAGTGATATTAGAAGGGAAGTTACTGATGAATACATAAAATTGACTTCAAAAAATTTGGTTCCTTATACTAAATTCTTCAATGTTTCTATAGGTTACTGTTTCTAATTAACGACTATATAGGGTAAATATTAAGAGACTTTAGGGTCTCTTTTTTTATGGCTTGCAACCCTTTTAATTAATCCTGCATCAATTAAAAAAAACAGAATATGAAAAATATAGGATTGATGTTATTTGCGCTAATAGTGTTAGTGGTTGGTTGTAAAGATAAACAGTTTCAAAAGTATACTGCTAATGTACCAGTTTATACTGATTTTGAAACATTCAGGACAAGTATTGGAACCGTAAAATATGAAGAAGCTAAAACCATAGAGCAAAAAGGAGGCATCTATTTTAAAGACAACTTCTTATTCATTTTAGATAATTTTAAAGGGATTTATATTATAGACAATTCAAATCCTAGTGCTCCAATTAATAAAGGATATTATGCTATTACTGGTATCACGGGCATTTCAATAAACAATCAGTACTTGTATGTTAATGCATATACAGATCTAGTGGTTATTGATGTTTCAAGCATAGATAATCCCTCCGAAGTTGGTCGAATAGAAAATGTATTTGATTATGCAATGCCTACTCATGATCCTCAATATCCAATTGCTGAGATTGACCACTCCAAAGGAATTATTACGGGTTGGACGATTGAAGAATATGTGACGGACAAAGAACCGATAAACGGTTGTTTTAATTGTAACTCATGGGATGGTAGTTTTGAAAATTCAATTGATTTCAATATTAATACAAGTGAAGTAATATCAAGCCAAGGGCAAGGGATATCAGGATCAATTACTAAATTTTCACTATTGAATGATTTCTTATATGTGATGGACGGTAATAATTTGAAGCCATTTGATTTATCAAATCCAACAAGACCGTCTAATTCAAATGAGGTTTCAATTTGGCGTGAGGTAGAGACTTTATTCGCATATAATAACCATATTTTCATGGGCACTACTACTGGCATGTTGATTTATGATACAGACAATAGAAACGCCCCAAGCCAAATTGGAGTGATTCAACATGCTAATGCATGTGATCCGGTAGTTGTTGATGGTGATTACGCCTATGTTACTTTACGAACAGGTACAGTATGCAGTGGACAGCAAAATCAGCTTGATGTTATTGATGTTTCGAACTATACGCAACCTACTTTAAAGAAAACATTTAGTTTAAAAAACCCACATGGTTTAGGCATAAAAAATAATACACTTTTTGTCTGTGACGGCACAAGTGGGCTTAAAATATTTGATGCAACTGATCCATTAAATGTTGGCAATCAAAAAATAAAAACGTATGGCTCGGTTCAAGCTACTGATATTATTTTACTCGATAATATAGCTATGCTAATAGGGGATGATGGATTATATCAGTATGACATTTCAGATGTTGAGGAGATAAAAGAGATAAGTCAAATAAAGTTTAAATAATGAAAGCAATATTATTAGTAATTACGTTTTTTCTAATGGCTTCAGCTTACGGTCAAATGGATGTGGTTGTGCTTAAAAACGGCTCAGAGTTAAGGGGGGTCATTATAGAAAAAACAGATGTGTCAGTGAAATTAAGATCGAAAGACGGAAGTATTTGGGTGTTTAAAAATGAAGAGATTGAGACCATAAAACCATTTAGACCAGTAGTAGCTGAGTCAGGTTATTATGGAATAATTAGTTTAGGTGTGCTTGGCGGCTCCGCAGTCTCAGCAAATATGACATTTGTAAATGGTTATCGAATTAGTAAACATTGGTCTGCTGGCTTGGGCCTGGGAGTAGAGAATTTTTATGATAGGGCATATATGCCTGTTTTTTTGGAAGGAAGATACGACTTATTAAAAAAGAGTTCAACACCTTTCGCTCAACTTGGATTTGGATATGATTTTCCTTTTGATATGGATGATAGAAATAGAGGCGGCTTTTTTGGACAAGGTTTGCTAGGCTTCAAACATGAGTTAGGTCAGCATTTTGGAATTGTAACTGGGCTGGGTTTTCGGTTTGGTCAATTAGAAGTAGACAATTGGAATTGGTGGGGAGATATTAGTAATCCACAAAAAACTATTTATCAAATAAACCGATTTGATTTGCGTTTTGGGTTTATATTTAAATGATTAAAATGGGATAACGATATTTCTAAGTACAGCGCTTATACAGACAAAGATTTAATAAAGGCATGCTTTCGGCAAAAACGACAGGCACAGGAGGAACTATACAATAGATTTTCGTATATGGTAAAGGGAGTTTGTCTGCGCTATGGTAAAGATGAGGTAGAGGCTGATGATTTTTTACAGGATACCTTTATAAAGACCTTTCAAAAATTAGATCAATATAATGGAAGTGGAGCTCTTGGTGGATGGATTAGACGTATTGCTGTTACAACAGCGTTGGAACACATACGAAAGCAAAAGATAATGTATAGTAGTCTAACAAATGAAATAGAGAATGCTTTAGAAGGCAAGACTGATGAAAGTGTTTTTGAAAGTATTGATTTGGCCGTTTTGGTCTCAAAAATACAGAAACTTCCTCTAGGCTATAGAACAGTCTTTAATTTGTACGCGGTTGAAGGATATAGCCATAAAGAAATAAGTGAAATGATTAATATTTCTGTTGGAACTTCCAAATCGCAGTGCAGTAGAGCAAGAAAAATATTAATAAGCGAATTGAAGGTTGAAGAAAAAAAAACTGAGAAAAGATTGAACTATGTCAGATAGAGGGAATTTAAATAGCAGGTTTCAGGATTTTGGCGCTGCCCCTTCAAAAGGCGCATGGAAAAATATTAGTGCTGCTTTGCCAAAAAAACGAAAGAAAAAGGCAATAATTTGGTGGGTCGGAGGGGCTGGTGTGGCAGCAAGTATACTTATTGGTTTAATGGTATTTAATCCATCAACTACTGAAAGGGTAACTATTTCTGGTGTTCAAGACGAGATTAAAAGCAGTATTAAATCAGACTCAAAAATTGAAAATCAATACCATCAATTAGAAACAAATGACAAATTGAATGAATTGAAAATTGAAGAAGGAAGCAGCACTTCTTCATTACAACCTAAATCCAATGACAAAAGAATTTCATCCGTTGCTAAAAATAGTCAACCTTTAAAGCTCGATCCAATAATTAATTCAGATAAAAAAGGAGTAGAAACAGCTGCTTCAATTGAAGACAAAACGCCTTTTTTATTGAAGAAAGAATCTAAATTAATTGCCCTGAGTATTCAATCTAATAGAGATACACATTTAATGAAAAAGCGAGACGTGATGTTAATAGAAGTTGACAACAAAAATGTATCTATGGTTGAAATTGAAGAAAATAAAAACAAGGTTTCGAAATGGCAAATAGGCGGAAGGTTGAATTCAAGTTTAGCACTGAATAACACTTTGCCAACTTTTTGGACTAAATCATTTTTAAGTGATGGGACTTTGGATGGGACTTTGGACGGGAATCAATCAATAATTACTCCAGGACCAGGGCCAAGCCCTGATACTAACACTCTTGAAAACAATGGCGTTGAACAGTTTGTGCAGAACACAACAAGTTATAGGAAAGTAAATCAACCTATATCTCTTAATGTATTTGGTCGATTAAATTTATCGAGAAGGTTTTTTGCTCAATTGGGAGTAGAAGTGAGTTACATAAAAGCAAGCCATTTTTTCTCATATGAGAATATTAGGAGTTTTACTAGCTTTTATAGTGCAGGAACTGACTTAAAACTTGGATTTAAAGTAATTGATAGAAGGCGTTGGGAAATAGATTTAGCTGGAGGTTTAAACGCAGAAAAAGTCTTTAGAAAAGAAATGCTTGTAACAAACGATAAGCCTCTAGTAATTTGGGGACCGAATTTCGAATTAGGATTAAGTTATCATCTAAATGAAAACGTAAGTCTTAGAATGTCACCTTACTATGGGAAAGTTTTAAAACTAGCAGAGAATTCATTCTATACTCAATTTCAGGCTAATGCAAATGTTGGTATTGGGTTTAGTTTATTAAAAAGCTGGTAGTAATTCTTAACTTACTTTGACAAAATTACCTGCTCTACACAGTTTTCACCAAATGAATAAGGTAAATAATCAATACTTGACATGGGCTTTGTGATAATCAAATTAGCTTGTTTCCCTATAGAAATGGAGCCTAATGTGTTACCCACTTCCATAGCATAGGCCCCATTAATTGTTGTTGCATTAAATGCTTGGGCTGGAGTTAATCTCATTTTTATACAAGCTAATGAATTCACAAATTGCATATTTCCGCTTGGGGTTGACCCAGGATTATAATCTGTTGCAAGTGCAACAGCTACATTGTTGTTAATCATTTCTTTAACAGGCGCATAAGGGATGTTTAAGAAAAATGAACAACTTGGCAAAGCTGTTGCAATAGTAGAACTATTCTGTAGCGCTGACATATCTTGGTCACCAAATTCTTCTAAATGATCTACCGAAATAGCGCCATGGTTAACACCAATTTGAACACCCCCCAATATTGAAAACTGATTTACATGTATTTTAGGTTTTAACCCATGTTTGACACCTGCTTCTAAAATAGTATCTAACTGCTCGGGAGTAAAATAATTACGTTCACAAAATACGTCAATGTAGTCTGCCAATTCTTCCGTTTCAATAATTGGTAACATATCTTCAATTATATGTTTAACATAACCATTTTTATCATCTTTAAAGGCCACTGGAAAGGCATGTGCACCTAAAAAAGTAGCCTTAATCGTTAAATCAGACTCTGCCTTTAGTCGTTTAATTACACGAAGCATTTTTAATTCTGCTTCTAATGACAAACCATATCCACTCTTAATTTCAACTGCACCCGTACCTGTCAATTTTATTAAATCTAACCTTTTCATAGCAGCATTGAATAAATCATCTTCATTCAGGTTTGCTAATTTTTGAGCTGAATTCAGAATACCTCCTCCTTTTTTTCCTATTTCTTCATAAGAAAGGCCTTTTATTCTATCAACAAATTCTCCTTCCCGATAAGCCGCAAAAACAATATGGGTATGAGAATCACAAAATGCCGGCATAACATACTTTCCCTCAGCATCAATAATCTCCAGGTTCCGCCAATCAACTATTCCATCAAGATCATCCATTGGACCGTAAAATGCTATTTTGCCGTCTTCAATAGCTAAAAAGGCATTGTCAATTGAATGGATACGATCTAAATCCTCGCCTCTAAGCGGCTCAGTATTGCTTTCTAAAATTCCAACAAGGGATTTGATATTTTTGATTAAAATATTTTTCATTGTCTCAGTAAGGGTTCAAATAGTATGGCTCCGATTAATGCTTAGCTAACTTTTGGTTTTGGTTTTGGTTTTGGTTTGTTTTTTTCTTGCCTTTGTGGTTGCAAAGGGTTAGCATTAATTTCTTTGTGAAGCAAACGTTTTTTATACACATCACAGGCCAAAAAATAGGCATTTCTAAACGATTGTTCTGAAGCCACTCCTTTTCCAGCAATATCGTAGGCTGTTCCATGATCAGGAGAGGTTCGAACTATTGGTAGTCCTGCCGTAAAATTAACACCGACGTCAAATGAAATCGCCTTAAAACCCGTTAAACCTTGGTCATGATACATAGCCAAAACACCATCAAAATTATTTAAATTAGAAGATCCAAAAAAGCCATCTGCAGCATAGGCACCATAAACCAAATCTCCTTTGTCATGAAAAGATTTCACAACAGGATTAATGACATTTAACTCTTCTTCACCTAAAGTACCTCTATCTCCAGCATGTGGATTTAGACCAAGCACTGCAATTTTTGGTCTGGGAATGGCAAAATCTCTCTTTAAACTATTTATAAATAGGTTTAATTTGGCAGTTAGTAATTCCGGTGTAATTAGCTCAGAGACTTCTTTTAAAGGGACATGCCCAGTTGCAACAGCCACTCTTAAATCATCAGCCACCAAAACCATCAATACGTCTTCAGTATTTGACATATGAGCTAAATACTCAGTATGTCCTGGAAACTCAAAACCTGCTGATTTAACACCATCCTTATTGATTGGAGCAGTTAAAAGAACATCAATCTTATTCGTTTTTAGGTCGTCAGTAGCTGCGCTTAGAGATTTTAAAGCATATTTTCCACCAGTTTCATTTTGAACACCTAGATTTATTTTTACATCTTCGTTCCAACAATTAATCACATTAATTTTTTTTGGCTTTGCCTCATCAGCGTTCTGAATAGTCATGAAGTTAAGGGACTCATTGTTAATCGCTTTTTTGTGAAATGACACTACTTTTGTTGAGCCGTATATTATTGGAATGGTATTCGCAAACAGCTTCAGATCAGTAAATGATTTGATAATTACTTCCAATCCAATACCATTTATATCACCAATTGTAATTCCAACTCTAATTAGTTTTTCACTCATGCTATTATTTTATGTTTTTTTCTAAGAGAAATATGTGTAAAGATAAGTATTTTCAATATTTAGGAGTTTTATGATTAATTTGTTTTTTCAACTAACCATATCCATTCAATTTTCGTAATTTTGTTTAGAACGGCATATAATTATCTTGAAAACAAACATACTCATACTTTTTATAATATTCTTTAATAGTTTTGGTGTCAATGCAACCCATAACAGATCAGGATCAATAAAGTATAGACATATAACAGGTAATACTTATGAGATTACTGTTAAAACATGTACTAAAACGTCGAGTGATGCTGATAGAAATGAACTTGAAATAAAGTGGGGAGATGGTACAATGGATACCATTCCGAGGATAGATAGTATGGGAACAATTTATGATGTTCAAGAAAATATATATATCGGACAGCATGATTTTACCGGCCCAGGAACTTATGTAATTAGTGTTGAAGATCCAAATAGAAATGCAGGGATCATCAATATAAATTCTTCTGTTAATGTAGAGTTTTGCATACAATCGGAGCTTGTTATTTCACCATTTATAGGCAGCCCAAATAATTCACTAATAATCGAGGATTGCCCTTGCCCCGAATTCGCCTGTAGAAATCAAACCTACTGCTATAACGTATCGGCATATGATCCTGACGGAGATAGTTTATCCTATGCTTTAGCACCGTGTTTAGGTCAAGATTGTCTTGAAATGGCAATTGGACCAGTTTATAATTACCCTGATGTTGCAGGAGGAGGCGAATTATCAATAGATTCTATTACAGGAACCTTATGCTGGGTTAATCCAGGAATATTAGGAGAGTATAATGTTGCCATTAAAATTTCGGAATTTCGGAACGGTGTTTATATAGGTTATGTACTACAGGATATGCAGATTAGTGTAGATGATTGCACTAATAAGCCTCCAGTTATTGTTGATAAAGCTGATACGTGTATTTTTGTTGGAGAGGAAGCCAATATTGTTTTTACTGCCAAAGACACTACCGATAATATTGATTTATATGCTACTGGTCAAATTTTAAATCAGGACAATCCTCCTATTTTCAATCCTGCAAATGCTAATAACTCTGTTTCAAGCAGTTTAATATGGACACCAAATTGTAGCCAGGCTAAACCATCAGAATACACTATTATTATACATGCGGAGGATAACGATCCAGATGTAAAGCTTACAGATTTATTGACATATAGAATAAAAGTCAATTTACCACCGGTTACCAATGTTCAAGCAAGTCCTCTAGGAGGCAGTATGAGTTTAACATGGGATATTTACAACCCAAGCCTAGGATGTAATGATTTAGTTTATAACATATATAGAGGTTTAGATAGTGCTTTTAACTCAAGTGACTGTTGTGACCAAGGTTTAATTGAAGCTATGGGTTATGAATTGGTTGGGATGTCTGATACGGTAGGATTTTTGGATGATGGTGATTTGACAGTTGGTATTAAATATTGTTATTTGGTAACCATTAAGTTGCCAAACGGTGTAGAAAGTTGTGTTTCTAATCAGGTTTGTGAACAGTTGAAATTTGAAGTCCCCGCCCTCACCAATGTTTCGGTTATAGAAACTGATAATTTAGTTGGAAAAGATTCAATTTATTGGTCATGGCCAAAAGGCTTAGACTTCACCAATTTTCCGGGACCTTACTATTATGAGTTGTATAGAAATAATGATTTCATAATTAACGCTAATGAATTAGTTTTTACTTCACAAACCAATGCCGATATTACTTTAGTTGACACTTTTTATTTTGATGAAAATATTAACACATTAGAGCAACCCTATAACTATCAAGTAGCACTTTATAGTAATGGTTCTTTGGTTGGAAAATCATCCATTGCTAGTTCAATTTGGTTGACTTCAACACCAAATGATAATCAATTGCAATTAAATTGGACTGAAAACGTTCCATGGACCAATCAGTATTATAGAATTTATAAAGAGCAACCAACAAGCTCAGGAAACTTCGTTTTAATAGACTCAACAATCAATCAAACATACGTGGATACTGGCTTAGTGAATCTAGAGTCCTACTGTTACAAGGTAGAATCCATTGGCGCTTATGTACAAAGCGGCATCAGAACACCGCTCTATAATTTTTCACAAGAACATTGTAATGAGCCATTTGATTTTACTCCGCCATGTCCGCCGACGGCATTTATTGATGGTAATTGTGATTTGGAGGAAACTTATATCTCATGGACAAATCCGAATAATACTTGTGCAGATGATGTTGTAAAATACAATTTGTATTTTGCTGCTTTTGAAGGCGATTCACTTGAACTATTATCCGAATTAAATAGTGATTTGGACACCTTTTATGTTCATAAGGACCGCGGCAGTATAGCAGGATGTTATTATATTACAGCTATTGATTCCCTGCCGTATAGTAATGAAAGTAAACCTTCAAATATAGTTTGTATTGATAATTGTGACGGATATTATTTATTGCCAAATATCTTTACCCCAAATGGCAATTCTATCAATGACCTATATCATCCACTTTTACCATATAAGTTTGTAGAAAGTATAGATTTGGTAATTTATAACCGTTATGGTGATGAAGTACATAGGTCTACAGATCCAATTATAGATTGGGACGGCAGATACTTAGGTTCAGATAAACAAGTATCAGATGGGGTTTATTTTTATACTTGTTACGTGAATGTTATTAAATTAGCTGGAATTCAAACAAAATTACTGAAAGGTACAATCACTATTTTAAATTCAAAATAACAAATGTTTACAGGAATAATTGAAGATTTAGGGGAAGTAAAATTTATTGAATCGGAAAAAACAAACGTTCACTTCACATTATCATGTTCTTTTACAAGCGAACTAAAAGTTGATCAAAGTCTAGCTCACAATGGGGTTTGTTTAACTGTTGTTGAGATAGATGGCTCAAATTATACAGTAACAGCAATAGATGAAACATTAAAACGGACAAACTTGCACAATTGGAAACAAGGTGATTTGGTTAATTTGGAACGTTGTATGAAGATGGATGGGCGATTAGATGGCCATATCGTTCAGGGGCATGTTGATACAATAGGATGGTGCAAAGAAATTATTAAACACGAAGGAAGTACAGAATTTGTTATTGAATATGATTATGACGACATTACTGTGCCAAAAGGATCGGTAACCATAAATGGGGTGAGCTTAACCGTTGTGCAGTCAGAGGTGAATCTTTGTTCTGTCCATATTATTCCTTTCACTATTGAGCATACTAATTTTAAAAATCTTAAAACTGGTGATAAAGTCAATCTTGAATTTGACATTATAGGTAAATATGTAAAAAGGATGATGGATAAGAAATAGACTTATGGCTAAAGAGAATAAAATATTTTGGATTAGAGAAGGTGAAATTTCGCAATCAGAAAAAATCATTTTAAAGAATATTAATGTTGAGTTGCATCCTGGTGAATTTGTATATTTAATTGGTAGAACGGGTAGCGGGAAAAGTAGCTTTTTGAAGACATTATATGGAGAATTGACTCTAACATCTGGAAGTGGAAGTGTAGGTGGATTTGATTTAGCAAAATACACAAGAAAACAAGTACCGTTCTTAAGGCGAGAATTGGGGGTAGTTTTTCAAGATTTTCAACTTTTGACAGATCGAACTATTTATAAAAACCTTGAGTTTGTAATGAAAGCAACAGGCTGGAAAAAGAGGAAAGAAATAAAAGCAAGAGCTGCCGAGGTTATGAAATTGGTTCAGCTTGACAATAAACTAGATGTTATGCCACATCAATTGTCAGGTGGAGAGCAGCAAAGGGTTGCAATTGCTAGAGCATTAATTAACCATCCCAAATTTATTTTGGCTGATGAGCCCACAGGAAACCTTGATCCAGAAACATCACAAGAAATAATGGCTGTTTTAATGGCTATTGCCAAAGAAGGGACAGCAGTACTAATGGCAACCCATGATTTAACAATTATGGAGCAATTTCCCTCAAAAACCTTTAAAGTAGCTAATCAAACTGTCACAGAAGTTAATCCAATCAATGAATTTGACCCTTTTAAAACAGTTGAATTTAACTAGAGTATGCAATTTAAAGACGTTCTAGGACAAGAAAAAATTAAGACAGTTTTGCTTAAAGAGGCAAAAAGTGAACGCATCAGTCATGCGCAGATGTTTTTAGGTGAAGAAGGCTGTGGAAAATTGCCATTGGCAATGGCTTTTGCTCAATATCTTTTATGTGAAGCACCCTCAAAAAAAGATTCTTGCGGTAAATGCCCATCTTGCATTAAGGTAAATCACTCAACACATCCTGATGTAAATTATGTTTATCCAGTCGTAAAATCTGCTACCGAAAAAGTAGCAGTATCAGATGATAGAAGGGAATTGTGGAATAAATTTTTAGCTGAAAACCCATATTGCAATTTAAATATGTGGCAAGAATATACTAGCGAAATGAGCAAGAACGCTCAAATCGGTGTTCAAGAAAGCAGAAGTATATTAAAAAAACTATCTCTTAAATCTTACAGTGGCAAGTATAAAATAATGATTGTATGGCTACCAGAAAAGATGAATAATAGTGCTGCAAATAAGCTCCTAAAAATCTTAGAGGAACCACCTGAAAAAACATTGTTTTTCTTGATTTGTGAATCAGTGGATTTAATTTTGCCGACTATTATTTCGAGAACACAAACTATAAAAATTCCTAATCTAAAATCGGATGAGGTTGAAAATTATTTGATTGATCATAAACTAACGAATCCAGAATCAGCGCAATCGATAGCAAGTTTAACACAAGGTAATTTAGTTGAAGCCATTTTAATGACAAATGGAGATTCTACAAATGCAAGTTATTTCGAAAGCTTTGTATCCTTAATGCGGTCGGCATATGCAATTGATGCATTGGCTTTGATGGAAATTGCAGAAAATTTAGCAGCTTATGATAGAGAAAATCAAAAAAACTTTTTAAAGTATGGACTACATATGTTCAGAGAAAGTTTAATATTTAATTATTTAGGAGAGGACAAAGTCAATGTTAAAAATGAAGAAAAAGCATTTTTAAACAAGTTTGCTCGTTTTATAAATAATCAAAACATATCAGCTTTGCAAAACGAATTTGATCAATCTATTTACCATATTGACAGAAATGCTAACGCGAAATTATTATTTTCAGATCTAGTAATAAAGCTTACCAAATTAATCAAAAAAGGTGTCTAAGGGATTACTAATAATAGGGTTGTTTTTTTTATTCTCTTGTAGAAAGGATGTGATTATTCAAAATGAGCCAATTCAAAATAGCTTTGTAATTGCTGGGCATGCATACGGAAAACCTGGTACAGATCAACTTAGATTGTATGATAAATTGGTGTCACAATTTGCAACCATTAAGAAAATGGTTAATCCTCTAAAAGTAATCTTTACTGGTGATGTCGCTGTAACTGCTACAGAGCAAAATTGGAAAAATGTACTTTATGAACTTGATAGTTTTGATATAGACTTTTGGATTGCTCCAGGAAATCACGATCTCTTAACAAATTATCTTGAGCAAAATGTGCAATCAGAATTGTTCTTTTCCGAAAAGATAAATGATAATTTATTTATCATACTAAATACAAATTTTCCGGGATGGACAATTAATCAACCGCAGTTGAAAATGATTGAATCAGAGTTGTCAAATCTCAAAAATGTCAGAAATATATTTGTGTTTTCTCATCAAGTATGGTGGGCGGATGATTCTCTAGCGCCTTTCGATTTAGAAAGGACATTTCCAAATTCAGGCTATTTATCAGAAGGGAGCAGTACTTTTTGGCAAGACGCTTTTCCAATTTTTGAGAAAGTGAAAACTCCTGTTTACTTTTTTTCAGGAGATGTTGGTGCATTTTCTTGGATTCCAAATTTCAAATTCCAACAAGTAGATAATTTTCATTTTTATGCAAGTGGTATGGGCTCTGGAATAGAGGATAATGTTCTGCATTTAAAAACTTTTGAAAGTGGGAAAGTAGAAGTAGAAAGAATTAATTTTTAGTGAACGATTATTGTTAAAGACCAGTAGGATATTTTCAATTCTGATTCTATAAAATTTTTCATTTCATATAAAACAATCTTCACAATAATAATTAACTTTACCACTTAAACTTTTAAATATGGGATGCCAAAGCTGCGGAAATAGTAATGGTGTGCCTCGTGGATGTAAAAGTAACGGAACCTGTACTTCAGGGGGGTGTAGTAAATTACCTGTGTTTAACTGGTTGGCAGACATTGAACTGCCTAACGGACAAAGCACTTACGATATAGTTGAAATAAGATTTAAAAATGGCAGAAAGTCATTTTTTAGAAATGCAAATAACCTTAGTTTACAAGTAGGTGATGCAGTAGTAACAGAAGCAGAGCAGGGGATAGATGTTGGAGTGGTATCTGTTAATGGTGAATTAGCAAGAATACAAGTTAAGAAAAAGGCACCAAATCTTAAATCACACGAAGCACATAAAATAGTAAGAAAAGCCAGTTCAAATGATATTGAACGTTGGATAGAAGCAAGAGAAAAGGAGAATGACACCATGTATCAGGCACGTGTTTTGGCCTCTGCATTGGGTCTACAGATGAAAATATCTGATGTAGAGTACCAAGGAGATGGTAAAAAGGCGACTTTTTATTATACCGCTGATGAACGGGTTGATTTCAGACAATTAATTAGAGATTTAGCGGAAAAGTTTTCAATTAAGATTGAAATGAAACAAATTGGTGCACGCCAAGAAGCTGCCAGATTGGGAGGTATTGGATCATGTGGTCGAGAGCTTTGTTGTACAACTTGGCTAACAGACTTTCGTTCTGTATCTACAGCATCCGCACGTTACCAGCAGTTATCACTTAACCAACAAAAATTAGCCGGACAATGTGGTAAACTAAAGTGCTGTTTAAATTATGAGTTAGATACTTATGTGGAAGCACTAAAAGCTTTTCCAAGAAATGATATTAAACTGCGCACTAAAAAAGGGAGAGCTTTCCATGTAAAGACAGATGTTTTTAAAGGACTAATGTGGTACCTATATGAAGCCAATTCTGAAGGCGCGTCGTCAGGTTTTGTGCCATTAAAAATTGAACGTGTCCATGAGGTTATTGCCATGAATAAAAATGGAGAAGAGCCAATGGATTTAAAAGATTTCGTGGTATTAGAACCAGTGAAAGAGCCAGATTACACAAATGTTGTTGGTCAAGATAGTCTAAACCGATTTGAGCATGTATTTAAACGTAAAAAGAAAAAGCGACCAAATAAAAATAAGAATAATCAAGGAGGAGTAAAAGCTTCTGGAAACAGTCAAAACAAGAATAAAAATAAATCAGCCCATAAAAACCATAACAAGCCAAATGGGCAAGGAAATAATGGGGCAAAGCATTCAAACAACAATAAACAGAAAGCGAACTCTAATCAAAACCGTCCAAAAAAATCATCTAAGCCAAGAAGTGAAGGAGGTAATCCGCAAAAAAGACGCCAGAATAAGAGTAATAAACCTAAATCAAATGAAAAGAAAGATTAGGTTGATTTTATTGGTAATAATATTTACAGGTTTACTTGTAGCTTGTGATGATTCAGTAGTCTATGAAAACAATCAATCATTTACTAATAATACATGGGTGTATGAAGATGCAAAAACATTTAGTTTTGAAATAAGTGATTCATTGATCCCAGTTAAATTGTCTGTTAATTTACGAACTACCACAAATTATCCTTACAGTAATATTTATATGTTTATGCATAGTGATTACCCTAATGGCTATAAGGATATTGATACTCTGGAGTTTTTTTTAGCTGATCCAGAAGGAAACTGGCTTGGTGACAATTCGGGTACTGTTGTTGAAAATAGAGCAATGCTCTCCAAGGGTTTATTCCCATCCACAGGAATCTATACTTTTAAGTTGGAGCAAGCCATGAGAAACGACAGTTTACCTGAGGTTCTTGATGTAGGTATGCGAGTTGAAAGAATAACAACCAGCAAGCCTTAAACTAGAAGTAAACGAATAGTAAAGCACTAATCGAAGATTAGCAATTAAGTAAGACCCCTGTTAGCAATTTGCTGGCAAGGGTTTTTTTATTCAACTAAATTCTGCAATTGCAAGAATTGAATTTTCTAAGAATATAAATATTAGTATTTTTACAAAAAATTAAATACTATGCAATTATATAATAGGTTTTTACTTAAAAAGGTATTCCTTTTAGGCTTCCTGATGGTTATTGCAAACTTGAATGCTCAACCTAATTACTACTCGCTGAGTTTTCAAGAAGATGTTGGTAATCCTGGAGTTTTTAACAATGAAGCGGATAATTTAACTTCTGGCTGGTTAACTCTAATTGGAGGTTCTCAATTTGGAAATTCTTGGTCCTCAATTAATCCAATTCCAGTGGGGTTTGATTTTGATTTTTTTGGTGTACTAGTTACTAGCGCAAAGATTTCAGGAAATGGTGTATTATCTTTTAACTCAACTGCTACAGCAATTCCGTCAAGTACAAACACAAATTTGCCAGCAATTGGCTCTAATATCCCCGACTACTCAATTTTAGGGTTTTGGGATGCATTTACTGGAGATGGGTATACTGGATCAAATGATTCAGTTGAATATAAGATTTTTGGAACTGCGCCAAATAGGCAAATTTGGTTTAAATATTCGCATTATGAATATGGAGACAATGGCAATGGCGGCCCTTTGACAACCGCTTATTGGGCGATCGTATTAGAAGAATCTACCCATAAAGTATATGTTGTAGATATGAATTTTGGAGGAAGTAACTTGACGGCAACTATTGGTGTGCAAGAAAATAGTACTAGAGCAATACAATATGGTTCAAATAATATAAATATGAACAATCCCGGTAATTCATCACAATTTCAATCTAATAATGATTATTATATGTTTACTCCAGTTATTTTGGATAGTAATAATATTGAAGTTTTAACAAGTAGTGCTATTCCAAATCCATATTCAGCTGGTGTTCAAAATGTTGATGTATATGTTAAAAACGTAGGAGCAAACCCAATTACTACTGTAGATATTAATTGGAAAGTAAATGGGGTTTTGCAAACACCATATAATTATTCTGGAAATTTAGATTTTGATGATTCTATTTCCATTACAATAGGAACTTATAACTTCGGCTCAGGAGCATCAAATATTGAAATATGGACCAGTATGCCAAATGGTGTAACTGATGGTGATATGACAAATGATTCCATTCAAATGGATGTTTGCTCAGGATTATCGGGAACATATACAATAGGTGCGGGAGGAGATTATCCAAATATTGATAGCGCTGCTAATGACTTAAATAATTGCGGTGTTTTAGGACCTGTGGTATTTAATATTATGCCAGGGAATTATTTTGAAACTATACTTTTAGAAGAAATAGCAGGAGTGAGTGCGACGAATACTATAATGTTTAATGGAGGGAACCCAAATAGCACTTCTATTCTTTACAACGGTTTAGGGTCTTCAAATTCTGTGATCACTTTAAACGGATCTGACCATGTTACCATAAAAAATGTGACCATTCAAAATACTAGTATATCTAGTACGGGAAGAGGTGTATTTTTGACAAACGCAGCTGATTATAACACGATTGATAGTTGTAGAATCGTTGTTAATAGCATATCTTCTTCTCCGTCATATATTCCAATAATCGCATCTTCAAATTCTATTAATACAATAAATGGTACTGGTAATAATGCAAACTATACAACTATTAGTAATTGCGAAATCGAGGGTGGATACTACGGTGTTATGTTAGCTGGATCAAATTCAAATACACCCGACAATAGCTCTAATAGGATAATAAACTGCAATATTACTGATGTCTATAACTATGGGATGTATTTAAGATATCAAGACAGGCCAGTTATTTCAAATAATACAGTAGGTACCCCAAGAAATACAAATTCTGGATATTCCTGCAGAGTTTCAGGAAAAGAGCCTGAAATTACTAAGAATATATTTTTAGGTGCGAAAACAACGGGGCTGTATTTATTTGAATGTAATACGATCGGTCAATCATTTACGCAAAATGGGTTAGTGGCAAATAATATGATTAGGACTTCAGGAGCAGCTGAAGGCCTTTATTTAAATGGTTCGGATTACATTAGTATTTTTCATAACACTATTGTGTCCGAAAATGAAAGTGCCTTATGGGTTACTTCGAATAGTAATTTTTTGGATATACGAAATAATATTTTCGTTACAGAAATTAGCACTTCAGCTATTCCAGCAGTTGATTTTGACTCAAATCCGAATGGGACTACAGTCATAGATTACAATATTTATAATGGGCAGTGGATAGCACATATGGGATCATCATCCTATTCAAGCTTAGCGAGTTGGGTTGCGGCTGAGGCCACATTAAATATAAATTCAATAGAAGGGGATCCCGGATTTATAACCGCAAACAATCTGCATGTAGCAGGTTCAATTGCAGAGTCTGAGGGAACACCTATTTCATTGGTCTCGGAGGATATTGATGGAGATATAAGAAGCACAACTGTGCCAGATATAGGTGCTGACGAATATACATTTTGTCCCTCACCAAGCAGTATATCAAGTGCAAATATAACCCCTAACTCTTCTCTGATTAATTGGGTTGCGGGAGGCTCTGAAACTACCTGGAATATTGAATATGGAAATGGCGGCTTTACCTTAGGGTCTGGTAGCCAAATAATTGGACAAACATCAACAAATTACACTTTAAGTTCTTTGTTAGCAAATACAACGTACGATATCTACATTCAAGCAGATTGTGGAGGTTCTCAAAGCTATTGGACAGGACCATTTACTTTTACATCAGCTTGTCAACCTTTTTTAGCACCATTTACTGAAACATTTACGTCAAATTCAACGCCCTCATGTTGGTCACAATCCTCAACTGCTGGAGGACCATGGGAATTTACTTCTTTTTCAGGGTCATTTACGCCATGCGGAAATATGTATGATCATACGACAAGTTTAACTAGTAACTATGCTTATGTTGATCAATCAGGAACAGACGCTGGAGTAATATTAACAATGAATACAGTTGATGTTACGGCGTTAACGACACCGTTTTTGCAGTTTTATTATTCGCAATGTGATTTAAATATAAGTACAATGAATAGTTTGTATGTTGAGGCATGGGATGGAGCAGTCTGGCAAGAATTGGGGCTAATTCAAGACGCTACAGATGGTGATTGGAAGTTTTACGAATTTAATTTATCAAACTATGTATTTAACTCCAATTTAGTAAAAGTGAGATTTAGGGCAGAATCAGGGGGTGATGTAAATGACGATAATGGTGACATATTAATTGATGATGTTTCAATTCTAGAATCGCCGATTTGTGCTATGCCGTCTGCATTAAACGCCAGTATAATAAATAGTTCTACAATTGAGTTGAGCTGGACACCACAAGGTTCAGAATCAGAATGGACCATAGAATATGGTACAGCAGGGTTTCCATTGGGATCAGGAACTCAAGTTAGCAATGTCATGACTAATATAGATACTGTTTCCGGACTTTTAGTAAATACAGCGTACGAATATTATGTCCGAGCAGAATGCGGTTCTGGCAATAGCAGCTTATGGGCAGGACCATTTCAATACATTTTTGAATATTGTACACCTGCTCCAACAAGTTTTACAGGTGCTACTATTATTGAAGTGGTAATGGGTTCAATTAATAATTCTACAGGTACAGAACCTGGATATTATGCTGATTATACTTACTTGTCTACAGATGTTAATCAAGGAGGCACTCAAGAATTTTATCTAGAATTCTTTTCATCCTCAGCTGCTGGTGCAAATATATGGATCGATTGGAATAATGACTTATTTTTCAGCAGTTCCGAAATTGTATTTACAGGGGCTTCTGCCTCAACTTTTCCTTTTGACATAACCGCTTCTTTTGCAGTTCCTAGCACAGCAAGTTTAGGGTTACATACAATGAGAATCGGTGGATCACAACAATTTTCAGGACCAGGAAATCCATGTTATTCCGGTTCAAATGCAACATTTGAAGATTATACTATTAATGTTGTACCGGCTTGTACTATAAACATTAATGATTCTCACACCGCATGTGGAAGTTATATATGGCGGGATGGCATTACTTATACCAGCTCAAATAGCACAGCTACTGATAGTATTTTTAGTGTAAATGGAGGCACTTGTGATACGATATATACGCTTGACTTAACAATAAACAATTCTGTCTCTAGTGTTGACATACAAGAGGCTTGTGATGAATTTACTTGGATAAATGGAGTGACTTACTTTACAAATAATTTTACAGCAGTTGAGACATTAACAACAAGTACAGGTTGTGACAGTATTATCACGTTAAATCTTGTAATTAATAGTTCAATGCAAAATACGGATGTTATTACTGCGTGTGAAACTTATACTTGGATTGATGGGGTAACTTATACAACTAGTAATAATTCAGCTGTATATACAGCTACACTTTCAAATGGGTGCGATAGTATTGTCATACTTGATTTAACCATAACCGATCCAGATGAGTCCATCACACAAACAGACGGCATTTATTTAATATCTAATCAGCCGGGAGCCTCGTACAGGTGGTTAGATTGTGATAATGGCTATACGGTAATTGGAGGTGCAATTAACCAATTATTCATAGCTTCATCAAATGGAGACTATGCAGTTGAGGTTACTTATTTAGGTTGTATCGACACTTCTGCTTGCATCTCGGTATCTAATGTTGGATTGGATGATGTTAACACAACCTTTGCTAATGTTTACCCGAACCCGGTAAATGACATATTAACTATAACATTCAACGATTTAGATAATGCCCAATTTGAACTAATGGATTTGCAAGGCAAAATAGTCATTTCGTCCACTACAGTTATTAATGGACAGAAAGTTGATGTTAGCGGCTTAGAAAGTGGAATTTACTTTGTGAGATTAACATCAGATGACAATAGAATGATTAAAAGAATAGTAAAGAATTAATGCGCCTCCACCATATGATAAACAATCTCAGTCAACCTTAATTGCTAGTCAAAATGACCTTTTTGAGCTACAATGTTGAGGTAATTTTAACAATATCATTTTAAAACCTCTATTTTTGAATAGGTAATTTTATTATTTAACTGAATTTCAACAATATATTGCCCTGATTTCAGATTCATTATATTGACTATTTTATCATTTTTCAATGGTTCATAAAAGACAGTCCGTCCTAATAAATCAAGAATTCTAACATTGCATTCTCCGGTTAAGGGAGTTTTTATTTTAAAATAATTTCTTGCTGGATTTGGAAAGATTATGATATCAAGTTTTTTTGTTTCTGGAATACTTAAAACTGGTTTTAGTTCGAATATATATGCAGATCCTGCATCTTGCAATGGATTTGTACCAATTTCATCTTCATCATCATGACGTGCGCCGATAAATATGTAGTCATTATAGATTGAGACACCACTACTTCCAAAATGATCTTGACTATTACCATCATTTGCTTTTACTTTCTGATGTTCAATCCATTTTGAAGTTATTTCGTCCCAATAAAATACGTAGGCTGAGCCATCATCTAATAATGGATCAGGCCCATCTTCCTCTAGATGGGCGGAGATCAATAGTTTATTATTCGATAGTGCAACGCTACTACCAAAGATATCTCCCAATGAACGATCTGATGGAAGAATTTTTTGACTTTCCATCCAATTTCCATTGAGGTCTAAAGTGAACATGTATGCAGCACCAGCACCAGGAACTAGATTTTGGCCATTCTCATCAAAGTATTCAGAATCAGCTCCGACTATAATAAAATTAGAATCAACATCAACCGAAAACCCGAATCTTGCTTGGTAGCCCATTCGATCAGAGGCAACCAATTTAGCATATTGAATCCAATTGCCATTAGATTGCTTATTAAAAACGTAAGCTGAACCTTCATTAAGCATAGTATTGTTTCCCTGTTCGTCTTCATCCTCATTTACAGCACCAATTGCAATAAAATTATTTGAGATGGCAATAGAATTTCCAAAATTATCACCAATTGCAAGGTCTAGACTAGTTAATATTTGTTGTTCAAGCCAAACACCTGCATTATTAAGTTTGAATAGGTATACTGCACCTGATTGATTATTTTTACTTGGAGCACTAACAATAATGGTGGAATCGTCGATAGCCACTCTAGACCCGAATCTGTCGTATTGAACTCTATTACTGGCAACTATTTTCTGGGTCTCTTGCCAAAATCCATTATCGTCCTTCTTAAAAATATAGGCTGCACCTGCATTATTAATTGGTGATTGATTATTTTCATCAGTAATATTTTGATTTGCACCAATGACAATGTAATTTTCACTAATGTCGATTGATCCTCCAAAATATGCGGCTAATTGCCTATCAGATGCTACTAATTTTTGTTTTTCAATCCATTCACCTCCAAAGCTGCGCTGAAATAAATACACAGCTCCAGTTGCTTCAATATGGTTACTTCCGTTTTCATCTGTATCATCTGCACAGCCTACCGCTGCTAGATTACCATAAACTTTAGGAGAAGAACCAAAGTAATTGTTTGATTCCCTATCAAATGCAACTACTTTTTTTACTTGATTATAATCTTGCGTGTAAATATACCAGTTTGAAAAAAGTAGAAATAGTAAGATGGCTCTCAAATACATACGTATTTATATTATTAATTTTGAACAACTGTATTTTTTTATTTACCAAAAGTAATTATTATGGTATTGATGAAGGTTATAAAATGAAACTTCTTATAAATGGTAACACCATAAAGTAGAAAATCAGTTGTAAAATACATTGCGAGAATTATGTTCGTAATTCAATGCATCATTAACATATGGTAAACTATTTCTGTTAACCTTAGTTGCTCGTCAAAATGTCCTTTTTGGGCTTCAATATTTAGATAATCAATGCCATTAATACCGCAATAAACTGAAAGCGATCCATCATTTACAAATTTTATATTGTCTTGCAAAATCACATTGATATCCGCTTCCTTTAAGTGATTGAAAAAATCGACTGAAGTAGTGTAAATAAAGTCATCATGATCCCATTTATCGCTAATATGAATCTCTGCAGTGTTTTTAGCCTCAGTACCTCCTGGTAAATAACTTTTGATTGAGTACTCAACATCTGTATTATTATGCATGGTTACAATGGTTTTAAATGGCCTGATAAGATCTAAAATCGTATTGGCCAATTTAGCAGCTATATGATTGGCTTTTGAGGCAAATGGTCGCCATGGCTCAATTGTTTTACGTCTACCTTTTTTAGTATAAATTCTATTCGGGTCTACTGAAAATTGACGATTACCAACATTATAAAATACTCGCCTTGTTTGCTGATGATGTAAATACCCAAAGTTAATGGCATGACCCTGCCCGAAAGCTTTGGAAACAGCAATACTGGTTTCTTCATCTTCATGAATATTTAAGAACAAAACTTTTGAATCGGGAGAATTAAAATCTTTGATTAACTGAATTGTCGAATCACCTAAGTTGATATTTTCTGTTTGACCTAAAACTGAATTTGAAATCATAATGAGAGTGAATAAGATGAGTTGTTTCATAATGTGTACTACTGAATGTCAAATGTATTAATTATTATAATTCTTTTAGACATATCTAAAATGAGTCATTTAACTAATTGAACGAGGTAAAATGGCATTGTTTTGAGTTAACAGAATATTTTATCCTTTTTAGAGCCTGTTTTAAGGATTCGCTAATTTAAAAAGCCCTATTTTTAGGCTGAAACTTAAATTATTTTGGTTTGAAATTGTTAATTAGACTCTACATTGTTTTTATGTTGACTTCGCTTCAAGTTGTGGTTTGTGCACAAAGCAATTCTATGGCTACAAATATGGCCAACACAATTATTCAACCAGTTTCTATTTCTGCAAAAGTAGTATCAAAACGGCTGCTATATGCTAAATCTATTTTCAATGACAGTTTAACAAAGTCACTCAAAATTGTTGAAGACAATTTGGCGATTTCGATTCAATCAGGTTATCAGACTGAAGAAGCACTTGCTCATAAAATATTAGGTGAATGTAATAGCTCACTTGGTAATTATTCGTCTGCAATCAAAAATTTAATAAAAGCAAATCAGATCTATGCCTACTTAAATGACATCAATAACTCTATTGAAACGTATGATTTATTAGGAGACTCTTATGCTAAAATTAGAGATTCGGAACAAGCCATTAAGCAATGGGTAAAGGGCGAGAAAATAGCTAGTCAAACGAAAAATCAGACGACCAATACCATTAATTTAGGACTAAAAATAGCAGAGGAATATTTTAAATTAAGTAATAGTATAACCGCTAAGCTTTATTTTGAGAAAGTATTGTCTTTAGCTAAGCAAGTGAATAACAGTGCTGGCGTTATATCAGCTACAATTGGTTTAGGCAAAATTGAAGAGAAGAATGGTGCGAATAGTGCCGCAGAAAATTTATTTATTGAGGCCAATTACAAGGCGGTTAATTCAAACTCTGTTGAATTGACGAATTCTTCTATGAATTCTTTGTCAAATTTGTATCGTAATTCAAGAGATTTTCGGAAAAGAAAAAAAATTCAGGAACAGGCCATTGAATTTAATAATAGTGTTGGTAATTCCGAAATAGCGATCTTAAATACTACTGAAATGGCTGAGGTTTTAATTGAAGAAGGCGAAGATGAAAAAGCAATTGAAGTCTTGAATCAATCAGCACCCCTAATCGAAAACCAATCTAACTCTGAAGCTAAGCGAAACTTTTATAAAACACTATCACGGGCATATGAAGAAAAGGGAGACCTCAAAAAATCAAAAGCTCTAGATAAAGAGTACAGCATTTTAATGGACTCCTTTAAGCTATTGGAAGCTCAAAAAAGCGAACTATTAATCGCCAAAAATGACATTATTCAAAACACTGAAAATAAAATTAGTTTGTTAGAGAAGGATAGGGAGCTAGATGAAAAAACAATTCAACTCTTGCAAAAAGAACAAATTATTAAAGACAAATCTTTGAAGAGTCAGCAGACCATTATGATTTTTTTGGTAGTTAGCCTCCTATTGATAGGGACCATTATCCTTTTTGTCTATCGTAGTAATAAACAGAAGCAGAAAAACAATCAATTGTTAACACTCAAGTCTTTGAGAAATCAAATGAATCCGCATTTCATTTTCAATTCATTAAACTCCGTTAACGTATATATTGCGCAGCAAGATGAGAGAGCGGCAAATAAGTATTTAGCGGATTTTTCTAAATTAATGCGTTCGGTATTAAATTACTCCCAAAACGATTTTATTCCTTTATCCAAAGAATTAGAAATTTTAACACTTTACTTAAATTTAGAGCACGATCGGTTTAAAGAAAACTTTGATTTTTCAATTGATTGTCCGAAAAGTATTGACCTAGAATCACACCAAATTCCGCCTATGTTATTGCAGCCCATTGTTGAAAATGCCATTTGGCACGGCTTAAGGTATAAACCTGAAAAGGGAATATTGAGCCTTCAATTTTTAGAAGTGAATGAAGGGTTAAAAATAACGGTGACTGATAATGGAATTGGAAGAACCCATTCCTTGAAGCACAAAACAACAAGTCAACTAAAAATGAAGTCAACAGGAATTAAAAATGTAAAAGATCGTTTGGAGATTATTAAATCAGCTTTTAAAAAAGAGTTATCTATTCAAATTGATGACTTGATTCCTGAAACACAAGAAGGCACAGTAGTGACTATTCTTCTAAAAGCATAATTATGACTGAGAAATTAAGAGCCATTATTATTGAAGATGAATCTCAAAGCAGAGATATTTTAAAACAATACCTAACTAAATACTGTCAGGATGTTTTACTTGAGGGGGAAGCTGCCAATATTAATGAAGGCGAGGTTCTAATTAGTGCTACCAAACCGCAATTGGTTTTTTTAGACATTGAAATGCCATTTGGCAGCGGATTCGATTTACTAGAACGGCTACCTCAAATCAATTTTGAAGTGGTGTTTATTACAGCCTATAGCGATTATGCCATTCAGGCTTTAAACATAAGTGCCGCCTATTATATTTTAAAACCAATTGCCATTGACGATTTAGTAAATGCTGTTGATAAGGTGAAAATGAAATTAGAAGAGGGCAGCAATAGTTTTTCGTCTACAAAATTATTAGCCGAAAATATTAAAGCCATTCACCAGCAATCACAAAAAATGGTACTGCCCAAAATGGATGGATTTGATGTGGTTAAAATTGCTGATATTATTAGAGTAGAAGCCGCCGATAATTATGCAATAGTTCATGCCATTGGAAATAAAAAGTATGTGATTTCTAAAACCCTAAAACATTATGAAGACTTATTAACTGATTTTGGATTTTTGCGATCTCACAAATCTCACTTAGTAAACTTGCGTCATATTATTAAATATAAAAAGGGCAAAACAGGAGAATTGTTTTTAATAGAGGATCATAAAGCATTGGTGTCAACAAGTTCAAAGAAAGCTTTAATGGCTTACTTTGCTGGGTGATACTCTTTAGAAAGTAATTTATTTGAAATCGCACTCCAAACCTGTTCTCGATACATTTTTTATTTGGCAATTGCCATATAAAAAACACTCGAACCGACGTTAATCTTGCACTAGAAAAGCCGTAAATAGAACAAATTATCAATTCAGCTCAACTTCATCCTAGCCTAACTTTTCTCATCCAATACGCAATAAAAGCGCTACCTAATACTGTAGGAAGTAACCAGCCATAAATACCAGGGATCAATTGATTGACCACAATAAAAGCGGTAACTGCCGAAATATAACCACCCATTATTTTGCCAATATGTAATTTTAGCCAGCCTTTTTGAAGGCGTTTTGAATTTCTAAATAATCTTAGGTCCTGAATAGCTAAGGATATTCCTACTATTCCAAAAACTCCTAGAACTATATTGAATTTTTGCGTTAGAATAGTTGGCATGACGATCATCAAAAAACCAGTTACAGCCATTACCCATGCCAAGGCAATATCTAGTTTTAGGGAAATTTGCTTTCTTTTAAATCTCAAGGCTCTATAACCGGTTAAAACAAGATAAGTGCTAAAGATTCCAATAGCGAATAAAAAAGGATTTTCGTGATTCGGCATCAAGGCAATAAACAAAGCTGTGACTGCAGAAATTAGCATGGTATAAACGAAAATTTTTCCAGATTTCTTATGCAAGTTTTGACCCTTGTAGACAATCATAGAAATTAGTCCTGTTACCAATGCAATGCCACCGAAAGTAGCATGAACAATAATTAATATTTTAACTAATGATTCCATAATTCTTATAATTAAAGTTAGACTAAAATATTCATTTTATATGGATGCCACAACTTTTACATTCTGAACTGTTGAATTTATAAGATGTATTGTATTTTATGTAAAATGACCTACCCTCACTTATTTTAATTCCACAATGTAAAAAAACCGTTAGTAATTGAAATATTTAAGATCTCAAACCAGCGACTTTAATTTTTAGTAAATTTTTTACTTGCGAGAATGAAAACCAATTCTGTTTCCTTCAGTATCTATGCCTTGTGCAATAAATCCAAATTCTCCAATAGATGTTTTAGGGAGTATTAGTTTTCCTCCTGCACTTTCTACTTTGCTTGATTCAATTGCAGCATCCTCACATGTAAAATAGACAATGGTTCCATCTGTTGAAGGCGTATTCTGAGAAGAGCTTATTAAAGCGCCACCTGAACCATTTCCTGATGGGCCTCCTTCAAACATATACATTTTAGAATCAGGCATTTCTATTAGCTGAAATGTTCGTTTAAAAACTGCTGTATAAAATGCTTTTGCTCTTTCAAGATCTTTTGTGGCAATCTCAAACCAATTTACTGGGTTATTCATACTATTAATTTTTGTGTTTACTATTTCCTTCTGAAGCTTTAATTTCATTCATTGACTTGACTTCTTATTCCGAATTTAAACAAAAAATACAAACTAAGGAGTTTGTATTTTAAGGGAATGTAAATATTACATAGTGTCTATTTCCAATTAGGCCTAATGTTAGGTTAAGACTTACAATTGCTCTTTATCTGTTTTTAGTGACTACAGGTTCAGTTTCCTCTTCTTTAAAAGGAATAATATAATCTTCAGTTTTACATAACCTCTTCTGTATGTCATAATACTTCCAAGATCCAGTTCTCTCTCCCTTTTCGTTGTACTGACCTACCATTTTTATGATTGATTGGTAATTTACTTGCTGCGGAGCACTTCTTCTATACCCACGGCTGGAATAATGATTTTGAATATCGTAAAACAACGGGAATAATTGCGTTTGATAGGCAAACTTTAGGTGTATGTAGTCCTTTTCAGCAAATGCTTCAAAGTGAATTACTTTATTATCAGTATATGCTATTTTAATGGAATCATAACTTTCAGCTACTTTTTGATCGTTTAGGCTGTAAAAAATGGGATGAATTTCTGTTTCTAGAAATGGGTAGTTTTGATGTATCATACCATGAAAAGCATTCCTTGTTGCTCGTGTTTTTTTAGCCGAAAAGTCTTTATAATAAATCCAGTCACCTTCTTTTTTATATTCCACTAATGGTGGTGCATTATATAATCCAGTACCACTTTCTGGGTTCATATATGCCGTTTGATTTCTCCCCCTATGATTGCTTGTTTTTTGCAATTCTCTTGAAGTAATAGCAGCAGTATTCAATGCCGTTAATTCAATATTTTGAAACCACATTAAATTTCCAGGATTATGGACTCTTTCCATCCCACTAGCCAAAATTGACCCTCCTAAAGTATATACATCTGTCCACACTAAATTGGAATCTAAAGGCTTTCGAATGAACTTTAAAGCGCGGTCTAAATCGTAATTTGTTTTGGTTACTGCAGCACCATTTTTGAATAAAATTTCTTCTATGATTTCGCCTGCTTTATTGAATCGTTTTCTCACACCATTCAATTTATTATCTCTCCAGTTTTCAGTTCGACAAAGTTTATCCGTGCCTTGGTAATATTCTTTCCACTGGCCTGTGCGTTTTCCTTTATTAAAGAAACCAACTATCCAAGGCAATACTTCAGAGTAATTTTGCTCCCAACGGCCATGTAATATGCCATTTTTACCCTCGCCTTTGCACCATACTTTTCTTTTGGCTTTTTTGTCTCCTTTATTTTTATCAAAGTAACGCGTCACAAACTCTGGTTTTTGTGGAATTTCATATTTGTTCGGATCGTGCGCATTGTAAATAGGGTAATAATCATAAGCGCCTTGAATTAGTTTCAATTCTTCAACAGTTAAACCAGATTTTTTTTGCCAGTCAATAAGAGCAGTATCTTTTATCTCTTTTACCCAAGCGTAATTATTAGTTCTGGCAATGTGTTGCGCCAAATCTTCATACCCTGTTTTTTCTAATAGGTGTCCCACTGCACAATGGGTATTATATTCATCAATAAATACTGGAATCCGGTCTTCGCGATAGTTATTAACTGGAAATCTCTCTTCTATATTGTAAGCATCCAATAACTGAATGAGTTTAATGCGGTTTATCCTTTGCTTGTGCGTTAAAAATGTAGTTGGGTTCGATTTTAAAATAGGAATAACCTGCTCCAAATGAGTTTGAATATAGTCTGCATCAGAATGGAATTGATGAGCGTTTGCTTTTGGTATTTGAGAAACATAATCTCTCCAATTGTAATTGAAATCAATTAATTGTTGCTGAAAATTCTTAGTTGCAAATATCTGAAATGACAGTGTGATTAATAATAATGTGATGAGTTTTTTCATAATATCTATTTTTAGTGCTCAAAGGTGATTTATTTTGGCACTATTAAAAAGGACAAATGAGGCTGGGTGATTTTTGAATTAGGGAATAGTAAGGATGATTGAGGATGGGTTTTTAGATAAAAATTATTACCACATGTTGGCTTATTCCTCCTCTAAATTTTCTACAATTCTCTCTAGAGCTTGTAAATGTTTGCCATACATCAACTTGGTCCACCCTATGGTCATTAAATAAAATACAGCTGCTAAAACTAAGTAACCACAAATCAGCATAGTAAATTCAAAGGTCGTAATGTCTAAAAACAACCATTTTTCGAATAAATCTGGATTGTACATTTTTCCTTCTGCGTTCCCTGTTAATAACGCAAATACTGCCGCCGGTAAAAGTAAAGTACTCGCTAATACAAAGGATTTATAAACTTGTAATGTCATTTTTGCCTTATACATAAACAATTGAATGGCATGAGTTGTGCTTTTTGTCATTGGGTCAACTTCTCTAAGAAAAATACTTAAGCGCACAGTATATACCATTATCATAACACATGTAATAAACATAAAAATAAGGTAAATGGCTTCTGGCTTTTTGTCTAGTTGAATGAATGTAAATGGTGCAGCTAAAAATATGATTACACCTAGTAATTGGGTAATAATTTCTGACCGCATATTTCTTCTGATAGATGCTACAGGATTATTTTTTCCTTTACCCAAATCTATTTTTAGTTCTGTGTTCTTGTCCACTGATACATCTGCATTCATAGCTTCTTTTATATTATCAAAATTCATAACCTTGTGTTTTAATGATTGTCCTTAATTTATCTTTAGTACGTTTGAGTTTTACTCTGGTATTTACCTCCGAAAGCCCTAACTGTTTTGCAATTTCTTTTTGCGAATACCCTTCAACACTGTATAGAATAAGTGCTTTTTCAATTTCATTTAATGTCCGTACTGCCCTGTAAAAATGGTCTAGTTGCTCATTTTTCGTAGTATCGATTTCTTCAGCTTTTTCATATTGTTTTTCGGTCAGTAAAACTGAAAAAGGTCTTTTCTTTTTCTGTTTAAAAAAAGTGATGGCCGTATTAACTGATACGCGGTACATCCATGAAGAAAATTGACTATTACCTTTAAAATTTGGATACGATTTCCAAAGCTGAAATAGAATTTCCTGCTGCATATCTTCTTGGTCAGATTGAGTATCCATATATATTTTAGATACTTTCACCAAGATGCCTTTGTGTGGTTTAATGAGCGCTATAAATTCTTTTTCTTTTATCACTTACTGTAAAACTAATATGTTCTCTTTTAGTAGGTATTTAATTAATCAGGAATGTTACAATAGGGGAAAAATATTGTAATAATTTATATTCTTCAATACCATACTCTCATTCAAGAATCACTCTTATAACTATTTGTTTAATAGGGTTTAAAACTATAAAATAAGTCTTCTGTTTTTCGGTTTCAAATTTTGATTTGGCAACCGTTGTTTATTACTGAACGTTTAGTTGTCACCACAAGCCCTTACTTCACAATAAAATAAATCCTATGAAAAATTTATACTTAGTATTACTTTTTGTTTTATCAACCATTTCTCTTCAGGCTCAGTTCGTAACCATTACAGATACTGCTTTTGTCACTTTTTTACATAATAATTATCCAGCATGTATGAACGGAAATCAGATGGATACAACTTGTTCTGGCATTACTAATACAACATTAGTGAATTGTTCGGATAAGGGAATTTTAGATTTGGAAGGCTTGCAATATTTTGATAATTTATTTTTGGTAAATGCTAGCTCAAATGATCTTACCAACCTCCCTGCTCTAACCCAACCCTCTTTAGTAAACATTACGGTTAACTATAATAATTTAACAACAATTCCGGCATTGCCGCCGAATCTTTTAGTTCTGAATATCCGCCGAAACCCAAATTTATCGAGTATTCCAGTTTTACCTCTCTCTTTAACGAGTTATTATGGCGGTGAAACACCTAATTTGCCTATGCCCACATTTCATGCAGGATTAGAAACTATATGGGTTCCAGATAGTGATTTATCAGCAATGCCGACTTTACCAAATACAGTAACGAATTTTAATATTTCTAATAATGAAAATTTAAACGTAATTGCTTCAAATTCTCTTCCTCCAAGTTTAACAACTTTAGGTGTAAACAATTGTGGATTATCTGTGTTGCCTGTTCTTCCACCAAATCTTGAAAATTTGAGTTGCGGTTTTAATGATATTTCTTCATATGGCACACTGCCTGCAACGCTAAAAGACCTTTATATTTCGTATTGCCCAAATATTACACAGTTAGTCAACTTACCTGACTCCATGACTAAGATTCAGGCCTCAGATTGTAATATTAATTATATAGATGCTTTGCCGCTTCATGTTTCAAGTTTTATAAATCTCAGCAATAATCAATTAACGTCTATTCCGAATTTTCCTGACGGGATTGGTCTAATTGACCTGGATGATAATAATATCTCTAGTATTCCTGATTTTCCGTCAACACTGAATACTTTAAGAATGGAAAATAATAATATGAGTTGTTGGCCAGTTTTTCCTAACTTGAGTTCTGTTCAAATACAAGGAAATCCGTTTCAATGTATTCCTAATTATGTAATTGGTATGACAGTTTGGACTTTCCTAGATACCATGCCAATCTGTAATTTTGCAAATTCCACGACTAATCCACAAGGTTGCCCAACAGGTGAAGGTATTGATGGAAATCTTTTTGAAGACATAGCGCTTGACTGCAACTATGCAGGCGCAGAGACACCAATCAAAAACACTCAAATTAAATTATATGACGCTGGTGGAACATTGCTTGAAACAACTTCTTCAGGCCAGTCGGGTCGATACTTTTTGTCAACATCTAATAATGGGACTTATGATGTGATTGTTGATACAGTGAATAAGCCGTTTACGAATAGCTGCGTATTTCCAGGAGTTGATTCATTAGTAACCATTTCTGCAACAGATAGTTTAATTGAGGAAGTAGACTTTGGCTTTGTTTGTAATCCAGGTTTTGATCTAGGCGTACTTGGTATAAATACAGATGGATGGGTTTTTCCAGGACAAGCTCATAGCCTTACTGTGAGTGCTGGTGATTTATCACAATGGTATGGCCTAAATTGTGCAGCTGGCACAAGTGGGTCAGTAGCAATAACAGTGATCGGACCAGTCTCCTACATAGGTGCACCAGCATCAGCGTTAACTCCAGCAGTGAGTGGATCAACATATACATATACTATTTCTGATTTTGGAAATGTATCTCTTCATCAAGATTTTAAGTTAAATTTTGAAACCGATACAACTGCCCAAGCTGGAGATTCAATCTGCGTGACTGTATTAGTAACACCTTTAACTGGAGATGTGAATCCAATTAATAATAATTATACCTCTTGTTATGAAGTGATCAATTCATATGATCCTAACGATAAACAAGTGTATCCAACAATTGTTGAGCCTGGCTATGATGATTGGTTAACCTATACAATCCGTTTTCAAAATACTGGTACCGCGCCTGCTTTTAATATTAGGTTAGAAGATACTTTGTCTAGCTTACTTGACTATGAAACGTTTGAAGTAATAGGATACAAACACTCAAATTCTTACAATCTAATTAATGATAGATTAATCATTTATTTTCCAAACATTATGTTGCCAGATAGCACAACAAATGAGCCGGCATCAAAAGGATTTTTCCAGTACAGAATTAAACCGATTTTAGGTTTGCAAAACGGCACTGAAATTGAAAACAAAGCCTATATTTTCTTTGATTATAATGACCCTATTATTACCAATACTGCCATAACATCATATAAAATCAATGATTTAAGTGTTGGAAATGTTCTGTCAAATCGGTTTATGGTGTTCCCAAATCCATCAACAGGTCAGTTTTACTTAAAAATGGATGGTGAATACGAAGTGAATGCCATTGAAGCGTATGACATGATGGGAAAATTGATTCCAGTAACTTATGATAAAAATAGCAATTTAACTGAAATTAGAGTAATGAATGATACAAAAGGCTTATGCTTTATCAACGTAATTACTGATCAAGGCATCATCTCTAAAAAGATGTTTATTGAGTAAGTTATTTGTGACAGTTGAACTCGTATTTGACAATGAATAAATTATTAAGTATATTTGGTTGATTATCAAATGAAGCCCATATGAAAAACATATATCTATTTATCATTTTCGTTTTTTCTGTTTCGTTATCAAATGCACAATTTGTGACTATTCCGGATGCTAATTTTGTCATATTTCTAGAAAATACCTTTCCTGCATGTATGACAGGCAATCAAATGGATACCACTTGTAATGGAATAGTTAATGCTACTGCAATAAATTGTTCGAATTTGGGGATCAGTAGTTTAGATGGGATTCAATATTTTGATAACTTGCTTGAATTAAAAGCAAGTAGTAATTCCTTAACAACTTTGCCTAACCTTACAAATTCTAGCTTAGTAAGCTTAGAGTTAAATGGAAATCAATTCGTAACTATAACTAGTAATCAATTCCCACCTAATTTACAAAAATTAAAAGTTTCGTCTAATCAAAATTTAACATCTATAGCGGTATTACCTTTATCTTTAATAGAATTTAATGCTGGAAACTCACCTAATTTAGCATTGCCTTTTTTTCATAACGGATTGGAAGTTATAAACTTACCGGGCTGTAATTTGACAACTGTGCCCCAGTTGCCAAATACACTGTTAAATCTTTTTTTAGAAGATAACCCTTTAGTTAGTATTGCTGCATCCAGTTTACCAAATAGCTTATTAGGTCTCTCAATTGGAAATTGTGATTTGAACCAATTGCCTAGTTTACCTCCAAATCTTGATTTTTTAAATTGTAATCAAAACAATTTTACAACCATATCTAATTTGCCGTCAACATTAACAAAACTGTTTGCGAGCAATAACCCAAATTTAACGACAGTTTCGAATTTACCTGATTCTATGGTAAATCTAATTATAGAAAATTGTGCATTAACTTCAATTGATACTATTCCGACAATTTGTTCTAATCTGTTAAACTTAGCAAATAATAATTTGACCCATATTCCAAATTTCCCTCAAAATGTGCTTCAAATAAAGCTTGGAGACAATGATATTTCTAGTATTCCCAACTTTCCGTCTAGTCTTTCCATTTTTCTGATGCCAAATAATAATATTTCTTGTTGGCCAATTTTTCCAAATTTACTAACTATCAATATCCAAGGAAATCCATTTTTGTGTATCCCTAACTATATCCTTTCAATGAGTGTTTGGCCATCTTTGAATACAGTTCCAATCTGTAATCTTGGAAATTTGAGTACAAACCCTCTTGGTTGTCAAGTAGGATATGGAATACGAGGTAATTTATTTAAAGATGATTTGTTAGATTGTCAATTTGCGGGTTGGGAATCACCATTGGTCAATGCACAAGTTAAATTATATGATACCAATGGAGTACTAGTTGAGACAACTTCTTCTACTCCTACTGGAGATTATTTTTTAACAACTTCAAATTTTGGAATTTACAGTGTTGAGATTGATACTGTTAATAAATCATTTGCGACGAGTTGCGCTTTTCCAGGAGCGGACTCACTAGTTACACTCTCTGCTTTAGATACTGTAATTCATGGAGTGGATTTCGGCTTTATTTGTAGACCAGGTTTTGACGTTGGTGTACATTCTGTCAATACAAATGGGTGGGTTTCACCAGGCCAAGACCATACTCTTAATGTTTCTGCTGGCGATTTATCACAGTGGCATGGCTTTAATTGTGGCTCTGTAGGAGGGACAGTTTCAATTACAGTTAATGGACCTGTCGTTTATACAGGAATCCCGGCATTATCATTGACACCAACAGTTAACGGCTCAACCTATACCTATACAATTGCTAATTTTGGGACCGCAAGTATCTTTCAATTTTTTAGGCTAAATTTCCAAACGGATTCATTGGCACAATCAGGAGATTCAATTTGTGTAACTGTAGATGTTACACCTTTACTTGGAGATGTTAATCCTTCTAATAATACATACTCTTTTTGTTATAACGTGGTTAATTCTTATGACCCTAATGATAAGCAAGTGTACCCTAAAACTGTTTCCCCTGATTATGATGATTGGTTAACGTATACTATCCGTTTTCAAAATACAGGTACAGCTCCAGCTTTTATTGTTATACTGGAAGATACTTTATCCAGTTTATTAGATTATGAAACGTTTGAGGTAATTGGCTACAAGCACCCCAATTCTTATAATTTGATTGATGACCGATTAGTTGTTTATTTTCCAAACATTATGTTACCAGATAGCGCAAGTGACTTTCAGGAATCAATAGGTTATTTCCAATACCGAATTAAGCCTATTTCAGGTTTGCAACATGGGACCGAAATTGAAAACAAAGCCTATATTTTCTTTGATTATAATGACCCAATTATTACCAATACTGCAATTACCTCATATATTCAGGCAGATCTATCTATCGGAAACTTAAATAGTAATCAGTTTGTGGTCTTTCCAAATCCAAGTACAGGTCAATTTTACTTGAAAATGGATGGAGATTACACAGTTAGTGCAATTGAAGTTTATAATATGATGGGGCAAACTATCCCAGTCAATTATACTCAGAACACTAATCTAACAGAAATAGAAGTCTTAAATAATACTAAGGGCTTCTGCCTTATTAATATCATTACAAATCAAGGCATCATCTCTAAAAAGATGTTTATTGAATAGTTTTTAAAGCTATTATAAATCATAAAAATTGATTGTACTATTTGCTTAGAACTGAGATTGCATATTCTTCAACCAGTGAATTGTCTAGTTTTTGCTTATATTTGAGGGAACCCAATTCATGAAAGCAAACTTTTTATTATCTTTTATTTTGTCATGCTTGATATTATTTTCAACTTGGACACAAGATGTGCGACTCTCAGTTCAAACAGGGCATTCGGCAGCCATTACAGATTTATGTTTTAATTCAGATGCCAGCCTCTTTGCCAGCTCATCAGAGGATAATAATGTAGCTATTTGGCATTTAAAATCTGGAAAACAGTTTGCTAATTTAAGTGGGCATAAAGCAGCTGTTACCAATATTGTATTTCATGATTCTCGAAACCAGTTATATAGTGTCAGTAAAGATAGCACCTTAATTATCTGGGATGTTATTTCTGCAAGAATGGTGGAGACTATCAAATTTGATTTCCCAATTACAACTATGGATTTAGATACGATTAGTAATCGAATTGCCGTTGGCGGTAAGCACTTGATAATATATGATTTAACAGCAAAAAAGAAAATAAGTTATACATTAAGTAGTGAAAAACTTTTTACAAGTTCTCGTTTTTCAAAATCTGGAAAATGGCTTGCTATTGGAGGCGTTAATGATAAATATACCAAAGTGGTAAACATCAAAAATAAAGAATTGATTGGTAAAGTTTTTGGCTACACCAATGACATTGTTTTTGATGCTGACGAACGAACCATCTATTGCGCTAATGAAAATGGAGGCATTACAAGTTTTAATTTTTATTCCAATGAAAGTGCTGGATTTACCAATAAAAGTGAATGGAATAGTTTTAATAGTATTAGAAAGAACGACCGATATTTGGCTGGCGTTAATGATAGAGGTGAGATAATGATGTATAGTGCTATAAGCCTATCTCTTAAGCATGTCTTAAAAGCACATTTGCAGGCGGTAAATTGCGTTGATATTGACAATTCTGGAAATTATATGGTAACTGGTGGAAATGGTAAACGAATTATTCTATGGGACCTAAACAGAATGGAAATGATTAGAACATTCAAATCAAATATTTTCAGAATTAGCCAAATAGATTTTTCTGCAGATGGAAGAGAAATCATTATTGGATTCGCGAATGGTGCAGTTAGAAAAAATGATCTATTTTCGAATAGTGCAGTTGGTAATCGGGCTAAACTCAATAAATCAGAGATGCAAAATGGATGGGAATTTTTCTTAACGGGAATTGATAAAAACCATAATGACGAAGCAATTTTTAATATGATTTTGCGTCGTAAAGGATTGCTTGAAGATGATGGCTATGATTACTTGAGTCACGCAAAACTGCTATGGGACACTTATACCAATGAAATTACCGTCCAGAAAACTTCAGAAAAGGAAAGCATGATTATTAATTATGAACAGAAATTGAAAGAAGGTGAAGTTTTACCAAGGTCATATTTTGTTGATAAAAGTCTTGAAAAAGCACAAAGTTCGAACTACTTAGCTGAAATAATTGGAAATGAGTTGAAGCTAAGTTCTTCTCAAACTGCAGCAGAAATATTTAGGATTCAAACTGGGCATACTGACAGAGTGACCTCTGTAGCTATTAATGCAGAACATGGTTTTGTTGCCACGGCAAGTTGGGATGGAATGATTAAGTTTTGGAGCCTGAAAGACGGAAAATTACTAACTACTTATGGCGCCTTTGGCGGATCGGATTTCGTTTACATTAGTCCTAACAACTATTACTATGCTTCCAAGGGAGCACTGAATAATATCGGATTTATCTTTGAAGGTCAAATATTCGCGTTCGATCAATTTGATTTAGTGTATAACCGGCCCGATCTTGTTTTTGAGCATTTACCATATATTTCTCCAAGCTTAATTAAAAATTACTACCGTGCTTATACAAAAAGGTTGTCAAAGATGGGTATAGAGGAGGCTGATCTTGGAATTTCGGTAGATATTCCGGACTTAAGGGTTACCAATAAAACAGGTGTTATTTCAAAAGATGGGAAATTACTTGTTGAAATAGTTGCAAAAGATGATGAAAAAAGGCTATCCGCGTGTCATGTATTAATTAATGGTGTTCCTGTTTATGGAAAAAAAGGGAAAATTATTGAAGACAACGTTTTAGTATTAGAAGAAACCTTAAAGATTAATCCTGGTAAAAACTATGTACAGATATATGTTACAAACGAAGATGGTATTAGTTCCTTCAAGGAGTCATTCCAAGTTGTTTCCCAGCAAAGTCAAGTTAAATCTAACTTGTACGTATTGGCATTAGGTTGTTCAAAGTATAAGGAAAGCGAATATAACCTAAGCTTTGCCGAGAAAGATGCTTCCGATATTATAAAGTATTTTAACAAATCAAAGGAATTTGATGAGGTATTTACTAAAAAAATAGTGGATGAAGACATGGTATGGTCAAGTGCAAATGACATGAAAAACTTCTTAAAATCAGCAACCGAAAATGATGTAGTTATTCTATTCTTTGCTGGCCATGGCGTATTAGACGCCGAACTTGATTATTTTATTGCAGCTCATGATATGAGTTTTAGTAACCCAAAAGAAAACGGAATTCCAATTCAATTCTTTGACAACTTAATTGATGGTGTTAAAAGCCGTAAAAAACTGGTGTTTATTGATGCTTGTCATTCTGGAGAAATTGATAAAACAGAATTTGACATTGATACTTTAACAGCAATGAACGAAACAGATGTTGTTTTTAGAGCAGTTGGCAATTCAGTTAAACAAAAAGATGCTGTTAGCACGTTCGAGTTATCTAAAATGGTATTTGCAGATATGCGGGAAAGTAATGGGTCTATTGTCATATCTAGTGCTGGTGGTGGAGAATACGCCATGGAGGGAGAGGAATGGAGGAATGGGGTATTTACATATACATTGTTAAATGGATTAAAGTCAGGTGAGGCTGATTTAAATAAAGATAAAATAGTCATGGTTTCAGAAATGCATACTTACCTCATTAGAACTGTTAATGAAATTACAAAAGGTATGCAAACGCCAACCTCTCGAGTTGAAAACCTAAATAATGATTTTAGAATTAAGTAGCTATGAAAACTTTTTTAACCTTGGGATGTTTTATTATTTCGTTAATTGGGCAAGGTCAAACATTTGATTTTGGCATAGAGTTCAAAACAAATAGCAACCGATTATCAAATAGGTATGATACCTCAGAGGGAATATCAACTCCCCAACATACGACAAACGAACTTGGCAGTTTTGAAATACCTGAATATAATTTTGCCTTTTTGGATGATCAAAACGAACTAGTTTATGCCAGATTTAATGAGGTAAAGATGGATAACAATATTGTCCTACCACTTTACTTAAAATACACTACCAAAAATGGTTTTTCTTATGATTTAAGAATGAGCACAGGAAAATACCGACTGGAATATCAAGGAGAAATTTTTAGAGATGCCGAGTATTATAGTTTTTATAACGCTTCTTTTGAAGAATATAAGGAGTTATATGGAGGCCTTTTTGATGGCTTTTCTGTCAATGGTACTGACGAGTTATATACTGATGAACAAGCTTATATTAATTGGTTTGATGGCAGAGCGAATTCTGATGCATATAGCCAGGCAAGTATTTTTTTGGTAGAGGAAATAAAATTTAAGTCATTTCACTTTTGGGCTGGGAAAAAATTTTATGAACACAAAAGAATTCAACCTTTTGTTAATTTGGGACTACACTATAGAAGGGCGGAGGCTAGCTTTAGAAGAAAACATTTTGAAATAGATGATAATTTTTTAGGGCAAGTTTTAACGAAGAGCGATTTGAGTGAATTATCAGAACAAATCCCCAGTTTTTCTTCTCAAACCATAGGAATGGGAATTCGACTTGGATTTGATCTTTACCGGTATCACTTTGCAGTATCATCTGAATATTCATTTAATCTAAACGCAGAGTTTCAAGACAAGCCTTTAGTTTATAGTTATATTAATGCTGGAGCTGGTTTCAGAACAATAAGTTTAGCTTTAGGAGTAGATTTGTTTTCACATGATTTACGATCAAAAGATTACCGTGAAATCGTTTACAATGATGAATTTCAGAGTTTGTCATCAAAATTAGATAAAAACAGGAGTTCTTACACAGTGGTTAATGTGAAAGCACCCATTGTTAGTAGAATGAATCACGACAAAGAGTTTACATTATTGACTGTAATTGATGAGCTAAAACCCGAAGATTTAGCCTTTAACCTGGATTGGCAGTCATTAAGTTTTAAAGAAATTACAAGAGTAAATTGGAGTCCGAAAATTGAGGTTGGAAAACGCTTTAATATTGTTAAACCTTTGGATATAGAAATTTTGGGTGCGTTTAGCATTTTGAACATTGACAGAAAAGTTCAAGAGGTAAATACGCGTATTTATTATGACACAATAGATTTAATAGATAGATATGACCTATTTGCAACAGATATAAATTATGCAGTTTTTCGATCGACTTTCATACCTATTCAAATGGGTGTTAATTTATACCTTAATGTTTTAAGTACTGAGACATTTGATCTGAAACTATATGGTGGTGCAGGCATCAATTGGTTTGCGCTCGTGACACCAGGACCAACAAGTGAGTTTGGAGTTAATGGCGAAGGAAATGATATTTATCAAACTACTGAAGATTTACTTTTTTATGGAGGATATGAACCGGCGTCTATCTATAATGCAGACGTTACATGGTATTCTGGCTATGCTGAAGATTTTGACCTTGAGACATCTGTTGAGAATCATATTATTAACGTATTTGGAGATGAGGACCTTGAACCATTGTTAGATTATGCAAGTGAAGGTAGCGGAGGATTTAATCAAAAAGTACTTTATGGTACTATGAATTTCGGAATTGAGTTTGAATTCAACAGGTTTTTAGCTGGGGCCTCTGCTGAATTATCTATTGGCAATGTGGACAATTTTTTAGTAAAAGACTATTCTAATTTGAATCTAAATTTAGGATATATAATACAAACAAAAAATAGATACAATAAAAAGCTAAGAGATTAATTGAGGCTTCATTAATAATACTGAAAAAGTTTTCTTTTTGAATAGGGGTATTTTACATCTAAGCCGTCATAAAGAAAACTAGTCTATGAAATTTAGCATAAAGGTACTTTTATGTATTTTATTATCGTCAACAACTTCTATAGCGCAAGAGAAGTTTACAATAAGTGGTTACATAAAAAGTAACGAAAGTAGTGAGGCCTTAATAGGCGCCAGAATCTACATTGAATCACTTAAAACAGGAATTGTAACCAATGCATTTGGCTTTTATAGTCTAACCCTTCCTGAAGGTAACTATGAAATTTTGTACAGCTTTGTTGGTTGTGAAATTATTAAAAAGGGGATCCAATTGGATGAAAATATTAAGCTCAATATTTTTCTAAAAGATGGCGCTTTGCTAAATGAAGTGACAGTAACTGCTGAACGAAAACTACAAGAATCTACTGAAATAGGAACCATTACACTTAATATGGACAAGGTGAAATCTCTTCCTGTGCTGTTAGGTGAAGTGGATATCATAAAAACGGCACAACTTTTACCAGGTATTCAATCAGGTAGTGAGGGGTCAAGCGGAATTTATGTAAGGGGTGGTGGTCCGGATCAAAATCTAATATTACTTGACGGGGTTCCTATTTACAATGCCAATCATTTATTTGGTTTCTTTTCTGTGTTTAATGCGGATGCTATTAATAGTGTTAAGATTGTAAAAGGTGGCTTTCCGGCCCGATATGGTGGTAGGTTGTCATCAGTCATTGACATCAATATGAAGGAAGGTGACATGAAAAAAATTCATGGAGAGGGTTCAGTTGGTATTATTTCTTCAAAATTTATGTTGAATGGTCCAATTATTAAAGATAAGACCTCTTTTATGATTACAGGCCGAAGAACTTATATTGACTTATTGGCCAAACCTTTTATTGCTGCAGCTAATAAAAGAAATTCGCCTGATGGATCGTTTGCAACATCTGGTGGCTACTTTTTCTATGACTTAAATGCTAAGTTAAATCATATTGTTAATGAGAATAACCGGATCTTTTTTAGTGCGTACTTAGGAAATGATAAGTTTGGGATAGACTCTAAAAGTAAATACACCGATTTTTCAGATAGTAAGGAGCATGTTGAAGAAACTAATGGAGGATTAACTTGGGGAAATAAAATCATGGCATTAAGATGGAATCATCAATATTCGCCAAAGTTATTTTCCAATTTGACATTAAATTATAGTCAATATAATTTTTCAACAGGATTTGGATTTAAAGATTATTTAGTAGATGATGAAAAGAATCCTGTCGCAAATTATGAGTTCGATTATAATTCTGGAATTACAGATTGGGGTGGCAGGTTTGATTTCTTCTTTTATCCAAATCCAAATCATAAAATTAATTTTGGTGTAGGTGAAATTTACCATGAATTTAATCCAGGAGTAAATCAATTTAATTATACAGTAAATAACGATAATGTAAGTCAAACTTCAGGATCAGGTAATACTTATGCGCATGAGTTTTATGGTTTTATTGAAGATGATATGAAACTTGGAAAGAGATTGTCAGCCAATGTGGGATTACATTTTTCTAACTTATTAGTTCGTAAAAAATGGTATAAATCAATTCAGCCTAGGGCAGCCATCAATTATAAGCTAGATGAGTTTTCATCAGTTAAATTATCCTATTCACGTACAGCTCAATTTTTACATTTATTATCCAATACATCTATTGGCCTGCCAACTGACCTATGGGTACCTGCTACCGAAAATATTGCCCCACAGTATGGGAATCAAATTTCTGCGGGCTACGTTAGAGAGTTAAAAAAAGGCTATAGAATTAGCACCGAAGGATATTATAAAACTATGGAAAACCTAATTGAATATAAAGACGGCGCGAGTTTCCTAAGTTCAAATGAAAGTTGGGAAAACCTTGTTGAAATTGGTGATGGCTATAGCTACGGAGCTGAGGTATTATTGGAAAAACGAACTGGAAAAACAACGGGTTGGATAGGATATACTTTATCTTGGACAAATCGTCAATTTGACAATTTGAATGACGGTAAAGTTTACCCCTACCGTTACGATAGAAGGCATGATGTCAGTTTTGTATTAACACATAAGTTTAATGACAAAATTGATGTTGGAGTGGTATGGGTATATGGAACTGGAAATGCTGTGACTTTGGCTCTACAAAAATATAATGGAATCAATGAAGTTGGGCAAGCTTCCGTGGTAGAACATATTGGTAAAAAGAATGATTTTAGAATGCCGTCATATCACCGTTTGGACTTAGGGGTGAATATCCATAAGCCAAAAAAATGGGGTGAAGCGACTTGGAGTTTTGGAGTATACAATGCCTATAATAGACAGAATCCGTTTTACTTAAGTTTTGGGTACTTGAAAAACTCAAATGATTACGTTTTAAAGCAGGTGAGCCTGTTTCCTGTAATACCATCAGTAAGTTATAATTTTAAATTTTAGAACATGATAAGAAAATTTATATATGTATGTTTAGCATCACTAGTATTTACTGCATGTGAAAAAGAGATTAAATTAAAGGATAGTGATATCAAATCAAGAATTGTCGTTAATGGCTTATTTGAAACTGAGGATACTCTGAAAATTCAATTAAGTGAGAGTCGTGACATATTATTTAATAATGGAGGCGTTTTACCGGATATATTAACTGGTCAAGCGAAACTTTTAACAGCCGACAACCAATCAATAGGAGAATTTGTGCATGAAGGGTCAGGACTTTATTATTTGCCTAATTTTTTGCCTAAACCTGGTGTGGAATATAAGTTAAAGGTAAATAATACTGGATTTGATGAAGTATCTGCTATAAATAAAATTCCCGCTTCCATCTCTATTTCTAATATTGATACGCTCAGAAAAGCCGATTATATGGACATTGATATTACATTTAGTGATAATGGAAATGAAGAAAATTACTATGGAATATTAATTATCGACAAGGGAAAATTTGAATATGAAATTGAGCCTGGCGTTGTTGTTACCGAATATTATGATAATTCATGGGTCTGTACTAAAGACCTCAATGTTTATGGTTCTGTAGATCCTGAAGGAGACATTTGCTCAGAAGGAGATCTATTAATTAGTGATGATAATTTTAATGGTTCAAATTATACCATTACAGTAAAAAAATATATGGATGATAATCCTGATACGTTAATTGTGTCATTAAGAAGTATCAGTGCCGACTTATATAAGTATAAAACAACACTTCAAAAATATAATGAAGTACAAGGAAATCCATTTGGAGAGCCGGTCCAAGTCTTTTCAAATATTGTAAATGGGTTTGGTATTTTTGCAGGGCAAAGTGTGTATACAGATACTATATTTATTAAGTAGGAATTTTTTTATTAATTTATAGTTAAAAGAGTGCATTGAAAGGTGCACTCTTTTTTAATGTCTTAACGTTATTTTTCCAAGTGTATAGAAGAATGTTTCCGACATTAAAAATTTTAATTTAGGTATGGTAGTTTGATACATTGATGTTTTAGTTGGTGAAGGTTCGCATAAAATTTTTGCCGAATAAGCTAATTCTATTGACCTTTTCATATGAAGAGGGTCACTAACAATTAAGGCAGTTGAAAAACGGAGTGAGTCCATGATTAGTTTAGCTTCCATTAAGTTTTCATGGGTATATAAAGAGTGCTTTTCAATGAGAATATCGCTTGGGATAACTCCTTTTCGTATTGCATAGTCTTTTGCAATTTGACTATCTGCTACATCTTGATTTTTTCCTATTCCACCAGTAAAGATGATTTTTGTTATCAATTTCTTTTTGTAAAGATAAATGCCGTGATTAACTCTTTCTTTAAAAACAGGTGAAAGTATTCCATAGCTTGTTCCGGCTCCTAGCACAATGGCTACATCACTCTTACATTCTGAATACTCTAAAGAGTAAAGGTATATTCTAAATGAGTTAAAAATGGTGATAAACAGTATCACATATCCTGCATACCGAAAAACCTTTTTAAATGTTTTCATGATCTAAAGTTACCAGACGTTATCCAATAGGTTTACCCTAATTAAATAGTTTGAGATAACATTTATTATTTGACTGCTTATTTTTTAGATTCGTTTTTCTAAGAACAAAAGTATGGCATAAAAAAAGGGAGCTCCAATTGAAGTTCCCCCTTTTTAAATTTAGTAATTAATTGCTTACAGCCTGTAGCCAATTTTTAATCCAATATTTGGAAGCGTTCTCGACCGCTTAAAATTGTCAACTAAGGTCAGTCTGTTATTCCAAGTTTCTTGCAGCGTGCCACCTGCTGGAATAATGGATCTGGATTGCACATTTGTAGTGCTAAGTCGCATTCCTAGGTTAAAGTCGAAAGTGAAGTTTTCCCCTAAGTGTTTCTGAAACCCCCATTTAACAGTCAAACCAGTATTAAATTGATGAAATCGCATATCTGTATTAAGAAAATAGGCAAATTCATCCGGTCCATTTGGATTTTCAAAAACATCTACACCAATTGGCACATTTCTGTCGCGAATAATTAGATGGCGAAAGTCTACTTCAGCGGCAATATAACGTGTTGGTTTTTTAAAGACATAGAAACGGCTTTCCGCACTTAATTGATATCCTCGTAATTGGTCAAAATCATTTACCCTATTTCCAACCCATGGTTGAAAAAAAGAGGGAATGATTCCAGCGCCAAATTGCAAACTGACATCCTCATTAACCTTTGACTCAACATACAAGCCAATGGCTGGAGTTGTAGAAAAAATATCACCTAAATTAATCTTAACTATTTTCTTAGAATCCTTAAAACTGTAATCTTCGAATGTATTTTGACAGATTGAAAAGAAAGAAAGAGTAGTCAAAATAAATGTGGTCAAATTTTTCATGGTTATGATTTTTATAGTGAATATTTTTATTGAATGCTGATTTCCGATTTCAGAACTAAATCGAATGGATTGGAATTATCGAATTGATAAATCGCATCTAGTCCTAATACAATCAATAGATCGTTGTCGGTTGATATTACATCTCTTGCATTAATTTCAGTATAATGCATTGTTTCAATAGTGTTTTCAATATCTGATATATCATATCCTTTTAATCCATCATATCCATCACAAACGTACATTACGGTAGCATCTTCATTAGAAAACCCTAATCCGTAAGGATTGATTAATTCAATTGAACTACGCAATTCAGGATTAGTAATAGTTGAAATATCAATAATATTAAGTTGATTAACACTTCCGCCGCATGGTGTTCCACCTCTAACAGTTGAAAACGCGTGATTACTATTTGCAATCACAGGATCGCATGCAGTCACATGCTCAAATTCTGACATTTCTACAATGTTAACAGGGTCTGTAGCACTTAATATTTTTACACCATTAGTAGTTCCAATAAATATGGTTTCTTCAAGGCTATATATCGTTTCGATACCATATCCTAAATTAACCGTGTTTACTAATTGTGGTACTTCAGAGTTTTTAATGTCAAATACTTTTACTGATTTGAAATCTAGTGTATAAAGATAATCTCCAACAATAGTAAATTGAGCTAATGATCCTCCAACTCCAGTTGAGTTAACGCTTGCATTTTTAGTAACATTAATTGGGGCTTGAGCCGTAGGCGTTACAACTTCTTTTTCGCAACTTGTAAATGCAAACAATGCAATTCCAATGATTAAATATGTTTTTAAATTTTTCATTATATTTTTATTTAGAACAACCAGGGTTCGTTAATACTACTTTTTCCCATCTTAAAACAACTCCTTTTGAAGGATCAACACATTCAAACTGTCCAGCTTGATCAGGAAATAATTGCGTCGGGAATACCGATTTAATTCTGTTTTTATAAATTGGAGCACTCGGCTGACTAATATCAAACAATACCATGTCTGAAATGTTATCGGCGTATAAGATGTTATTTCTAACTGAAAAATCCATATTTCCAGGAATACCAATAAAAGATAATTTTACAGGTGCAGAAGGGTTAGAATTGTCAAAAATATGAATGCCTTTCGATTGATCGTTTACCAATAAATAGTTTTCGTAAACATAAATTTTACCAGGCATTTCCAAAGGTTCATCTTCATTTATTTCAATGCGTTCAATGGTTTCGACTGAGGTGTAAATAGGTTTAAAACCAATTACTTCCTTTTCTTTGTTTTTATTGCACGCATTCAAAGAAAGAACAGCGACAAGTAGTACAAAGGGTACAATAATTCTTTTCATAATTTTATTTTTAAATGATTATTCAATTGAAAGTCGAAGATTAAATCAATTACCCCTACTCTAAATTCTATTTTTTTAATAGAACTAGTTTTTGATAGAAAATGTGAACTATTAATCTTACAAGGTGTCTGAGATAGTGTCTGAACTTAAGCCATAAGTTACGCCGTAAAATTCATTTGGATAGAAACGAGGGGGGTTAACAAAGAGACTAGAAGTTGCAATTGTTTCAGAGTATTCTTTCAATGCAATAAGGTACTGTGCAACCTGATTTGAAATAGCAATCGCCTCAATTTTTATTACTTTACCTGAATCTAATGATGAGAATTCATTGTCACTAATCAATAATTCATTTTGCCCTGGTTCAATTTCGTAAATTGGTAAGTTATTGTTGTCAACTGTTTCTTGCCACATGGTCTGCATTGTAATTGAGTCGAAAAATGAATCAAATACTTTTAAGATAACATATTGATTAGCTGTTGTGCTAAGATCTATTGAAATCGAATGGTAAAAGTTAGAGAAGTTGATTTTTACACTATCAATATTTATAGGCTCAGGCATAATGTGACTCATTTCTAAAATTGATGTATCGACTTTATATTTAACTAAAAATACCTCACCATTATTGCACGAGAAAGGGATAATGGATGCATAAGTGCCAGAATCATTGCCAATAAATGAATAGGTCAAGCCAAGTTGTTCTAATTCTACCGAAGCATTTAAAATTGGCGGTGCAATGGTATCATTTATGTTTGAGCTATAAAATAAATCAAACGTTTGAAATTCAACCTGATCAGAGATATAGCCATTTACGATTACTTTTGGCGCCAATTGTTTATTCACTACAATTGGATGTTTATTACAACCTAGTACCAATAAAATAAATAATATGAGAATAACAATTCGCTTCAAAATCTAAATTTTAATGAAATAGTATAGGTAAACATTTGCTGGGATAAAATTTTGTTGATTAAAAACAAGTTTGTTTTCAATATTTGTTAAATAGGTATTAGAAATATTGGATCGGTTATATATGTTAGTAATAGTTAGCATAAAATAGCCGCGGTTTTTTTGTTTTTTAATTCCTAATGTTCTTTTAATAGAAATATCTAACCTATGATGAATAGGCAGACTGCTAGTGTTTTTTGAGGCGTCATAAATAGGATACTCAACACCATTAACTTCATACTTTGCAGCAGGTAAAGTGATTGCTGTAGGGGAATGAAAAACAAAGTTTGTTCCGAATTCCCATTTCTTCGACCGAATATAATATTGGCTTGCGGACAGGTAATGTGTTCGGCTATAATCAGGTGAGTATGGAGCACCATTATTAATACCGTCTATTTTTTGTAGGCTGTAATTATAATTATAGGACAATTTAGCTGAGAATTTTTTAGTTTTTTGATATTGAGCCGTAAATTCTCCACCAAAAGTGTTTAAGTGCCCACTAAGTATTCGACTTTCAATGCTAGATAGATTTGAATAATCAACAATTGCAAAATCTATTACATGATTCACAAAACGGTAATATAGAATTGAGGAAATGGATAGGTTTTTTTCCTTTCTATGAAGACCAAAAGAGGTTTGGTAGTTGCGCTCAGGACGTAAATATTTTGAAGAATTAACCCAAATTTGAACAGGTAATATTCGTGTATTGTAATTTAGAATATGGGTAAATTGGGTGGCAACATTTGCAGACCATTGCAAAACACTTTTCGGGTTTAATTGGTAGGACAGCAAAAACCTTGGGTCTAAAGATAATTTAAAATCGTATAGTTTATCTTTAGTGTAAATTACAGTCTCATAAGAATAATTTGGTCTTAAAAAGTTTGAAGTATCTTGTTTACCGATATGATGATGAAATGGTAAACGAACACCAACATTTAGCGTTAGTTTCGGATTGATTTTCTGATTTAGTGAGGCATAAAGTCCAGTTTCATAACTGTTTCTATTTAAAAAAACGGTTTCATCAATTTGCTCGTTATTTTGCGTTCTTGTATTTAAAATGGATGCACCAAATTTAAGTTTACTTCTATTCGATATGAAATAGGATACATCATACTTTGCTTGACTAGAGATAATTTTTTGTCCAAAGTCTAAATCCTGTTCATTATTGTTGTAGTTAAAAATACTATTGATGAGAGTCAAATTTGTAAACAATTTATCGGACAAAATTTTGTTCCACCTAAAAGAAAAAGCATTGTTTCCCCATGAAAATGAACCATCATCACTTATTATCCTGTCACTTCCAATATAACTTGTTAAATAGATTCTATTATCAAAATTTACTTTATAATTGAGTTTAACGGTAATATCATAAAAGTCAGGGTTTGGAAGTTTTGACGCAGGTAAAAAACTAATAGCATTTAAAGCATTAAATGAGCGTCTTCCAGAGATATAAAAAGAAGCTTTATTCTTAATAATTGGTCCTTCAAGACTTATGTGGGGGACACTTGCTCCTAAACCTCCTGATGCTTGAAATTTAGTTAGATTACCTTCCTTGGTATATATCTGTAATATGGATGAGTTACGAATCCCAAAATTGGCAGGTATGTAATCCTTATAAATATTTACTGATTTAACAGCATTTGTATTAATAACTGAGTTAATACCAAGTAAATGATTGGGGTGATAAATGGGTATTTCATCTAATAGAATTAGATTATTTCCATTGTCCAGCCCTCTAACTTGGTAAGAGGAGGAGCCATCATATAAAGGTTGAATGCCAGCAATATTCTGAATATACTTCGTCACATCTGGTAATCCATTTGATGATGGCATTTGTTCCAGTAGCTTAGGATTGATTGATATTTTGTTCAAGTCAATTGATATGTCCGACTCCTTTTGATTTTTTTGATTCTTTTCATCCACCACATCAATCACTGTCAAAAGTAGAGTATCCTCTTCAAGTTCAAAATTCAACTTGGTATTCTGTTCTATAATAATTCTTTTCTTGATGGGTTTCATGCCAATATAGTCAGCTATTACATCAAATTCACCTTTTTTCAGCTCAATATAATAGTAACCATAAGCATTAGAATTACAACCAATATTTAGTGCCGGAAAATAAAGTCTAGCACCAATTAATTTTTCTTTTGATTGTTTGTCCACTAAAAAACCACTAAGGCTTAATTTACCGCTTGGATTTTTTGTAACAGCATAAATAGTGATTTGATTTGCGATTTCCTTAAACTGTAGCTGTGTTTCAAGTAAAATTGATGACAGCACCATTTGCAAAGGTTGATTGTTAAAAGATTGAGATACTTTCTTTTTTTCTTGTCTAATATCATTCAAATTGTAGGAGAATGAAATGCCAATTTTACTTTCAATGGTTTTTAAGCAGTGATAAACAGATTGATTCTTAAACTTAACGCTGATTTTTTGATCGAGTATATGCTGGGCAGAGGCTACAGAGGAGTAGGCTAGGAAAAATATAGTGACCCATATGACATTTCTCATTATTTTAAGATAAATCTATTGTTCTCTTTCGAAAACTCTAAATTACAACTTAAAACTAAAGCTTCAATAATTCCGTCAATTTTTTGATTACTAAATGACCCACTAAATGAACAATGGTCAGATTCAATATTTGAATCAATAACATCTCCATAGAATGATTCTAAGAATTTTATCACTGTTGGAATTGGTGTATTTTCAAAATAAAATTCACCAGTATTCCATGACAAATCGTTCATATTAACATCCGTTTTTTGTGAAATTTTTATACCATCTGACCAAGCAGATTCACCTACGGCTAATTTAATTTTGGTGTTCTTTAATGTCAGCGCTACTAACCCAGTTTTCACATCAACTTGTGTTTTTTCTTCGAAAGTATTAACATTGAATGATGTACCTAAAACAGTAACATTTCCATAATCAGTATTAATTGTAAATGGATTATTTTCATTTCTAAATACATTAAAAAAGGCTTCTCCGTTTAATTCAACATCACGATTATTTTCAAAGTCTGGGTGATAGGCCAATGTCGTATTTTTTGCTAAATCAACTACTGAACCATCAGGCAATTCAATTTGTTTAGCTGCTAATTCATCATTTTTGAAAACGATAAATTCTGATTTCTGTTTATTAAAAAGTTGAAACCCTGTAATGCCCAGTATTATTGCAATGCTAGCAGCAATACCGTACTTTAATATAGGTCGTAACGTAAATCTAGTTTCTTTTTGGTCATCAATCCTTTGCGACATTTTGCGCCAACCTTTAGAGGTGTCGAACTCTACGGACTGGTATCCTTCGGTAGAAGCCATAGTATTCTCAATAGCGATATATTCACTTTCGTTTAGTACTTTCCATTTAAGCAACTGCGTTTGCTCATCATCCGTTAATGGGAAGCCAGAAAAGTGCTTGGCTAGTATGTCGTCTAATTGATCCATTTTTTATATGTCGTTATCAATCTCATTTACCCCTACCGAATAAAAAGATATAATAATAAAAAGTTAAATAATTGCTCGTTTTTAATGATTGATCTTAAATGTTTAAATGCTCTTCCCATCTGATTCTCTACAGTTTTGGGCGAAATATTCAAGTCGTCAGCTATTTCTTGATATTTGAGTCCATCAATTTTACTCATCATAAAAACGACTCTTGTTTTTTCAGGAAGTTCGGAAATTGCTTTAAATAATATTGCTCTATAATCAGGCGCATCATTGTCTTCTGTTTCTATAAAACTACTAGTATGTAAAACTTCAGTCTCATACTTTCTGACCACTTTTTTTTGTCTATGTAAGTCAATACACTTAAATTTAACTGATCGGATTAGGTAATTTTCATATTTATCAGCATCAATTTTTAAGGTTTTTCTTTTTTCCCAAAAACTATAAAGTACATCTTGGACGGTATCTTCAGATTTATCAAAATCATTCAATATAGCATTTGCATAGTTGCAAAGTGGGCTATAAAGCTGATTAAATAATGATTGAAATTCTGACCTTGTCATTAAGAATATAAAAGTATAAATTATTTTTATTTATTCACACTTCTCATTTCTAAAGCATACACCAAAAATGAGGCTAACCAATGACTACCCATATAATGACTCCCTACAACTTGCTTCATAGATGTTTTCAGGTGTTGATCTGCTATAAAAATTAAGGTTTCTTTTTGTTTTGGAAGATGTTTTGCCAGCCTGTAAAGACACCATGCTCTAGAAAAGTTTAAACCGTCTAAGTGCACTAATTTACCGTCTGTTCTATCTTTAACTTTTCCTGGCGCCAAAGTAAATTTTTTCTTTAAAATTTGGGGCATAAACTGCTTTATCCACTTTTTGAAAGCTTCAGGATTCAAGACTTCTGACATTAAGTTGGCTTCTTGTAGGCATGGTGACAGAAAGTCGTAGCCACTCGGTTCCCATTCAAGTGGACAATCACAATCGTTTTCAAAAAATAGTTTTGCTTTTTCAACAATCATCTTTTCTAAAGCTGCATGCTTCGTTTGTCTGGCAAAGTCTAGGGCAAACGATAGTCCAAAAGCTGTGTTGGTATGTTCACCAACACGAATAGGATAGGCTAACTTGGGCAGAAAATTAAGATATTTTTCTACAACCAGATTGGAGAGTGGTTGCAGGTTTTTGGCCCACTGTTTCGCGTTAGGATGATTGCTTTCGTTTAAAGATAACTGTAATTTTAAAAGCCAAGTCCAGCCATAAGTCCGTTCAAAATTTGTATTATTTGGACTTGAAAAAAAATCTTTTTCAGCTTCAATTTTTTCACGAGTGAAGGTAATTTGCCAATGATTAGCAATGTTTTGACTCAAGTCAGTGCCTGGAAAGTCATTCATAAACTTGGTGAGCAACCAATGGCCATGAACTGAAGAATGCCAATCAAAGCAGCCATAAAATGCAGGTCGTAATGTTTTAGGGTTTTTTAAATCACTGTCACTATTTAAAACTTGACCTAATTTGTTGGGGTACTCTTTTTCAATGCAACCAAGCGGTACGTCAGCCAAACGACTTGCTTTTTCGTAATTTAACTCGAATTTCTGCGAGGAGGCTGTTAAAAGAAAACTAATAAATAGCGAACTAAAAATGAATTTCATATATTTTTTTTATATCATACCTCTTGATTTCATTTCAAGGTATTTATTGACGGTATCCACTGATAAATTATTTGGGTTGGTTAAAATAGTTTGAATGCCGTTTCGTTTTAATTCAAAGGCAATCCGTTTTTTATCCAATTGGTATTTTTGTGCAAACGTTTTAAGGTAAATATCACCAACATGCTTAGGTGCTTCTTTAATTAAGGCTTCAATTTCAGTATTTTCGAAAAATATGACCACTAATAAATGGTTTTGTGCAATTCTTTTTAAATGAGGTAATATCCGTTTTAAAGCATACTCTGTTTCTATATTTGTATAAAGCATTATTAAACTTCTTCCTTTAATTTTATTGCGAATATTAGCATATAATAAATTAAAATCTGCTTCTAAAAATTTAGTTTTTTGATAGTATAATAGATCCATAATACGCTTTAGTTGAAGCGCACTTCTATCAGCTTTTAAAAAATGCCCAAGCTTATTCGAAAATGTATGAATTCCAACTTTATCGCCTTTTTTCATAGCAACATTAGAAAATGCTAAAGTTGAATTAATGGCGTAGTCTAGTAATGAAAGTTCTTTAAATGGCATTCTCATTGCACGACTTTTGTCAATAATGGAGTAGATATGCTGTGAGCGTTCATCTTGGTATTGATTAACCATTAATTCATTCCGCCTGCTTGTTGCTTTCCAATTAACAGTTCTTAAATCATCCCCTTGAATATAGTTTTTTATTTGTTCAAATTCGTTATTGTGTCCTAAGCGCCTTATCTTTTTAATGCCTACCGAAGCTGTTTTGGAAAACACTTTTAGATCAATTTTTTTCATTTGTAATATAGAAGGGTAAGCAGTGATATCTTCTTGTTGGGGAATAGTAATTTTCCGTTGTACAAAGTGTAAAAGGGCAGAAGAGTACACAAATAAATCTTCAAAGTGATAGATACCTCGATCAGTTGGTCGTATTTGGTATGAAACATTTTTTGATTGATTGGATTGGAGCAATAATTGATAGTGTTGGTCCCTAAGTTGCAATTGTACAGGGGGATTGTCGTATATCTGCAAACGAATAGGAAAACGGTAAGTGCTATTTACTATAATTTTGACTGGATTCTCGTCTCCCAACGAAATAGGGTTTTGGACGGTTCTAGAAGCATTTATTGGAGTCTTTGGTCTGAATAAAATTAATAGCTCAAGCATTACTACAGCGAGTAATAATACAAGTGCACCTTGAGCTAATACCATTAATATTGGAAATAAAAATGCCAAAATAAACACAAAGGCTATAGTCAATAACCCAATGTAAAATCTATCAGTTAAATATAGTCCTCTTAGCAGTTTCATTTACCTTGGTACTTCTACTTCTTGTAAAATTTCTGAAATGACGTCTTCAGTCAATAACCCTTCCATTTCGGCTTCAGGAGTTAATATTATTCTGTGATTTAAAACATGTTTACAAACATATTGCACATCATCAGGGATTACAAAATCACGCCCTCTAATGGCTGCAAATGCTTTTGCACCCCTAAGCATAGAAAGAGATGCCCGAGGCGATCCGCCAAGATATATTTTGGCATGATGACGAGTTTTTTCAGTTATCAATGAGATGTAGTTTAAAATTTGGTCTTCAATTTTAATTTGTTCAACTACATTTTGAATTTCTTTTAAGTTTTTGATGTCAAAAATAGAGGTAATGTCTTCCAATTTTGCTCCAGAATTTTGATTTTTATAGCGCTTTAAAATCTCGAATTCGTCAGTCTGACTAGGGTATCCTATCTTTACTTTAAATAGGAAACGGTCTAACTGTGCTTCAGGGAGATTATAAGTTCCTTCTTGTTCAACTGGGTTTTGCGTGGCAAGGACTAGGAATGGGAAATCCATTTTATAAACTTCACCATCATATGAAATTTGTCGTTCTTCCATCACTTCGAAAAGTGCTGCCTGTGTTTTTGCAGGAGCTCTATTAATTTCATCAATTAATACAATGTTTGAGAAGATAGGACCTTTTTTAAATTCGAAAGTTGATTTTTGAAGATTAAAAATGGAGGTGCCAATTACGTCTGAAGGCATTAAATCTGGAGTGAATTGGAGTCTTGAAAAATCAACACTTAATGTTTTAGATAGGACTTTTGCAGTTAATGTTTTAGCTATACCAGGCACCCCTTCAAGTAGAACATGGCCTCTTGAAAATAAACTAATCAATAATAAATCAACCAACTCATGTTGTCCTATTATAAATTGTCCTATTTGGCTCTTTGCAGTAATAACTTTTTCGGTAACCAAGCCTAAATTAAGACGGCTGCTTAGTAAGTTGTCATCCGAGTTAATTGATGTGTTTTGATTTGGTACAGCACCAATATTTTTTTTCTCATTTTCGTTGGCCTGATTACTTTCAGGGTTTAGTTCATCATTTTCTATCATCATTTACAAGTTTTATAAAAGTGTTCAATTTTTTGTTGTAATCTAATTAGTTCATCATCTAATACCTCAGTTTGAACTGAAAGTGTTTCAAAGCTTTTAAATAAGTCAACCAGTACCCTTTCTTCAACGCCTGATTTTGCAGTGATTGCATTAATGTATTTATCATCAATTTTATGAGACCGGATATAGTAATGATTGCCAATAAAATCAATGAATGATTGTTTTTGTAGCTTAATTAATTTGACATGTTTGCGCTCTTGAAGGTACAATGAACTCACTGTTTCGATATAACTTAGTGAAGAGTTCTCCTTTTGCTCAATGGCATGAACTATATTTTGACGTCTTTTTCCTTTAAAAATGGCATATAAAAATGCTGTTAATGCTAATATAACAAAGGCCCAAGTCAGTGCTAGGTGCTGAAAAATAAACTGAAAAACACTCCTTTTATTCGGGTTCGATTCTCCACCAGACCCTTCACTATTACTCGTACTGCTAGAATAATGATAATTCAAATTATAAATATCCCATTGTATTTTACCATAGGGCAGGTGATGAATCAAGTCTTCAACATATTGAAACCCATCGAATCGGAATAAGGATAGATTTGAGAACTGATACGGATTGGTATGTAAAAAGAAGGAACCTTCATCAAAAGGTATTTCGATAAAATTTATTTTGCCATTATCGTTTTTACCAAGAATTTTGGGTAAGTCAGATTGGTATATGATGTTATCAGGTTGAAAATACACCCAGTTTCTATTTGCGGTTTGATTATTATTTACAAAGGTAAAGTCATAGTTATGTTGAGAGAAATGTGAAGATAAAAATTTGAAAGATTGTGATGTGTCATATTCATAATCGTATACGTAGTTCATTTTTAGAAAGAAGAAATCGAGTACGTAATCAGGTAAGTTCTGTGTTGAAATAAAAGCTGTATTTCCCTCACTAACAAAATCTATAAGTGTGCCAAAAGCATCCTCGGAAATAAAGTTCTCTCTACCAATGAAAAAATAGATGTCGTTTTCATCTTCATTATCTATTAATCTATCCTCAAGCCTATTTTCTATTTGGATAAATGACTCAAATATGCCAGTTGTATCTAAAAGTTCTTTAAATACATAGGTACCATATGGACCTTTATCTTTAGGCGAATAAGACTCTACCCAACTTTCTGTTTCGAATACATCATTTCCACTATTAAAATAATAAATAACACTTCCAATTAGTAAAGCTGAGACAAGTACAATCAATATTTTAGCGTTCTGTCCCAAGGTTATTTAATATTTAAGGTGCTAAGGAGTTCTGTGAAATTAGGCTGAATTGAACGAAACTGATTTTCTGAAATATCTCTTTTTCCATACCAAATAAATTCAAAATAAGTGACAACCTTGCTAAACGCAGGCGCTTCATTTTTCCCATTCATTTCAATAACATAATGCATATTTGTTTTTTGTTTTTCCCATTCAATCCACTCTCTTTCTGACAAATCTTTTAAAATAAATAAATAGTAAATCCTGACAGCTTTTCTATAATTCTTTTGATTTAATGCTTCTTCTAATAGTCTTTCTAGCTCAGTTCTTGGAATTTCTGCTGGTGATAAATCTTCAAGCTCAATGGATTCATACTTTTTACCATTTCTTTTAAAATCAGAACTAATAAATAGAAAATAGATAAGTGCGGCTAAAATACCACCTAAAACAATGTACAGAATTACCTTTCCAACTGGCCCTAGATTTAATCTTGGCAGCGAAAAATCTGGGAAATCAATGTCAGAGTCCTTTTGCTTTAATTCTGGAGATTCATATGCGGACTCATCTCCAGATTTATTATTTTTATCACTCCCTTTATCACGCTCATATTTCCATACCGCTTCATTGTACTCTTTATCTGTATCGTATGTCCACCTTTCTGGCTTTCTAGATAAATGCCTAATACTTTCCTTAAGTTCAGATAATTTTTCTTCATCTAAATTGTGCTCGTAGATAGCTTGACCAAATAATGGAGAGCAAATTAGAATAGCAAACATGACTAAAAACTTATTCAAAATCTATTGTGGTTTCAAATGACTTACTTCTTTTTCCTATTGTGTTAATACTATTCTTTAAATCTTCAGCGGATTCTTTTTCTAGTTGGGAATGATAAAAATAGTACCCATTGATGTAAAATAATTGCACTATGAAAAGGATGAAAAATAGATAAACGATAATATTAAATAGATTAATAATGAAGTAAGCATTTGCAATATTCCCTACTAAAACATCTTCTAGAAAATTGTTGACTAATAATAAGATGCCAATCTCCATAGGATTGTGCAAAACAAAAAAGAAAACGACAGATATTGCAGATATTGCTAGAGCGTTACTAATAGACTGACCAAAGCCAGATTTTGCAAGTTTAATTGACTCACGAATTGCCGAAAAAATATTTACCTGATTTGACAAAATGATAATAGGAACAAACTGTAAAAGAAATCCAGCAAAAATGATTAGCATCATAAATAGAAACCAATTTAGAAAAACATAACCAATCATTGATACTAATGTGAATAGCAAAACCCATAAAAATAGACCACTAGTTTTTTTAAAGAAATGTGTTAATGAAGTATTTTTATTATTTAGAATATAAATAGTTAAGCTAATTGCAATAGATAAAATAATACTCCACCCAAAAAACTTGTAAACCCTAAAGTCAGAATCAAACCCAAATATAATTTGGAAGTTATAAATCCATTCATTTGAATAAGATAGGTCGTCATATTGAAAATAGACTGTTACAGTTAATATTAAAAATGCGAGAGGAATAATTATCTTTAGAGAAAGTGATGTAAAATTTTTAATATCTTGTATAAAAGTATAAACTGAATCGGAGAATACTTCGCCAGTTGTTCTAATTGTTTTTAGTTTGATTTCCCGAACTGGTATATGTCTTGGCATTTCTTTTAAAATAGTTTTGTCGGGATGCTTTTTAGCAATCTTAAATGGAAGAATTATATAATACAGAATGATGCTACCAAATGATGCCAAAATGATAAACCAATTTAAGGCAGGGGGAATTGTTTGATAGTACCTGGTGATAAAGCTTTCAAGTATACCAGCAATAATGAAGATGGGGACTAGACTCATTAAGATTATAAAGCCTTGTTTTGCTGAAAAAATAAGTGATTGGAGGCGACTGTATGATTTTGGGAAAAGCAGACCATTCCCTAATGTAATACCTGCAGCACCAGCAATGACTATAGCTGATATTTCGAATGCACCATGAATCCATATAGCCATAAAGGAGGTAAGCAAAAGGCCTTTTCCATAGAACCACCACTGAAAGGCACCTAACATAATGCCATTTGTTAGCAGAATTATATAACTGCCAAAGCTGAAAAAAATACCAAGCACAAAAGCGATAAATGCCACACGGATATTATTAATAGTAATAGAAAACAGCATGCTAGTTTGTGATCTTTCACCGTATATTCCCATAGGGTTTCCTTCCGCAATGCGAGTTTCGGTTGATTCAACATATCCGTTTCCAAGAATAATGTTGGCAAATGTCTCATCATAATGTTGTGAGACAGCTCCAAGAATAATAGCTGCCGAAAAAAAGATAAATGCCATTAACAAGTTTTTTCTTGATTGATAAACTGCCAAAGGTATTGTTTCAATCCAAAATTTGGTAAAACCTTTTACGGGTTGTTTCTTTTGCTTGTATAGTGATGTAAATACGCCTTGTGCTAAACCATTAAGATAAACACGGACAGATCGTCTTGGATAAAAGGTTCTAGCATATGAAAGGTCTTCGGTGATTTCTGTAAATAATTCGGAGATTTTATCGGGGTCATTATTTTTTTGTTTGGATAATGACTCAAATTGTGCCCACTTCTCTTTATTTTGCTTTACAAAGTCGGTTTCTTTCATCAGATTAAAAATATCAATTATTTAGAGAATATCAACTTATTTAATCTATATAATCGAAAGTTTTTAATTTTTGTTTAATTTCTTCTAGATGTTTGAGCTTCTTTTTTTGACGAGTAGAGATGGCTGATTTAGTGAAGTATGTATGTTGTGTCAAAAACTTGACTTGAATTTCATCCCACAGTCGGTCAGAATTAATATGACCATGTTCCCTCAATTCTTTTCTCAATAAATCTGCTACTTCATGAAAATCATCACGTCCAAGATAGTCCAAATCTGCATCACACATTATTTGTTCTAAAAGGGTTTTAGGACTTTGAGGGATTTCAGTCGCTTTAATCAAGCCATCTATAACATCTATCTGAGCTTGCGTATACCCATACTTTGGTAAAGTATCACGTGCCATTCGCATCCCAATTTCTTCGTTTTGATTATACTTTTCAACAAAACCAGCATCATGGTAACTGGCAGCAGATTTTAATAAAAATAAATCTTCATCTGTAATGCCTTCCATTAATGCAATACGCTCTGCAGCTTCAGTTACATCTTTAGTGTGATTAATACTATGGTAGTATAATTTAGAAGAAAGGTTTTCTTCTAGTACACGCATAATGTGTCGTTCAGCTTTCATATAGTTAATTGAACTGTATATATGCAGGTCAACTATTTGCCAGAATTTTTTATTTGGCTTTTTACATTCAGCATTTATAGATAATTCTGGCTTAATTCCTTCCACAAAATACATGTCTAAGGTACCATTGTGTTTGGTCTGAATTTTACCTCTATAATTACATAGAAAATAAGGTGCTATTATCTCATAGGTATTTCCTGAAACATTAACTGTATTGGGTTCACCATGCATTTCCATTCTTTGAGCCTGGTTCACTGTTGATCCCCAAATATCATAGGCAAACCGTTTTGAACCAATTACACCTGCGGTTACTTCACCGGTGTTGATTCCAATTCTAATATTCCAACTTTCTTTTCCTTTTTTCTCTTGTTCAGTATTATAGTTCAACATGAACTCTTGAATGGCCAGAGCGGCTAAAACTACTTCAATGGCATTACTTTTATTTCTAATTGGCACCCCACCAGCACACATATAAGCGTCTCCAATTGTTTTAATTTTTTCTAAATCAAAACGACTAATAATTTTATCGAAATTAGTAAAATAACTATCTAATTGCCTCACTAAGTCTTGCGGCTTCATGTTTTCAGCAATCTTAGAAAAGCCAACAAAATCAGTAAACATTACGGTTACCCTTTTATAATACCTTGCCTTTGACTTTCCTTTGCTAATAAGTTCTGCAGCAGTTCCTTCAGGTAAAATATTAAGTAATATACCCTCTACTTTTTCTTTTTCTTTTTGAATAAGTTCTTTTTGTTGCTCAATTTTTTCTTTTTGAATTTCAACTTGAGTATTTTGTTCAATAATTTGCTTGTTCTGTTCTGATATTCTGCGGGTACGTTTAACAACTTCTAATTCTAATTTAACTTTTTGGTTTCTGATTTGTGCCACTCTAATCTGGTAGATATAGAAAACGACAACAATAAACATAATAATGCAAAGAATAATAAACCACCACGTTAACCAAAAAGGGGGTGTAATTTTTATTTTTACTCTAGCTGGACTATCTGACCAGATGCCATCAGGGTTTTTACTGTATACAATAAATGTATAGTTATTATCAGGCAAATTCATATAATTTACCTTATTCTCATTTTCGAGAAAAGTATATTCGGTATCATACCCTTCAAGCATGTATTTAAAAGTGTTTTTCTCAGGGTTAGAGTAATGTGAGCTAAAAAATTCTATTGTAATATCATTTTGATAATATGGCAATTCTATGACAAGCGTATCATTGTAATTATGAGATATTATTTCTTTCTGAGCTTTTGTTTTACGCTTATTATGTACTGTGATATCCGAAATAATTACTTGAGGCTTAATTGGATTAAGGGTTATGCTTTGAGTTTTAAAGCGTGTATACCCTTTTATTCCTCCAAAATAAATACTTTTATCACTGCTTTTGAAGAAAGCATTTGTATTGAACTCATTGCTTGGCAAACCATCATTCGTGGTATAATTATCGAAAGACTTTGTTTCAGTTATAAAGTTTGAGAGTCCCATATTTGTACTCATCCAAATATTCTTGGCTTCATCTGCTAATAATCCATAAATAACATTATTTGCAAGCCCATTTGATTCAGTATAAGAGGTGATTGTCCCTTTTTCGAGATTAAGATATTTGAGGCCTTCACCATAAGTTCCAATCCATAAACTTGAACTATCGGTCTGTAAAATAGATGTAATATGGGCATTAGTCGTGGTATTTATGTTGTTGGTAGCGAAAGGGGTAAAAATATTTTTACCATCCTCTTCAACCATTTTAAACAATCCATCATTCGTTGTGACAAACCAGTAATGTCCAACAATATCTTTATAAATAACTTTTATTGCTCCATCACCAATACTATTACTCAAATTTGAGGGATGATAGAAGGTATAAGTCAGATCATTTTTATCGAGCAATGAAAGCCCTGTTCGTGAACCAATCCAAATTTTGTTGTCTTTATATGGTTTAATTTGGTAAACCCTAATGTCTTGGTCAATAGAATTTTCAATGAACTCTATTTTAGTAAATTTGTAATCAGCTGAACTATTAATTTCCAATACAAAAAGCCCATCATCATAGCCTAACCAAATTTTATTAGGTGATTCAGGATAAATACTCATTAAGTAATGTTCATTTTTCTCATTTCGATAAAAATGTGAAAACTTATTCTTTTTGGGGTCATAAACAGTTAAATCTTTCTTAGTACCAATGTATATTTTTTTATTTTGATCTTCATTAAAAGACCAAACATTTTGATCTATTAGACCTTGTTCAGAATTATTGTTGATTCCAATTATTGTAAACCCTTGTTTATAGGTATCAAATTTTGCAATTCCTTTTTCGGTTCCAATCCATATGTTCCCTGAATTATCTGCAAATATTGTATTAATATGATCGTCACATAAGCTATATGAGTTATATGGATTCGTGGAGTATTGATAAAGCACCTTATTATCTTTCTGTCCTTTTAATAAGTATAGACCATAATCTTTTGTGCCTAGCCATATCTTTTGTTCATTCTCAATATAAATTGAGGTGAAATTTTGATACTTTATCTCAGTAATATTTTCGAAGTAATTGAATTCAAAATTTTGGTTGATATTATATACGCCTGCTTGTGTACAAACTATAATGTTGGTTTTATTAAAATAAAAACGATTTATTGCAGCAGTGGATAGATCTTGTTTTATTTTCTTAAAGGTTTTGTAGGGGTATTTCGAGTAATATACTTCTCCAGTTTTAGTTCCTATCCACAATCTTTTTAAAGGATCGACAAATAGAGTTGAAAAATTTTTGTTATTGCCAATTGAAGCAATAATTCTAACGGCTTTGGTTTTAGTGTCAATAACATTTATGCCATGTTTCTCCGACAGCGCCCATATGTTATTATCTTGAACTGTTGCAATATCGGTAAAAATATAGCCTTTTAATTTTGGATAATTTGTTCGGTTAATTTTTTGAATTTTACCAGTATGCGGATTAATTTTACCAATTCCTCTATTGGTTCCAAACCATAGATTACCTTGTTCGTCTTTTGTTAAGGAATGGAGGTAGTTATTAGGAATGGAAAAAGAATCGTTTAGTTGATTTTTATAGACCTTAAATTCGTATCCGTTGAAACGGTTAAGCCCATCTTGTGTAGAAATCCAGAGGTATCCAGAATTGTCTTGTGCAATTCCAGTAATATGACTTTGTGATAAACCGTCTTCAATGCTATAGGAATCAAATTTGACACTTTGTTGCGCCTGTAATGAGGAAATGGCTAAAATAAATAAGACTGCACAAATCCTGACCATGCATTAAACTTTTAATCCAATAACGAGTATATCATCAATCTGGTCCATCTTACCTTGCCAATCAATTAAACGTTTATTTAATTCTATGCCTTGGCCAGAAATTGGATCATCTTTTATATCTAACAAATAATCTCTAAATCTATTATACATCATTTTTCGCCCTCTTGGTCCTCCAAATTGATCAGGGTATCCATCTGAGAATATATATACTCTGTCTTCCTTTTCTAGTTGAATTTTATGATTGACGAAATGATCTTCTCCTGGAGTAAAAGAGCCAATGGCAATTTTATTTGGTTTAGTAATCATGAATTTATCATCTCTAATAATGTAGAGAGGGTTGTTTGCTCCTGCATATTCTAGTTCTAAAGTCTCATAATTTATTGAACATAATGCTACATCCATACCATCTCTGACTTCATTTGAGACATCTCCTTTATTTAAAGAGTCAAAAATACTCTTATTTAAAAAGTCCAATATTTTTGCTGGTTCATCTAGTTTACCTTCATTAATGGCAGATTTTAAACCATTAGAACCTAATAAGCTCATAAAGGCACCTGGGACACCATGCCCTGTGCAGTCTATCACCCCAAATAATGCCTTGTTACCAACTTCTTCAAACCAGTAAAAGTCACCTGATACAATATCCTTTGGTTTATATAACACGAAGGATTCTGGACAAACAGAAACTACTTTCTCATCAGTAGGAAGAATAGAATTTTGCAATCTCTTTGCATAGATTATACTGTCCCTAACATCCTTGTAGAGTTCTTGAACTTTTTCACGTTGTTTTTCAATTTCATCTCTTTGTTTAACAACCTCCTCTGTGCGTTCTTGTACCTTTTGTTCCAAGTTTCTCTCGGTTTCTTGTAATTCGTCACGCATCACTAGAAGTGCATGACCAAGTTCATCATTTTCACTTAAAGGTTTATAAGGGGAATCGAATTTACTCTGACCAACATCTCTTGCAAATTGTGTTGTTTTTTTCAACCCGCTCACCAAGTGGTTCATGGCATCCGACATTTCTCCAATTTCATCATTACTTACCCTAGCGGAACTGCTTGGAATAATTCCTTTGCCTAAAGCTAGGAGTACTTTTTTTAAGTAACGCACCGGTGTTACAATGGATTTTGTGGTAAAAATTGCGATAATGATAGACAGTAAAATCAAAGCAGCTCCTAGAATCCAATAAAATTTCAATCCTTGGAAGCTTGTTGTTGCGGTAATTGAAGCTTCACTACTAATTGCTAAAAGTTCTTCTTCTTTATTTTCAAAAATTTCTCCAAGTGTGCTAAGGTTAAAGTCGATTTGCCTATGGAGTGTTTGAACTGGACCATCTTGATCAATTAACGGTCTAGCTGTGAAAAAGGTAAAATCGTTGTCATAGCTTGCAAAATCAGGTAATACATCCATTATTTCTTGGTAACTCCCAAATAATTCAGCAATTTGAACTTGAATATTTCCAAATAGATTTTGGCTAATAGTATCTTCCCAATTTTGAGATAAAGTTTCGATTTCACCAATAATATCTGGAATTTTCCTTCTGATAAGTGCCTTGAGCATTATTTTACTTTTGCTATCTGCACGACTTTGTACATTAACCCACTGAATGGCCAATTGTTTAGATTCATTGACTTGAACCCTTAAGTCAGAAATTTTTTCCTTAGATGGTGTAATTGATTCTATTAGAACACCAGATGTTTTATTGAACTCTTGAAAAGTATCAATACCCTTATTTACCGAGAAAAATGTTGCACCAAAAACAACAATAATGAGAAGGATTAAGAATCCGAACCCCATGCCAATTTTTCTACCTATGGTGAGTTTAAAGTTCATCTCTAGGTTTTACTCATTATCTTTAACAGGCTTACCTGTTATTTTTTCAATAAGTGCCTTGTAATTCGCCGATTTCTCATCTTCCTGCATGGCATGGTAAATATTTCTAAGTCCTCTCAAAACCTCTAAGTTGCTAGGATCCATTTTTTCCGCCTTCAGAAGAAATGGCTCACCATTTTTAAACATCCTTAGTGCAGTAGTTTGAATTTTTTCTAGCTCTTCTATCGGTGTTTTCGGATCAGTATATGTAATTAAGTCAGCACCTAAATTATAGTATGCAACACCTATCGAATAAACAGCTGCAAAATTTTCTGGATCAATAGCTAATGTTTTATTAAATTTTTCTACTGACGTATTTAATTGTCGCAATTGATCTTCTAATGAAGCAAAATGATTATTTTCCTGCCATGCTGAACCTAAGGTAATAAAGTATTTTACATCAAGCGGACTAAAATCATGAGTTGGGTCGTAGTACTGAAGGTATTGTTCTTTATACTTAAGATAACGTGCTTCACTTTTATTTAATTCTCCCTTTTCTAAAAATTCATAAGATTCGTTGTAAGTTTTTAAAACTGTATTGAAAATTGAGACATTGATTTGTTTTTGAAGACTTGGTGAAGTTGCAATAGATTTTGCCTTGCTTAATGAGTTTAGTGATGTTACCCTATTTTTATTTTCATTTTTAAGTTCCCTATATATCAAACCATGTAAAAAGTATAGTCTATCAGTAGTAATTTCATTATTCTGCATTGCAGAGTCTATATAAGTTTTAGCATTTTGAAAATCATTCAGCTTATATAACTCAAAAGCTTTTAAAGCATAGTTTGGTCCTTGCGATTTTCCACCAAAATGTGAAAAGCCGGCCAATATCAGCAATATGTATAAAAATGTTTTCATTCAATTTTTTTTATGGCTAAGTCAATCAATTTAGATGCTATTACAAGCTTTTTCTTTTTAGCTGTTTTAACATTAATCTCATACGACTGCTTATTATTTACTTCAACAAAATTTATTATAGAACCTGACTTGAGAGCACCAGGTTTATTAGTAACAAACATTGTACTGCTGCTTTTTAGCTTTTCATTTACCTTTGTCATCAAGCTATTACTGCTTTTGTCTAAAAACAAAATATTAGGTTTTCCGATTTCGCTAGGGGATTTGTATCTAACAGTTTTTACTTTTTGACTGCCTATAGACTTTCCGTTGTATTTTTTATATAATTCGTTGTAGACATTCGAATTTGTACTTATGATTGCAATTTCAAAATCGGCCTTTTTATAATTAGTTGGCCAATCTGTTAGTGTTGCAAAATTATAGATATAAAGTGCCTTTAAAGTACTTTGCGTATCTCTAAAATCATTTTTACCCGTCTGATTGTTAACTGACGTAAAGACAAATAGTGATAAAAATGATAATATATAAAATTTTAAATTCAAATCCTTTTTTAAATTGTACGGGGTTCTAACTTACGAAAATAATGCCAAACTATATGTCTTTTATTCTACTGTTTCAGTTGTGGCTAACTTAACAATGTCTCTATCAAGCAAATAAAGACCTCCTTTGTCATTTCCAATTAATTTAATTTTGTCCAGAATACTTCTAGCCAAAGCTTCTTCCTCTAATTGCTCAGCAACATACCATTGCATAAAATTATGTGTAGTATAATCTTTTTCCTCAATACATATGTGGACTATTTCATTAATAGATTGAGTAACCATTATCTCATGATTCAATAAGTCATTAAATAATTCTTCTATTGATGAGAATTGGTCTTTTGGAGCTTCTATTAAGGGGATTTTGGCAACACTGCCTCTTTCATTCATGAATTTAATTAGTTTAAGCATATGCATGCGCTCTTCGTCGGCATGTAAATACAAAAACTGTGAAATACCACTTAAACCATTCTGCTCTGACCAATTGGCCATAGACAAGTAAAGTTGAGAGGAATTGGCTTCCTTATAGATTTGTTGGTTTAATGCCTTTTCAATTCGATTATTTGACATAGTCTATTATTTGTATAGCAAATTTAACCCATAAGGTAAATTATACCTAATTTTATTGAGAAATTTTTTTAAAGTAAAACCAGCAAAGAAAAGAATACAGTGAAGAAAAAAGAGGCGCTACAAAAACAGATTTTAAAACTATTTAGTAAGGACCTTAAGAGGGCTTATAATTATAAGCAAATTGCTGGAGCTTTGAAAGTAAACAATGCTGCTGACAGAAAACTGATTTACTCTATAATGCTTAAATTGAGCGAACAAGGCCAGCTTAAAGAAGTTTCTAAAGGTAAATTTAAGAGTTATTTTAACCCACAAATGCTTGAAGGAAAAATTGAAATTACTAAACGCGGAGCTGGCTATGTAATTACTGATTTGGGAGATATTTTTATTGGACCGAAGAATATTAATAGAGCGTTAAATGGTGATTTTGTTAAGATTCACTTGTTAAAAAGTAGAGGAAAGAAAAGCCAAGAAGGTGAGGTGTTGGAAATTATTGAACGTGCAAATAAAACAATAGTTGGAACGATTGAAATTGGGGATTCTTTTGCCTTTTTAATTCCAGACAATTATAAAATTGACATTGATGTATTTATTCCTCTCTCAAAATTAAATGGAGCAAAATCAGGTTATAAAGCCATTGCCAAAATGTTAGAATGGCCCGAAACTGCTAAGAATCCTTTCGGTGAAATTATTGAAGTACTTGGGCGTCCTGAATCAAATGATGCAGAAATGAAAGCAATTTTAGCTTCAAATAATATTCCTTTTGTTTTTCCAGATGAGGTATTAGCAGAAGCCACTTCAATTCCAACAGAAATTACACAAGCACTAATTTCCCAACGTAAGGACTTACGAGATGTTCTCACCTTTACAATAGATCCGATTGATGCTAGAGATTTTGATGATGCCATATCTTTTAAAATTTTATCAAATGGTAATTTTGAAATTGGAGTCCATATTGCAGATGTTGGTCATTATGTGACACCAGGGTCTCAGCTTGATAAAGAAGCATACAAAAGAGGGAATTCAGTTTATTTAGTTGATAGAGTTATTCCAATGCTACCTGAACATTTATCAAATGGTGTTTGCTCTTTGAGGCCAAATGAAGAAAAGTTAGCTTTTTCAGCCATTTTTGAAATGGATGATGATGCCAATGTCCATAAAGAATGGTTTGGAAAAACAGTTATCAATTCAAATCATAGGTATACTTATGAAGATGCCCAAGAGATTATTGAAAACAAAAAAGGAAATAATAGTGAGGCTATTTTATTAGTGGATGGATTGGCAAAAAAAATGAGACGAAAAAGGCTTGAGAATGGAGCTTTGGAAATTCAAAGTGAAGAGCTAAGATTTGAATTGAATGAAGAGGGTGTGCCAATCAACACGTTTAAGAAGAGAACAAAAGATGCTAATAAATTGGTCGAGGAGTTTATGCTACTAGCAAATAAGAAAGTGGCAAAGTATGTTGGAGATACAAAAAATGGAAAGCCTATTATTCCTTTCATTTACAGAATTCATGATAAACCAGATAGAGAAAAAGTGGAATTATTTAGAGTTTTTCTACAAAAGTTCGGCAAAGAATTTTCATATAATACAGAAAGGGATATTGCTTTAAAAATGAATAGTTTATTTGAAGAAATGAAAGAAGAACCAAGTTTTTCAATGGTTCAAAGTATGGCAATTAGAACAATGTCAAAAGCGATTTATGATACCGAAAATATTGGACATTATGGACTAGGCTTTAGATACTATTCGCATTTCACCTCCCCAATAAGGAGGTATGCTGATTTATTAGTTCATAGAATTTTGTTTCAAACATTAGAGATGAAAAACCAACAAAATGCTGGTTTAGCAGACACCGCTTTGCATATTTCTCAAACAGAAAGACGAGCAGTGAGTGCTGAAAGAGATTCTCAAAAATTCTTTCAAGCATTTTATGTCAAAGATAAAATAGGAGAATCTTTTAATGGTGTGATTACTGGAATTACAGATTGGGGAATGTATGTTGAAATGACTGAATTAAATTGTGAAGGAATGGTTCAAATCAAATCTATTCAAGATGATAAATATTATTTTGATGAAAAAAAATATGCAGTCATAGGATTAAAATATGGTGAAGAATTTAATGTTGGTGATAAGGTAATTGTTATTATTGAAAAAGTTAGCCTGACAAGAAAACAAATTGATTTAAAATTAATGGAGTAGTAATTAATTATTAATTAATCTACCCTTTAAATTATAACTGTAACCAATTTTATAAATGTGTTTTGTAATAGACGGAGAATCCGTCCCATTTTGTATAGTATATCCCCCCTTAATACTATGTCGTTTTGATATTTTATATCCTAGTCCAAAATTCAACCTGTAAGCATAAAATGATGCTAAAGCTGGATTAAAAAACCATTCATTGAAAATACTGGGCTTCCATTTTTTCAGATTATACTTAATCCCATAACGAATCCTGAAAGCTGTTTCTTTTTCTGGTTCAATAAATTGTCCAATATTACGTAGACGATTAAATTCATGTTGGGATCTAAGTCTAAGTGTAACATCTAATTTTTTTAATACTGGTTGATCATAATTTAAGTCTATAAACACTCTATTTAATGTTTCAAAATTATAATCCCCTTGATTATAGGAGCCTCTATATCCAACGGCCAATTCTGCATTCTTTCCCAATTCGTAATCAATTATAGTTTGAATGAATAAGCTGGAAATTTCACTTACATTGTCTTTAAAACGCATTTGAAAATCTAACTCAGCATTTAGATCTTTTGTAATTCTAGACTTTATTGATGTAGAAGTCCATAACAATGCATCAGAATACTGTCCAACCGAAAAAAATTGAACCAAAATAGCAGTTGAAATAATAAATAATTTAGTCATATCTTACTAACTCTCCAGCATCAACAACCTCATCTTTAGCAGATATAGTAATTTTTTTTATCACAGCTTCATTATTACTTGGACAGGTATTGCATTCCGAATAGATGAAAATGGAATAATCACCCGGTGTTAAGTATGAAAACTTGAAACTACCATCATAACTGGTTTCTATTTTGTCATCAAAATAATTATCGCCAGACCCGTATATAATGTATACATCTTCGTCAGCAGCTGGATATGTTGCAATTTCCTCACCGTTACTATTTATATTAATTGTTTTAACAGTTCCAATTATAGTAGATTTGCCTCCTTCTCCTTCTATTTTTTGACAACCTAGCAGATTAAACAACAAAACACCAACAAGAAAAATATTTTTCATAAATAAAAATTCAATATTAAACTAAATTAAAAACTAAATTAAGATAAAATTGTTTTAATTTTAACAAATTAGTCAAAATCATTTAATTAATGAAGGTATTATTTACTTTGTTTTTCGTTTCATCATATTTGTTATCAGCACAAATATTAATCAATGAGTATTCATGCTCTAACGTTAACGGACCTATTGATTTTTTTGGGGATAGAAATGATTGGGTTGAATTCTATAATGGATCGAATTCTGCTATTAATATTGGAGGACTATTTCTTTCAGATAAAAGCAGTGATTTATTTAAGTGGGAGATTCCAAGTGGTTCAATTCCTGCCAATGGCCACGTTATTATTAATTTTTCAGGAAGAGATGGTGTTTTTGGTGGAGAAATTCATGCAGGATTTGGCTTAACTCAAACAAAGAATGAGTGGATTATATTAACAGCTGCGAATGGCAGTGTAATTGATAGTTTGAGGATGATTAAATCAACTCAAACTAATCACTCTTATGGCAGAATTATAGATGGAAATAATAATTGGGGCATTTTTTTCAATCCAACTTACGGTACGCCAAATTCCAACTTCATCAATTATTACACTCCCAAACCTACTTTTAATATTCCTAGTGGATTTTATAACGGGCCTCAAAATGTGACCCTTACAAGCGCTAATCCTAACGTATTAATTCGTTATACTTTAAACGGTAATGAACCAACGGCAACCTCGACATTATATGCAGGGCCAATTGTTGTGAATGCAACTACTGTGGTCAGGGCAAAAGCCTTTCCTGTAAATTCAGGAACTGCAGCCAGTTTTATTGAAACAAATACTTACTTTATCAATGAAACTCATACTGTACCTGTTTTATCAATCTGCGGCAATGAAATTCAACAATTTCTGGATGACAATATTGCAGGTGCCTTTACCGATAACTTTAAAGGTGCCTTCGAAATGTTCGAAACGAATAAACTATTAGTGGCAGAGGGTGAGGGTGATTATAATAAACATGGGAATGATTCGTGGGCATATAATCAAAGAGGATTTGATTTTATAATGCGAGATCAATATGGGCATGATTATGCAATACAACATAAAATTTTCCAGAATAAAAAACGTAAGAAGTACAAGAGGGTTATTGTTAAAGCTGCAGCTAACGATAATGTTTCTTTTGAACCAGGAGGTGCGCATATTAGAGATGCTTATGTCCATACATTATCTCAACTTGGTAAATTGAGGATGGATGAACGGACAAGTCGATTTTGCATATTATACGTCAATGGGCAATATTGGGGTGTTTACGATATTAGAGAAAAAGTAGATGATGTTGATTTTACTGAATATTATTATGACCAGAAAGATATAGACTTCATTAAAACATGGGGGAATACTTGGGCTGAGTATGGTGATCTTAATCATTGGACAGCATTATTTAATTATATTAATAGTAACAGTATGAGTGTTCAGGCAAATTACGATTATGTTGATAGTTTATATAATGTAGGGAGCTTAATCGATTATGTTGTAATGAACAGTTATACTGTATGCTCGGATTGGCTAAACTGGAATACTGCCTGGTGGCATGGGCACAACCCCAATGGAGATAAAAAGAAATTCCGATATGCATTGTGGGATATGGATGCTACATTTGGGCATTACATCAACTATACTGGTGTGCCTAGCACAAGCGCCAATGCTGACCCATGTAATCCTGAAACTTTATTAACCCCATTTTCTGATCCACAGGGGCATATAACAATTTTGAATAAACTAATGGATAATCCTGTTTTTAAACAGGCTTATATTTCTCGTTACATTGACCTTTCAAACACTATTTTTTCTTGTGATCGGATGATTACTGTATTAGATAGTATGGCAAGTGTAATAAGACCAGAAATGGGCAGACAAGTTACAAAATGGGGCGGAAGCTTAGCGCAATGGGAAGCTAATTTGGCAACGCTAAAAACTTTTATCAATGATCGTTGTGCAGCTATGAGTACAGGCTTAATTAATTGTTATAGTTTGAGCGGACCATTTACAATTACGTTAGATGTTGACCCACCAAATTCCGGTCAGATAAAAGTTAATTCGGAGTATATTCCTTATTATTCCTTCCAAGGCATCTACTATGGAGGCATTGAAACCTATTTAAAAGCTAAGGCAAAGAGTGGCTATAATTTTGATCGTTGGGAGGCCAGTATTCATTCTTTTGCTGACCCTATGATAGATCAAGATACCTTAGAGTTTATGATGGATGATACAATAATAGCTTATTTTATGGCCAAAGAAGTAATTGAGCCCATTGACACAACAACCAATCCATCTGGGCTCACTGGTTTCCATGTTCCTACAGGTTTTTCACCAGACAATGATGGAATTAATGATGTTTACAAATTTTATGTTGGAAATGATGTCGCTAGTTTTAATCTGCGAATATTTGATCGTTGGGGGGCAGAAATATTTCATACAGATTCATTTGTGGGAGAATGGGATGGTAGCTATCAAGGAAAATTTGTAAATGCTGGCGTTTACGCCTATGGACTGACTTACACACTTAAAACAGGACAAGAAGTTAAAAAGTCAGGTAATATTACAATAATTAGGTAGGAATGAAAAAAATTGCCATTGCGTTTATCCTAATTTCTAATGTCCTCTTTGGACAGGATATACACTTTTCACAATTGGGGATAAATAATTTGTTGAATAATCCAGCGGCAGCTGGATTTTATAATGGTTGGGAACGGTTGGCAGTGAATCATAAAAATCAATGGATTAATGCAAATACAAACTTTTTAACCACTGGTATCTCTGCCGATATGAACTTATTTAAACCGCAGAGAGGTAAAGGCGCATACCTAGGGGTAGGAATTACTTTCTATAATGATATTGGTGGTGATAGTAAATTCGGGCTACGAAATTTTAGCGGTTCGATTTCTGCTGTAGTACCCATTAGTAGCAGTGGTAGAATTTCCTTTGGATTTTCGTCTGGCTTTGGACAAAAGTCGGCTAATTTAGAAAATGTTCTTTTTCCAAATCAATTTGATGGTTCAGAGTTGAATAGTGCTGTACCAAGCCTTGAAGCCCAAAATTTATCTTCAAATTTATATGGCGATTTTGGTTTTGGTTTTCTATATCAGTATGGCTCTGTTCAACAGAGTATTGCAGCAAATAGAAATATGAGTATCACAATTGGGATGTCGTACAGTCATTTTAACAAACCAAAGATTAATTTTAATAATATTTACATTGAGAGTTTATTTGCAAAGTTTGCTTTAGGAGGAGAATTGATCAAAGACTTTTCAGGTTCAAAGTTAGGAATTGAAAGTATTGTTAACCAGTATATTCAGGGTCCGCATTCTGAAACATATATTGCTTCATTACTTAGGTTTCAGCTCTCGTCAGGTAGTAAAGTGACTCGATTAAAAAAGTCAGTAGTATTGTCAGGTGGTATTGGATATCGATATAATGATGCAATAGTACCTATCCTTAAATATCAAAAAGGAGATTGGCAGTTTGGTTTATCCTATGATGTGACAATATCGAAATTGGGGAGCTATAAAAGAACAGGTGGCCTTGAGTTTAGTTTGATATATAATAGCCAGCGTTTTGCATTGATTAAGCGCAGATAAGTATTATTTATTATTATTTGTACTCATTGTTTTATCAAGGCCAATGGTGACAAAATTAGTAATGAATACTTGAGCCGCTGATATCCTTTCATTCAATGTTATTTCTTCTTCGGAATTCCAGTTACTAAGCACATATTTTGCTTGTTGTCCGGGATAAAAATCGTTACCAATTCCGAATTTTAACCTAGGAAAGACTGTAGAGTTTAAAACGGCAATAATGTCTCTTAATCCATTGTGACCAGCATGACTGCCTTTACCTTTTAATCTCAATTTACCATATGGTAACGCCAGGTCGTCAGTAATAACGAGTAAGTTTTCAGGCTTAATTTTTTCTTTTGTTAACCAGTAATTTACAGCCTTCCCACTAAGGTTCATGAAAGTGGAAGGTTTTAGTAATACCAGAGTACGACCTTTAAATCTAATTTGGGTAACTTCGCCTAATTTCGCACTCGAGAAAGTTGTATCATTTTCTTTTGCAAGTGCATCTAATACTTTAAAGCCAACATTGTGTCTGGTATTTGCGTATTCGGATCCGGGGTTTCCAAGGCCAACAATTAAATATTTCATTTCAGGTAATAAAAAAAGGTGACTGCAAATGTAGTCACCTTTTTATTAAAATTCAAACTTTGATTATTCTGCAGCTTCTTCTGTCGCTGTTTCTTCTCCTTCAGCTTCTTCTTCTTCCTCCTCTTCCAAGTCAAGAGCTCCTCTAGACATTTTAACTGATACTACCACTGCATTTGAAGCATTTAGTAAGCTAAAACCGTCTGATTCCAATTCTTTTACTCTTACAGAATTTCCAATTCTTAATTCCGATATATCCACTTTAATCGTATCCGGAATATCTTTCGGATATCCTAGAACTGTTAATTTTCTAAATACTTGTTGTAGTCTACCACCATTCATTACACCTATTGATCTACCGAACAATGTAACTGGGATATCCACTTTAACCATTTTATCATCTTGTAACTCCAAGAAGTCAACATGCATAAATTTATCAGTAACTGGGTGTTGCTGAAATTCTTGCACGATTGCTTTTACTTTTGTCCCTTCTACATCAATGTTTATAGCATAAACATCTGGTGAGTACATAATTTTTTGTAAATCTGTATGTTTTACAGTAAAATGCGTTTGTTTTCCTGAACCATAAACTACACAAGGTACTCTATTGTTTCTTCTGGCTTCCTTTGCATCTTTTTTCCCTACGTTCGCTCTTGCTGAACCGCTCAATGATACTTCTTTCATTTTTATTGTTATTTGTTTGTTTTACGATATAATAAAGTGCGAACTAATTGATTCATGATTAACCATACTCTTCATGACATCAGCGTACAATTGTGCTACACTTAAGATTTTTATTTTTTCACTTTTTCCATTAAATGGGATAGAATCTGTTACAACTAATTCTGTCAATTGAGAACTTTCAATTCTTTCCAATGCAGGCCCGGACAAAACAGCATGTGTACAGAAAGCTCTCACAGATGTTGCACCATTTTTCATAAATAAATCGGCAGCTTTTGTCAATGTTCCTGCGGTGTCAACCATATCATCAACTAAAATTACATCTTTACCAGTTACATCTCCTATAACAGTCATTTCAGCTACTTCATTTGCAACTTTACGTTGCTTATGACACATGGCTAAACCTAAGTTTAATTTTTTAGCGTAAGAATTCGCTCGTTTTGCGCCTCCTGCATCAGGTGCAGCCATTATTAAGTTTCCAGTATTTATTTTTTGCAAATAAGGGATAAAAATAGTTGATGCGTACAGATGATCAACAGGAACTTCAAAAAATCCTTGAATTTGATCAGCATGTAAGTCCATGGTCATGATTCTATCAACACCAGTTGAACGTAACATATTAGCAATCATCTTAGCACCAATAGGCACTCTAGGCTTAGATTTTCTATCTTGTCTGGCAAAGCCAAAATAAGGTATTACTGCAACAACGGATTTAGCAGAAGCACGTCTTGCTGCATCAATCATTAATAATAATTCAAAAAGGTTTTCAGTAGGTGGCATTGTTGACTGTATTAGAAATACATCTTGTCCACGAACAGTTTCTTCAAATGATGGTTCAAATTCGCCATCACTGAATTGAGTAACCATAACATTACCAAGGTTTTTACCAAAAGACAAAGCAATTTTTTCTGCTAACCCTAATGTGGCTCTACCTGAAAATATTTTTACACCTGCTGACATCCTTAGTTAAATTGGAGTGCAAATTTAGGTAAATATTACAATCCACCAAACTTTACAGACTAATTAGTATCGTAGACAGCTTTTTATATTGGTTGAAAAATAATACCTTTAGCCTTTCAATTTTAAGTAATCTGAACTTAACACCTCAAAGAGCTAAAATTACGAATTGAATATTATATAAACTATTAAGATATGAAATATAGTCAAATAGATAGCAACCTTTTTGTTAAGAATAGAAGAAAATTTATCGCCAAAATGATTCCATCATCTGTGGCAATTTTTAATTCAAATGATATTTACCCAATAAGTGCGGATAGCACAATGCCATTCCAGCAACACAGGGATATTTTTTATTTATCAGGTGTTGACCAAGAGGAAAGTATTTTAGTCCTTTGTCCTGACGCCTTTGATGAAAAGCACAGAGAAATGCTGTTTTTAAAGGAAACTAACGAGCATATTGCTATTTGGGAAGGAGAAAAATTGACAAAACCTAGAGCTTTCGAAACAGCAGGTATTAAGAATGTATTTTGGCTGACCGACTATGAATCAATCATGAAGATTGTATTCGCACAAACTTCTAATATTTACATTAACACTAATGAGCACACACGTGCAAATACAATTGTACAAACACGTGAAGATAGGTTTATTAAGCAATTGGTAACAGAAAAACCAGGCCATCAATTTTTAAAGTCTTCTCCAATTTTGCATAACATAAGAAGTGTTAAAGAACCTGAAGAAATCGTATTAATGCAACAAGCTTGTAATATTACCGAAAAGGGTTTTAGACGAATTTTGAATATGATTAAGCCTGGAATAGCAGAATACGAAATTGAGGCGGAATTAATGCATGAATTTTTAGTAAACCGCTCAAAAGGCTGGGCATATACTCCAATTGTTGGTTCAGGTCCAAATGCCTGTGTCCTTCATTATATTGAGAACAATCAAATTTGTAAGGATGGAGATGTTATCTTAATGGACTTTGGCGCAGAATATGCTAATTATGCTTCTGATATGACAAGATGTGTGCCGGTAAACGGAAAATTTACAGAAAGACAAAGAGCCGTTTATCAATCGGTGTTAAATGTAAAACAAAGCGCAGAAAAATTGTTGGTGCCAGGTACATTTATGCATGAATATCATAAAGAGGTTGGTCACTTAATGGAAAGAGAGCTTTTAAGCCTCGGTTTAATAGATAAAACAGATATCAAAAATCAAGATCCGAATTGGCCTGCCTATAAAAAGTATTTTATGCATGGAACTTCTCATTTTATTGGATTAGACACACATGATGTTGGATCTTGGAATGAGCCTATTAAATCAGGGATGGTATTTACTTGTGAACCGGGAATATATATTCCGAAAGAAGGTTTGGGAATTAGACTTGAAGATGATTTAGTAATTCAAGAATCTGGAAATCCTTTTAATCTAATGGCAAGTATTCCAATTGAAGCTAGTGATATCGAAGACTTAATGAATGGATGATATATTAGTTATTGGAAAGAATCGAATAGCCTATAAGTTATTTGGTAAAGGTTCACCAATAGTTTTTTTGCATGGATTTCTCGAGAGTAAAGAAATTTGGTCAGATATTGCTAAAATGCTGTCTAATCAGCATAGAATCTTATTGATTGATCTACCCGGACATGGTAAAAGCGAATTACAATCGGACCAAATAACTATGATAGAAATGGCTGAATCAGTTAAAGCAGTATTACATTATTTAAATTTTGAAAATTCTGTGGTGTTTGGACATTCAATGGGGGGATATGTTGGCTTGGAGTTAACTAAACTAATGAAAATTAATTTGGCACTTATCCACTCTAATTTTTGGAATGATGATATCGAAAAAAGGAATGATAGGGATAGAGTCGTAAAAGTAGTTAAACAAAACTCTTCATTATTCATACAAACTGCCATTCCGAACTTATTTTATCATGTAAATAAAGATAACCAGAAGGAAAACATTGCAAAGCTAATAGCTGGAGCATCAAAAATGGATAATAACATTATTTCTTCAATGACAATTGGAATGAGAGATAGGAAGAACAATGAAATTGTGTTGGAAAATCAAAAGATTGCCATTGTTCAAGGTGAGTTTGATCCAATCATTCCAGAAAACAAAATGAAGTTATACCTCAAAAAAATTAAAAATAGACCTTATTACATATCAATTGCAAATTGTGGTCACATGGGATTTTTAGAGCAACCTGAAACTTTTTTTAAAGCTATTCAGTCAGTAATCGATAAATTCTGTAGAATAAAGGTTAATAATTAAATAAATTAAAATATTTTTGTTGGTTTGCCGTTAAGGAACCTTTGAACAGAAACATGAATACTTATAGATCAAATATTAATTTCATTTCCTTAGTCTTTTTCCTAGGACTTATCATAGGTTGTTCAACTGAGAAAGATGCCGCATTAAATGTTGGTTATCATAATATGACGGCAAGATATAACGGCTATTTCAATGCCAATGAAATCATAAACCAATCTGTCACTACTTTTCGAGATAAATACAAAGATGATTATACTGAGGTATTAGACCTTGTAGTTTATCCATCCGAAAAAGAAGCATCAGGTTTGTTTCCTGATATGGATAAAGCCATTGAAAAATGTTCTAAAGTAATTTATAGACATTCTATGCCAAATCCAAATGTTGTGACTCGCAAAGAAGTAGAGAATTGTAGGTGGATTGATGATAATTGGTTAGTGATTGGTATTTCTCATTTTTACAAACGTGAATATGATAAAGCAGAAGAAAAGTTCAAGTATGTAATGAAAGAATATAATGGTCAAGCATCACAGTATGCGGCCAAAATATGGTTGGCCAAAATTCATATAGAACAAGGAGACTACAGTAAGGCCAAATTGCAATTAATATCGGTTAAGAATGATATTGAAAATAGGGGGCAAAATAAAGGGAAATCTCCGTTATCATTTTTGAAGAAAGAAAAAAAAGCGAAAAAGAACAAATATCAAAGGAAAAGAGAAAAATTAAATAAGAAAAAGTCTTCAAAGAAAAATGATGAACCTGAAGACTTCACAAAGGAGCTTTTAAAAGAATATCAGTTGGCTTCAGCAAGTTTAGATATAGCTGAAGAGAATTATAAATCAGCAATTGACCATATCGAAAAAGCTATTGAACAAACGAAAAAAAGAAAGGAAGCAGCACGTTACAAATTCGTTTTGGCCCAACTTTACAAGGAATTGGGACAAAATGATCAGGCCATTGAACATTTTAGTGCTGTTGTTAAATCTAATGCACCATACGAAATGAGGTTTTATGCAAAAATAAATAAAGCCCTATCAAACAAGGGAAATTCGATTGAATTGCAAAAGGATTTAAACAAAATGCTCAAGGACCCTAAAAACATAGAATACAAAGATCAAATATATTATGTTTTGGCTGATGTTGACTTGAAGAAAGGAAATCGCCAGGGGGCAATTGAGAACTTAACTAAGTCAGCTATCTTCTCGGTTAATAATAAAAGACAAAAAGCAAAATCGTATTTAAAATTAGCTGATATGCATTTTGAAGATAAACTGTATATCAAATCTCAAAAATACTACGATAGTTGTGTTGCCGTTTTACCAACAGACCATGAAGATTTTAATTTGATTGACAGCAAAGCAAAAAGCCTACTAACATTAGTTGAAAATTATGAAGTTTATACTACTCAAGATAGCTTGCAGCGGATAGCTTTAATGGGAGAAAAAGAAAGAGAAAAAGAGTTAAAAAATATTCTGAAAGACATTAAGGAGAAAGAAAAGCAGAAAAGGATCAATGATAAAATTCGTTTAGAAGCGCAACAAGCCTTAATATCCAAAGTTAATACTGCCAACAGTGATGGAAATAAGTGGTATTTTTATAATCAAAAATCCCTTTCAAGAGGATATAATGATTTTAGATTACTGTGGGGACAGCAACGTGTATTGGAAGATAACTGGAGAAGATCTAATAAGAAAGAAATAAGTGCTTTTTCAGAGTTTTCTGTTGATTCGGTTAGTGTGCCTCTTGATTCTTTGACTGTCGATATTTTAAGAGAGGGATTGCCATTGACTGTAGAAGGTTTAGAAAATTCTTACAGCAATCAGATTGATGCAATGTACAATTTGGGAATGATTTATAAAAATCAACTTTCAGAAGAATCAGAAGCCATAGATTATTTTCAGAAAATATTAAAGAAGGACTTTGAACATGAAAAAGTATTATCGGCCGCCTATCAGCTTTATTTAATTGAAAAGCAAAAAGGTTCAGGAAAAGAAAGGGAGCATAAATCATTTATTCGAACAAGGTATCCGCAGTCTGACATTGCTGCTTTATTAGAAAATCCAGATTATTTTGAAGAAAAAGAAAGATTGGCTCAAAAAGACCTGATGACATACAAAGCTGCCCTGCGGAAGTATGAAACTGGAAGATACGTTGAAGCAATTACAGCATCCAATGAAGTTATTTTTAAAGATACCGCAAATAAGTATCTCGAGAAATATTACATTTTAAAGGCCAAGTCAATTAGTAAAACTGGAGTTGGTGGAATTAAAGCGGCTAAAGATCCATTAATTAAATTGATTCAACTTAGTCCTGATTCGCCTGAAGGGAAGTATGCTAAACAATACCTAAATAATATTGGTAAGAGTTCCTCATCAAATCAGAAAGATAGCCCCTATAAATACAATGATTTAGAGAGTCATTATATGATTGTTGAGATTCCAAACGACAAACTAGACGAAATAAATGATGTTAAGATTAAAATAGCAAATTTTAATAAGTCCTATTTTGGCTCCCAAAACATAAAATTATCAACTACTATTGTTAATGATAAGGGCCAGGCCCTAATAATAAAAACGTTTGATAACTTTAATAAAGCTGAGGTTTACGAAAAAGCCTATACTTCTGAACCTGCTGTTTCATTGCTGAATGATGTTCCAACAGAATTCAAGCATCTAATAATTAGTAAATCGAACTATGCGACATTAATGTCGCTCAAGGATGTGGAAGAATATAAAGTGTTTTATAACGATAACTATTAATTATGATTGCTCAATTTAATCTAAATAAAATTCTTAAATCATCTAATGTAGTTGTAAAAAAAATGACTGACACCATTTACAAAGTAGATGGTGAGGTTATAGAAATTTTGGAAATAAATTACGATCTAAAAATCGTGAAGATAAGACATAATCACAGTACCCATCATATTCAATTTAAGAACGATTTGGATTTAACCCTTGACAAAATGGGGATTAAGAGAACATTTGAAGCAGTTGATACTGATATAAAAGCTCCAATGCCTGGAAAAGTACTCGACATAATGGTCACTCCCGGTCAGAGTATTGAAAAAGGACAACCCTTGTTGATATTGGAGGCTATGAAAATGGAAAATGTTTTAAAAGCAGAAGGACAAGCAATTATAAAATCAATTAATGTTGGTCGTCAGGAAAGTGTTGAAAGCGGTCAACTTTTAATTGAATTAGAGGTTGAAGAGGCGTAAAAAAGGTCAACATTATATTTTTGGATTTTACTCGAGGGTACTCATTTAACTTTTCATTTCTATCTTTTATTTTTCAAGTTTGATATCGTAAAAGAATAACCTTTATATTTGAGGATATAAATTAAAAACAAAAACTATGTCATTTAAATTACCAGATTTACCATATGGATATGATGCGCTTGAACCAAACATTGACAAACAAACAATGGAAATTCATCATGGAAAGCACCACAATGGTTATACGAATAATCTAAACAATGCTATCGTAGGTACGGATTTAGAGAATGAAACTATCGAAAATATTCTCTCTAAAGGAATGGATTCACCAGCTGTTAGAAACAATGGAGGAGGGTATTATAATCATTCTTTATTTTGGTCAATTATGTCTCCAAATGGAGGGGGTGAGCCAACAGGCGAATTATCAAACGCAATTAATGAGGCTTTCGGATCTTTCGAAGGGTTTAAAGATGCCTTTTCAAAAGCTGCTGCTACACGTTTTGGATCAGGATGGGCTTGGTTGTGTGTTGAAAAAGGAGGTAAAGTGCAAGTGTGCTCAACACCAAATCAAGATAATCCATTGATGCCTGGAGTTGGCTGTGGGAATCACCCAGTATTAGGATTAGATGTCTGGGAACATGCTTACTATTTAAAATATCAAAATAGAAGACCTGATTATATTAATTCTTTTTTTAATGTAATTAATTGGGAGGAAGTGACTAAACGATATAATGCGTGTAAGTAACAAATACATGAAGATATTGAGGCCCTTTGTTCGTATGACAAAGGGCTTTTTTTATGCAAAATAGCTATCTTTAGCTCAAGTATGGCAAAAAATTGGAAGTATGAGAATTTTGAGGACGTAAGCACATTACAATCATTAATGACAGCTCTTGATATTTCCAAGCCGATAGCTAAACTATTAATTAGCAGAGGGGTGAAGACTTTTGATGAGGCGAAAATATTTTTTAGACCAAATTTAGAAGATCTGCACAACCCTTTTTTGATGAAAGGAATGAATGAAGCCGTGGAGAGAATTCAGATGGCAATTGATGATGGAGAAAACATTTTAATATATGGTGATTATGATGTTGATGGAACAACATCAGTAGCATTGATGTTCCAGTACCTTAGAAATTTCACTGAAAAACTGCATTATTACATACCAGATAGGTACGAGGAAGGGTATGGAGTTTCAAACAAAGGTGTCGATTTTGCAATTGATAATAACTTTACATTGATTATTGCACTAGATTGCGGTATTAAAGCGGTTGATAAAGTAGGAAGAGCAAAAGAAAGTAATGTCGATTTTATTATTTGTGATCATCATATGCCGGATGAAATACTTCCAGAAGCAATCATTTTAAACCCAAAGCAAAAAGATTGTCAATATCCCTTTAAAGAATTGTGCGGGTGTGGAGTGGGTTTTAAGTTAGTACAGGCAATTAATGACACCTTTGCTCTTCCCTTTTCCGAAATTGAATACCTTTTGGATTTGGTTATGGTGGCTATTGGAGCAGATATGGTTTCTGTAATGGGAGAAAATAGAATTTTATCATATCACGGGTTACGAAAGTTAAACAAGACGCCAAGAATAGGGTTTAACGTTTTGTTAGAACTCGCAAATCGACAACCACCATTAACAGTAACTGATGTTGTGTTTACTCTAGCGCCAAGAATTAATGCAGCAGGTAGAATTAAATCTGGAAATAAAGCAGTTGAATTACTTTTAGCCACAACAACTATTGAAGCGCAATCCATAGGAAAAGAAATTAATGACTACAATCTAGAAAGAAGGCAAATAGAGAAAGAAATATCCAAGGAAGCACTTCATTTTATTGAAATAAATGAAGCGTATAAAAGCCATCATGTTACTGTATTGTTTAAGAAGGATTGGCACAAAGGTGTAATAGGTATTGTGGCTTCACGTTTAATAGAAAAATATTATAAGCCTACCGTGGTTTTAACTGAATCAAATGGATTGGCAGTTGGTTCTGTTAGAAGCATTAAAGGTTTTGATGTGTATAAGGCGCTACAAGCATGTTCAAAATACTTAATTCAGTTTGGAGGACATAAATATGCTGCAGGACTTACTATGAAAATCGAGGATATTGAGGATTTTAGAATGGCTTTTAATACAGTGGTATCTGAAAGTTTTGTTGGGAATCATCAGATCGAAAACCTTGAAATTGCTGATGATATTGATTTCAGAGACATATTTTTAAGTGAAACAACTGGAATTCCAAAGTTTTTACGAATATTGAAGCAATTCGCACCATTTGGTCCTGATAATATGAAGCCAATTTTTGCAACAAAAAACGTTCGTACTAAAGGGGCTGTCAAATGGTTAAAAAGTATTCATGCAAAAACAATTCTATTTCAAAATGATGATGAGGTGTACTTGGATGCAATCGGGTTTAATTTTGAAGAAAAGAAAACAATATTTGATAATAAGTTGATTAACATAGCGTATCATATTGATGAAAATAATTGGCAAGGTAATTGCGCAGTCCAGCTAATCTTGAAAGATGTAACCTTTTTTAGGTAATCAGCGTTTTAAAAGTTATTAACAATTTTTAATACTTTATAAACATTTTTCACTAAATTTGAAATGTTAAATAATACTTATGGAAAATACTTTAGTCATAAAGTGTTCTAAATCAATGCAAAGCATATTTAGAGCACAAAAACTCGTACTCTCTTTTTTGTTAATGGTGGTTCTTTTTTCAACTAATCAGTTGAAAGCAGAAGGTACAAAAGAAGTAATGCCAACCTCGGCAAACGGAGTGGCACTATATCTTGGTAACTCAAATAGTTCTGGACCCTTTTTTGCAAGTCCAACAGCAAACAGAATCCGATTTAACATTAGCGACCACACTAGTGAAAATTTCTATTTTGGAGGAAATTGGTATGATAGGACGAGTATTGTTCAGAGATCAGACGTATATATTAGAATTACAAATTCTTCAAATGCGACTGTTTATGGCCCACAATTGTATGCAACATCTGGTGCTGGTTACATTGCAAACTACACACAGGGCGCGGCCGGACCAAATATTGCGGGATCAGCGCCAACGGGCTATACGCCACTAATGTTTAATCCAACTGCGGATGGAGATTATTTTGTGGAAATATATGCTAGTAGTACTGGTGGTGCATCTCCGAATTTAGGCTATGCAGTAGGTGTTTTCTTTGATTTTACAGTTGCAAATACTGCAGGAATTCGTTATCCAGGTAGAATAAGTTGTCAAAAATGGTCTTTTTTATGCTACAATCCAGCAACTTTTGCTGGAGATATCAATTACTCTTTCGAAGGAGACTATTATGCTTATACACAAGACAGTTCTATTGTTGAAATGGAGTTTGCTGCAGGCTTCAAGCCATTCGGTTATGAATTAGCAATGAATTATTTTGGTGTTAGTAATGTTGGAAACTTTACCAATGATAGAAAATCAATAATTTCACCAAGTGGTTCACCTTCCTTACCTTCAAGTTATTTGACTTTTTTGAATTTACCAGATACCTTAGTTTATATTCCTACTAGATATGCTCCTGCACCAGTTCTTTCAGGAGAAGTTTATGGCTGTCCTGGTAATTATCTTATTCCATATACTCTTGCAGATGCAGGTGATTTAGCTATTTTGCTTGATTTAAATGGTACACCCGGTTACCAATCTGGGACTTCTGATCGGGTTTTGGAAATTTTAGGTGTATCAGTTGGAAACGGTGTTGCAACTTGGGACGGATTGGATGGACTTGGAGCTGTTGTCTCAGGTGGAGTTTCTGCTGGAATACAAGCAACTTTGTTTAAAGGTAGAACCAATGTTCCTATGTATGATGCAGAGCTGAATACAAATGGATTTACTGTAAATGCTTTATTCCCAGCAATTGGATCAAGGAAATTGTATTGGGATGATTCCGGACTGACCAATTTTGGAACATGTGGCGCATCAATTTTGACTGACAATGTTACTGGAACTGGAGTTATTGATGCTATTTTACTTGGCGGACTACTTGGCCCTCAACATGCTTGGGATGGGACAGGTGCATCAACAATAGTACCTGCTCCAAACAGTAGTGACGGGTCCTCAACTGCAATAACTTGTGACGATTTTGGAAATGCCCGTACTATAAATACATGGTTTTATTCTTCTGATGTGTCCTCTTCTTTGATAACAAAAGTTTTACCATCTTGTGACAATGATAATGATGGTATAACTGATGATTTAGATGTTGATGATGACAATGACGGAATTTTGGATGTTAGTGAACATAATGGTACTGATCCACTCTTAGATCATGATTCTGATGGAGTGCCAAATTACTTAGATCCGGAATTTCCAGGTTTTATTGATTCAAATATGGATGGTATCAATGATAATTTTGATCTCGATTTAGATGGAATTATTAATAGTTTTGATTTTGATGCAGATGGTGATGGTTGTGATGATGTTTTAGAAGCTGGTTACACTGATTTATCTCCTGTTGATGGACAAGTTGACGGTACTGGATTCAATGGAGATGGTTCAGTTTCTGGATCTGATGGGTATGGAACAATTAACGATATTAATAATAATTCAGTAGATGACTATTTAGAATTAGTAGATACTGATTTTGATGGTATTGAAGATGCATGTGATGATTCTCTAAATGATTTAGATGGTGATGGAGTAGCTGATGTTGTTGATCTAGATGATGATAATGATGGGATACCAGATACAGAAGAAATAGATTGTATTAATGGATTCATTGCTTTGAATTCTCAAGGGTATACTCTAAATTCTGATTTTAATAGTTCTTCAACAAGTTCAGGAAGTATTGCTGCTTTGGGTGAATATTCGAATGTAGCGGCACCAACTCCAACTAACTTTGATTTTTCATATTCAGTTTCAGGTTCTGCCCAGTGGGTTGACGGGGTTGAATTAAAAAATAATGCTTCTTTAGGTCCTGATGGTAGGTATATAAATGTACAACCAAATAATACTGATTTACCAAATGGTGATGTAGCAGTATATGAAATAACATTTAATAACCCAATTAATAATTTAGCCTTTAAAATAGGAGGTTTAGATAATTCAGATGGTGTAAAGATTGAGCCTTTTTTAGGCACAACTGCACTTTCTACTAATCCTAGTAACATCCAAAACATTAATATTCCCGCAGGATCATTTTCTTTAATTGGCAATACAGTTGTGAGTACAAATGGTGGTGCAAATGCACCTTCAAATTCTATTGGTGTTAACTTTCCGGGTACAGTTGATAGAATTTTAGTGACAACAGGAAAAACAAATGGAGATGCAAATACTATTACACTTCAGTTCTATGAATTTAGCTATTGTTTAGATCTTGATTCTGACTTAGATGGAGTTCCAAATTCACGTGATTTAGATTCAGATAATGATGGCATTATGGATGTAGTCGAAGCCGGTGGAACGGATCCAGATGGAGATGGTATAATTGGCACAGGAATTATTACTGATACCGATGGAGATGGATTATCAAATATTACTGACACTGATGACAATACAACAGTGTTGCCAGGAGATGGTCCAGGAACAGCCTTGGCAATTCCAAATACTGATGGAGTAGCTGGTCCAGATTATTTAGATATTGATGCTGACAATGATGGTATCCCAGATAATATTGAAGGTCAACCAACGGTAGGATATGTTGCTCCAAGTGGTAATGATACTGATATGGATGGTGTAGATGATTCATATGATGATGATAATGGAGGAACTGCCATTCTTCCCACAAATACTGATCTTGCAGATAACCCAGATTACATAGATTTAGATTCAGATAATGATGGGGAATCTGATTTATTAGAAGGGCATGATATTAATGGTAATGGAGTGATAGATGGTGCTGAATTATCACCATCAGGGACTGATGCAGATATGGATGGATTAGATGATGCATTTGATACTGTTCCACTATCAGCAGTTACGGCATATACTAATTCAGGAAATGGTGCAGCAAGTCCACTAACAGATGGAGATCTAGCGGATGCAGATAATCCTAGCATAGGAGATTTAGATTATAGAGAATTCGATTCAGATGGAGACGGTGTTAATAATAATATTGATCCAGATGATGATAATGATGGGATCCTTGATGTCGACGAAGATGCTAACTTAGATGGAGATGGCAACCCTTTAACCAACCCAACAGATGCAGATGGAGATGGTATTCCTGATTATTTAGATTTAGACTCAGATAATGATGGCATTCCAGATGTGACAGAAGCAGGAGGAGATGATCCAGATGGAGATGGTATAATTGGAACAGGCGTTCCAACTGATACAGATGGAGATGGTATTCCAGATTTAACAGATCCAGATGACAATACTACACCTGCACCAAATGATGGCCCTGGTACAGTATTGCCAAATACAGATACAGATGGAGATGGATTGCCAGATTCACAAGATTTAGATTCAGATAATGATGGCACACCAGATATTACTGAAGCTGGAGGAGTAGATACCGATAATGATGGTTTAGTTGATAATCCAGCTGATATAGATAATGATGGTTTAGCAGATATAGTTGACCCAACTACACCAGTAACACCTGGTACACCACTACCTAATCCTGATACCGATAATGATGGAATTGATGATGTGGATGACTTAGATTCAGATAATGATGGTATTCCAGATGTAACGGAAAATGGTGGATCAGACCCTGACAATGATGGTATTGTTGGAGATGCTAGTGTTCCAGCTGATAATTTAGATACAGATGGAGATGGAATTTTAGACCCAGTTGATTCAGAAGATAATACTACGCCAGCATCAGATCCAGGAACAGGTACAAGTTTACCAAATACAGATACTGATTTAGATGGTATTCCAAATGCGCAGG